>CAJPOP010000001.1 GCA_905372305.1 Candidatus Saccharimonadota bacterium
TCCTTTGCCAAACGATAGCAGCGAACCTTTACCGTCGGCTTGGAGCGGGCTGAGGGATGTAGCTAACGCTATATTGGCTATCATTTTCCTGGCTATTATTATCTCTCAGGTCTCAAACATCGGCATATCCAACTATGGCGTGAAAAAGATGCTACCACGACTAATAATCGCTGCCATTGCCATAAATGTGTCGTACTTCCTAATGCAGGTTATCGTAGACATAGCAAATATTTTAGGGTCAACGTTGTACGAGTTTATATCAGACCTAGCGCCAAAAGTACAGTATAGAGACGTTGGTTGGGCAACTATAATAACAGATATTGCTACCACTGGTGTAGCGGTAGCTGCTATCGGAGCGGGAGCGACCGCGGCAAGAGCTGCCATGACCGACATGGATCCAAAAGTAGGACTGTTGCTGTTATTTGTATTCATAGTGCCAGCCATATTAGGTTTAATCGCTGGTCTGATGGCTTTAGTATTCCGTGCAGGCGTCATACCAGTTCTGGCAATTTCTGCACCAATTGCTTTCGCCGCTTGGGTGCTGCCAAACACCCAAAAATTATTTGAGAAATGGAAGAGTACTTTCCTGGGTATGCTATTTCTGTATCCACTAGCCTCATTATACTGCGGCGGACTGAAGTTTGTAGCACTGTCACTTATGAGCCAGAACACCGAACCTCAACAAGTTTTATTCAGAATGATGGGAGTAACCATGCTGCTTTTGGGATCTGGGTTTGTAGCGGTACTGGCTATAAAGTCAAATTCCATAATGGGCGGTATGATGAATGGTATAAAGAATATTGGCACTAAACTTACTGCGCCGGCAGTAAATTCACTGTCAAGCTATGCGGGGGCCTTAAAGGGTGCCAAGCGAGCGGAATTTTTAGCAAAAGACCACAGTAAAGCAGCAGAAGCTGCCGAGCGCAATAGTTATCATCGTCTTAATCCGCGCAGGTTAGGGGCCAGGATTAGACATGCCGCTGGTCGACGCATGCAAGCGCATGACGAACGGATGGCACAAGCCAAAATGCAAGCAAAGGTGTACGAGTCTGCTATGGAACAAGAAGAAAAGCGGAAATACGAAGCTAAAGTGGCGGAAAACCCTGCACTACTTGGAAGGGTGGCTGAAACTGTTGGTGGAAAAGCCTTTATTAAAGAAGCGGCTTATAAGTCTGCCAACATGGAACTGCAAAGTAAATATAGCGGCAACGCAGTAAAGGCGCTTAATGAAAGCGACAACGGATATGTTAAAGCCTTAGCCGCCAAAGAGATAGCCGAAAGAGGCAGTGCAAGCGAAATCGACCAGGTCCGCGAATATCTCCAAAAGGGTGGCAGTATTGACAATAGTGACATGGCCGAAGCCTTAATGAAGATGAAAGGCCGCGATGCTGGCATCGCTGCAGCTGGTAAGGCGGCTTTGGATAAGCTAGAAAAATCAGGCGGCGCGCCCGTACATACCGGTGTTAGCGAGATGCACAGGCTGACCCAAGAGGGCTTTGATAAGCTGGGAGACAAGGCGGCCGTCGAACAAAACGCAGCCGCCATACAAGCTGGCGGTATGGACTGGCAGCAGGCTGCCAGAGTTCTGGGCGACAGGCATATTATGAGAGAAGCTCCGCAGGAAAACATAGGAGCTATAAAAGCCAGCATACAGGCAAATATTACACAGCAAATAAAGTCAGGCACCATGGATGGAAACCAAGCCCAAAAAGTATTGAATAATAGCCGTGCTATGGAAAATATTTCCGACCAAACCAGACAGGAGCTACAGAATATAGTAAATAACGCCGCAAAGCAAGCACAAGCAAACGGAGCTCAGACTCAATCATCAGGACAGCCGCAATCTACAAGCTCTGGAGCACAACCAGTAATATCATCGGGACAAGCCCGGCAAGCCCAGGCTGCCACGCAATCGCCTTCTGCACCGAAACCACCCAGTACGTAAGTTACCCCGTACGTTTTCCTTGACTTTTTATCTAAAAAATGCTAACATAATCCGTATATGAAGTGGTTACAGACACATATGCGGCAGTTAATACAGCGGTCGCGATGGTTTGCATTTCTGGCGGCTGGGCTGATCGTTGGTACTCTTGCTGGTGTTTTTTTACAATCTACCCCTGTTATGGCGGCAGATGCTACTTGGAATGGACGGTCTTTAGTCTACCAGGACAACACATACATAAACATCACCGACGAAAACCAGCTGAAGAACATGGGCTTGGATGAAAAAGGCTACGCTTATGGTATGCTAGACAAATCTGGCGGCAAGGAGAAAATGAAAGTTATTTACTTTCCGCCTGGCACCGATATAACAACAGCAACCTCGGCAGAATTTATCGTCTATGACTTTAAGAAACCAAGGACTTACACCAGAGAATCATCAACCAGCATTTCCACCGAAGCAGCCGGCGAAAATCCTGATGTTGGCAGCAGCGATTGCGGCATAGCATCGGTGGGTTTTTATATTTGCCCGATCTCGACGTTTTTAGCAAAAAACATGGACTGGCTGTATGGCAAATTGAACGACTCTCTGGAGACGCAGCCGCTGAATGTTACTGACAATAAAAGCGGGTTATATTTGGCGTGGAATATTATGCTGGGATTTGCCAACGCGGCGTTTATTATTGCCTTCTTAGTTATTATTTACTCACAAGTCACCTCAGCGGGAATTAGTAATTATGGCATAAAAAAGATGTTGCCGCGCCTGGCAATTGCCGCGGTGCTAGTGAATATATCTTATTATATTTGTGCGTTTGCTATCGATTTATCAAACATCTCCGGACATGCTCTGCAAGATGTCTTTATGCAGATTAGAACTACGGTTTTAACGACCGGACATTCCAGCAGCGGCAGTATTGAAGTATTTACCTGGGAGAATTTAACAGCGCTTATTTTATCCGGCGGCGCAGCAGCAGTCGGCATCAGAGCCTTTTTAGTCGGCGAAGGCGGCGTTTTAACATCAGCGATTATTCTGCTGCTACCAGTTTTACTGGGAGCGCTGCTGGCGGTTTTAATGGTGGTTTTAGTGCTGGCGGCGCGGCATGCGTTAATCGTTATTTTGACAATTATTTCACCGCTGGCATTTGTTTGCTATTTACTGCCAGGCACAGAAAAATGGTTCGAAAAGTGGCGTAAAATGTTCCTGACAATGCTGATTTTCTTTCCAGCGTTCTCCTTATTATTCGGCGGCTCTCAGTTAGCAGCGGCAGCAATTTTACAGAATGCATCAACCATCATAGAGGTGATTCTAGGATTAGCGGTGCAGATTATCGCGCTGCCATTAACACCGTTCCTATTTAAGCTGAGCGGCGGAATCCTAAATCGTATCGCTGGAATTGTCAATAATCCGAACAAGGGGCTTATCGACAGGACACGCAACTGGTCTAAAGACAAAAGCACGGAAATTGCCAACAAGCGATCGCTGGGCAATGACAACCTAAAAGGCCGGCAGCTTATCCGGCGGGCTGGCCGGCGCATGAGCCACCGCCAACGGCGGGCAAAAGAGCGGCAGGAGCGGCTGCAGCAGCAGGCAGACAATGTCTATGGCCAGTCTAATTTGCATAAACGAGAAGATTTGCATGCCAAGCAAGCTAAGCGGCAGGCTGAAGTTCTGGCAGCACAAGATGAAAACCGATACACCGAAGCAGTTCAGGGATATGCCCCATCCGATATCAAGCAGTCTCTTCCCGACAGAGCACTGCAAAGAGTGTCTACAAGATGGGCAAACAGACAACAGCAATTCATGGATGAGGCAGAGGAAACTACCCGCACCTTAGCGCTGGAAGGAATCCGCAAATCCAACGCGCAGCGCGCCCAGAATAAGAAGCTGGCTGACAATGTCTTAAATAATGACGAATATCAGAGAATAGCTGGCGGTAATGTGTATGTTGACGAACACGGCAACAACCTGGGTATGGATGCAGCGCTGGCAACGGCCGTCGCAGCCTCCCGCGGAGAAACTGCCAAATCTATCGAGGAAGCGCACCAGGTTATTAACCATTACAAATTTAACGCTCAAGAGAAGCAAGAGTTGGCGAAGGGTGGTATCGTTCGCCGCGGCAACAGAGTATTCGACCGCAACAGTCCATATGTACGTGAAGCAGCGACAGAAGATCAGATGAAAAATGGCACAGTGGACGAAGTTGTCGATTTGATCAGCCACATGCCGCCAGAATTTAACGGCTCCGTAGCGGCAGGTTTGGCTTCCTCAAGCGTAAAGGGTAAAGCGCCGTTCTTAGGCGGCAAATTAATTGACGACATAGTCAAGGGCTCTATTCCTGACGAAGATGCTCTTCTGAAATATGTCGCCGAGTGGGTTGAGGGTGGTAAATTCAAATCCGAGGATGTTTCTATTACTGACGCTCAGGGCGTCAAGCTTCTCCAGAAAGCCTTTAACAGCCGCCACGGCAGCATTGTCACAGCAGAGAAGCGAGATGCCTTCAGGAAGAAGATTGATGAAGCATTGACAGAGAGAGAGCTCAAGCGTAATGTCACCGAAGCCGCCAAAGAGCAATACCAAGTTCTTAAGACTATGCTGTAATTTGCTATAATATAAGCAGTATGTCTGTGTATAAAGTTCCTCAGGACGTGGAAGCGGAAGACAAGCTGCTTGGACCGTTTAGTTTCCGGCAGTTTATTTTCTTGATCATCGCTGTCGTGTCGCTGGGAGTTGCTTATATTCTGGCACGGATACTACTACCGCTGGGCTTAATTCCTGTACCGATTGCCTTATTTTTCGGCGCATTAGCACTGCCTCTGAGGAAAGACCAGCCCATGGAAGTCTATTTGGCGGCAGTAATTTCTTTTATGCTAAAACCAAAGAAACGGTTATGGCAGCCTGACGGCATTGAGTATTTGGTGGAGGTTACTGCGCCAAAAACCGAAGAAACAACCCGCAGAAATAGTTATGATCAAGAAGAAGTGCAGCGGCGGTTGTCGTATTTGGCAAATTTGGTAGACAGCCGCGGCTGGTCGATTCGCGGCGTTAACGACCCGGACAGTCCGATGCAAGCCGATTTATATAATGAGGCGCAGGCTGCATTCGACCCCTTAGATGAGACTGGGGCAACTGCGCAGAACATTACCAATCTAATTAATCAATCAGATGCTCGGCGGCGGCAGGCGATGATCCAAACAATGTCGGCAGCTCAGCCAGCAGCAACGGACGACCAGTTCAGTCAATCACCAGGCTCAAATAGCAGCGCAAGCAATACGCGACCCGGTCAGACATCAGTTTTAGATGACAGCGCGTCAGTAGATCAGGAGTCTGGCATAGAGCAGGCGATAGCATCCAGTATGAAAGCTGGGCCATATCCAACCATGCGCCAATCAACACTCATACCGCTGGACGAGATACCAGTACAGCCAGCAACAGAAGCCTCAGCCCCGACAGCACCGCCGCAGACTAGCCTTGATAGCGTCTCGCCTGCTATAATAGACTTGGCAAAGAACCACAGCGATTTTTCTATTCAGACTATTCAGCGCGTAGCAAACGAAATTGAGCAGAAAGAGAAGGCAAAGAAGATGGAAGACGAGGTGGTGATTTCACTACATTAAGGTGGGAATTATGCAGCCAGAATTACAAAATCAGCAACCGCAGCAACCGCCAGTACCGCAGCAAGCCAATGCGGCTATTTCTGACGATAGTGTTCCACAGCAGCAGTCAATCGGTTCCGGGCAGCAGCCAGCAAACCAAACGCCTAAGGCGCAAGCGCCAAAAGACAAGAAGAAAAACGCCGCGATCAGCACCCAAAACACGTTGTTATTCTCAGAGATGCGCGAGAATATGATTATTATGAGCGACGGCAGTTTTCGAGCAGTGGTTGAATGCCAATCGATTAACTTTGACTTGATGAGTGCAAGGGAGCGGGAAGGCGTTGAGTTTAGCTACCAAAACTTCCTTAATTCGCTTTATTTTCCTGTACAGATTTTAATTCGCTCGCGGCGGGTGGATATTGGACCATACCTTGACCGGCTGACAGAAATTCGCCGCAACCAAGATAATATGCTTTTAAACGTGCTGATGGATGATTATATGGATTTTATTGACGCACTGGCCCAAGAGGCCAACATTATGGATAAGAGTTTTTACGTAGTGGTGCCTTACTACCAAAAGGGCGACGAGAGTATAACCAAGCAACAGGCTAAGGGCTTGTTCAACAGCTTTTTCAGCGGCAAAAAAGAAGCTTCTGTAACAAAGATTGATCAAGTAGCCTATGCGAAAGCGAAGGATGAGATTAAAAACCGCCTCGATTCGGTGATGAGCGGTATGTTCCAGATAGGTGTCAAAAGCCGCCAGTTAAACACCAGAGAATTAGGCGAATTGCTTTACGTGTCATATAATCCCGATACATCATCCAGAGAATCACTAACAGCTATTGACCCGAGCGAGCTGACAACCACTTACATCACCAAAGGACAAGGCCAGCCGCCAACAAGAGGGGGATTACTATAATGGCAAAAAAGAAAGACGCTATTGATATCGCAGCGCAGCAGCGGGCGCGCGAACAAGCCGAAGTCGAACAAGCTTTCCTGACAGGTGTCAGAACAATGCGCGATTTTATCGCGCCCAGCAGCCTGGAACTCCACGCCGACCACTTCCGTTTGGGCGCAAAATACGGCCGAACGATGTATGTATACGGTTATCCGCGGCAAATCTACACCGGCTGGCTCAGTTCGGTGATTAACATCGACGAAGTTCTGGACATTAGCATGTTTATTTATCCGGTCGATACCCAGGTGGTGCTTAATAATCTGCGTAAAAAAGTGACGCAGCTGGAAGCTACCATGAATATTAATACGGAAAAAGGCAAAGTGCGCGACCCGGCATTGGAGGCGGCTTTGCAGGACGCCGAAGAATTGCGCGACCAGCTGCAAATTGGCGCTGAAAAATTTTTCCGCTACGGATTATATATCACGATTTATACTGACAGCATGGATGAATTAAATTTTGTGCAGCATAAAATTGAGACAATTTTCGGCCAGCAGCTGGTATTTTCGAAAGTCGCTTCCAGCCAGCAAGAACAGGGGCTGAACAGTACTATTCCGCAATTAACCGACGAACTGCAGGTTCGCCGCAATATGAATACCAGCGCTATTTCTACCAGTTTCCCGTTCACATCAGCCGATCTAACCGACGGCAAGGGTGTGTTATATGGTATCAACATGCACAATAACGGCTTGGTGATTTTCGACCGTTTTTCCTTGGAAAATGCCAATATGGTGGTGTTCGCTAAGTCTGGTGCCGGCAAATCGTTTACCGTCAAATTGGAAGCGCTGCGCAGCATGATGATCGGTTCGGACATTGTTATTATTGACCCGGAAAACGAGTATCAGAAACTATGCGATGCGGTCGGCGGCAGCTATATCCGCTTGAGCCTGAGTAGCGACACGCGCGTTAATCCATTTGATTTGCCAAAGGTAATCGACACCGACGAGGCGGATGATGCCCTGCGGGCCAACCTGGTAACACTGCATGGTCTATTGCGGCAAATGTTGGGCGGTCTCCAATCTGACGGACAAATTACATCCGGACTATCGCCGGCAGAAGAGGCCGATATCGACCAAGCCTTGATTGACACCTACGCCCGCGTCGGCATCACCTCCGATCCGTTAACTCACCATTCGCTACCGCCGACAATTTCCGATTTATACGACACCTTGCTGCATATGGGCGGTACTGGTCCGGCGTTAGCACAGCGGCTGCGCAAATTTACCGCTGGTACATTTGCCGGCATTTTCTCACAGCAATCAAATATTGACATTAATAACCGGATGGTAGTATTTAATATACGCGATTTGGAGGACGAGCTGCGGCCAATTGCCATGTATATCGTGCTAAATCACATCTGGAATATTACCCGCACCGACCAAAAACGACGCATGCTGATCGTCGACGAGGCCTGGCAGCTAATGCGCTACGATGATTCGGCCAGCTTCTTATTTTCTTTAGCAAAGCGCGCCCGCAAATACCAGTTAGGATTAACGACCATTACCCAGGACGTGGAAGACTTCGTCGGCAGCAAGATGGGACGAGCAATTGTTTCCAACTCATCAATTCAGCTGCTACTGAAGCAATCCACCAGTGCCGTTGACGTCTTGTCACAAGTCTTCAAATTGACCGAGGAAGAACAAAAGCGGTTATCTAACTTCCCAGTTGGGCAAGGCCTATTCTTCGCCGGACAAAACCACGTCCACATCCAAATTCAAGCCAGCGACACCGAATATAACTTAATAAACACCAGCCCGGTAGCCAAGCAAAAACGGCCGTCAGAAATCCCGGTCGGCGGGTACGGAGACGTGTAGTATAATTGAGGATATATGGCAACAAAAACGAGACCGCCAAGGATTGACTATACCACGGACGATAGAGCCGACGAGAGACTTAGTCCTGCCGAGCAAGCTAGGTTTGATCAAGCCCAGGCTGATTTCGGCGAGTCAGAGTTAAGCGACCGCGAAAAAGCTGCTATTGCCGGTCTGGAATCTCAGTTCGGCGATTCTGAATCTGATATAGACGGCCGTCGAATTGACGCCGCCAGCGAAGCCGCCGACAGGCAAGAATCTTCCGCGCCGCAAGGAAACGGACTCTACCAGCCAGCAGCTAACAAAGGTTCTGGCAGAAAGCAGCCGTTAACATTAAAGGGTCTATTAAAAAAGGGCGGACCAGCAGGAGTAATAACCGCCCTTATCGGCGGCGGAGCATTTATCGGCGGGTCTATGGCAGGACCAATGGCACTTCTGTTTAATATCAGTGAAAACGTAACCGAACAAAACGACTCTGCTTCAGTAGCCAAGGAAACCCGGTTCACGAAAACTATCAAGCACATGTTAAAAGATCGTGGATATAAAAGCAAGCTTGGCACTAAAATGGGCAAAATATCCAACAAAGGATTGTCAAAATTATCGAAAAAGGGAGTTATCCCTCTTAATGAGGACGGCAGTAAATTCAAAATCGATAAAAAAGGCTACCCAAGTAATCAACCAGCAAAATACGACGTTGATGGTAAGGTACTAAAGAAAGACGAGTTATTCGACCATCTGATGCAAAAAGGCAACGAAAAACAAGCTAGTAAGGTTTTCGGCAGATACGGCGCGTTTAAGATGCGCGTCAAATCCTGGGTAGGAAAACACATTAAAAAAAGCTTTCTTAGTAAATTTGAACTTAAAAGAAATGGCGGACTTGCCAAAAAAATAGACAAAAAATTAAAAATAAACGAGCGCTTCAACAAGTTTAAAGAGAAATTCCCAAAGTTTGACTCAAGCAAGGCGGGAGAGAAGCTTACAGGAAAAGTAAACAAAAACATGACTAAAGCTAAGGTGGGCGGTTTTATTTATCTTTTAGCAACCGCCACCTGCGTAGGCGTAAAAATACCAAGCATGGTAGCAACCGCAGTAACTGCCATACAGCTTCTCCCCATCGTAGGCGTTGCTTTTGATACTGTTTTAACGCCATCATCAAAAGCCAAAGCAGCGGGATTTGGCAGCGGATTTACTGCTGAGCAGATGGATACAGTTGGCACAGTGCTAACCGAAAGAGGTACTGTTGAGGGTTCTAAAAATACCGAAGGAGCAGCGGTAGATTCACCGCTACTGATGGCGTCTCTTGGGGTAATTAAGAATAAGCAAGCGATTTCCGACTTTGCTCCAGGCTATAAAATGATTACCAGTCCAATAGTCCAGGGCGCTAAATCAGTCGGAGATAAACTTGAGCCTTTCTGTAATGTCGTATTAGGTCCTCTGGCTATGTATGCTTCTATGGGCGCCGAAGCGGCTATGGCGGCTTGGACAGGCGGCTTTTCTTCTCTTGTTAGCTGGATAGGTAAAGAAATCATAAAGGAACAGATCGGCAACTGGGTGAGCGGACTTGTTTCGGGAATGCTTGGACCGGTGTTTAAGGGTTTGGCTGAAAACGATATGCTACCAAAGGCTAGATTTAAGGATCTGGGCGACGCGCTGGGTGTTGGCTTAGCAGCATTCTTCTCGTCTGGAAGCATGGCGCAGATGTTACCAACCTTAAAAAACAGCCAACTAGCCGAGTTTGGCGAAATCCAGCTAGCCAACGAAGAGTTCCAAAAAAGAATGGATATCGCATCGCTAAGTCCGTTTGACACTTCCAGCAAATACACTTTCATGGGTAGTATCGTCCGTAATATGGGCAATATGATGCTGGCAAACGGAACATCTGACGGGTCATTTATATCTACATTGTCTAACATACTGAAACTACCCTCATTCGCTCTGTCATTCTCGTCAACTGCTCACGCTAAAAGTGCTATATATTCAGGAAGCTACTGCGACTACGGCAAGGAATTCCAGCAAGACAGCGATGAAGGAATGCCGGCAGTAAATATGGCAGGATTACCATGTACTGGCATCACAAAGGGTCAGGCTAGTATGTCAACCGAGGAAGCTATCTCAATTGCTGAAGACGAAGGTTGGATTGACGACAGCAAGGACATACCGGAAAACGCCACAATAGAGGACATGAAAAGCAGTGGATACTTAAAAGCAAATACACCGCTAACAGAGTTTATCGAATCATGCAGCGACGCAAAAGAAGGCGACTATTGGACTAACATGAACAGTTGCACTGTACCAGATAGTGTATCGTCAGCCACCCTAGACAAGACAAAGACTTCAGAATCTACAGGATTAAAAGATGAAAACGGCAATGATGTCAGTTACACGGCAGAAAAAGAGGGAGTAGGAGAGGCTACTGCCAATACTATAAGCAACAAAAAATTAGCAGCGATGTCGGTATTATTGCTTGATTTCCAGGTTGCTCAGTCGATGAACGGCGAGGATGAAGATGACGGAACAGAAGAAAAATCAGAGGAACCCTCATCTACAACCGCCACCGCTGTTGGCACACCAGAGAACGTGCAAAACACTGGATCTGGATGGACTATCAAACCTAATACTGATTACACTGGCGTACAGTGTAGCGCCGGATCAACTGATGGTGGTACTTTTGACGCAACAGTAGACGGCGGCACTTCAAAGATTAGAATATGCCTAGTTACTGTAGGTAATTCTACAGCAAAGGTTAACTCTTTGATAGCAGAAAAGATAAAGCAAATGATGGAGGCCGCCCATGCCGCTGGAGTAAATATTACCCCTGAAAGCGACTTCCGCTCATCGGCCGATCAAGCAGCTTTATATGAGAAAAACTGTCCGGGAGGGACATGTAGTGTAGCGACAGCAAAACCTGGAACCTCTCAACACGAACGAGGTCTTGCTGTCGACTGGGGATTAAACGGGCAAACAATCTGTTTTCCAAATTCCACTTGCCCAGCCGGGTCAAACGCCGGGTATGATTGGTTGATGGCAAATTCTAAGAACTATGGGTTCTACAAACTTGATTCGGAGGCATGGCACTTCTCAACGTCTGGATTTTAACTATGGAAATTATAGAAAGAATAACAACCTTTATCAAGCGTCATCAGATATTAACCTTATTTACGCTATCTTTCATTTTATTAACTATTCTATATGTAGTAATACAAAATCCTCCAGACGATAAATTCACTACTGTTTTATCCTCAGACAAAAGTCTAAAAAAATCTACCGTGAGTAAAATTAGCGTTAACACCGCTGATAGCTCAGATAGATCAAACGCTAATTATGTATCCGATCTGATAAAATCAAACCCCGACCGATACAGAAATAACGAGGTAACATCGTATACTGTCATTAAAAAAATCAGCGGCTATAGCGTCGCCGCAGTTGAAATATACAATAACGTAGAAAAAAGGTCATACACCGAGTATGTCATATTCCAAGGTTCAAAATTAATTTCCGGAGTTATCGGCAGTTATCAATCATCCCAATTACGAAACAGCGGCGTACCAGAAGGAATAGTTAAAGCGTATGCAGAGAAGAAGAGCGATGTATAAGAAATTTTGTCTAGGAATATGTATTTTTATGGCGATAAGCATGACTATTCAGCCAATGACTTTAGCTGCACCGCGCAGCAAGGAAGCGCTAGAAACCATCTACGAAGAACAGGATATCCGCTGGTTCAGAGAAGGAGACAAAGACCCTTGTAAAAAATCAAGTTCTACTGGCGATATCTCAGGAAACAGCAACCAAGAGAAGATATGGAATTTTTTAACAGGATCAGGACTGAGTGCCGAACAAGCAGCTGGTATTATGGGTAATATACAAGCCGAATCAGGGTTTAGTCCGACCAGACACGAAGATAGTCAAGGCTGGGAAGGGGGTGGCTGGGGTCTAGCACAGTGGACATTTGGACGAAGAACCGCCATAGTCAGCAAGTTGCCAGAGGAGCTGAAAAAATACCATAGCCAAGAATATGGCGGTGCTGCCGATGAAAACGGTACCTTGAGCTCTATTCCGATCGAAGACAATGATAAATTATTAAAATTTGAATTGGAATATCTTATTCAAGAAAGCGGCAGCCGACCAGTTACTGCTGCCGGATTTCCTGGAAGCGCATCAACTGAGTGGGACAGACTGAAGGAGCAAACCACTCTTGAAAACGCCACTGTTTTTTGGCACAACAACTTTGAGGTTTCTGCCGACTCGCCAGCTAAGGTTATGGAAGTTCGCGGCGGATTTGCACAAGCAATATATGACAAATTTAAAGGTTCTTCGGGATCTTCGTCCTCCTCATCCTCTTCATCCACCTCTTCTTCAGCTTCAAGCTCAAAGATTACATTTTTAGGCGACTCAATAACTGTCGGCATGAAATCAGACCTAACATCTAGTTTTTCAGGATCAAATGTTGAAGCAGAAGTTGGTAAGGGTATATCTTGGTTAAACGAAAAGATAGACTCAAAAATCACCATCAACGACACAGTGGTTATTAACATAGGTACTAACGACAATTTCCCGGTCGACCAAGCTAAAACAATGCTTGATAAGCTGAAAGATAAAAAAGTCTACTTGGTGAACAACTTCGGTAAAGGTGGCAGTGTCGACTTTGAATTAGTCAATAAAAACATAAAAGAGGCAGCAAACGGGCGCACTAACGTGAAAGTATTAGACTGGAAAGCTGAAGTTGAAAAAAAGGCTAAAGCTGACGGCGTAAGCGACCGGGATTTCTACAAAGAGGATGGCTACCACATAAACGAAACGAAAGGTAAAGAGCTTTATATTCAATTTCTAAAAGATTCATTAAAGGGAATCGGAGACGGTGAATCAGATGAGTGTGCCTCTAGTTCTTCAGCAGATGGAAGCTTTTCTGAGTACGTCTTGAAATATGCTTGGCCAGAAACACCGAAGCGTACTGACAAAAAACCAGAATACGCTGAAGCCATAACAAAAGCAAAAAGCGAGGGGCGCTACGTTGGAGATAAATGCTTCGGCGGTGGTGTTGACTGTGGTGGCTTTGTCACAACCATTCTTCATGACAGCGGGTTTGAACCTAGATATAATCATAATGGAAAACTCTCCGAAGGAGCAGATGCTACATCTACACAGAGAGCTTGGGCAGAAGCTAACTGGCAAAACCTTGGCACTGGAGGCTCGGTTAACGTCAATGACTTAAAGCCTGGTGACGTCGCCCATAGTCCAGGACATACTTTCGTGTATGTGGGACATATTGATGGCTTTGCCACTGAGATAGCATCAGCATCCCAATGTGAAACCGCACCAAAAGCGGGCATGGAGAGTCTTGTATCCGAAAGCGTAACATGGTTTAGAAAGAAGTAGGAGATACTATGGAAATAACAGAAAGCCAAAAAAAGTACATTATACTAGCGCTGTCAATATTGTGTGCAGCAATGCTGCTTCTTACTATTAGTACTATCATCGGACGCGCAGGTAAAGCTGCCGTTTCGTTTGTAGTTTCTCCAGACGAAACGCAAATTGAGTTTAATAATCAAAAAATAACTGGATCAAGGACAGTATACTTAAAACCTGGAGAATATTCCTTCAAAGCGACCAGGGATGGATTCAGAGAAAATACCATTCAGACGACCATCAAAGATAAGCCTATACGAGTCGTCTTCGCCTTGATACCAACAGGTAAGGTGTCTAAATCGGAAAAATCAACCAACGCCCCCAAAATAGATAAAATCACCACCGAAGCACTGGAAAAAGAACAAACAAAACTTGCGGAGGCTAATCCTGTCATTAAAAAGCTACCAATTAAAAATCTCATTTATTCTATCGGTTACAGAGCAGATAGCAGCAAAGAAAACGGCATCATCGTAGAGATAGACGCTCCTAAAGGTTATAAAAATGCTGCCGTTAACGAGATAAGAAAGGCTGGTTTTGACCCTTCAAAACTTAATATTAATTTTAGGGATTATGCAAATCCGTTCACGGAGTAGATTGATACATGAGTAGAAAACGTATATTATTAATTACCGCTGGCGCATCGCTGTTTATCATCCTGCTGGCTGCTTATTTATTCATAAAACCTTCTCGCCAGGTAAGTATCAACTTTGATAGAGATAATCTATCAGCAACAATAAGCAGGCGGTCTGGTAAATCAATCGACAAGGTAGCTGACATAAATAATTCGTCGACGTTACGGTTAGCTGATGGTAACTATACTATAAAAACTTTCTCTAAAAATAATGTTATAAAAGAAAATACCACCAACTTTACCGTAAAAGATAAAGACACCACCGTTAATATAAGAACCGAATATAGCCAAGCGTTCATAACATCAGAAGTAAATAAATATAGGAAGAATATTGAGTCAGTACTGTTCGCCAAGTATCCAACATTAAAAACTGGCTATATCTTCCGCCAAGAAACACTGTCTGGAAAAAACGCCGAATGGTACGCCGCAGCATACCAAGAAAAAGCACAAGCAAAGAACTCTGGCGATTCTTATATCGTGATCATGAAAAAGAATGGTAATTCTTGGAATATTAAAAATCGACCGCAGATAGTTAACACTATCCATAACACATCAAACATACCCGAGAATGTCTTGGAAGACGCCAATAAGCTAACTTATTTCTAAATAACTAGCTCTTCAGCGGCATAATAATATGCGTATAATCAGGATTTTTAACTTGCTCACGAATGACACACGGCGACAGTTTGCCATTGAAAGAAAACACGATATCGTCATCATCAATCACGTTTAAAACTTCGGTTAAATACCGCGAATTAAGCGTAATTTGCCCGTCGGCGGATATTTCTGCGGCTGCTTCTGAGGTATTTTCCCCCAGTTCGGAAGCAATTGAATGAATCGACAATAAAGATTTATCTTTAGATGCCGTTAAGGTAATGCCGCCGCCGGACTCGCGGGCAAATAGCGCTGCAATTTTAGTAATTCTGCTAAAATCTGCTTTTTTAATCTTTATTTCAATATCCGAAGTCGCCGGAATAAGCTGTTTATAATCAGGAAATTTGCCGTCAATCAAGCGGCTGACTATTTCCATATTATCGGTCCGGAAGCAAACCTGCGTGTCGTCGAATAAAATCGTCAATTGTTCGTCGTCATTAGCGCCTTTACCGACCTCAGCCAACGTCGATGCCGGAATGATCGCCTTCAGCTCGCTATCCGACTTCATCATTTTTTTCTCTGCCAGTCGGTAGCCATCAGTCGCTGCCAAATATAAATAGCCTTCGTGCGTCTGCCAATAAATACCCGTCAGCACCGCGCGCGTTGTGTCGCTGCTGACAGCAATCTTTGTCTGATTGACAGCCTTTTTTAAGTCTCCAGCCGTAATTTCATAGCGAACTGCGGCAGTTTCATCGACAGTCGGTAGTTCAGGATACTCATCAGCGATAACGCCGTTAATCACCGATGAGAACTTGCCGGAAATAATATTTAGATGGCTATCTTTAGTCTCCAGCTCGACTGTACCGCTTGGTAAATTGGTAATAAATTCAGATACCAAGCGAGCAGGAATAGTAATTGATCCCGGCTGGTCGATTTTAGCACCGACATATTGCGTGGAGGCAATTTCCAAATTAGTGCCGGCAATTAACAATCTACCGCCGTCAGTCCGTAATAGAATATTATTTAAAATAGCTAGCTCATTTCTACTGGACGCAACATCCTTAATAAGATTAAGTGCTTTAGCTAATTTTTCTTGGGCGATTGATACTTTCATATTATTTATTATAATCCTTTCTTATTAATTCGCGGTGATAATAATAGGTGTTGTGGAAACTGAGTAAAAAATATATTCAAACAGGGGTGATTTGACAAATCTATCAGTGGAAAACCCTGTGCATGAAAGGTCGGTTTTATAGTGGACATGGATGGAGTGTTCCACTGGTTGAAAAGACGCCAAATATTATACACAGTTATGCTGTTTATTAACTCGCTGCCAATTCGCAGGTTGTTCGCAGGTTTTCCACTACTAATGAACATATAATTTATCCCGGATGTCATTTATTTGTTCGCGGATACTGATATTAACCGTACTTTCTTTAGTAACTTTATTTACCGAATGCATGGCGGTGGTGTGATCTTTGCGTCCTAATTCCTGGGCAATTTTTGGAAAGCTCATTTTAAGTTCGCTGCGCAGTAGATACATGGCAATTTGCCGCGGCATTGCGACGAATTTATCGCGCCGAGCTGAACACATATCTTTAACTTCAATATTATAGTAACGGGCGGTTTTATCAATAATTTGTTTGGCGGTGATGTGTTGCGGGCGAGTTCGTTTCATGTCGCCCAAAATTCCTTCAGCGGCCATGATGTCGGGTGTGAAATCCTGCATTTCCGCGTAGGCCAGCAGCCGGTTCAGGGCGCCTTCCAATTCGCGGATGTTAGTCTTGAAATTGGTTGCCAAATACTCAACTACGTCGGAATCCAATTCGAAGCTGCTTAAAGCGGCTTTGGCTTTGACGATAGCGCAGCGGGTCTCAAAGTCGGGCATTTGAATATCAATTGCCATACCCCATTCAAATCGGCTACGCAAGCGGTCAGTTAGAGTGGGGATGCTTTTTGGCGGTTTGTCGGAGCTAATGATAATTTGCTTATTATTCTGGTGAAGGTCATTGAATGTGTGAAAGAATTCGTCCTGGGTTTTCTCCTTACCAGCAATAAACTGCATATCGTCGACGATAAGTACATCGACGTTGCGATATTTATCAGAAAAACCTTTTTTCTTAAAGCGAATCGAATCAAGAAATTCATTGACGAATGTTTCTGTAGTGATATACAACACGCGCGCCGACGGCTGTTTTTTAACAATGGCGTTGCCAACAGCTTGCATTAGGTGGGTTTTACCGAGGCCGGCGCCGCCGTACAGGTAAAGCGGATTATACTTAGCGCCGGGGTGCGAGGCGACCGCCTGGCAAGCGGCATATGCCAGGTCGTTGCTGGAGCCAACAATAAAGTTTTCAAAAGTATAGCGCGGGTTAAGGTTGCTGGAGTTTGATTTTTTAGATGGGATAATCAGTGAATCTATTGCATTAGATTTCGATTGCTCTTCCTGGGTGATTTCACGATTAATCCGCGGTTTTCTGGCGCCGGATTTGACACTGTAGGTAATTGCTGGCGAATTGATGCCGTTATGAGATAGGGCTTCCATGATTTGCGGGTGAAATCTCTTCTCAAGCTGGGCTCTGACGAAAATATTTGGCGCGACCACTACAACTTCTTTGTCGGATATAATCTCCAGCTTGGTATTTTTAAACCAAGCAGTAAAAGACGACGATGATACAGTAACTTCAATTTCGCCCAAAACACCCTGCCACACTGCGCGATCGTTCACTAATTTACCCCTTATTTCTTTAATAATCTTAATACTACTATAGCAAAAGATTAGAGTTTTCCACAAGCATAAGATGTGTCGTGCGAAGGATTATAACAAACAGGGGTAGCGTTTTCCACAGCGGCGAACTACCTCTGTAAAATTGTGGAAAAGTAATGTCAAGCGGTGGAAAAAAGCTTCGCTGCTTGCAAAAAAAGTCAAAAAAATGTACACTATATAACGATATGCCAAAGCGAACATTTCAACCACACACTCGTCATCGTGCTAAGACGCACGGTTTTAGAGCGCGGGTTTCTACCAAAGCTGGCCGCGTAGTGCTAAAACGCCGCCGCCTGAAAGGCCGCGCGAAGATTGCTATTTAAGCAAATATTTATCAAAAGTTCCGTCGATAGTAGCGGGACTTTTTGATATAATTATAAAATATGTTACAGCAAGCTAACCGATTTCACGGACATGGCAGCCTGCGCTTTGTTTATAAAAACGGCCAGACGGCGCGCTCTTCGCTGGCGGCACTGAAATACATCCAAAATCCGTACCGTAAAAACAGCAGGTTTGCGGTGGTGATTAGTAAGAAAGTCTTAAAGTCTGCGGTTCGCCGAAACCGGGTGCGCCGCCGTATATATGAAATTATTCGCCGCGAGCTGCCAAACTTAAAAAATAGCCAGGATATAGCGGTCATTGTTTTTTCAGCAGAAGTGCTGGCTATGCCGCACGCTGAGCTGCAAACAGCCATTAAGAATCTTCTTTTTCAGGCCAAGCTGTATAAATAACAGTAATTTTGTTATAATATAGCGTATGAGTTTTTTTGATACAGTAATTGTTCAGCCGATTTTTAATCTGTTGATGCTGATTTATAGTTTGATTCCGGATTTTGGTATCAGTATTATTATTTTCACAATTTTGGTGCGCTTGTTGCTATGGCCGCTAGTGAAAAAGCAACTGCATCACACTAAAGCGATGCGCAAAATGCAGCCGGAGCTGGCAAAAATTAAAAAGCAATATGCGAAAAATCCGCAAATGCGTAATTTGGCGATGATGGAGCTGTATAAAAAACACAATATCAGCGTTTTCGGTCCAATTGGCATACTATTAATTCAGTTTCCGATTTTAATCGCCATGTACCGAGTGGTGCAGATTTTTGCATCAAACCGGGTGGATTTGGGTAAATATGTCTACGGCGCTGTGAAAAACTTACCGGTAGCAAATAATTTGGTAAACAATCCGGATCAGTTTAATCAAAACTTTTTGGGTATTTTTGACCTGACACAACATGCAATATCGAAAAACGGCGTAGTAATCGGCTTGCTAGTTTTAGCGGTTTTAGCGGCTGTTTTGCAATATTTGACAGCAAAGCAGTTGTCGCCTAATTCTGATAGTAAGCGGCGTCTGCGCGACATACTAAGCGAGGCGGGCAGCGGCAAGGAAGCCGACCAGTCGGAAGTTAATGCGGTTGTTTCCAGGAAAATGATGAAGTTTATGCCGGTTATGGTGTTTTTGATAATTATTTATCTGCCGGGAGCGCTGGCGATGTATATGACGACTGCCAATGCGGTGGGGTATTTGCAAAACCTTATTATTTTACGAAAAGACTCTTCCGAGATGGAAGATATAGCCAATGAAAAGCAGCCTAAACTCTCGAAAGCAAAGGCTAAGAAGCGCGCAGATCACGCCGCCGAAGCGCGGGTAACGCGAATAAAAGCTAAGGGTTAAGGGGGAATATGGATAAAATTGAAACGATCAAATTTGCGAAACAATATCTGGAAGATTTGCTAACATTCTTTGATTTGAATCTGGATGCAGATGTAAAAATTGAGGATGATATCGTGGTGGCGGCAGTGCCGCATAGCGATAAAAGCAGTATTTTGATCGGGCGGAATGCCGAGACTCTGCGCAGCATCCAATATTTGCTGTCTGCTACGCTGAATAATGCTGGCGCGCCAGTTTCGCGAGTTAATTTGGATATCGCTGATTATAAAAAACAGCATGCTGAGAAAATTATTGAGAAGGCGCGCGGTTGGATTGAAGAAGTCCGGCGGACTGGCGAATCGAAGATTGTCAATTTGAATGCGGCTGATCGCTGGACGGTGCATCATTTGGCGAGTGAATATAGCGATATTGAGACGCACTCCGAGGGTGAAGGACGAGATCGCCAGCTGATTATTAGTCAGAAGAGTTCTTAGGTTTTTTGAAAACTACTCTGGAATAGAGGGTGTAATTCCAGATAAGACTGGCGGCGGTGGCGATTAACTTGCTAATAAGCAGGGCTGCCGGTTTATTTATGTCAAGATTTGTGAATACTGGCGTGGTTGCAGCAATAATAATCGTTTGAATAACCCATAAACCAAATAGCGTGACGATAGTAAATAATATAAACTGTCTTTTTAAGTTTTTAGACGTTGATTTGAAAGTATATTTTTTATTAGCAAAGAATGAGAACAAAAAAGAAACAGATGTTGATATAAAATTAGCCAATTCTTTCGGGATATTAAGAAACATCGTTAGGGTAAAGAGAATACTGAAATCAATTACCGTATTAATACTGCCGACAATAGTAAAACGTAGTTTATCAGCGTGTTTTTTTGCAATTTCCTGCATGATATTCCTCTATTAAATATAACGGTCGATTTTTAGTCTCAATAAATATCCGGCCGATATATTCGCCAATTATTCCTAAGGACAATAACTGAACGCCGCCTAAGAACAGAATGACTGCCATTAAGGAAGAGTAGCCGGCGCCAGTCGGAACTCCGAACAAAGGGCGAACTAAAAGATATATAATCCAGCAGAAAGCGACGAAGGAAATGATAAACCCAAAAATGGTAGCCATCCGCAGCGGCGCGGTGGTAAAACTAGTGATACCGTCGATGGCCAAGTTGATTAATTTACGATAATTCCATTTAGTTTGGCCGGCTAATCTGGGGTCGCGGTCGTAAAAAATCTCCTTTTTTCTGTAGCCAATCCAGCTAAAAATCGCTTTAGTATTGCGCTGAGATTCGCGAAATTGCCGCAGCGCTTCAATACAGCGCCGATCCAGCAGGCGAAAATCGCCGGTATCAACCTGAATAGGAATGCTGGTCGATTTTTGGAGAATTCTGTAATACCACTGGCTGGTTTTTTTCTTTAGCCAAGTTTCGCCCTGCCGGCTGCTGCGGCGAGCATAGACATCATCATAACCATCTTCCCAGTAGGCAATCATCTCTTTTATTAACTCTGGCGGATCTTGCAAATCGGCGTCAATAATCACGGCAGCATCGCCTTCGGCGTGGTCGATTCCAGCAAGCATCGCTATTTCTTTACCGAAGTTGCGCGACAGATTGATATAGCTGATGCGCGTATCTTTCTGAGCATGTTTGGTAATAATATCTAAAGTTTGATCGCGGCTACCATCATTAATAAATAGGAATTCAAATTGATAGTTGGGAGTGGATTTTGCAAGCTTATCTAGCCTGCTAAAAAACTGCGGGAGAACAGATTTTTCGTTATAGACAGGGATGAGGAGAGTGATTGATTTCATGATTTTGAGTGTATTATTTTATCCTGAAAAAGCGCTTAAATTTCAGCAGTCCGGTTTGATTGGGTAACGGCCCATCGTGGATGATACCGCGGATGTAGTTGACAGAGGCTTTGCGGTTTTTTTGAATATTTAGGCGCTTTTTGTAGGCGGTGGGTTTACGAATAATTGAAGCTAGAATGCCCTTGAAAGCTGGCCAGCCGTTGCCGTGGCGGACAGCGCTGGCGAAAATTAGCCAATATGCCAGGAAAAAGCGCAGGCCAATATACCAAAATAATTTTCCTGGAACGTTTTTAATGAAAACTAACGGCAGGTTTTTGAAAGTGTTGTAAACAGCCAAGCCAGGAACCTTTTTGCTGCTGGCACCAACCTTGTGATAAGCGATGGCTTTGGGTGTAAAGCGGACCTTCCAGCCAGCTAACTGGACGCGAAAACTGAGGTCGACATCTTCGTAATACATGAAAAAGTCTTCGTCGAACATATCGATATCGTCAAAAATTGCCGCGCGATAAATCGCTCCGCCGCCAGTCGCGCCAAAAACCTCGCCAGGTTTGTCCGGCGCATTTTCAACAGGTTCGTCGCGGTTTCGTGGACCGGGTAGTCCCCAGGTGGTGTAAAAATCGCCAGTTGTATCAAGCGTCTTACTGTCGCGCCGTTGTAAAATACCAGTCGCAATGCCGCATTTTGGCTGGCTTGACAGTTCGTCGACGAGTGCTCTACACCATTTTTTGTCAGCAATAGCATCGGGATTGAGCACGCCAATATACTCAAATCCTTGTTTACGCGCATAAACCAATCCTGTATTGATGCCGCCAGCAAATCCAAGATTGTCGGGGTTTTTAATTAAAGTAATGTCTTCTCTTTTATGTATTGAAATATATTTCTCAAATACGGAAACAGAATTGTCGCTACTATTATTATCCACGATGATAATAGTAGGCTTTAAAGTCTGCTTAGTTAGCGATTCAATACACTCTATGGCATCATCTGAACCATTCCAATTAAGAACGATAATTGCAAGTCTATTCATAATACTCCTCTCGTATTGTATAATAAGTGATACAGATTATGAAATGGTTGGAAGTTTTCGGTAGAAAAAATAGAATTCTCCTAAGAGAATTAGTTGTTACGGATTTTAAATTACGGTATCAAGGCTCTGCTCTTGGATATGTGTGGAGTATTCTTAAGCCGCTCTTTCTATTTTCTATATTGTATGTAGTATTCGATAAGTTTCTTGGCGTTGGAAGAAATATTCAACATTTCCCCGTCTATTTGTTATTGGGTATAATATTGTGGAATTTTTTTGTAGAGGCAACTAACCAAGGGCTAAATTCTATAGTTAGCCGAGGTGATTTACTCAGAAAAATTAATTTCCCAAAATATATAGTTGTTATCTCTGGTACAGTTTCCTCACTAATAAATCTGTTGTTCAATATGGCGGTAGTACTGTTATTTATAATAGTAAATGGAGTCCAGCTTTCATGGGCATCTCTATTAATAATACCTTTAATAGTCGAGCTATATATATTTGCTTTGGGCATAGCCTTTTTCTTGTCGGCCCTCAACGTTAAATCTCGAGATACTGGCTATTTGTGGGAGGTATTTACTCAGGCCGCATTCTATGCGACGCCAGTTATATATCCATTACAAATGGTTTTACAAAAGAGTAGTATCGCTGTTGATATATTATTCCTTAACCCAGTTGCACAAATTATACAGGATAGTAGATATGTTCTTATTACTAAAGATTCGATGATTATGTGGAATAGACTAAGTCCATTAATGCTATCGATGCCATTTATAGTGATAATAGTGGTCGTCATGCTTGCGGTATGGTATTTTAAAAAGTGTTCAAAGACGTTTGCAGAGGAGATTTAGGTATATGGGCGATGTAGCTGTATCTGTTAATTCACTCACAAAAACTTTTAAGATACCGACGGAATCTAGTAGTGGTATAAAGCAAAAGACAATAAATTATTTTAAAGGTAAAAAAGGCTATAGAGAATTTACACCTCTAAGGGATATATCGTTTGAAATTAAAAAAGGTGAATTTTTCGGTATAGTCGGCAAAAACGGATCAGGTAAGAGTACCTTGTTGAAGTCTATAGCTCAAATTTATACACCAACAAAAGGTTCAGTACAGGTAAATGGATCTCTAGTTCCGTTTATAGAGTTAGGCGTCGGATTTAACCCAGAGCTAACTGGTCGTGAAAATGTCTTCTTGAATGGTGCTTTACTTGGATTTAGCCATAAGGAAATGGAACTTATGTATGATGATATTGTTGAATTCTCCGAGTTAGCGGATTTTATGGAGGAAAAACTTAAAAATTATTCATCGGGAATGCAGGTTAGGTTGGCATTTTCAGTAGCAATTAAAGCCCGTGGTGATATTCTAATGCTTGATGAGGTTCTAGCTGTTGGTGATGCGGCTTTTCAGCAGAAGTGCTTTGATTATTTTGAAAAGGTTAAACGTAGCGACCAGACTGTAGTTTTTGTTACTCATGACATGAATGCTGTGCGTAGGTTTTGCTCAAGAGCCATGTATATTGAGGATGGCCATATAAAGTATATTGGGTCACCTCAAGAAATAGCAGATTTATATACAGAAATTAATATGGAAGCCGTTACTAATGCCGAAGAAGAATCTCTTGACGATTCAGTGCATATGACAGTTAGGGTGCCAGATAAAAAAACATTTACACAGAAAGACTCAGTTAATATCGGAATTATTGTTGATGGTATTACTGATGACCTTTTTGCAAACATTTCTTTTGTATACGGTGGTTTTGTGTTTGCTGATCGTAATTGTAGAGATACTCCTAATAATTTTATCCAAAATGGCAGGATGATTAATTTTAATCAGAAGTTAACTTATCTTAATCCTGGAAAATATGATATTCATATATCACTACATCGTCGAGTAGATGATGGTATAGTGAAGCATCTGCCGCGTGCATTCTCGTTTATTATAAAAGGTAATGATGCGTTTCGCGATGGTCCAATGAAAATGTTGGGAGAGTGGAATATAAAGAAAGGTAAATAATTTAAAATGAAGAAAGTTATTATCAATAGTGCTAAATTTGCTGTTCGTGCAGCATTACATCCATCATACGGTAGCGAACAAATAAAGCTATTTCGTGATCGTAGGCTGATTAATAAAAAAAGATATGATGATTACATTGAATGGTTTGATAAACATAAAGCAACGGAAGAGCAGCTTGATCGGCAGAGGAAAATCTCTAAAGATTTTAAATATCGTCCGTTGATTAGCATATTGTTACCAACATATAACACTAATCCGACCTATTTGCGCAGCTGTATTGATTCAGTTTTATCACAAAGCTATGACAACTGGGAGCTATGTATTTCTGATGATAATTCTACTAGTGAACAGACGAAAGATGTTATAAAAGAATATGTAGAAAAGTACGGTAATGTTATAGTAACTTTTCGTAAAGAAAACGGGCATATATCAAAATCGTCCAATACAGCACTTTCAATGGCTAAGGGTGATTACATATCGCTACTTGATCACGATGATATCTTACCACCTAATGCATTATTTGAAGTAGTTAACGCTATAAATAAAAATCCTGAAGTAGATCTTATATATACGGACGAGGATAAGATTGATCGTGAAGGTAACCATATAGAGCCATTTTTCAAGCCCGATTGGAGTCCTGATTTCATGAATTCATGCAATATGATAACCCACTTCGCTACTATGAAG
Source organism: Candidatus Saccharimonadota bacterium (assembly GCA_905372305.1). Lineage (GTDB taxonomy): Bacteria > Patescibacteriota > Saccharimonadia > Saccharimonadales > Saccharimonadaceae > Nanosynbacter. The sequence goes on from CAJPOP010000001.1 coordinate 24,899, forward strand.
GCTAATATAATTAGGGGAGTCAATGGTTTTACTGTGGGTACACATGGTGCGCAAGATTGGGATCTCTTTTTGAAAATTACCGCTAAGACAAACAATATTTATCATATTCCAAAAATTCTGTATCACTGGCGTAAATCTGAAACTTCTACAGCTATGAATGCCGACAGCAAGCCATATGCCTATATAAATCAAAGACGTGTGCTTCGCAGTAGTGCTAGACAAAGAAACGATAATGCATATATTGACGCTCATACCGCTTTAGGTTTTTGGCGCAAGAAATATGTCATACCGAATAATCCGCTCGTGTCAATTATTATTCCGACCAAGGATAATTTTACCTATATCAAGAACTGCGTCGAATCAATTATTGAAGACACAACGTATCCGTATTTTGAAATCGTCATTGTTGATACGGGGTCGACAGATAAGCGGGTTAAAGATTTTTACAAAAAGCTAACCAGTGGTCTTGAAAGCGTAACCATCGTTAATTATAAAAAGAAATTTAATTTTTCAGATGCTTGCAACCAGGGGGCAAAAGCTTCTCGTGGAGAATATCTTTTATTCTTAAATAATGACACCAAAGTTATTACGCACGACTGGATACAGGCATTGTTGGAACATGCTCAAAGGCCAGAAATTGGTATGGTTGGGCCAAAGCTACTGTTCGAAGACAAGACCATTCAGCATGCCGGAATCGTCCTGTCGGAACGAGATATAGCGTTTCATCCATTTTATGGCGAGGATCAGCGGGTTGATATATTTACCTATATTTACACGGCTAATATTCGCAATGTATCGGCCGTAACCGCTGCGTGTAGTATGGTGAGTCGGAAAAAGTTTGATGAGGTTGGCGGCTTTGACCCGAAACTGCGGGTTACCTATAATGATGTTGATCTAAATCTTAAGCTGCGTAAAAAAGGTTACTACAACCTGTACACTCCTTATGCTGAACTATTTCATTATGAATCAAAGAGTGTTGGGCGCATCAATACGAGCGAAAGAGACAGCACTGAGCTACAAGAAGCGCAAAACGAGATGCGTAAAAGGTGGGGCGATTATTTGAAGCGCGACCCGTTCTATAACGATAATTTTGAGCAATTTGGACCAGGCTATTGCTTACCTAAATAAAACACATACCGCAATAGCCATCATCCCCGCCAGTAAGGCGGGGATATTTGAAATACTTACCCCGAGAGGCTTAGTATGTGCCCGATGAGGTCGATATGTGGCTGTCCCACGATTGCTGATTGTCGCCCCATCCATGAACCTCAATTTTATTATGAGGGGTGTCTCGGTATTTAATGTAATAGATGGTGTCTCTACCCCTGCCAAACAGGTCAGCTGCCACTATATCATTTGTAGCTACCACATAGCCGGCTTGCGGGTAATTGCTGGCGGTATGACGTACCCAGTTCTTTAATGATGAGTCCCAAACATGAAACTCAACTCGTCCACTTGAAGTGTTGCCGTACTTAACGTAGATAAACTCGTCCTTCTTGTCGCCATCAAGATCGGCAGCGATGACTCGACCTGTATTCATACTGGCGGCAGGGTGACTTGTTGCGGTATGTCGGAACCAACTCGTACCATTATTACTCCAGCCGTGCACCTCAATCATCCCGGTGTTGGTCTGCTCGTAGTTAATTAAATAGTATTCATCTATCCCGTCACCGTTGGTGTCAGCGGTAATAACTTCTGAGAGGAGCGGATCTATTGGTCCGGCGGTTGTTGCGGTATGTGCTAGCCAGCGCAACCCGTCTTGAGTCCAAACATGAAACTCAACTCGTCCACTTGCCGTACCATTATAGTCGACTTTCGTTAATACAGTATTCTTGTGATTTACTTTCTGTGAAATAACCTTACTATATTGTTGATTAAATGTATATGAGTTTGTGGCGACGTGTTGTGACCATGCCTGTAAGTGAGCGTCTGTCCAGGTATGTATCTCAGCACATTTACTACCAGTGTTATTTGGAACTGTGACAGTTAATGTATCTCGACCGCCATTTATTCTGGTTGGTGTTATTCGAGCGCCAGTAGCGATACCTGGCAGGTTTTGACCATCTCGACAAGCAAAAGAGCTGCTTGAGCGAGTACCGCCAAACCAATCGGTGAAATAATTATAGAAATTACGATTTCCGTAGGCACTACAACCGTTACCCGTGCCATAGCCAGCAGCTAAAGCAGCAGCATTTGGCTGGTATGGTGTGTAGCTATATAATGCGGCGGTCGTCCAATTTTGAATATTTACATGTGATCCACCACAGGCCGCATTTGGACTCCAGCGAACAAAATTAACGCCGGTCGTATATGGAGAATACCAATTCGGATTACGAGTAATGATATAATGGAAGTGTTTTGCAGCCCACTCTAGTTGGTTTTCCAAGCCAAAATATTTACTATCACAGGCGGCCGTGTCTGGACAGCCGTAGCCGGTTGCGCTTCTAAATTGACCGCGTGTTGGCCAAACATCAGTCACTAACGCCTGCTCCTTTTGTAGAAGAACTATAAGAAGTTGGGGGTTGACGTGATATTTTTGGGCGACATCAAAAATTAATTGAGCGGCACTCCTTCCATCTCCCGATCGGTAATCACGTAGACAGGTATATGGTGGACCGTGCCAGCCGCGCAAAGAAGCATACTGAGCACGGCTAATGTCGGGTCTCCCGAACTCTCTTGCCGGCTGGGATCCGTTAGTGTCGCATTGGGGAACTTTGCTGTTGAGAAAAGCTTGAATTTGCTGCGCATTCATAGATCCATAATTGGTGGCAACTATATCATCCATGATGTTGCCTGGATCAAAATCATTCAAGGTAGCCGACACCGGTAATGAAGTAAATAATACTCCCAGACAGATTGTTGATATCGACAGTCCTACGCTGAATAGAAACTTTTTCATATAACTACCTCTCCCTCGGCGCTGCCAGTAACTGTAGCATCCTCATAGTGAATTGTTATTGTCCATTTTCCCGGAGTCAATTGAGAAAGAGGTACGTTAAAGCCCTTACAACTGGAGGTGCTCGGTCCGGCCTGTGACCCGGCGCTATTTGAATATGTTCGTCCGCTGCTGTGACGCATTGATAGGGTGCAGGTGCCGTTTGAAGAAATGGTTTGGATAAGACTGCGTACGTAAAGGGTAGCAGCAGACTTATCAACTGTTGCGGCGGTTATGTTTACTACAACCGTCGACTTACCACCGTTTGGCGACGGAGTTGGCGCCGGGGAGGGGTCGCTACCTCGCGGTGTTTTGGATTGCGGTGAAGATTTTTTGTCTCCTGATCCCTCAGTCGTGTTTTCTAATGACTTTTCTTTTATATTGTTGCCAGCTGTTTTTTGCTCCTCTGTTGCTTCAGTAAATTGGTTTTTCGTAAAAGGCCAAAATTTAAACCCATAGGCTGTTAGAGCGTACCCAGTTAATAGCAAAAATAGCATAACAAATACCAAGATTATTTTTTTATGGTTTCGTTTTTTATGTATTCTCATGTTAGTAGATCATTTCCTTTATGGTTAATCATAGCAAGTACTAATAATATAGTAAAGACTTTACGGGGTTCTTTTATAAAACATAATAGTGCCACCACCCACTGTGGTTTGGTCAATTAATTTGTAGCAGGGAAGTTGGAGGGGGGTCGTTGCGAGAACGTGAGTAATAGTTCTGCCGAGATGGTTGTTGCAACTCAAGCGCGCAATGAACACATCTGGCTGCGTTAGTTTTAAGTCGTCCGTGATTGTGTCAGACAGCAGTACGTGAGCATATCTATTGTAAATAGTTTTGTCCTTGGACACTTTCGACCAAAAGTCTTTATCAGGATACGTGTGAACCCCGGTAATTGATTTGCGATTGGCCATTTGCGGAAAATTCTCCAAAACAACCGTGCCAGACAGTCCCCATACATCATCAGGTGATGACAGCGAAGCTATTTTGCTGGTAATTATATTACTATTATAGCCACTGCCAAGGCCTTTGTAGAGAGGCTGGATGGTTATGGTTGACATGATGCAAAGAGCTGATAGCAGCAGTAAGCCAAGCTTTTCTTTGCCAATAAAAATAAGAGCTAGGCCGCCAGAAAAGCTGATAGCGGCTATACCTAATATACGTAAGTCTCCGGCAAAATTACGATTAAATTTTATAACAAATACTATCGTTAGAATATATACAATAACTATGAGACCTGAATAGAGATATATCCATGGACGGTATTTTGATACAAGCTGTTTACTGTTGGCGATAACATAAAGTAACGAAAGAATACCCACAAAGCCCAAGCCAAGCTGAAGCCTCGTTATTGGCACAAGATGCAGCATAAAGGGCTTTGCTATCGTGGAAAACCCCGGCAAAAATAGATGTGCAGCGAATACTAGACAGGTAGTAACGATTGCTACGCCCACCCAGTCTACCATTCTTTTTTTGCGCCATTGATAAAGAAGTATAAGTAATATAGGAATAATAAAGGCAAAAGGTATAATGATAGACGCTGATAACTCGCTCTGATTGATACTACCCTTACTTGGATCGATCGAGCCAATGGACGAATTATCCTGTAGACGATACTGACTATAGCCTGCTAATCCAATAAGGTCAGCCTGTGACGGCGTGCCTGAATGTACAAAACGTGCCCCGGGATAGTCTGTGCCAGAAATGGCTCGCACCGCATCCAGCCTGGTGATTAAAAATACGCCGATGATACCAATGGCCACTAAGGCAGAGCCGGTCAGAACAGCTGTGTTGATATACAGTCTCTTGCGTGTCTTTTTGGTAAGTTTCCTCCAGGTGTTTATGTAATAACCAAGAAAAACTAGACCTACCGTAATTACGACGGGAATCTGAAAAGCAGGGTATAGCAATAGGGCAAATCCTACTAGTGAATAAATGAGCGAACCAGACAGTATGAGCTGCGATATGATATCACCACGCTTATAGTTAGCGAGAAATGAAAGAGGCCTACGTTCTATCAAGCGCATGGCTGTAAGCAGTATGACAATTCCCCAGACGATGCTCATGATGGTGATTGTTTGATACCACCAGAATATAAAAGGAGTAAATGAACCGACGATAGATAGCAGGCTCGCGAGCGAGTATTTGCCGGGAAGGAATTTTAAGGCTAGAAAATATATGCTTAGCAATAATGACGCGAGCAAAAACCACCACTTAAAGGCAAGAGCAAACTCAAACGGGATAATGAAAAAAGCGAGATTCTGAGGGCGGAATATAGTTGACCATTCTTTATAGGGCGCGTCGGAGACGAGACTCATATTTTTTCCAGAATCACCGAAGTTCTTGTTGATGAGTGGATAACCGGCTGCTTTTTGCGCAATTGTAAATTGCGTAACAACCAGCCATTCATCACTACGAATATGTCGAGTTTCACCAGCTATAAGATTTGATGATGATTTACCTTGAAGAAATAGATCGTAGTACGGGCCAAACGAAGATCCAGAAAACTTTAAACCTGTTGCTAGTAGTAAGCATATGAGAACTGCTGATGGAAATAACCATTTTTTACAGGAGTCATCCTTGAGCTTTAGAAACATAGTTCGTAGTAATTGCATGATACTTACTAGTATACTATTAAAAATGGTAAGGATAAAGGTATAATACCTTGAGAATATATCTAAAAAATTAAAAATAAAAAATGAGCGATGTGCTATAATTTTATATTAGGTAGTAAGAACACAAGGAGGCTACAGGATGATAAATATTGCGTCACCGGTTATCGAAGATGAAGAGCGCCGGGCAGTAAATGAAGTTATAGAATCGGGCATGTTGGCTCAGGGGCCAAAGGTTGCTGAGTTAGAAAAGAACTGGGCGGAGTATTGCGGGGTAAAACATGCGTTAGCAGTAAATAGCGGTACGGCAGCTATTCACTGCGCTTTGTATGCTGCTGGCGTGAAAGAGGGCGGTGAGGTCATTACTACGCCGTATAGCTTTATCGCCACTATTAATCCAATATTGATGTTGGGTGCTCGACCAGTACTTGTGGATATTGATAAAGAAACGTTCAATATTGACGTTTCCAAGATAGAAGCTGCTATTACTGAAAAAACAAAAGCCATCGTGCCAGTTGATTTGTATGGTCAGCCGTGCGATTGGGCTGAACTACAGGAAATCGCCAAAAAGCACGACTTAAAAATTGTTGAGGACGCGTGCCAGGCTATTGGTGCAGAATATAAAGGCACAAAAGCTGGTGCACTTGGTGATTTTGGCTGTTTCTCTCTGTATGCTACTAAGAATATTATGTGCGGCGAAGGTGGTGTTGTAACGACAAATAGTGATGAGGCTGCAGCAGCGATTCGTTCATTTAGGCAACATGGTATGGTTGCGCCATACGAATACGCAGATTTAGGCTATAACTATCGCATGTCAGATCTACATGGATCTATTGCGGTTGAGCAATTAAAGAAAGTCGCCAGTTTCACTAAAAAACGTCAAGAAAATGCACGCAAATTAAATGATGCCTTAGCAGGCGTTGCAGGTATTAAAACACCGACCATTAGCGATGATCGAAGTCATGTGTATCACCAATACACTATTTTGCTAGACAAGGACATGCAGCGAGATCAGTTTATTACTCGTTTGAGGGATAAGGGTGTTGGGGCTGGCATTTACTATCCAAAACCTTTGCATACATATCCACACATTGCAAAGCTTGGCTATAAGGTCGGTGATTTCCCAGTGGCTGAAGACTTGGCGGCACGAGTTGTGTCTCTGCCGGTTCATCCAAAGGTCACAGATGAAGATATTGAGGTAATCGCTGCGGCGATCAAGGAGTCTATCAATGGCCAATAAACAAGAGGGGAAATTAAGAGTTGCTGTCATTGGTACTGGTAACATGGGCAGAAACCATGTTCGTAACTACTTTATGCTTCCAGAGTCAGAATTAGTGGCAATTGCCGACGTGAATCCAGAGGCAAAATCTCTCGCCGATGATTATAAAGCAAAGTTCTTTACCGACTACAAAGAGATGCTTGAAGAGGTGCGACCTGACGCAGTTTCTGTAGTTGTGCCGACACCGTTTCACCTTGAGGTGGCTATGGATGTTATGTCGCGCGGTATTCACTGTATGCTTGAAAAACCAATAGCTTCGTCAGTAGAAGAAGCTGATAAGTTGATTGCTTGTGCTAAAAAGAATAACGTTACCTTTACGGTTGGTCACATTGAGCGATTTAATCCAGTTATCAAGAAGTTAAAGCAAATGGTTGATGGTAATGCTATTGGTGATATTACCTCTGTAGTATGTAAACGTGTCGGTGGTTTTCCGGCAGTGGAACCAAAAACTGATGTTATTATTGACTTGGCGGTACATGACGTTGATATTGTAAATTATCTTTTAGGTAAAAAACCAAAATCTATTTCTAGCCATGGATCACGCACTCGCCACAGTAAAAAGATTGACTCAGCGGAGATATTGATGAATTACGGTCGGGCTTCTGGATTTATTCAGGCTAATTGGCTCACACCAGTAAAAATCCGTACTATTGCACTTACAGGTTCATTTGGCTATCTGGAGGCTAACTATATAACACAAGAACTAACTTACTATAAACACAATATGAAAGAAATCCAGAAAGATGGATTTACTGAGTTTGTGCTTCAAGTTGGCGATCCAGAAAAACGTGTCATAAAAGTAGATTTTGAAGAGCCGTTGGCGGCAGAACTGAAGGCCTTTATGGCTAAGTCTATGGGTCGTACAGCGGCAATTGTTGATCCAGTTGACGCACGTGAAGCTTTAAAAATATCATTAGAGGCCGTTGCGCCTTTTGAGGAGAAATAGGAGGTAATATGAAGAGAATCTTAGTTACAGGAGCCGGCGGCTCGCCATCAGCGAACTTTATTCGCTCGCTAAGGGCGGCTGATGAGGAATATTATATTGTAGGTACGGATGCTGACAAATATTACTTGCAGCGTGCTGAAGTTGATGCTAAATATCTAGCACCATTTGCCAACGATCCTAAATATATAGATTTCTTAAACTATATTATTGAAAAAGAAAATATTGAATTTGTCCACGCACAGAACGATGTCGAGGTCGGTTTTTTGAGCGAAAATCGAGAAAAGATCAATGCCAAGACATTTTTCCCGGCTAAGGAGACGGTGAAAATTTTACAAGATAAATTTGAGTCATTTAAGCTTTGGGAAAAGGCTGGTATCAAGGTACCAAAGACTAAGCTGATAGAAGGTCGAGATACCGACTTGGCTGCGCTCCTCGAGGAGATGGGCGGCTCGATGTGGATTCGAGCGATTTCGGGTGCTGGCGGTCGTGGATCGCTTCCAGTTCATGACGTTAAGAGCGCTAAAAACTGGCTCGATTTTCAAGAAAAAAATGGCTCATGGGATGGTAACTTTACTGTGTCTGAGTTACTTGAGCCAGAAACGGTTACGTGGATGTCTCTCTGGAAAGATGGCGAATTGGTCGTTGCTCAGGGCCGTAAACGACTGTATTGGGAGCTGGCAAAAATTTCTCCGTCCGGTGTTACTGGCGCAACGGGTACGGGATTGACTTATTCTGATGCTGAACTTGATGATATTGCACGCCGAGCGGTATTGGCAGTTGACGATAAACCAGACGGTCTGTTTGGTGTTGATATGGCTTATGACAAAAACGGTATACCAAACCCAACAGAGATTAACATTGGTCGCTTCTTTACGACTCACGAATTCTTTACTCAGGCAGGTCTAAATATGCCAGAAATGTTTGTGAAGCTTGGATATGGTGAAACTGTACCAAAAATTGACAATAATACCAACCCTCTACCAGATGGTTTAGTGTGGATTCGGGGTATGGATTTTCGACCAGTTCTATCTGACATGAAGACTGTTGAAGAGAGTGTTGCCGAGCGCGACCGTATTCTTCAGGAGTTGTAATGAAACTTCTTGTTACGGGAGCCTCGGGTTTCGTCGGTAGACGTTTCTTAGAAATGGCGCCAGCTGATTGGGAGGTTGTTTGTTTGGGTCGATCTCAACCAGTCAATCTCACTGGGCGCTGGATCCAGTGTGATTTGTCAGATCAAAAAAGTGTAGAGTCAGCGGTCAAGCAGGTGAGCGATGAGACATTTGATGCCATTGTTCATTTGGCGGCGTTTGTACCAAAAACAGCTGCTGATGACACTCTTGATAACGCAAGGCTAGGTAATATAGACGCAACAATTAACCTGCTGACTCATTTTGGCGAAAAATCTGAGAAGATCATCATTGGCAGCACGGCAGAAGTGTATGATCAGTCGAAAATTCACGGTCCAATTACAGAGGATAATGTCGTCGCCGGCGGCTCGTACTATGGATCTACTAAAATGGCTAGCGAGCTCATCGCTCAGTCGTACGCAAAAAAAATGAATAAAGAGTTAACCATTTTGCGGTTTTCAGTGATGTATGGCGGGTATGATCCTATCGCCCGAGCGATACCGAACTTTATTCGAGCAGCGAAAGCTGGTGACGATTTGACGATTCGTGGTGCAAAAGTACTGCGTGATTATGTACATATTGACGATGTGGCTCATAGTATTATATGTGCGGTTAATGCAAGTGGAGTCGGTGTAGTCAATATTGGAACAGGTAGGGGCGTTTCTATTCGAGAAACGGCTCAGGCGATTGTTGATAGTATGCAGTCAACGAGTCATATTGCTGTTTTGTCTGAGGAGGGTGGCTGTGATATAATTATCGATATATCTCGAGCGGAGAAATTGCTTGATTATCATCCCGAGGTATTTTTCCCAGATAAAATTAAAGAGATGGAGGAATTATATGAATAATAAAAATATCTTTGTTGACTTTGACGGTACATTGGTTGATATTGCCCCGCGACATTATCGGGTGTATGAAAAATGTGTTAAGGCGCTCGGCGGGACTCCGCTTGGCAAAGAAGAATATTGGGAGATGAAGCGTGCTAACGTGTCTTGGGACAAGCTACTGCCACTGAGCGGCCTGAGCATTAATGAAAAAGATGCATATCTCAAGCTGTTTATTGGCCGGATCGAATCGCAAGAAGAATTGGGTGCGGATGAACTCTTTAAGGATAGTTTGCGCACACTAGAGCAGTTACGGGCAAACGGTAACAAGTTGTATCTATTAAGCTTGAGAAGAAATGCAGCTGCCCTTGATTGGCAGATTGAACATTTGGGAATTCGGCATTTGTTTGAAAAGATTTTGTCGGGTCATAGCGACACAAAAGAGGGAACGCTGCTGAAAAAGGCGGATATCGTCAGACAAACAGTGGACAATCCAAGTGAAGTCGTTATCATTGGCGACACCGAAGCAGACATCGCGGCGGCTCAGCAGCTCGGTGCTACCAGCATTGCCCTTATGAGCGGTATTCGTAACGAGGAATTCTTATCAGCCATGCATCCAAACCATCTCGTTGATGGTATCGGCGATGTAGACAATATCAAGCTGTAGCTTATTTCTTAAAATTGTTGTTCTCATTAGACACATCAATGGTGAGCGCTGTTAAAACTAGCTGTACACTTAAAATAAATGGTAGTACAGCTAGCATAACGCTGCCAGCGGTCGGTGATTGATGAGCGAATAATTTAACATACAACAAGAAAGCTGCAATCAGCAATGAGATGATCAAAAAGAACATGCCAGTAAACAAAAACAGGGCTACTGGATGGAAACCGTACAGAACGTATTTATAGTAAATTCGTCGCCAAAAACCTTTCCATACAGCCTTGAGGTTACGCCAAGCGGTTGGGATTAGTTTGATAGTTGATTTCTCATCACCGTAATGAGCTGGTACGGCGTGGTCAATAACTTTAGCATTGACTATGGATAGGGCGGTCAGCATGCTGGTTTCATAGTCGTAGCGCTTTTCAACTATGGAGAAATCGACCTTTTCAATTATGTCGCGGCGTAGCCAACCGCAGCCATTAGTGATGTCTGTGATGGAATAATATCCAGTCGAGAATTTTGTCAGCAATGATATGAAAATATTGCCGAATTGGCGGTATTTTGGCATAGTCTTAAAGGCTTCTCGGTGGAAGAAGCGGCTGGCTTTCACGTAGTCTGCCGATTGATCGATAAAATCGTCTAGCATTGCCTTGAGGTATGACGAGTCAAACTGGTCGTCGCCCGCCACGATCCCGATAGCGGTCGCTTTGGTGTGCTCGATAGCGTAATTATATCCTGAGATAAGAGCGCCGCCGACACCTTGATTTGTTTTGTTGTCAACGACAATCAGTCGATCATTTTGCTTTTTTAATTTATTTAGAACGCCAATGGTGTCATCAGTGCTGGCATCATTAACGGCTATAACATGATCAATGTACTTTGGTAACTTCTTGATCGTTTGAGTGATCATTTTTTCTTCGTTATAACAAGGTATAACAACTGCGGTCTCTAATTTTCTATACATACCTCTCATTATACTATAAATATGGTATTATGGGTTAGTTGGTTAGTATGAAAAAGCTTGTTATACAGATACTTTTATTTGGCATTGTCGGTATGGCGACGCTGGCGGTTGATACATTAGTTACCTCCATATTGTACTATATAGCTAAAATGCCAGCTTTCATGGCAAGTGGCATCGGTTTCTTATCGGGGTTTTGTGTTAATTTTCCCATGAATAGAAAACAGGTTTTCAATCATAGCAAAGACGATCGATTCTCGTTAAAAGCGCAGATATATCTATACGCTTTGTTGAGCATCTTTAACTTAATAGCGACATCTATGATGGTTGATGTATTGGTGAAAACTAATATCCTGGAAATTCAATGGGCAAAAATAATCACAACAGTAGTGTTTGCTATTTGGAATTTTCTGGTCTTTAAATTATTTATTTTTTCAAAGAAAAAACACGACGAGGATAATTAGGATGGGTACTATTCTAGTAAACAGGTTATATAAGCCGCAGATTATATGCAATAGTTACCGCGGTGATATTCCTACCAACTGGACAGCTAGGTCTTACGGGTAGATTATTTGTTATTCTTTCGAGTTGCATGAGTATTAATGCCTTGTTAGCTCAGGGGGGGCGATATTATACAAAAATATACTTATGGATTACTGGCAGCATTACTTGTTATTGGTGTTGGCTTATCTTATTTCTTTCTACCCAGTCGCATTAGGTATATTTATCTTGAGCATAGCGGCTGATTATTTTTATAGTGATCAAAAAGTAAAGTTGTCAAAACTTTTGATGAGTAGTCTTTTATTCGCCGCCAGTCTTAGTGTTTTGCAAGGAGCTTTTATATGCTAAGTTGGGCGGTGTTTGCCATGGCGTTTTAAATGGAGTTGGTGTGTTCGGAGTTTACATGCATAGTAAGGTAAAGGCGGCGTTTACTGTACCAGAGCTATTTGACCACGCGATTACTGCTGCTTTATATTTACTGAGATTTTAGGTAATGAAAAAATACCATATATTGATCATGGTACTACGTCAAAGAATTTCCTAATTAGAGCGTGTGATGGCCTAAAAGGAATTTTGATTTGAATGAAAATTCACGCTAGGTATTTGCCGTAACCAGATTTCTTGAGCGGCTCAGCAAGCGTGTTAAGTTGTTCTCGGCTAATCCAGTCATTTTTGAAAGCAATTTTTTCTGGGCTACCGATGATGCGGCCGGTTCGTTTTTGGATGACGCGAACGAAGTCAGAGGCGTCGGTCAGGCTATCAATTGTCCCGGTATCTAGCCAAACGTCACCGTTGTCTAAAGTCTGGACTTGCAGTTTGCCGCGGCGCAGATATTCAGCATTGATGGAGGTGATTTCTAGCTCACCGCGGTCGGATGGTTTGACGTTCTTGGCGATTTCGACCACGTCATTATCGTAAAAATACAGCCCAACCACAGCGAAGTTCGATTTCGGCTGAGCTGGTTTTTCCTCGATGGAAATAGCCTGATTCTGTTCGTCAAACTCGACAACACCGTAGCGTTCTGGGTCGGAAACTTTGTAGGCAAAGACGGTGCCGCCGTCAGGATTGGTACATTCTCTTAGTGATTCATCCAGCCGCTCACCATAGAATATGTTGTCTCCCAGGACTAAAGCCACTTTGTCGTTGCCAATGAATTCTTCACCGATAATGAAAGCCTGTGCTAAACCTTCTGGTTTGGGCTGGACAGCATATTCCAGATTGATACCCCACTGCGAACCGTCGCCGAGCAGCCGCTGAAAACCAGCTTGATCATCCGGTGTGGTGATAATTAAAATATCGCGAATTCCTGCTTGCATCAGCGTGGTTAACGGATAATAAATCATTGGTTTATCGTATATCGGCATTAGCTGTTTGCTAATAGCTTTGGTGATAGGGTGGAGGCGAGTGCCTGAGCCGCCTGCTAAAATAATTCCTTTCATTATTCCTCTCTCTAACTTACTGTTAATATGATATCATATTAACAGATACAGAAGATAATATTCATAGGCAACAACGATATATTTTAGTGTTAGCAGTAGAAAAAATCGACAGAGCGACTGGTAGTTTTACCATTCGTGGTGAGGCGATGCCTATTAAGGTTAATAAGGATAAAGTCCCAATAGGATTAATTGCGAATACTACATTTAAAAGAGACATTAAAGAGGGCGAAATCATTTCGTTTGATGATGTAAAAATACCTAAATCATTAGCTCGTACTGCATGGGAAGATACCCTAAAATGTCTGTAGCTATCGACAAACAGCACAATCGAACGATTGGTCATTTTATCGCTGACACCTGGTGGTATGGTTTGACGGATAGAATTTCAACAGACGAGTTTTACAGGTTAGCGCAACAGCGCAAAGATGAGGGCTTTTCAGCTATTCAATTAGTAATGGGTATACCTCCTGAGATTGCTATCGATAGCCCTCAATCTCATGGTGGTAGCAAGCCAGCCTTCTGTTTACAAGAGTCGAATTTGATTATAAATCAAGATTATATAGCTGCTGCACTTGAAAAGATAGAAATACTAAATAAGTTGCATTTGAAACCAATAACATCTGGCGGTTGGGGTCCGCAAATTAGTCAGATTGGTCGAAATAATATGATTGAATGGCGGAAGAGAGTAATTAAAGTTACGGAAAATTTGATCCAATTTATTGTCTAACTGATGGTTGATCTGCGAGTTCATACTCAGCCTAGAACTATAATGGGAAAAGTTCTTAATAAATTTAGCATTTCTTCAATAAAACAAAAAAGACAAATAGTAGAATGGTTGCAAGTATATAAAGAAGTTAAAAAGACGACTGGACTATCAGTAATTTGTCATACTACGCCTAATATGGATAGCTGGGCTTTTTCCGCTATTACTGTATAAACAGGACACTCAGAGCGTTCTCGTAGCTGTTTATGGATTGCTGCCTATGAAATACAGTTTTTGCAAAAAACCATTTATAAACCTGGAGCCTTGGCATGAAGGTATTAACAATTCGTTTTTTGAAAGCGATCAAATATTTGCTTTTTGGGTAAGTATGCTATCAGGTGCTAGTGCGTATTGTTATGGTAGCCATGGTATTTGGAGTGTTGGTGATGGAAATTTCTTGGCTCACTGGGGTAGGCGTATTTTTCGGGAAGCTAAAAAACCTACAGTGCCATTAAAAATAGGAAAATCAAATAAATTGTTTTTATGTGCTAAGGGTTTTATACAGGGGAATATAAATAGTAAGGCTAGCGGCGTTGGATTTATTTAACGAGGTATTCACTTAAAGCATCTACCCAATTACGGCTAGTAAAACCAGTTGAATGTAGCTTGTCAAGGCTCATGTTGCTGCCTAATGGACGCGGTGCAATTCCATCTTTGCCAGCAAAATATTCAGCCGTCGTCGTGTTAGTAACAGTCAGGTCGTCGCGACCAGCCAGCTTAAATATTCGTCTGGTAATGTCCGCCCAGCTCTCCAGTGGTCCGTCGTTAGTGGCGTTGTATGTGCCGAACGGTGCCTCTGTTGACAGTAAATGATCAATAATTCTCACTAGTTCGCTGGTAAAAGTTAGACGCCCAATCTGGTCATCAACAACAGTTGGCGAAATATTTTTCTCCGCCAATCCCAGCATGGTGCGGACGAAATTTTTACCTTCACCAATTACCCAAGTAGTACGTAGTAGATAAAACTTATCAAGCTGCTCAACGAGTAGATCTCCAGCCGCCTTCGACGCGCCATAAACACTCAGCGGACTGAAATCTTCACTTTCAGAGTGAGGTTCTTTCGTTCCGTCAAATACGTAATCGCTAGAAATATGCACCAAAGTCATGTTGTGAGTGCGGCAAACTCGGGTTAGGTTTGCAACGGCTGAGGCGTTAACCTTCCAGGCTGCTAGGCGACCTTCTGGTGTTTCTGCGCCGTCAACATTAGTAAAGGCTGCTGCGTTCAAAACTATTGATATTCCTGACCAATCAAATGATTCGACTGATTGGCGGTCAGTGATATCCATTTCGTCTATATCAGCAAATTTAGCCTCTGGGTATTGATGACGGAGCGCTCGTCCTAATTGACCGTTTGCTCCGACGATAAAAATGTTATTTGAATTCATGCTATACCTCCATTGGGATAACGTTAATTAATAGTGGGTGCCGGGCGTCCTTTTCGGAAATAATCGCCTGGTCTTGGCTGATTGGCCAGTTGATACCAAGCGCCGGGTCAAACAGATTGACAAAGGTGTATTTGGCGTCTGGCGACCAGTGCGCGTCGACCAGGTAGGTGTAGGCAATGTTGTCGTCGAGCGCTTGATAGCCATTAGCGACGCCTTTTGGTACGAAAATTGCCGTGCCAGGGTTAATTTCGTGCGTGAAAACTCGGCCGAAGCTGTCGCCTTTGCGCAAATCGCACCACGCGCCGAATACGCGGCCGTTGGCGGTAGAGATGAACTTATTCCATGGCTCGGCATGGAGGCCGCGGGTAGCGCCAGCTTTATCATTAAAGCTGATGTTATTCTGCACGATGTTAAACGACGGCAGCCCCAGCGCTTCCATCTTTTCCTTTTGATAGTTTTCTTTGAACCAGCCGCGACTGTCGCCGTGGACGGGTAGCTTGACGACGAATAGCCCGGGGATAGGGGATTCAGTGACGGTTAGTTCGTTGTAGTCGTTTGGATTAAAGCTCATAGATTGTCCTTTCGCCATAGTCGATAATAATGTAGCCCTGCCAGAGTTTGGCAGTCATTGATTTCGCCTTGAGCGATGAGCGCGTCGATTTCATCGCGGGTGAAGAAACGCATGTCGCTAAATACTTCGCCTGACTGCTCTTTATGTCCGCTGAAAGATAAGTTTCGCGCTAAGCATACCGCCATCTTTTCTGTCATAAGACCGTTGCAAACATATACTTCGCCGAGCTTATTCCAAGACTGCGCGGTAATGCTAGTCTCTTCCTCTAGTTCACGCTTGGAGGCGGTAAGCAAATCCTCGCCGTCGCCTCCACCGCCAGGTAATTCCCAGCCAAAACTCTGCGATGGATAGCGAAATCCTCTGACCAAATAGATTCGCTCTTTGTCGTCAACTGCCACAATCATGCACGAGTCGCGCGATTCCATGTAACTATATACTCCCAGATTGCCTGCGAGGTCGCGCGTTTGGTCTTCGCGGACGGTAATCCAAGGATTTTGGTAGACGATTTTACTGCTGACTTTAGTTTTTGACGGCACATCTGTCATGATTATTGCCCCTGTTTTGCGTAGGCTGCTTCAACGGCTTCTTTTTGGGCTTTCCACCAATCTTCGTGCTCGCGGTACCATTCAATGGTTTGCAGTATACCGTCACGCATACCCGTTTGATTGTCGGTATACTGTGGCTGCCAGCCTAGTTCGCGGCGCAGTTTACTGGAGTCCATGGCATAGCGCATGTCGTGGCCCGGGCGGTCATTGACATGCTCGTACCAATCTTTACCCTTACCCATCAGCTCGCAAATTAGCTCAATCACCATTTTGTTATTGACGTGGTCGTTGTCGGCGCCGATGATGTAAGTTTCACCTAGTTCGCCTTTTTCCAAGATGAGGTGAACGGCGGCGTTGTGGTCATCAACGTGAATCCAGTCGCGGACTTGCTCGCCGGTACCGTACAGTTTTGGCTTGATATTGCTCAAAATATTGGTGATTTGGCGCGGAATAAACTTTTCGATGTGTTGGTAGGGTCCGTAATTGTTTGAACAATTGGAAATTGTCGCTTTGATACCGAAGCTGCGAATCCAGGCGCGCACTAACATGTCGCTGGAAGCTTTGGTGCTGGAGTAGGGGCTGGATGGATTGTATGGCGTGTCTTCGGTGAAGCGGTTTGGATCGTCGAGCTCTAAGTCACCAAATACTTCGTCGGTCGAGATGTGATGGAGGCGCTTGCCGTGCTTGCGAATAGCCTCCAAGATGGTGTAAGTACCGACCACGTTGGTCTCGACAAACGGCCACGGATTGCGCAGAGAATTGTCGTTGTGGCTTTCGGCGGCGAAATGCACCACGATGTCATTTTCAGCGACCAATTTGTCCATCAACTTAGCGTTGCAAATGTCGCCCTCCACGAAATTGATTTGATCGGCTACTGGCTGCAAATTAGCGCGGTTGCCCGCATAAGTTAGCTTGTCGATAACAGTGATGTCATGTTCTGGCTTGTGTTTGACGGTATAATGCACAAAATTCGAGCCAATGAATCCCGCGCCTCCCGTGACTAGCATCTTTGTCATAAGTATAGTATATCAGGTATAATATAGAAGTTATAGAGGAGGATACATGAAAATTGTAATTGTTAGCGGCTATTTTAATCCATTGCACGGTGGTCACCTTAATTTATTTGAAGCGGCGGCTCAACTAGGAGATAGGTTGCTAGTGATTGTTAATAATGACAAGCAGCAGCTGATAAAAAAAGGCAAAATTATCCTTGATGAACAAAATCGATTACGCCTAATTCGGGCCTTACGAGTAGTTGATGAGGTGGTGTTATCAATCGATGAAGACGGTACGCAATGCGCTACTCTTGATCATCTTGCGAGATTGTTTGAGGGTAATGAACTGATATTTGCAAACGGTGGCGATCGTAATTCTACTGCCGAGATACCAGAGGCGACTGTCTGTGAAAAATACGGTATTAAAATGCAGTTTTGTGTTGGTGACAGCGAAAAATATGATTCATCGACGCGAATCAATCAAGCGACTGGCGCAGAAAACTAATCCTTAACTACGCTATTGTAAACTGCCAACGTCTGCTCGGCCATCCGCTGCCAGGAGAAAGTTTTGACGTGCTGCTTGCCTTTTTTAATCAACTGGCGGCGCAATTTTTCATCAGTCAAAACATCATCAATAGCGCGTGCTATATCCTCGACATCATACGGATCAAAATAGTGAGCGGCATCGCCGTGAGTTTCTGGCAGGCAAGTAGCGGTGCTTGAAGCTACGGGTGCGCCATGGAGCATGGCCTCAAGGCCTGGCAAGCCAAAGCCTTCGCTGAGCGAAGGAAAGCAATAGACAGCCGTATTTTCATACATCCAGCGTAATTGCTCATCTGATATAAAATCAGTAAAAATGACGTTTTTAATACTATGTTCATTAACATAAGATTCATGTCGAGCGTAATTGCTATCCTTCTTGCCAGCCAAGGCTAATGTCAGCTCTGGGTGCTTTTTTTGTAATAATGCAAAAGCATCAATCAGCCGCCGTAAATTTTTATGCGGAGTTGGCCGGCCAATATACATAATAAATTTTTTGCCAATCAGTTCTTTAACAGGATCATTACCCTTTGGTAACTCGTCGGCTGACTCCAGCGTCACTGTAATTTTATCTGGACTAATGCCGGTAAATCCAACCAAATCATTTTTCACGAAATCGGAAATAGTGATAATATGAGCGGATTTTCGCGCTACCTTTTTATTTACCCACTTGTAGATTTGCTGCTTTACCCAGAAAATTACAGGATTTTTATCAGGATTTTTGAACCGAACGGTGGTCAAATCTTGCATGGTGGTGACGACTGGACTAGCATAATACCAAACCGGCTGCTGAACCATCGCAAAATGCACCAGGTCTAGATTCAGTCCCTCCAATTGTTTCTTAAAATCAATTTGTTCAGAAAAAGTATATTCTTTATAAGGGCAGGCTACTTTTTGGAAACGTGGATTAGTTGGCTGCCAGCTATCGAAATCCTTGGGCTTTAGCAGAATAATATAGTCATTTTTCTTATCAATCTTTTGTAAATAATGAATCAGCCGTTCAATGTAGCGGCCAGTACTTGTTCGTAATGTGCGAGCGTCAATGGCGATTTTCATGAGAATACTCCTTCCATGATTTTTCAACTATATTTTTCATTGATTTGCGGAAAATGGCGGCTGAAAATTCGTTAGCGGTAGCGGAAATTTTTACTGGCGAAACTTTTTTACCCGGCAATTCTTTCAAGGTTTTTATCAATTGCTCGGCTGTTTGCTCTGAGAAAAACCAGCCGTTTTTTTCTGGCTTAATATAATCAAGCGCGCCGCCAGCTTGGTAAGCAACCACCGGAATTCCTGTCGCCAAAGCCTCAACCGGCGCGATACCAAAGTCTTCATGCGAGCAAAAAATAAATAAATCGGCTTCTTTTATGTACTTTTCCCGCGTTGCATCATCAACAAATCCTAAGAAATTTGTATGTGAGCCGGCCAGTTTTTTTAGACGGTCCATATCGGGGCCTTTTCCTATAATATCCAGCTGCCAACCAAGTTTTTGGCAGGCCTCAATTGCCGCATCAAGTCGCTTCATTGGTACAATTCGTCCCCAAATCAGGCAGCGTGGTTTTTTAGGAATGCTCTTTTGCTGACGAGTTTTAGCCAGCGGCGAGAAATTTGATATGTCGATTGGCGGAAAAATAACAGTGCTTTTTTTCTGGTAAAATTCTGCGATATCAGCTTGGATGCCAGTGGAATTGGCAATGAAAATATCAACTTGCTGGGCAGTAGCAAAATCGCGTTTTTTCAGCGGACGAACCAAAGTTTTTAAGCCTAATCTGGCTAGCCAGCGCGGACGAAAACTGGGGCGCTTAATATATTCATCATAATGCCGCCAATAAAAGTGCGTTGGCGTGTGGCAATAGCAAATATGTAATTGTTCGGGGCGGGATTTGCGGGCAAATTTAGCTTCGCCATTACCTGAGCTAGAAATGATAATATCATACTCGCTAAGGTCAAGCTGTGCAAACCACCATTGCCTCAAGAGCGGCAAAAAGCGACGGATTTTCGAAAAAGGCCAGCACTGCAAGTAACCAGTGACGACTTTATTATCTAGCTTTTTTCGCCATTCATCGCTACAAAATGAAGTATAAATTGGCGCCTCTGGGTATAGCTTGTGGATCTCTAAGACGACTTTTTCAGCGCCGCCGCCATACAGCCAGTCATGAACTATGGCAATTTTCGGCTTGCTCATCAATTGTCCTTTTGGAAAATAACCAAGCAGGTTTTTAATAGAATAGTAATATCCAGCCATAAACTCCAGTTCTGTACATAATAAAGATCAATTCGCCGCCGCTCCTCAAAGCTAATACTGCGCCTGCCAGAAACTACCGCTAGTCCGGTCAATCCGGATTTTACCGCCAGTAAAACGTGTTTTTTATCGTATGCGCTGAGTTCATGCGGCACCAAAGCACGCGGACCAACCAGACTGATGTCACCCTTCAAGACATTAAACAACTGCGGCAATTCGTCCAGGCTAAACCGGCGAATAAAACGACCGACCGGTGTAACGCGAAAATCGTAATCAAGTTTATCGCCGTTTTTACGATACTCTTCAATCAGCTCCGGTTTGCCGACCATTTGGAATACTTCTTCGTCAGTTTTACCGTCAAATTTGGCATAATGCGAGCGGAATTTGTAAACTTTGAACGGCCGGTTATAACGAGTGAGTCGCTTTTGTTGTTTGCCGTGCATCAGGATTGGGCCGGCTGGGTCGCTAATTTTCACGGCAATTGCCACTAAAAGCATTATCGGCGAGGCTAAAATAATACCAATCGTTCCGCCAACGATATCCATAATTCGTTTCACAATCTGGCCATAACCCATCAGCGGCGTCGGATGAGCGTGAATTAGCGGTACGGAATCAATGATGTCAATGGTGTGCTTGGCGGTCATAATTCCGTCGAGTTCCGGCGATTGGTAAAAGTCAAGATAGTGTTTTTGGGCAAGCTGGTAATGTTCGCCAACTTTTTTTGAATCGGTTTGGATAATAACGTCAATTTTATCTCTAGTCAGCGCCGATTCCAAGGATGACCGCCTTAGCTTCTTCAGTTCAATCGGGATAAACTCAGCCCGCGCCGCAATCCCGCTAATCTTAAAGCCAGTTAATGGATTATTCTCAATAAAATCGGCCAAAACATGGGTTAAATCGCAATTGCCAATCAATACAACTCGGCGTGCTCCCAAACCGCGTTTTAACAGTCGCAAGCGAATAATATTTGCCGTACTCCGAAATATCATCAGTAAAATGAAGCCGATTCCTGCGGCATAGACAGCGACAAGCTTGGCTGGAAACAGCGGCGTATTGGTGAAAAAAGTTACTGAAATCATAATCATAATTCCGGTAACTGACGCCAGAAGAATTCGTCCAAATTGGCGTAAAGGATGCGTGTAGCTTTCGCGGTCGTAAAGTCCGAAGAAATAAAACATAATAATCCATAGCGGCAAGGTCATGATAATAGAAGTAATGAAATCTAGAGCATTAATGCTAATGTGAAACGGTCTGGGATCTAAGGAAATTCGCAGTACGTAAGCAATAGTAAAGGCACTCACTAAAGCCAGAATATCCAGGACAACTAAGGCAATTTTGAAGTAAAAATCAGACTTTTTCCGCATAATCTTTGGGGTAATTATACAAAAATATACCAATTATAGCAAAACAATGGATTGTATTAATGAAACTGCCGAAAAACCAAAAGTGTATAAATAAGGCAGCTGTCAACGATAAAAGAAATTGAGCTTTAGTTCGGCGGAGATTTTTTATGGCAAAGAAGAGAATAATAAACGGCGTAATAATGAGCGGCAGCAGTCCGATAACGCCCAGTCCGCTAAGTAATAAAATGTAGAAAATGTAGACGGTTTGGTCGGTCGGTACGCTAACGTGGAGATGTTTCTGAATGAAGCTGCCGAGGTTGCCGAGACCGACGCCGAAGAAAAAGGTGCGCGGCGAGCTTAACCAGGATTTAATCGCTAAATCGCTGGCGCTAAGACGATCGTTGGCTGAGGCTTCGACAAAACCGGCGGGTTGAAAGGTTTGCTCGGGTGAAGCTGGCTTTATATTCGGCGTGTTATGCGGAGAGGAGCTTTTCGTCGCTGGTGCCGGCTGGTTTTTCACGGTGGTTTTTTGCGGGATTTTGATTCGGCCGAGCGATAATTGGTCAATCATGCTAACAAGCGTGTTGTGCGCGATGAACGGCGAGCTGCTATAGCGAACATTGGCGGATAAAAATAGTAAAGTAAATCCGAAAAACGTGCCGATAATAATCAGAGGAAGTTTTTTATAGAGGAAAGAAATGTTGAGGCGCTTGATTGAGGCTATAGCGATGAAAATTATAATTGCTAGAAAAATTGCTAAGAACCCGCCGCGAGAAAAAGTCAAGGCGATGGCTGTGGCGGTGAAAAATAAGCTGAATTGAGCGAGGCGAGATTTTGGCTGGAAGAGGGCTAAGAAAAAGGCGGGTAGCAGAGCGTTAGCCAAAAACTGCGGTTCGGCAGCGAATAGATTGATGCGGGGAAAACCAAAAACGTCAGCCTTACAACCAGAGCAAAGCGTGCCAAAGCCAGTTGGTTCGAAGGTGGCGGCGATGAGCTGGATGATGGCTAAGATTCCGAAAACCAAACTACTCCATAAGCCAATGCGGATGAACTTATGTTTTTGGTTTTTAGATAATTGACGGTAGGCTGCAGCGGCTGCCAAACCGATAGCCAGTAAAAATAAGAGCGACAATGAATAAAGTATAGTGCGAAGACGCGCTTCGGCAAAAAAGACACCGATGGACATAGCTAGAAAAATTGCTAAGAATCCGCCAATTAGGTAACGATTTTTAAGGAATCTTTGGCAGTTTGTAAATAATAGCGGTAAAGATGTGACAAGGAGGCTAGCGGCTGACATTTGATACAAACCCAGGCGTAGAGAGGGAAAATCGAGGATCGCTAAACTTATGCTGGGACTTAAGGCAAAGACGCCGCCAAAAATAACTATTGCCAGAAACAAAAATCGAGCGTCGCCCATAAAATTTTTTACCATATTGTAAGTATAACGCATGGTGTATACTTTAGATATGCAACTGACGAAAAAACAGAAATTGATGCTGGACTTTATCGATGGGTTTATTAAGGGCAACGGCTATAGTCCGACGCTGCGGGAAATTATGCGGGCGCTGGGGTATAAGTCGGTCTCAACGGTGGCGAAGCATGTCGATAATTTGGTGGCGGCCGGGATGTTAGATAAGCGCGACGGCGAGGTGCGGTCATTGGCGCTATGCCAGGCGGAAAAAGAGGCTTGGTGGCAAAACTTGGCGAAGGAGATTAAGCAGCGGGAAGCGGCGGATGATGAGAAATCGCGCCTGGAGGCAGAAATCTTGAAAAAAGCCCTGGAAATTGTCCGTCGGTAACTTTACAACTGATTGAAAACTCGCTATAATACGACAGGTATTCCGGGGTAGCTCAGCGGTAGAGCGGTTGGCTGTTAACCAATAGGCCGCGGGTTCGAACCCCGCCCCCGGAGCCATAGAATTGGTGAAGAACTGTCCCGCGCGGGCAGTTTTATATAGCTTATAAATTATATAATTATGCAAAAATCTTTCAAATATTACGATATTATTCTGGCGGTGTTCGCGGCGGTGCTGCTGATTTCTAATTTGGCAGGTACTAAGCTGATTGCTTTCGGTCCGATCACTACCGATGGCGGCGCGGTACTATTTCCGCTTGCCTATATTTTGGGTGACGTCTTGACGGAAATTTACGGCTATAAATACACGCGGCGGGCGATTTGGACGGCGTTTGGTATTATGCTGCTGGCAGTGGCGGCGTTTACGGTCGTGCGCTATATGCCGCCAGCCCCAGAATATACCGCTCAGGTGTCGTACGAAGCGGTCCTAGGATTTTTCCCGAGGATCGTCGCAGCCAGCTTGGCGGCGTTTTTGACTGGCTCATTCCTAAACTCGTTTGTATTGGCGAAGTTGAAGATTAAAACAAAGGGCGAAAAGCTGTGGTTGCGGCTGATCGGTTCGACATTTGTCGGCGAATTTTTCGACACTGTAGTGTTTGCCTTGGTGGCTTTCGGCGGTATTCTTCAGGGTACAGGCATGCTGGTGTATATTCTGATCGGCTGGCTGTTTAAGACCGGAGTGGAAGTTGTGTGCTTACCAATCACCTACCGGGTAATTGCCAAAATGAAGCAGATTGAAAAGATTGACACTTATGACAATAAGACTGACTTTACGCCTTTTAGGGTCGATTTGGATTAAAGATTATGGAAATCCTATACAGTGTCTTAGCCTATTAGGGTTGTGTATTTCGCGTTCTGTAAAAGTCTCGTTTTGCGAAAGTTAACTTATCCTTTATCATTGCTTTCAGTGGTTGGGTCGTTTTTCTCATACGTCATCTCAAACGCACCTCTCTCGATAAGATACCTATCTCCGTTAATCTGACTTTCTATAATCATGCAATCAGCCGTAGCTGTGATATTATCAATATATAGCAAGTCTACAAGGAGATATAGGATGGCAAAGAATGTTAACGTCGCTACAATGCCTGAAACAATAGCTACGTCGAGCAGAGCACTCGCTGTCAGCAGCAGTAATTTTGAACAGTTAAAGAAAAACCTCACTGATGTATATGAGAATCGTGCAAAACTACGCAAGCAGCTTACAAAGGTAAAGTTTAACTACTTTATCACATATATTTTTAGCTCATCAGAGAAGCGGCAAGATAAGAAAAATCTAATTAATGAACTGGCAAAGTCTCTTGAAAATGCATATATTAATCTTAATTTTCGTAAGGACATGAAAGATGCTGGCTCTTGGGATGAAGCCATATATTATTTTCAAGAACTATTTCAGTGCTGTAAGATATGGGACTTAACTTCTCGACAAGATACAGACAAGTTTCGCCAGCGCACCATAGCTGACGAGAGTCTTGAAAGGAAGCTAATCACCACACGCGTTCATAAGAGCTTAGAGTTTATTAAATCGGATGTGGATAATCTCTATCTCCCAAATATGAACGGTGCTGATATTTATATCTATCCAACATTTATTGTTCTATTTAAGAATTATAAAAAGTTCAGCATTCATGATTTAAAAGATGTCGATATATCTATACAGGCTTCATCATTTCAAGAAGAGCAGGGTGTTCCGAAAGATTCAGAAGTTATAGGGCACACCTACAAGTATACAAATAAGAATGGTCAGCCCGATAAACGATTTAATAACAATTATGAAATTCCAGTAGTTCGTTATGGAGATCTCCAGCTCCGTTCAAATTCAGGAATCAATGATCGCTATCAGTTTAGTGATTTTGATAAGTTTATTGATTTTACTAAATCATTTACGACTCACTTACGAGTGAATTTAAAGATACCTGTTGAAAATAATATTGAAGACGTAGATTCATTCGGTTACATACCTTAGCCACTTATTTGTTAAAAGCCCATAGCTTAAAGCAAAATTACAGACCCCTCGTCTATAGTTGCTGGCATGACTATGAAAGCAGCAACTATACCCCAACCGCTGGCTCAGTCGCGGCACCTGGCCGCCACCGAGAGCCAGCCGTCGTTTCGGGCGATTGCCCGTCCGCTTGTCGACATTGTAGTGCCGGTGCTCAATGAGGAGAAGATTCTTCGTAGAAGCATCACGATACTTGATGAATATATGGCGAAACATTTGCCGTATCGCTACCAAATCACCATCGCGGACAATGGTAGTCAGGATAAGACATTAGATATTGCCAAATGTTTGGCAGAAAAACACCAGTCAGTGCGGGTCGTTAGCCTGGCGGAGCGTGGTCGCGGACGAGCACTCAAACAGGTTTGGCAGAATAGTCCAGCCGACATCTTGACCTATATGGATGTTGATCTATCGACTAGCCTGGATGATTTTCTGCCGATGATTCAACCACTAGTGGCGGGCGAAGCTGGCGTGGCGATCGGTTCGCGGCTGGCCAAGGGTGCCAAAACGACGCGTGGGCTCAAGCGGGAATTCATCTCGCGTTGCTATAACAACATTATCAAATGGACGTCAGGCACCAAGTTTAGCGACGCGCAATGTGGTTTCAAGGCGATTCGCCGGGATGTCGCTGCAAAATTCTTGCCGAAAATCAAAGACAATGAGTGGTTTTTTGACACTGAGCTGTTGATCAAAACCGAGCGAGCGAGCGTGCCGATTCACGAGCAGCCGGTAACCTGGATTGAAGATACGGATAGCCGCGTGAAAATTGTGAAAACGGCTGTCGATGATCTGAAGGGGCTATACCGCGTTAACAAGGAACTAGACAAGCGGTCGTGGTTTGAGAAGTGGACGCTACCGGTGTTATTGGCACTGACCGGTGCGCTGTATTTGTTTGGCGCGCTCCATAACGGCATGGCGAATAGCTACTATGCGGCGGCGGTGCAGGCGGCCAGTCAGGATTGGACGGCGTGGTTGTTTGGCAGTTTGGACGCGGCCAATTATGTATCGGTTGATAAGCCGCCACTGGCGACCATGGTGATGGGATTGAGCGCGCGGTTGTTTGGTTTTTCAAGCTTTTCGATGTTACTGCCAAGCGTGCTGGCGGGCGTTGGTTCGGTGTGGCTAGTCTATGCAGCGGTGAAGCGACAGTTCGGTTTTATGGGTGCGGCAATCGCTGGGTCGGTATTGGCAATGACGCCAGTGGCGGCACTGATGTTTGGCTTCAACAACCCCGATGCGATTTTGACATTGATGTTGACCGCCAGCGGCTACGCGTTTTTACGCTCGCTGGAAGGTAAACGGCCACTGCTGTGGCTGGGTTTGGCGGGGCTATTCACGGGGCTGGCGTTTAATGCCAAGATGCTGCAAGGGCTGATGGTGCTACCGGCGATGGTGCTAGTCTATCTGGTGTTTGCCAAGCCGCCGATCGTCACGCGGTTTCTGCACGTGATGTTTGCCGGCGTCATCACCACGATGTCGACGCTATGGTGGAGTGTGCTGGTCTGGCTGACGCCAGCTGGTAGCCGGCCGTGGGTGGGTAGCACTAATGATAACAATATTTGGAGTTTGATTTTTGGCTATAACGGCCTTGGTCGACTACTTGGTGGGCGTGGTGGGGGCGGTGGTACGCCACCACGTGGTGGTGCGGATGGCGCTGCGGCACTTCAAACTGCTGGTAATACCACGCAAACTGCGACAGGCGGCGTCAGTATGATGCCAGGTGGTATGGGTGGCGGCCCAGGCAGTGGACACGGCCCGGGTGGTACGGGCTTCGGTGGGCAGACGGGAATTTTCAGGATCTTTAACAATGATTTTGGGCCAAATATTGCTTGGTTGCTGGTCTTGGCTCTGGCAGGCGGTGGATTGTTGCTGTGGATCCTACGCAAAACGCCACGGACGAATCGCGGGCGGGCGGCAGTGGTTTTCTGGATGCTATGGTTACTGATTCACATCGTGATTTTCAGCATGACCAGCGGCGTGATTCACCCGTACTACGTAGTGGTGATGGCGCCGGCGGTGGCGGCACTCGTCGGTATCAGTCTGCCGTTTTTGTGGGGTGCGTATACCAGACGCAAACCATATGCGTGGCTACTGCCGGTGCTGGTCGGCGTGACGGCAGTGACTACAGTGATTATCCTCGGTTATACTGGCACGATGATTTGGCTGATGTGGATGGTTGGACTATTGGGTATCGTGGGGATGATTGGATTATTCGTTAATCTTTACGCACCGCGGCGGTGGCTCCAAAACTCAGCAATCGTCGCTGCCCTAGCCGCCTGCACGCTCGCTCCGACAGTCTATACTCTAGCGACAGTCAACGTCGCACACACTGGTAGTATCCCGACGGCCGGGCCAAGCTCGACGGCGATGCAGGGCAGTAATAACGAAACATCACAGACGGACAGCCAGTTGGTGCAATATCTTGTAGAGCATCAACATGGCGCAACCTGGCTGGTGGCAGTAGCCAGCGCCAACGAGTCGGCGGCGATTCAGCTGACCAGCGGCCAGCCGGTCATGGCGGTCGGTGGATTTAACGGTAGTGATACGCCGCTGACACTGGAGCAGTTTAAGCAATTAGTAAAGGACGGCAAAGTCAACTATTACGCCATCAGCTCACATGGTCGCGGCGGCGGCCCAGGCGGCGGTAACAATGAAATCACGGCATGGGTCAAACAGACCGGCATAGTCGTTAATTATGGAGGTAGCGATGTAACACTATACAAATTATCTAGAGAGTAAACTAACGAAAGGAGAAATTATGGCAATTTCACAAACCAAACAAGCACAGCTCACCACGCCAGAAGCGGTATATGATCAGCCGCTCGCGCCGCGCCCGAATGGCACAAACTCTGGCAAGAATGGTTTAAGTGCCGGGGCAATTACCGGCATGGCGGTCGGCGGCGTCGTGGTCTGTGCGCTCAGCTTTGTCGTCGGTATGCAGGTCGGTGGTTCGCAAAATAGCGGCGTGAACAGTCAGGCTGGCGGCCCGCCAGGTATGAGCCGAAGCCAGAATAGTCAGCCAGGCGGGCCGGGTGGACAAACTGGCGGCGCACCGGGTAGTGGTCAGAACCAGACTGGTCAAAATTCACAAACGTCAGCGGCCAAGAATAATGACGGCGCCGTGCAAAATAACCAAGCCACTCCATCGGGGCAGACCGGCTCAGCACAGCCGCCAACCACCGACACCGCGCCGCAGTCCAATTAACCGGCGGCGAATCAACAAAAGAGCAGCGTCTGCCTCCTCGGGCGCTGCTTTTTCGTGCGGTAATTTTCCTCGCGCCAACAATCAACACTCGCCCCAACCCTTTACAGCAAAATTACAGATTGTTTGGCTATCATATACTCATCACTAACAGAAAGGATGATCATGAACAAGTTGCAAGCAAACGAAATCAACTTAACCACCAAAGAGGCGCTGGTGTTGCAGCAAGTCTATGAAGACGGCGGCGACGATGCGGCTATGTTGGCAGTACAAATGGGGCTGCCACGCCGAACGGCGATGAATGTGCTGGCAGACTTGCGGCATAAAGGTTTGATGGCAATTGACCAGGCCTATGGCGACGCCTGGGTGCGACTGACGGCTCGCGGCAAACGACTGGTGCAGCGTATTTGGCCGGAAACTCAGGCGATAGCTGCCTAAGTATTACCTATCGGCAACCATGCAGTCATATTGACTACTTCAACCCCCGAAAAGTACTTGATTTGACGTTATCATGCATCGCGTTGTCTCTAAGGAGTTTCTTCATCGTTTTCACATCGTCGGGCTGTCCTGCTACAAGATATTGAGCCTTGTTGTCATGTCTATCAATCGCCTGCTTGAAGCGTTCTTGGCTTTGAGAAAGGCTAGCACTGGTCTCATAAGTCATATTGGCTGTTTTGTTTGCTAGCTCTGAGAGTTCCTTTTCAAAGACCTTTACTCCCTTGTCTAGGTGATAGAGCATGATAGGGCGTTTACCGGCCCACTGCCTGACAATTGGTCGCATTGCTGAGATACCGACATCAGAGGCGAAGCAAATCAGCGGCTCGTTGCCGTCTGTAACTGACAAAGAAGAGTCCAGCCAACTAATCTTGACCTGACTACCTGCTGGTAGGCTAGTCAAAGCTTTTTTATAAGGGCTACCGCTATTGTGGGTTAGGATAATAATTTCATTATCCTCAGGACTAGAGGCGATACTGAGCCAACGACTTGTCTGTTCGCTCTTATGATCATTCTTTTCACCGTCAGATGCCGTACTGGGTAGCGTGATCTTGGCATAAGAGCCCGCCTTCCATGTCATATTATCAGGCTTTGTTAGGCGAATGACATGGAGATCGCCGCGAGGGTTTTCGATGGATTTGACCGATAACGTTTGGCCTCTCCCTAAGTAGGCGATGACACCCCAAGTGACAAGGCCTATAACTGTAAGAATAGATATAACGATGATTACCATTTTTTTACTCCTTTTCATGATGTAAAAATACCTTTAACGAAGTTAGTGGCAAGTATTTCCAGCGTCCCACTGATACCTGGAAAGTCGCCTTCGGTGATATGTATATCCATGTAGTAAAACAAATTATACACTTGTAAAATATCCTGAATTTTTTCCTCTGAATATCCTTCTGCCACCATGCGGCTAGTAAAGGTTTCGACTAAAAACTGATGAAAAGTATTGGCGGCTTTGCCTTTGCCCGAAGAATAGTGGCTGCGCAGCGTGCGAGAGATGGCTGGATTATGCCATTCCGCCAGAATTTTATTGGATGAAACGAGGCTTCGTGACTGTTCAAAAATCTGCCTTACAAGCTCAACCAAATCCTGCTGCCAATCAATGTCGTCCATCATCACTTGGCGAATACGGTTGTTTTCTTCAATGTACACATCCAGAAAGATAGTTTCTTTGCCGTCGTAGTAGTTGTAAAAAGAACCGACTGCTACGCCAGCACGTTTAGCAATTTCTGAGATACCGGTCTCTTTATATCCCTTTTTTGAGAAGACATCATAGGCAGCTATTTTTAATGCTTGTCTTTTGTCCAACGCTGGCGACCTCCTTCATGTTAATAATATGAATGAATAATTTTTTATATTCATTCATATAGTATCGAATTATGACCATTGTGTCAATAGAAGGGTGGCTGTTGGTAGATTCGTGATGTCCAAGGACTGATGGCAATCAACCGGGTGTACGGTGACACTTGGGTACGACTAACCACGCGCGGCGCTAGTGCAGCGCATTTGGCCGGAAGTACAGGCGATAGTATACTAAAGAGCATGAGGTATATCCTGTTGCTTCGGGGCATCAATGTTGGCGGTAAAAATAAAGTCTCCATGAAAGACCTCACGGCAAGTCTCGAAGGCTTGGGGTATCAGCATGTGGTCGCGTATATCAATAGTGGTAATATCATATTTGACACTGATGACGAACTGACGACAATCAAAGAGAATATTGCTGGCATGTTAGGGCGTTTTCCATTTACTATTAAATATGTCATTTTGACGAAAGATGAGTATTTAAACGAAGTATCTAATCTGCCAGAGTGGTGGCACCAGCCTTTGGCGCGAAAAGACGTATTATTCTATACCGATGACGTCGATCCTGAGTATATCAAAGAGAGAATCGGTCAGATGCCGCTTCATGATGAAATCGTTCATTTTGGTAAAAAGGCGATATTTTGGAGTAAATATAATGAGAAGGAATTTTTGCGTACGTCATATCATAAGTTACTAATGAAAGAAAAGTTTTACCCACTGATCACTATTCGCAATGGGCGAACGTTTGACAGATTAGGCGAGATGCTTGGGTAGGGTATGCGAATTTTACAGATTGAACAGCATGAATAAAAATAGCACAAAAGCAGTAATTTTTGATGGTGACGGCACGCTTTGGCGGCCTACTGGTGCGGATAAAAATTCCCGGCCAGATAGTATCTATAAAGGTGATCAGGTTGAGAAACATAGCCATAACAACTTAAGCTTAGTCGATGGTGTGTATGATTTCCTGAAAAATCTTCGGGCTTGCGGATATAAAATATTTATTGTTTCAGCCCACCCCGTCCCGGGGCCAGAAGCACTTGAAGAGTTAAAAGCCAAAATTGTTAATCTTAATATCAAGAGGTTTGTTGATGGATTTTTCTGTTCGGACGGTAGCGATAGAAATGGCAAAACGTATGTGATACGAGATATCGTGCGAGATTTTAATCTTGATGCTAGAAATGTATATATGGTCGGCGACAGCTATTATTATGATTACAAAGCTGGCATTAACGCTGGGGTAAACAGTTTTTTCATAAAAAATGACTATTGTAAGCAACCAACACCGTTACCAGACGATGTGCAGATTATTGATAATGTTACGGATCTATCTTATCGTTAAATTAACTTTGGTATAATAATCTATATGACGAAATTATTTTCACAACATCACCATCATCTCCACGTGTAAGCAGGAGGTGTTTTATTGCTGTTTTATGCCTCCTGCGGGAGGTTTTTTGATTGATTAATTTTAGGAAAGGAAATATATGATACCAGAGAAATTACAGCCAGGCGATGAAGTGAGGGTAATCGCGCCGGCGCGCTCAGCGAGCGATATTGACGAAAGAGTTTTAGATCGGGCCAAAGCGGCGTTAGAGTCACTTGAGCTAAGAGTTACGTTTAGCAAAAATGCTTTTTCTCGGAATCAGCGAGGCTGTCCGACGGACGATGAGAAGGTTGAAGATTTACACGAAGCGTTTATGGACGAAAACGTGAAGTGTGTCTTGGCAGCGATTGGCGGATTTAATTCAAATCAGTTGTTAGACAAAATTAACTGGCAAATTATAAAAGACAACCCGAAGATCTTTGGTGGCTTTTCTGATATTACCGTCCTCAATCATGCGATTTTGGCCAAAACTGGGTTGGTGACTTATGCGATGCCAAATTTCTATTGTTTTGGTTTGCCACCAGAAGCTAATTATTCGTTGGAGTATTTTCGGCGGTGTTTGCTTTTAGGTCAGCCGGCAGAGTTTGTCGTTCAGCAATCGGAAACATTTTACGATTTTCCGTGGAATTATGACGAAGCTTCGCCGCGCCAAGCTTTGAAAAATAATGGACCGCGAGTTGTGCAGAGCGGATCGGCTGAAGGAGTAATGATTGGCGGCAATTTGTGCAGTCTAAATCTGTTGAATGGTACGGAATATTTTCCGAAAGTTGAAGGCGATATTATTTTGTGCATTGAAGACGATAGCTATGATTCAATTCCTGAAACGTTTGAACGCCACGTGCAGGCGTTGATGCAACAGCCGTTCTTTCGTCAAGTAAAAGCAATTTTAGTTGGGCGTTTTCAGGGCGAATCTCGGGCGACAGACGATATGATTAGCGACATCATTCTTTCAAAGAATATCGATCCAAAAATTCCAGTGATAGTCAATCTCGATTTTGGCCACACTGACCCGAAGTTTACGTATCCGGTTGACGGTAAGTGCAAGGTTGTAGCGGGAGATGATACTAAAATTATCATTCGTTGTGACGACTAGGCGACCCTTGATCAGGGTGCTTTAAGCAATTTTTCAGATGCCTGTGCTAAAGTTGAAAAAGAGGATAGTTAGCTAAATGAGAATTTTACTAGTAGAAGATGACGTGGCGATCGCCCAGTCGCTGAAGGAAGGCTTGGAAGACGAAGCCTATGCAGTTGACGTGGCTCATGACGGCGATGAGGGGTATCGAACGGCGACGGCGGACGACTATGATGTAATTATTCTTGATGTGATGCTGCCGGAAATGAATGGCTATGAAGTGTGTCGGGCGCTGCGTCAAGACGGTAATCAGACGCCAATTTTGATGTTGACGGCACGTGATGCCGAGCGGGATATTGTCGAAGGTCTGGATATGGGTGCTGATGATTATTTGGCAAAGCCGTTTAGTTTTGAGGTGTTGTTGGCGCGTCTGCGGGCGTTGCTGCGTCGTCCAAATGAAAAGCTGGAAGAAGTCTTGCGGGTTGGTGATTTGACACTTGATCCGAGTTTGAAAAAAGTGATGCGGGCGAATCAGGAAATTAACCTGACCGCTAAAGAATATGGCGTTTTGGAATATTTGATGCGTAACGCTGGTAAGGTTTTATCCAAAGAGCAAATCATCTCGCACGTGTGGGATTTTGATGCCGATGTGCTGCCGAACAACGTTGAACTGTTCATCATGTTCTTGCGCCGCAAAATCGACAAACCATTTGACTCAAAATTGATTCACACCGTCCCAGGATTTGGCTACAAACTGGAGGATAAATCATGAAACAGCAACGCGTCAGGCGCTTGGCGCTGAGTTATCTGGCGGTGATCATGACGTTGTCACTGGTGTTTAGTGTGATTATTTATGCTATCACTTCTGTACAATTAGATCGTCCGTTGCCGCCAGGTGAAAACAATCAGCAGCCGCTAGAGCTTATTGAGCGTCAGTTTAGTCGCCGCCTGGAGCAGCGCAACAGCGAGACGCGCGGGTCGGTCATCGTGTCATTGGCGGCACTGAACGGGGTGATGCTACTGGTTGGCTATTGGCTGAGTTTGTTGTTGGCACGGCGGACCTTGGTGCCGATCGAGCGGGCGATGCAGGCGCAGGTGCAGTTTGTGTCGGATGCCAGCCATGAGCTACGGACGCCACTGACGGCGTTGATGACCACTAACGAAGTGGCGCTACGCAAAAAAACGCTGGATGAGAAAAAGGTGAGGGTAGTTTTCCAGCGTAACATTGACGAGGTTGAAAAATTGCGCGAGCTGACGGACAATTTGTTGCAACTTACCCAGGTCGATAATCAGCAGATTGAGAAACAGGCTATCGACATGGCGGAACTTATCCGCGACACAGTTGATCGCTATCAGCCGGTGGCTGACAAAAAACAAGTGGCGCTGGATATACAAGTGCTGCCAGTAACTCATATGGTAGCGGTCACGGCGGTTGCGCAAATTCTGGGTACGCTAGTTGATAACGCCATCAAATATTCACCATCGGGTAGCACGGTAGTAATTCGGCTGGACGGGCAGACTCTCTCAGTCGTCGACCAAGGCATTGGCATTGCCAAACAAAACCAGGCAAAAATTTTCAATCGATTTTACCGTAGCGATGAAGCGCGTACGCGTGGGCACGGTTCGGGCTATGGACTCGGGCTGGCTATCGCCAAGGCGGTGGCTGACAAAAACGGTTATCAATTGAGCGTTAAAAGCGAAGCGGGTCAGGGCTCTACCTTCAGCTTGCATTTCTGAAGGCTGGTTGGTTGAGACTACTTACAATTAAAGAAAGTTACGTTTTGATCTGGTGGTGTAAACGTCCACTATGCGATATACTGAAACCATAGCAAATAATGACTATGAAAAGGAGTCGTTATGAGTGATACTTCACCGCTGATGTTACATGGACTTACCAAGCGCTTTGGTCATAAATTGGCAGTCAACAATGTGTCGCTGGAGCTGCATGAGGGCGAGGTGTTTGGTTTTCTGGGACCGAACGGCGCGGGTAAAAGTACAACGATTCGGTCGGTGATGGATTTCTTGAGGCCGACGGATGGCTGGGTAGAGTTACTGGGCGGACGGAATTCTAAGGAACGAACGGCGCTTCATGATCAGGTTGGGTATCTGGCGGGTGACATTGCGCTGTATGAAACTATGACTGGCCGGAAATTGCTGAAGTTTTTGGCGCGGACAGGTCGAAAGGTTGATTGGCGATATGTTGATGAGTTGGCTGAGCGTTTTGAGGCGGTGCTAGATCGACCAATTCGCCAGCTTTCCAAGGGTAATCGCCAGAAAATTGGCCTGATTCAGGCCTTTATGCACCGCCCGAAATTGCTAATTTTGGACGAGCCGACTAGCGGGCTTGATCCGCTGATGAAGCAGGTTTTTTACGATTTGGTGCGCGAAGTTTCCGAGCAAGGCGCCACGGTATTTGTTAGCAGTCACGACCTGGCTGAAGTGCAAAAAATTTGCCACCGCGCTGGCTTTATTCGCGATGGAAAATTGATTGCCATTGAACCTATCGCGACCATGAAACATCTGGCGACACACCGCTACATTGTGACCTTTGCTAAAAAACCGTCTCTGGCGGCAGCTAAAAAATTACCATCCATCACCGACGTTCAACGTCGCGACGACGAATACGAATTCACTGTCAAAGGCGACGCAGCGGATTTTGTCTCGTTCATCGCCGAATATAAACCAAAACTATTGCGCGAATCAGAGTTAGAGCTAGAAGAATTATTTATGCGG
Source organism: Candidatus Saccharimonadota bacterium (assembly GCA_905372305.1). GTDB lineage: Bacteria > Patescibacteriota > Saccharimonadia > Saccharimonadales > Saccharimonadaceae > Nanosynbacter. Next base: position 60,616 of record CAJPOP010000001.1, read on the forward strand.
TATTATGAAGGCGAGGAGGCAAAGCGATGATGTGGCAGACGGTGCGGCAAAATTACAAACTGCCGCTGTTTTTGGGTATTGGCATTAGCGTTGTGGCGGTGTTGTTTTCGGCGCTTTCAATAAATTTAGCGATCAACTAAGTCCGTTCGTCAGCATGATGCCGGCTGGTATGAAGGCGGTGGTTGGCGATTTGGCGATTGGCACCACACCAGAAGGTTGGCTGAGCATTGAGCTGTTTCCGCTGGTGGCGATGGTCGGCGTGGTGATTACGGCGATTATTTTGGGTGCTGGGGTAGTTGGTCGGGAAGAAGATTCGGGAACGCTGGAGTTGCTGCTCGCTAGTCGGCGGACTCGCGTGATGATAGTGCTACAAAAATATGCGGCGATGGCGGGGTTATTGGTGATTCCTCCGATGTTGTTGTGTATGACCATTGCACTCATCGGTCCGCTGTTTGATTTTCATCCAAACCTCACGCACGTTGCCGGGGCTTGTGTGAGTTTGTGGTTTTTGGGGCTTAGTTTTGGTAGTATCACATTTGTCACTCAGGCAGTGACAGGCAAGCGCGGGCTGGCTGTCGGTGCTGGTAGTCTAATTTTTCTAGCAATGTACGCCCTGTCGATTACCGCCAAGCTGATCGAAAGCTGGAAAGATTACGATGTTTGGTCGCTCATCCATTACTACAACATCCCAGGTACTTTGATGGACGGATTGGACTTAGGAAAATTGGTCGTTTTAGTTTGTGTGAGTTTGGTGGCACTCGGCGTGGCAGTGGTCGGATTTTATCGGCGAGACACGGGAGTGTGATACAGAAACTGTCGTTATATGACCTGGCATAGGTCTGCCTGATTATATCGCGCCAATAGAGTAGGTATATTTTAAATGTTATAATTCCCATATGGAAACCCTATCCAGCCATAACAAACTATTAACCGACAGCGCCCTGCAATGTGCGGTAGTGAAACTCGGTGTTGACTCTTCCGACCTGCGAGTTACGCCGGTGAGCGGCGGTTTTTCGCGCAATCGCCGCGCCTTGGTGTCGGCGGGCGATAAGACGATTTTTGTCAAAGAGGTTGATGTTGATTTACTGCCTGATGATGGCGAGACTGAATTAGCTTGGTTGAAAAAAGATTATGAAGTGATGCGGATGTTGCAGAAAGTTCATCCGCAATACGTGGCTGATCAGATTACGCTCAGTGATGATGGGCATGTGCTGATGACCAGTAGTTATGCATCAGCCGACGGTTGGTTGTGGCGGCCGCCGGCGGAAAAATCTGTAGCCAAGCGATATATCTCAGCGGTGGTAACAGTAACTCGCGAGTTGGAACAAACAGAGCTGCCACACGCGGTGATTGAGGAGCTGCAGCTACAACCATTTGCAGCGGCGGTACTCGGCTTGGATGACGGCATTGACCAGGTCATTGCCGATGCTGATATTCGCCGGCAACTGATCGATAATTACCGGACACTATTACCAGAACAATCAGAAGTCAACCAGCGGCGCTGCCAAAAGATGATTGATTTACTGGGCGAGAGCGATAACTTAGTTGATATTTCGGTACGTGCTAAACAATTCGCCAAACAACCAGAAAATTGTTTTGATCACAGTGATGTTCGCAGTGATAACTTGGCATTTCATCCGCAAACTGGTCAGTTGAAATTGGTTGATTGGAACTGGGCTTCCTATGCGCCTCGGGGGTCTGGGGCGACGGAGTTTTTAATCGACATGGCGCGGCACGGTCAGGACGTAACGCCGTGGCTAGACGAGCTCAATGCGGAGATGTTAGCGGCATTTGTTGGCTTTTATCTTATCCGCAGTCTCAAACCGCCGCTCCAGCCAGGTGATAATCTTCGCCAAATGCAGGCGCTGTCAGCGGCCACCGCTTATGATTTACTGGAGCGCACATGACGACCCCACTTATAATTCTCCGCGGTAATTCTGGCTGCGGTAAAACCAGCACGGCGCGCCTACTCCAGTGTCAACTAGGCTACGGCACGATGCTGGTATCGCAGGATATGGTGCGGCGGGAGATGCTTCGCGTGAAAGACAATGAAAGCAACCCAGCGATTCAGCTGATTTATGATCTATGTATGTACGGCAATAAAGTTGGTTATACGGTGATTTTGGAAGGTATTTTGAGCAATAAAAAATACGGAGCGATGCTGCACCAGCTGCTGAATGATTTTCAGGGCGAAAAACTGATTTATTATTTTGATGTATCGTTTGAGGAAACGGTGCGCCGCCACGCTACCAAGCCAAATGCTCATGAATTTGGCGAATCGGAGATGCGCCAGTGGTGGAAAGATCAAGATGTTTTGGGTGTGCCGGGCGAGCGGCGAATTGGCGAGAAGCTAGCTCAGGCAGAAATTGTTGATATGATTTACCGCGACGTTTTGGCGTTATCAGAGGGAGCAAATACTTCCGCCTCTCATATGTAAATAATACAATGTATTTTCGTTGACAAACGCTATATATCGCGTGTATATTCTATATTAAGCACTACATATGGTGTTTTAGAAAATAAATAACGTTTTTTGCAACACAAGCCCCTCGGGGAGGTTGGGGCTGGTTTGCTATTGCCATAATAAGGAGGGGTATGTACAAATCAATCAAAAAACGCGATGGTCGGACTGTTAAATTTGACCGTAAAAAAATTGAGAAAGCCATCGAGAAGGCGGGTTTGGAGACTGGCGAATTTGATACCAAACAGGCCGTCAAGCTGACCGACAAGGTGCTGGCGGTACTGGAAACCCGCAATCAAAAACGTTTGCCGGGCGTCGAAGATATCCAGGATGTCGTCGAGGATATTTTGATTGATTCCAAGTTCAAGAAAACTGCCAAGGCCTACATCATTTACCGCGACCAGCATAAAAAACTGCGTGAAATTACGTCCAATGCGCACGTTGATTTGATTGATAAATACGTCAATAATCTAGACTGGAAAGTCAAAGAAAATTCCAACATGGGTTATAGTTTGCAGGGACTGAATAATTACGTTTCGGCGGAAATTACCAAGACCTACTGGCTGGATAAAATCTATTCGCCGAAAATCGGCCGGGCGCATAAAGAGGGTGATTTGCATATTCACGACCTCAATTTGCTGAGCGTTTACTGTGTTGGCTGGGATCTGATGGATTTGCTGCGTCAAGGCTTCACTGGCGTTAAAAACAAAGTTGCTTCCAAGCCAGCCAAGCATTTCCGCTCAGCTCTTGGACAAGTGGTCAATTTCTTCTACACTTTGCAGGGCGAAGCGGCTGGCGCCCAGGCGTTCTCTGACTTTGATACTCTCTTGGCGCCGTTCATTCGCGCTGACAAGCTGAGTTATGATGAGGTCAAGCAAGCGCTGCAAGAATTTGTCTTTAATGTCAATGTGCCAACTAGGGTTGGTTTCCAGACGCCGTTTACCAACATTACGCTTGATCTGGAATGTCCGAAGCATATGGCCGGCAACCCGGTGATCATCGGCGGCGAGATGCAGGATACTAACTACGGCGATTACCAAGAAGAGATGAATATGCTTAATAAGGCGCTATTGGAGGTGCTGTCTGAGGGCGATGCTAACGGCCGAGTCTTTACCTTCCCGATTCCGACAGTTAATATTACCAAGGATTTCAATTGGGATAATCCGGTCATTGAAAACCTTTGGGAAGCTAGCGCCAAATACGGCATCCCGTACTTCTCGAACTTCATCAATTCCGACATGGATCCAGAAGATGCGCGCTCGATGTGCTGCCGCCTGCGGATCGACAATCGCCAGCTGGAATATCGCGGCGGCGGCTTGTTTGGTTCAAATCCAATGACCGGCTCGATTGGCGTAGTGACGATTAACCTGCCGCGCTTGGCACTGAAATCGAAGAATGAGAAAGAGTTTTTCAAGGGCTTGGGCGAGCTGATGGATATGGCGCGCGACAGCCTGGAGACCAAACGCAAGGTGCTGGAGCAGCTGACTGATTCAGATATCAGTCTGTATCCGTACACCAAGTTTTACCTGCGCGATATTAAAAAGCGCTTCAATGAATACTGGAAGAATCACTTCTCGACCATCGGTTTGATCGGTACTAACGAAGCGGCATTGAATTTGCTGGCCGTTGACATTGGTACCGAAAAGGGTAAGGCATTTGCCGAGAAAACGCTTGACTTTATGCGCGACCGCTTGGTGGAATACCAGAAAGAAACGGGCAATAATTACAACCTGGAGGCAACGCCGGCTGAGGGTACGACCTACCGCTTGGCGCGGCTCGACAAAGTTAGCTTCCCTGACCGAGCCCACTTTGCTAATGGCTTGGGCGCGGCGGTTAAACACCCGTTCTACACCAATTCCAGCCACTTGCCAGTCAACTACACTGACGACCTGTTCGAGCTGATGGATTTGCAGGATAATTTGCAGACTAAATACACGGGCGGCACGGTGATTCACTTCTTCCTGGGCGAGCGTATGGATGATCCGCAGACGCTGAAAAAACTAGTCAAAACGATTTGCGAAAATTACAAATTGCCGTACTTTACCTTTACGCCGAGCTTTTCAATTTGTGCTAACCACGGCTATATCGTCGGCGAGCACCCGGCTTGTCCGAATTGCGGCGAAAGCACTGAGGTTTACTCGCGGGTGGTTGGTTTCTTGCGCCCAGTTTCCCAGTGGAATAACGGTAAGCAGGCTGAATTTGACATGAGGGAGCATTATGACGATGCCGCCGAACACCAGCGAGCTTGCGCCGTCGCTGTCCCAGCTTAAGGTGTCGATTGGCGGGATTCAGAAGCTGTCGCTGGTGGACTATCCAGGGCACGTGGCGGCAGCGCTGTTTCTCTCGGGCTGCAATATGCGCTGCGGCTATTGCCATAATCCGGAGTTGGTACTGCCCGAACGTTTGGCGCCGAGCATCCCGGTCGAGGAGGCGATGATATTCTTGAAATCGCGCATTGGCCGGCTAGACGGCGTGGTGATTTCTGGTGGCGAGCCGACAGTTAACGAGGATTTGCCGGTACTGTGTCGGATGATCAAGGGCCTCGGCTTTGATGTCAAACTGGATACTAACGGCACGCATCCGGATATAGTGCGCGGTATGGTCGAGGAGGGGACGATTGACTTCATCGCCATGGACGTCAAGGGCCCGCTGGAAAAATACGTGGAGATTGCAGCGCGGCCGATTGATCTAGCGGCCATCAAAGACAATGTGCGGCTGATGATTGACTCAGGGATTGGCCATGAATTTCGGACGACCATCGTTCGCGAGCAGCTGGAGGTAGCGGATTTTGAAAAGATTGGCGAGTTGGTCAAGGGTGCCAAACGCTTTGCTCTGCAGCATTTTCGCACCGGCACCACCATTAGTCCGAAGTTTGCCAATTACCACACCTTTACTGACGAAGAATTTAGAGCTACCCAAAAAATAATGGAAAGGTATGTCGAAGAATGCGTGATTCACTAATCGTCGAAATTGTGCACGTGCGCCAGGAAAACCCCGAGGTGGCGACGCTGTATTTTGCGCGGCCGTTTGACTTTATGGCGGGGCAATATATCACGGTGTTTATTGAGGGCAGCCAGGTGCGCGAAGGCAAGGCCTATAGTATTTCTTCGCGCCCAGATGAGGAATTGATGTCGATTACCGTGAAAAATGTTGGCGGCGAGTTTTCGAGCTATTTGTGTTCGCGTCGCGTTGGCGACAGGCTGCACATTAGCCGGGCCTACGGCGATTTCAATCCGCAGACTGAGCGGCCGCTGGTCGGTATTGCGGCGGGGTGCGGGCTCAGTCCGATTTGGAGTATTTTGGCGGACGCCAAGCAGCCGACTTTTCTCTATTTGAGTCAAAAATCGCCGGAATATATGGTGTTCTCGGAGGAGTTGGCGGCCTCACACATTCAGGTTACCAAGTTTAGTACCCGCCAGCAGGTTGAGGAAACAGATGGCTGGCATAACGGGCGATTTGAGGTGGCGAAAATTGTTAGCGAAGTGCCAGATGATGCACACTTTCTGGTCTGCGGCAGCCTGCCGTTTGTGCGCGATGTTTGGCAAAAACTAACCGCCGCTGGCGTCGACGAATCACATATTTCAACGGAGACATTTTTTGAGCAATGATTGGGAAGGCGACTACAAGAGAACTATCGCCGACAGGAACTGATGGTGATGGTTTTGATGTGTTTTCGTCGCTGAGGGGCGGTGCTGGTGGCGAGGATTTTTCGTCTGGTATTGGCGAAACGGTGGCTGATAGTGTTGAGCAGTTTGATTTGGTGGCGGTGGCTGGCGGCGAAGAAGGGCTACCTTCTACTGAGGAAGTATCAGCGTCAATTGGTCAAACAGCATGTGTGACATGTGTTGGCTGCCCATTTCTTAGCCAGTGCGTAAAACCTCAGGCGTTAGCCGTGAAACAGGAGTCGGAAAGACAGGATAATGTATCTGATGATATGAATTCTGCGGATGAAGAGGCGGTTCCTAATTTAATGGAGATGACACCAAAACAAAGCTATCTGGAGAGATTGTTAGCTCCAGATGACTTCGATAGTCTGGATGAAAATGGACGCGGGGAATTGGTGATGGCGGGATACTCAGAGCCTATTATTAAAAAAGCGCCTGAGCCAGCGGCAGCAGAGACGAAGCCTATAGGTTTAACAACTAAGACAGATGGTCCGACTGAGCAAATTGTGCAGCAGGAACGAGAAACCAAAACTTCAACTAACGAGATGGTTGAAGCTTCGGGCGAAAATGTAGATACTGAAGCAACAGAAACGCCATTCTTTGAGTTAAAAACAGCCTCAGAAATTGCTGCTGATGATACTACAGATGTCGGGAAAGTTCTGTCAGAAAGTGCTAGTGAAGTACCCGTCAATACATCCGGCGAGGAACAGTTTACCGAACCAACAGAGGAAAATCGTCCGTCGATAGAAATAAAACAGCAGACTTTTGATGTTATTTCTGGCGCAGCAGATAAAGAAAACCGACAGCCGGCATCCGAATCTTCAGATATACCGACGCAAACGAAAACGAGAACTGTGCCGTCATCGCCAGCGGTAAGCGAGGATACTCAAACTGGTGATGAGAATTGCAATTCGCTGAAAAATGAAACAGCTTATCATACGGCTAGCGAGGATAAGGTTGCTGCTAATGTTGTGGAAAATACATATGATGGCGACGAAAACACTGCGCCGTCAAGTATAAAAATCCCATCAATTGAACGCCAAAAAGAAAAAGATTTTGTTATAACAGGGTCAGAATCAGCCAATTCTGAGCCGAGCCGGGTAGCAGAAAATGATGAAAGTGCTACGCCAATTTCCGAGCGGCAGCACTTGGCAGCGCAGTTTGACGCAGTAAAGGCGGATGAATCTGTGACTACGGGGCCAATTGACAATTCTGGTACGAAAGCATCAATAGACGCTCAACCTAGCGAGCTTAATATAGATGCGGCGCCGGATTATAATAATTTTGTTGAATCGACCGACGGCGTTGATGTCGAACAGCCTAAGCACGTAATTCCAACCGCAGCCAATGTGTCGCCGTCTCAGGAGCAAGAGGATGCCGTTAACGTGTCAGCGGAATACGAAACAAACGAGACATCTACTGAAAAGATGGTTAATGCGACCGCATCAATTTCAGCCAAAGAGCAGCCGGATCAGCCGGCGATTGCGCTATCGTCGATTCAAGATGTTGTTGAATATGGCGAGGACTTGCTTTCTGCAAGTGAGGAGCCTACAGCTGATCGCAGCCCGACATGCCCGGATGATATTGTTAGTATGCCTACGACGCATGAGGCTATAGAGGCAACGCACGAGGCTGATGAGACGGTAGAGCTAGAAGCGATGAAGGTAGCTCCTGCGGTTAGCGAGGGTAAAAATCAAATTGATATGCCGCCAGAATTGAACGAGAAATTAGTAGTAGACCAAAGGGTTTATGAGGCGCAGACTTCCCTGATTGGGCAACTTGATCATAACCATGCGGCGGTGAAATATGATTATGGCGAGGATAACGAAGTTTGGGCTGAGGATACGGTGTTTTTTGTCGAACAACAGTCGCCAGTAGTAGAGCCGGGAATATCTTCGGCTGAAGTGGTGACGATTGCGCTGCCAATGGAGGCAACTACGGTGCGTGAAGAAGTCGATGATTTGGAGCTCTCTGTAGGCGGCGAGATTGGTGTTGATATGGATTCCGTGGGGCAATTGGACAATTTCAAGACATCGTCAGTTCCTGAAATTACCAATGATTATGAGCCAGAGGAGCAGATAGTTATTCCTACCTCGCCGGCTATTGAGCTAATACCTGATGTCGAGCTGGATGAGCCAGTAGCGGAAATTTTAGAGGAGCACATCATGCCTCGCGAGGAGCATGACAATATAGTTATGGAAGCATCGGAAAAAAGTGATTTGTTGTGCCTGGATGTTGAAGTTGAAACTATAACTATGGATACTAGCAGCATAGAATCAGTCGTCGATTTGTCTGAAGAGCAAGCAGAACCTACTTTTGTCAATAAATTAGATGGGGAGTCAGAGCCTGAAGCGGACAAACAGACTGACTTGGCGATAGTAAACGATATTTTGGACGATCGTGCCTATGATAGCGAAGAAAGTGTTGCGAAAGGTGCTGATTTGATTACGGATATTCATTCATCCTCTGGCTTATGGCCGGACGACAGCCGGCTTAATCCGGAGGAAGAATCCACGACAACAACTCAATCAAGTGCAGACGATGCCTCATTAGTATCGCGGTTGGTTGGCATGTTCGTGGTGGCGATGTGCGTGGTGCGCGGCCGGCAAGCTAGAGCGATTTTGAGTAGTCGATAGCCTTGACAGTGATGAGTTATCCTACGCGCACGAGATAGCAGCGTGAAGATTGGCGGCTGATGTATGGCGAGAAGCTTGATATAATAAGACTATGAAGGTGCTCGATAAGCCGAAAATCGACCGTCCCCGCGAGAAACTAGCGCGTTACGGCGCGGCACGGCTGAGCGACTTGGAGCTGTTGATGGCGATTATTGGCAGCGGCAATAAACAGGCAGATGTTGGTAAAATTGCGCGCGAGGTGCTGAAGATCTTGCGTCAAAAGGGCGGTGATGTTTCGTATGATGATCTGCGCGGCGTGGTTGGCTTGGGCGAAGCGAAAATCCCGGTGATTGTGGCGAGTTTGGAGCTGGCGCGGCGGCACTTGCTGGACAGCGACCAACCAATCATCGACAGCCCAGAAAAGGCCGTCGAGCTGCTAGCCGACATTCGCGACAAAAAGCAGGAATACTTTGTCTGCCTGACGCTGGATGGCGCTAATCGTTTGATTACCAAGCGGGTGGTGACTATCGGTACGCTGACGGCTAGCCTAGTGCACCCGCGCGAAGTTTTCGCCGACGCCATCGCCGACCGTGCTGCCTCGGTCATCGTGGCGCATAATCATCCGAGCGGGAGCTTAAGACCAAGTCAAGTTGACATAGCAATGACTGAACGCCTTAAGTACGCTGGTGAATTACTTGGCATACCTCTTATATCTCATCTGTTAATCACCAAGCAATCCTTCCGAGTCATCGACTAGATAAATGCTATAATAGTCTTGATGATTACCTCTGATTATCAGGCAAAGTATATTGCCCATGAGCTTGAGCGCGTCTATGCTAACGATGACGTTGCTAAGTTGTCGGGCTTGATGTTTGATGCTCAGATTATCCCGACACCGCACCAAATTGACGCGGCGCTGTTTGCATTGAATTCGCCAACGGCTCGCGGTATTATCTTGGCGGATGAAGTCGGCCTCGGTAAAACCATTGAGGCGGGGATCGTTATTATGCAATACTACTCGGAACGCAAACGAAAGATTCTGATTATTACGCCATCAAGTTTGCGTCAGCAGTGGGCGCAGGAACTGCAGGAAAAGTTTAATTTACCGGCGACTGTTGTCGATGCTAAATGGATGAAGTCGAAAAGAACCATTGAGAAAGATGGTATTTATATCTGTTCTTACGAATTTGCAAATCGCCATTCAGAAAAGCTATCGAATGGTTGGGATTTATTGGTTCTTGATGAGGCGCATAAGTTAAGAAATTTTTATAACAACCAAAAGGGTATCGCTAGTGCGGTCTCTGATATCGCTAAAGGTTCTGAAAAATCGCTGCTCCTCACAGCCACGCCTCTGCAGAATAGACTTGAAGAATTGTATGGTCTAGTATCGGTCGTCGATCCTAAATATTTCTATAAGCTTGATGTTTTTCGCCAACGCTATATTAAGTCAAATCATCCGTTTGCGCTCGATGATCTTCGCTCGCGCATGAGCAAAATTGCCAAGCGCACCTTACGCTCAGAAGTCAAGAAATATATTAAATATACTGATCGCATTGCCAAGACTGTTTGTTTTGAGCCGTCGGGCGATGAGCGGAAGTTATATGAGTTAGTGGATAATTATCTGCATCGTGATAAGCTATATGCATTTGCATCTTCGCAGCGCCACTTGTCAGCGCTGATTCTTCGCAAGCGTCTTGGCTCGTCCACGTTCGCGGTTGCTAGTACGCTTCGGAATATCGTCCGTCGCATGGAGGCGGAATACGCTGCCGGTAAAGTACGCGATAACCGTGGCGGGCTGATTGACGAGCTGGGTGATCTGAATGACGAAGAGATTGAGGCTTTTGAGGAGACTGGCGCTTTTGATGACTATATAATTAAATCGGCCAAAGAGCGTGCTGAGTTTCAGGCTGAAATTGACGAACTAAAATCATACGCCGACTTTGCTGATTCAATCAAAGAAAATGTCAAAGCCGAAAAATTGGTCGAGGCGATTAATGTCGGCTTTAACGCGCTGGAATCAAAAGCTGCTCGCAAAGCAATTATTTTTACCGAATCAACCTTGACGCAGAACTATATCGCCAAAACGCTTAAAAAGCAGGGCTATTACGGCAAACTTATCTTGTTCAATGGACAAAATAACTCGCCGGAAAGTACCGAGATTTACCGCCAATGGTTGGCGGATAATGAAAATTCCGATGTCGTCACCGGCATAGAATCAGCGGATCGCCGCAAGGCATTAATTGATAAATTTAAAGAACCCGAAATGCAGATTATGATTGCAACCGAAGCAGCTAGCGAGGGTATCAACCTGCAGTTTTGCTCCATGCTAATCAACTATGACCTGCCATGGAATCCGCAGCGCGTTGAGCAGCGTATCGGTCGCGTCCACCGCATGGGGCAGAAATATGATGTTGTTGTGGTGAATTTTAGCAATCAAGGTAACGTCGCCGAACAACGAATTCTTGAGCTGTTGACCGATAAGTTTAGTTTATTTAAAAGCACGTTTGGCGCCAGCAACGATGTACTGGGTGCGATCGAGAGCGGACTGGATTTTGAAAAGAAAATTAGCGACATTTTGAATACATGTCGTACTGATGACGAGATTAGTCGGCGGTTTGAAAAGTTGCAAGAAGAATTTAAGTCAGAAATTGACAGCGAACAGCAGGCGGCGCGGACGCGGATTTTTGAAGGGCTTGATCCTCATGTTCAAGATCGTTTTCGTCGCTACGACGAGCAAGCCGAAGAAGCCTTTACGCGATTTGAACGATTATTTATGGGCTTAACGCGGTATATATTGCGCGGTAAAGCGTCATTTGAAAACGAGCATGTTTTTGATCTAAAAACTGCGCCAGAAAAAGATATCGAATCCGGAACATATTTCTATAAAACCGAACGTTTACCGCATGCTCGGCAGTATAAATATGCTGATGATTTGGCTGAATATGTCCGTCACAGTGCAAAGACTGTACAAACACCTCCAGCAGAACTTGTCTTTGACATTAGCCAATCTGATCGAGTTGCCTCTGAGGTGAAAAAGCTAGTTGGCATGCGTGGCGCAATGATTGTTGAGCAAGTAACCTTTCCGATGAAAATAGATTCGTCGGACATGAGTGAAAGTTACATTTTGGCATCAGCGCAGACAGACGGCGGTGTATTGCTTGATACGGAAACTTGCCGTAAGATGCTTGATTTATGTGTTGTTGGCGTCGAATATAGGGAAGTTATCCCAGATGAAGTGTTGCAAAATCATCTTACTCGGCAGATTGCCGAACGCCAAGAAGAAGTCAAAGGCCGCAACACCGAAGCTTATCTCGACAAAAAAGACCTGCTAGAGCGTCAATATAAAGACAAAATTGTCGAATACGAAATGAAGGCTGATAAGCTTAATGCTAAGATTCAAGAATTGCAAAAGCAAGAACGTCAGGCAGGCGATGCCGCTTCTCGTCTAAAAATTGCCAGCGAAGTCCAAGTTTTACGCAAAAAAGTCCGCACTCTCAACCGCGAGAAATACGACCTTGAAGACAGCATGGACGAGCAAATATCCGATAAAATATCCCTAGCGCAACAAGCGTCTGAGGGCAGGGTGATTACCGAGAGGTTATTTACCATAGAATTTGCCATACAATAAGCAACTTACCGTGAAAAATGGTAGAAAGTTGGTAATTTTCACGATAAGTCAGTTGGTGGCTTAATTCACAAGTAAATATTGTATAATTATAGATATGGAAAACGTAGAAACGCTTTTGAGCGCAACCAATGTATATATAGACGAATCTGGTCATACCGACGATCCGAGCAGTAATACTATGGTGCTCGGCGCGCTTTGGATTAGTGTCCCTCAGCTTTCTCTGTTTACCGATGCGATCAGAACAGTTAAAAAGAAGCACAATATAGCTTCGCATAGAGAGATTAAATGGACGAAAGTAAGCCCAGCGAAGCTTGATTATTACAAAGAGTTGGTCGATATATTCTTTGCTGTTGAACAGGTAAATTATCGAGCAGTAGTTATCGATAAATCAATTATTGATTATGAAACCTATAATAAAACTCGAGATGACTTTTATTATTCAATGACCTATATCCTTGTCAGGACTATTGCAGAAAAAAGATACGGTGATATGCGCCTTTTTCTTGATTATAAAGATGCTTGGTCTGGTGTAAGGACTACTAAGCTTGCAGACTATCTTAATAATACATCTAGCTTGAACAGTAAATCGCTGAGTGCACAGCCTGTAAGGTCGCATGAGGTTGTTGGACTGCAGCTATCTGATCTATTAACTGGTGCAGTTATGTATACAAATAAGCCACAGGAAAAACAGGAATCGAGTGCAAAAAAAGAACTTATAGCACACATAGAACAGCGTTCTGGGCAAAAGTTAATTTGCGGTACTCCCTATAGTTCGGAAAAAATAAACATACTCATGTGGGAGCCAAAAATATAGATGTATCCAGACTGGCTACCAGACGAACTAAGCCTTAACCGTTCTTTGCAAGAGGACATAGATGAGCTGTATGCTATTTACAAGAGAGATTTTATAGACGGCAGTATATGTGTGGTCGATGATGCACTGGTTTATGTCAACAGTATTCCAGATACGTCTAGATGGGAGGGCAAATACCCACATGGATTCACTCACATAGTGACACGCGGCGCTAAGGATCGCACGATTGACTACGACAGAGCTAGAAAATTGCCATGGGTACGAGCTATCCTCGAGAATTACACTGCACCTGAGGTCACGGCTTTTTGGTCCGAAACTCCTAAGGGCGCTACGCTTTATTTATGGCTTGCAGACCTCGACTTTGTTGTAGTTATTCGCCCGAAAGATGAAAGGAATATCGTTATTGGTCAAAAAAGAGTGATTATTACCGCATACTATATAGACGAGCCGTACACAAAACGCGACTTACAGAAGAAGTACGGTAACTCTACTCGTCAATTGTAACTTATTTCACACGCAAAAAGCGCCCTTGAGGACGCTTTCAGTGTTAATCGATACAACCTGGTACGTTAACACAACTAGTATAGCATAGGATTATAATTAATTCAATAGTTTTGGTATTTTGTCAATAGCATAAGCGTATTTTATCCACAGCTTACATCTGTAAAAATTGAATACATTTTTTATCAAAAAACTATTGACAGATTTTGTGTGTTGCTATTGTATGGTGTTGGCGTGATATAATGCTAAACAGATAGGTCGAGAGGTTATTTACCATAGAATTTGCCATACAATAAGCAACTTACCGTGAAAAGTGGTAGAAATTTGGTAATTTTCACGGTAAATATGATATAATAAATGTATGATTAACCAAACGACAAAAGATAAAATTGCATCATTGTGTAAACAATACGATAGGCTGTCAAAAGGTAAAGAAAAAGCTCTCTACGAAATATCTATGAGCGAGCTTTCTGAAATGGTTTACAACTCCAATGCTATTGAAAACTCCACATTGACCCTGCAGGATACTGAGGCTATCATTGTCCACGATAAGATTATCAAGGATCATGAAATAAGAGAGATATACGAGGTAAAAAACCTAGCTAGGATAGCGACTGAGTTATTGAAAAATCCCAAAGAGCGCCTATCAACTGGTCTGATATTATCAATTCATTCGCTGTTAATGTCTGGCATCAGAGACGATATAGCTGGTAGGTTTCGATCAGGTAAAGAGTGGGTGCGTGTTGGTAGCCATTTGGGTGCGAATCCAGCGTTCGTAACAGGACTTGTATCTGAGTTGGTCGATAGTTATTACCAGAATGAAACAGATTACTTTCTTGACAAAATTGCATATTTTCACGCAGAGTTTGAATCTATCCATCCGTTCACGGACGGGAATGGTAGGATGGGGCGAGTATTGATCAATCAACAGCTTGCGCTGGCTGGCTATCCGCCAATTATTATCCAAAGTAAGAGTAAAAACACCGACTACTATCCATTGTTTGATGAATACACAAAGACCAATCGATATGACGGTTTTACTGAGCTATTTGCGCTACTGCTTATAGAATCGCTTCACAAACGAATAACACTACTATCTTCATCAAAAATTATTAAGCTCTCCGAATGGGCGAAACAAAACGGCGTTGCTGGAAATATAGCCGCTAATAAAGCTGCTCGACAAACCATACCGGCGTTTAGGGTTGGCGGAGTTTGGATGATAGGAGGATGTAATGAGTCAATCTAAAAAGATTATCTACGTTAGCTATACTCATAATAAGAAGAATGACGAGCTTCAGCATACAATTGAGGAAATGTTTGACGAGATAGCAAAGCTACCTATGGAAAACAGAGACTATGAATTGCCTAAAAAAGATAACGTTACGATGCGTCTGCATTCGTGGCGAAAGGTAGGTGATTATTATGCCGGATCTCTTGTGCTATATACAGATGGATCCATGACTACAGGAGAAAAGCAGTCTTCGTCACTTGAGAAGTTTGAGCTCCCTCGGGGAAAGAAGATTGTGCAGGTCACTTTATTCCTATATTTTCCATCAACAAAAATATTCTCCGTCTTATATAACCATCATGGTGCTAGATATTCCGCGATCATGAATTATTTGAACTTTATGCAGATTAGACTGAATTATGATCCAATCGTGTACCTAAAACCCAAGCTGATACTGTATCCAGATGTACAGCAATTGCTATCCGATAAGTCTCTGAGTCTCGCGACAGTGTCAATTAGTAGAGATAAAATACCAACTACACAAGATAAATCGTCTCTATTTTCTGCCTTTACTCAGCTAAGATCATATGTTTCTGATGAATCAGTTATAGAAATAACCGTTAAGAAGCGGCCTCGCTCACGAAGTAATGATGATATTTTGTGCAATCAATCCATATTTAATCTACTGGGTTCTGGTGATATTGATGAATTACGAGAAATGTACGAAAAGGTGTCAGCTAAGTTTGGTGAAGAGCTGATCAACGTCCTTCAGGAGAAGTATGAATCAAGCATTCAGACTAAAGACTACAGCGACCCAAGTACTCATGAAAGTGTTCAGGAAGAAATGTATCATAATTATCAAACAAACAGAGAGTTGCTAATAAAGGCGGTGAGTAGTGAAGCTGATTAAGATCTGGTTTGGTTCGGCGATTGCACAAATTACAGGTATCTTATTTGTTGTGACAGGAATTTCTCTACTACTTTATTATGGGACAAAAAATAACTTAGTTCCTAAGTTTGAGTATCCAGATCAAAGTCTCGTTCTCTTTTTATTGGCGTCAGCTGTTGCAGTCTTTGGAGTGTTATTTTCTAGAAAAAAGGATAAATATAAGTTTAGTTACCTTTTACGACAACCATGGAGAAATGTACTGATAGCACAGATGATGACTATATTTATACTAAATATCATCTTTTATGTCGCTTCAAAAATCTATACTGAAGGTGAGCTAGGTTTAATTATGCGTTCACTATATAACGCATCAGCACTTTTTGGAGCTATAATACTAATAATAGAATCAATTACTTTAATGATACAGTTCAGGATTGAACGGGGATAAACAATGAGTGAATCGAATCAATATAACGAACAAAATATAAACAACCACCAACTCATCGGCACTTCTCCCAACTTCCGCACCGATCTAGCCAAAAAGCTAGAGGAGCTGGCTCCGGAGGCGATTGCGGATGGTAAGGTGGATGTCGTCAAGTTGAAGGAGCTGCTGGTGGAAGATGCCGGCGAGCCGAATGAGCGGTTTGGGTTGTTCTGGCCGGGCAAGAAGCAGGCGCTTCGGGCAGCGCAAGAGCCAACAACTGCGACGCTCCGACCCGCCAAGGATGAGAGTAAGGATTGGGACACGACCAACAACATTTTCATCTAGGGCGATAACCTCGAGGTGCTGAAAGTGCTGCAAAAGCAGTATCACAACAGTATCAAGATGATTTACATTGATCCGCCGTATAACACTGGTAAAGATTTTGTCTATCCGGATAATTTCAAGGAAGGTTTGCAAAACTATCTGGAGTTTAGTCAGCAGGTAGACGAGGGTAACAAAAAGATCAGTACCAATACCGAAACCGCCGGCCGTTACCACAGCAACTGGCTGAATATGATGTATCCGCGTTTGAAGCTGGCGCGCAATTTGTTGACAGATGACGGGGTGATATTTATTTCGATTGATGACGCTGAGCAAGCCAATTTGAAGAAAATTTGTGATGAGATTTTCGGGGAAGGTAATTTTATTGCCTGTCTACCTACGATTATGAACCTAAAAGGAAATAACGATCAGTTTGGTTTTGCTGGCACACATGAATATACGTTAGTATATGCACGTAATAGAACGCAACTCATTTCTTTTAATGGTCTTCCTGTGGATAGTGAAGCTATGGACGAGTGGAACAAGGATGAACTCGGTCTATATAAAAAAGGTGCTCACCTAAAGAGTACTGGAGTCAATGCACCGCGAGAGAAGCGCCCGAATCTATTCTTTCCCCTTTACGTATCGCAAGATGACAGAGTGTCAGTTGTCCGTAAGTCTGTCAGCGATGAAGAAATATTACCAATTACTGATGGTAAAGAGATGTCGTGGCGTTGGAGTCGCGAAAAATTCTTAGCTCAACCGCACGACATTATTGTGAATCGCGGTGCGGATAATGTGATATCTATATATAAGAAGCAGCGACCATTCTTGGGCGATGAACCTAGCGTAAAGCCCAAATCAACCTTTTACAAACCTGAATATAGCAGCGGTAATGGTACCGCCGTAGTAAAAGAACTCTTTGGCGGCGAAAAGTGTTTTGATAATCCAAAACCGACAAGACTCCTTTGTGATTTTATTACTTTGAGCTGCTCTCGATGCGATATTGTACTTGATTTATTTGCTGGCTCCGCAACTACCGCTCATGCTGTCATGCAACTCAATGCCGAAGATGGCGGTAGTCGTAAGCACATCATGGTGCAGTTGCCTGAGCCGACCGATGAAAAGAGCGAGGCGTTCAAGGCTGGCTATAAAAAGATTAGTGATATTGCCCGCGAGCGTATCAATCGGGCGGGCGAAAAGATTAAGGCTGACTTTGCTGACAAGCTGGCTGAGCGTGATATACCGCTGGATGTTGGATATCGCACGTACAAACTGGCTGACACTAATTTCACCAAGTGGCAAAGTGCGCCGACGGGCGATTTGACAGAACTGCAGGCACGCTTAGACCTGATGCGCGAAAGTAGCAATGATAATGCTAGCGAGGAAGATTTGCTGGTGGAAGTGCTTTTGAAAATGGGATTGCCGCTGACTACGCGGACTAAAACCGTCGATGTCGATGGACTTCATGTACATCAAGTTGTGACTGAAGGCGATTCGTCAGAGGGCCAACCGGTGTTATATCTCAATGAACATACCAAGCCGACACTAGAGCAATTACGCACCATTATCACTGATCTGACTCCAAGTAAGTTTGTCATCCTCGACGATGCCTTCCAGGGCGACAACCAGCTCAAAACCAATCTGGTCCAAACCTGTAAAAGCTATGATGTAGAGTTGTGGACGGTGTAGGATGGCTGGAAAAATGATTGATCCACCGATGCAACTCAATAATACGTCAGTGAATGTGACGCAGATTAATGGTGAAGACTATATTTGTCTGACTGATATGGCAAAAAGTGCTGGTCAGGAGAGGGCCTTATTTAGCTGGATACGTAGTAAACATACTGTGGGGTTTTTGGGGTTATGGGAACAACTGCATAATCCAGATTTTAAACTACACGAATTCGTGTACTTTAAAGAACATGCTGGAGAAAACAGCTTTAACCCGTCGATATCTGAGTGGATTGAAGCTACTGATGCTATAGGTATCATTACGAAACGTGGTCGCTATGGTGGGACATACGCTCACAAAGACATTGCTTTTGAATTTGGTACTTGGCTAAGTCCTGAATTTAAACTTCATTTAATAACTGAGTATCAAGCACTGCAAGAGCGGCAAAATAAGCTTGCAGAGTGGACTGTTACTCGAGTGTTGAGTAGTGTGAATTATAAACTACATACGGATGCGATTAAAGAGTATATTATTCCTAATCTTTCTGACGGTGCTATACATAAGTACACTTACACGAACGAGGCGGATATGCTTAATCGAATTGTATTTGGTCAAAGTGCTAGTGAATGGAAACAGCAAAATCCTGCTTTGGCTACGAGCGGTAAAAATCAACGCGACTATGCGAGTGCGGGACAACTAATGATGTTGGCAAACCTCGAGAGTTTAAATTCGCACCTGATAGCCAATGGTGTTTCGCAAAACGATAGGATTATTCAATTAGCACGAGAGGCTAAAAGACAGTATCAAACTTTCGTGGATATTGATAATATAACGCAACAAAATATAAAAAGGCTGAATCATGAAAATTAAATACGATTCCAGCCAGCCGTTCCAGTTACAGGCCATCAGTGCTATTACAAGTGTTTTCGATGGTCAGCCTGAAGACGCTGATGCATTTGATGCAGTGTTGCGGTCGCGATCGGTGTATGGCGACCAGATCGGACTTTTCAATGAAATTGGTGCAATTGGTAATAATTTATTGCTTGATGATGACGCGATATTAGAAAATGTGAAGTCCATACAAAACGACAACGGTATCGAACCGGTTGAAAAGCTGAATGGTATGAACTTCAGTGTTGAGATGGAAACGGGTACTGGCAAAACCTATGTATATTTACGCACAGCGCTGGAAATGGCGAAATTGTATGATTTTTCGAAGTTTATTATCATCGTGCCGAGCATTGCCATCAAAGAAGGCGTGAAAAGTAGCCTTGATGGCATGCGTGAGCACTTCACGCGTGAGATGGGGTATAGCCCGTACGAAGCATCGGTGTATGATGGTAAAAATCCAGAGGTGGTACAGAGCTATGCTACCAGCACTATGACACAGTTTATGGTTATGACAATTGATGCAATTCGCGGTAATAAGAACACGCGAGTGATTCATCAAGAACGCGACAAGCTAAATGGTATTGCCCCAATTGAATATCTGGCCGCTGTCAATCCGATTGTCATCATGGACGAGCCGCAAAAGATGGAAGGTGAGCTGTCGACTAGCGCGATTAATGATTTGAATCCAATGTGTACATTGCGTTATAGCGCCACGCATACTCACGAATACAACATGATGTATCGGCTTGATCCAGTTGATGCTCACCGAGAGAAGTTGGTGAAAAGCATCGTGGTGGCGAATGCTCAGCAAGAAGGTAGTGATGCTAAGCCGTATATCAAACTCATCGATGCGCGTAATACGCCGAAGCTTCAAGCTTATGTCGAAGTGTTGGTCCGCGATAAAAATGGCAATGTTGGTCGAAAACCGCTATGGGTTAATCATCATGACAAACTGGATATTCGCACTGGTAATAGTATTTATGAAGGTTATACTATCAATGAAATTTCGACAGTTCCAGCGAGTGTGGAAGTTGGATCGCAAGGGATCCTGATGCTTGGTGAAAATTGGGGCGGCAATGAAGACCAGGTTATGCGCGAGATGATTCGTGTGACCATCTCCGAGCATATTAAGCGAGAATATTTATTACGCGACCAAGGTATTAAAGTGCTGAGTCTATTTTTTGTTGATAAAGTGGCGAGTTATCTAGAGTATGACGCTGACGGTAATATGGTTGACGGAAAATTTGCACGTTGGTTTGATGAATTGTACCAGGAAGAACGAAAAAAGAGCCGTTTTTATGAAGATATTATGCCTGAAGATCCAGGTGAAGTTCGAAAAGCATACTTTGCTGAGATGCGTAAGGGCGGTAAAACAAGCTTTGTCGACAGCAAAGAGGGCAAGGGCAATGCACAAGATGAGTCGGCTTATGACCTAATCATGAAAGGTAAAGAAAAACTGCTCGATCAGGCAAATCCGGTGCGGTTTATTTTTAGCCACTCAGCGCTGAAAGAGGGCTGGGATAACCCGAACGTATTTCAGATTTGTATGATGCGCGAGAGTGGAAGTGAAAATGATCGCCGACAGACGATTGGACGGGGTCTGCGTTTGCCAGTACGTCAGGATGGTGCGCGAGTGTTTGACGAGCAGATCAATCAGCTGATGGTGGTCGCCAATGAATCGTATCGTGATTTTGCGAATAATTTACAAAAGGAATATAAGAAAGCTGGTGTTAAGATTGGTTTTGTGCGGCGTAGTGAGTTTGCACGAATAGTGCTACACGATGATCCAAGTAGCACGCTGGGGCATCAGAGTTCAAATGAGATTTGGGAATGTTTGCGGCGTCGCAGCATGATTGATGATGAGGGTCGAGTGCTGGCGAATTTCGCACCGAATAATATTGGCTTTACGCTTGATTTACCTGGCGATCTGCAAAAATACCATGCCGAGGTGGTCGATATTATTGAGGGCTGTAAGATTGATAAATTTGTTAAGGACGCACGTAAAAAAGAGAAGATTCGTCCCAATAAAGAAGTTTTGTATAGTCCGCTACTTGAAGAATTGTGGAAGCGAATTTCACATAAAACGACGTACCGTGTGGTATTTGACAACGGCCAGATTATTATGGCGGCCATCAATGCCATTAAAGCCAAGCCTGAGCTTAAACCATTGAGAATTGAAGTGCAAAGACATAGGGTGCTTTTGAGGCGTGGCGGTGTTCATAATGATGGTATGGTTGGCGAAGCAACCCGTGACTTGGCAGGAACGTTTGAGTTGCCGGATATCATTTCTGAGTTGCAGGATAGTACTGGTCTCACTCGACAAACAATTGTTGACATTTTGATTGGTAGCGATCGGTTGCATGAGTTCTTAAAAAACCCGTACGACTATGTGCAAATGGTGAAAAGCGCAATTAAGTCGGTGCTGGCGCAGGTCGTGGTGGACGGTGTTGAGTATGAAAAGATGGGCGAGCGTAATTATGAACTCCGTAATTTCCAAAAAGATAGCGATGAAGAAGTCGAACGATTTATTGATCGGTTGTATCAAGTTAAAAATCAACAAAAAACAGTGACAGATAGATTAGTGCTGGATTCGGCGACCGAACAAAAGTTTGCTGAATATTTGGATAGCCGTGAAGATATTAAATTATTCCTCAAGTTACCGTCGAAATTTACTATACCGACGCCAGTTGGTGACTACAATCCAGACTGGGCAATTGTCAAAGAAGTCAATGGTGTAGAAAAAATATATATGGTGCGTGAGACAAAGAACGGTGGTGAGCGCGAAGATGAGTTGCATAAAATTGCTTGCGCCAAGAAACATTTTGAGACAATTGGTATGCGTGATTACGCTAAGTCAACACCTGATGATTGGCGGGTGTAAATATGTTGATAAAGAGTTGTGAAATAGCTTCAGGAGAATGTGTGAACAAGCCAAACAAAACCATCACCATAGCTCGCGCTATCATCCGCATCGGTGATGCCGCCAGGAATGCTAATGATTATAGTTTGCTGGGCGCGCTGCATGAAATGGTGGAGCAATTGTCGCAGCATGGCGTTAAAGACACTGACGTCGATATGGATTTGCTGCTGGAATATGTCGAGGCGGCGGATGGTTGCGACTACTGCCGTGTTGGTGATGGCAAGGATAGCGTTGACGAATTAACAACAAAAATCAATCAGCAGCTAGCACGTCGCGGTCAGGCGCAGGTGGAAGCGAGCGGCCAGTCGGTGCTGAAATTTGAGCCGCTGGTTCATCTGGTAACGGCGGCGTATGCCAAGAATGAAAATGGTGTGACGTCGGGCTTATCAATAACGCTGGTCGTCAATCAGGACGGTTCGGTGGATCTGTCGCGCGACCATTTTTTGAACGCAGAATTGCTGGATTATTTTGATGAAAATCGACCAGTTAATTGGCGTTCGGTCGAGCGTGATTTGCCGTCAAAGTTGCATGGCTATAATTTGGTAGCAGGTTCGGCAGAAGTGCAGGAGATTTTGCCGCGAGAGTTGGAGGCGATATCGTTTTAAGATGATATACCTTGTAATGTTGTAGGAAATCAATTTTGTTAAGTATTCGCCTTGTATATGTAAACAAAAAACGCCGAATACTTACATCGTAAATTGGTTTATAATTAATAGGGTGATGAATCAAGAGAGAAATTATAGGTTAGAATTCTTAGTCGAGGCAAATACTTGGTCAGAGGTCGTTAAGATTTTTAAGTCTGATCTTGGTATAGATAATGAGAAACAGAATGTAAAAGATTTTCAGACAAACAACACGTTTCTCGTGCATGTGAACATGAAAAATTCGGCCATAAGCGAAGAATTTTACAAGAAGATTGCTAAGTCTAGACAGATTGCTTTGGTTTATGATCCAAAAGGGGCGAATATAAGAAATAATATTATGGATACTGTGGACTCAGTAGAACATAATTTAAGAATAATTCTTCTAAATATAAATGAGGTAATTGATGATTATTTCCGTTACTTTAAAAATACTTATGCAAAAGACTTTGCTAAAGGCAAGAACTTAATAAAAATAGATGACCTAAATCCATTAACATCTTATCTTACGTTGGGGGATGTTATCCAAGTACTATCTGCGGATATATCATTGAACAACAAAAACTTAACAGCAGAAGATATGATGTCTATTTTTAAAGACCACTCTGACATAAATGACATAAAGCATGAACTTAGCGAAAGAGTTAAACCCTGTACTGTTTGGGATCAAATTGATAAGCAGATACTAAAAAAAGGTATAAAATGGGAGGATATAAAGGGCGATTTAGGAAAGATTGAGAAGATTCGTAATAAAGCGGCTCATTTCAGGGTAGTTACAGAATCTGATCTAAAGGATGTTAGAAAGTCGGCAAATTCTATAAATAAAAAGATTGCAATCAGACACCATCCGTCAAAAGAAGAAATAAAAAGCCTTCAAGAGTCCATAAAAGGGTCTGAGATTCTAAATAATTTATTGAAACCTAGTGTTCAGTGGATAACGACACATCAACAATATTTTGAGAAACTTCAGTCTCAAAACATTAAAACTCTCCAGCAAGCTATTCAAACCGCAGCTTTGCCGCAGATCAATATTCCTCCAAGTATATTGAATGAATCAGATAGAGATGAGCTTGTTGAGTAAATTAGATTGAATTATGAAAATCTCCATCCTCCTAAAACCCAACTCCCGTCACCGCGAAGAGGTAGTGGCTGGTGATAATGGCTCGCTGACGATTTATACCAAGGCGCCGGCTATTGAGGGGCGGGCGAATTTGGCGGCGGTGAAACTGCTGGCAAAACATTTTGGCGTATCCTCGTCAAAGGTAAAATTACTACGCGGCGCAACTTCGAAATACAAGGTTTTTGAAGTAGATAAGTCAGAATAGCCGCTGTAACGAGCAGCCGTAACACCCAGCTATAATCCTACGGATATCCAGCTCCCGCAGTCATATTGCCGAGTAGTCCCTGTACTGTCACAAACGAATACCCCTGCTGTTTCAGCGCGCTAAGGATACACGGCACGGCACCGACTGACGTTTGGTGAATGTCGTGCATCAAGATGATGGCTCCAGGGTGGGCGCCAGCGACGGCGCGCGAGCAGA
This sequence comes from Candidatus Saccharimonadota bacterium, assembly GCA_905372305.1. Lineage (GTDB taxonomy): Bacteria > Patescibacteriota > Saccharimonadia > Saccharimonadales > Saccharimonadaceae > Nanosynbacter. Next base: position 84,830 of record CAJPOP010000001.1, read on the forward strand.
CGATTTCGCTATTACGGTCAGCCCAGTCGCGGGTGTCGACCGACCATAAGATTGACGACATGCCGCGCAGGCGAAGCTGCTCCAAGACAGCGCCGTTGACCGCACCGTACGGCGGGCGCAAAATAGCCGGTGTGATGCCGGTGGCTTGCTTGATGGCGTCATTGGTGCGGTCGATTTCGCCAGCAATTTGGTCAACTGATAGTTTTGGTAATTCTGGGTGTGACCACGAGTGATTACCCAACTGGTGACCACGCGCATGGATGCTGCGTACGACGTTGGCTTGGCTGGAAACTTTGCTACCAATCAAGAAGAAGGTGGCTTTAGCACCATGCTGATCCAAAATATCCAATAGCTGTGCGGTGTACGGGCCTGGGCCATCGTCAAATGTTAAGGCAATTACTTTACCTCCAGAATTCGCGGCTGTCGGCGCAGCAGGCGCTGGTGTTGGTTTTGGCTCGGGCGGTTTAGGGATATTAGCTAGCTTCCGGGCTGTCGGATTTTGCAGATATTTGGCAACGGCGGCGATCGGCACTTTGATCGTCATTTCGCCGTAGGCTGATGGCAGCAGTGACGCCTGCCCGATTGGCCAAGCTAAACTATTGCCGCCATCGGTAATAACGAAATTCGACAAGGTTTCCTGGGTGATCGTTTCACTGAGATCCAGCTCTGCTTGCCGGCGCTGCTTGATGGTTTCTTTGAGATTATTTCGGGCAGCTGCCACGATTTCCTCAGCCGCTTTCTCTGATTGCTCGGTCAAATCGCTCAAGCTAATCACCTCGCCAGATTTTTTATCAAACGTCCAAAAATGCGTCAGCGACACCGGATGCGCGCCGTGCATATCTTGCTTGATATTGACAATAATCGATAAAGCTACTGAATTATTATGGGTGACTTGGTAGCTGATTGTCTCGGTCAGCGGCTGGTCGAATGTCAGAATATTGGTGGCGGCATAGCGGAAGTCGCTGTCAGCGCGGTCAATTGCCTGCGCGACGGTCTTGTTAATCTTATTGTTTTTCGTCAGCGGATATTCAATCGAAACTTTCTCGCGGTTAGTCTGGCGCGTTACGAATTTAGAACGAATGCCGGAGTAGCGCGAATCGGTGAAATAGTATTGCTCGTCAGACAAAGCAGTCGGGCGGCGCGGTGACAGCTGGTTAAAGTATGCGTAAACCAGCCCCGATAAAACCGTTGCCATTGCCGTCAATAACAATATCGCTATCAGCGCGTTTCGCCATTTGGCGGGCTTGGTTTTTATTTTTGCTGCGCGGCGGGCATGTTTGGTTTTGGCTGTTTTATTGCTAGCTGATTTAGGCTTATCGGTTTTGCTCGCCGGTGATTTCGCTGGCGGCTTCCTTAGTGATTTTTTGGCAGGCATAGATATAGTATAGCATTTGTGATGTACTAGGGGTGCTGGGCTGCCTCTGAGACCTTTCTCTGCTTTTCTATCTGTCTAGACGCCAAAATCATTGAAAATATCAGTAAATTATAGTATAAAAAGGGAATGCTGCAATATCTTCATTCAAGTGCTAAAGATCAGCATATCAAGCCGTTGGAACGCCTGCAGGCAGGTTCGTGGGTGCGCTGCGAACGTCCGAACGAGGATGAGTTGGCCGAGTTGTTGTCGCTGGGGCTTGATAATGATTTGCTGAGCGACGCGCTTGATCCGCATGAGGTGCCGCGCCTGGAGATTGGCGACGATTGGACGTATCTAATCGCCCGGTTGCCAGATACTGACGACGATTTTAATGATTTTACCACGCCGATTTTATTTTGCTTGAATAAGAATTACGTGGTGACCTTATCGCGTGACAGCTTGGGCAGGTTGTGGCAGCCGTTTATCGACCAAGCGCGTTCACGCACTGACCGTCCAGTTGAACTACTGGTTGATATGATTGACGCAATATCTAGGCAATATCAGCGGCGGGTGGCGACGATTAACCGCCAGATGCGGGCAGCGACCGATAATATTCACACGCTGCGGGTTAAAGATATTGCTACTCTGGCGGAATACGAGCGCAAATTGAATGATTACTTGGACGCGCTCATCCCGATGAACTGGGCGGTCGAGAAGTTGCTGGCGACTAGCGGCTTGCGGCTGCGGGCTGACGATAAGGAAGATGTCGAGGACTTGTCGATTGATTTGGAGCAGGTGATTGCCCGCTGTAAAAGCTTGCTGCGCACCATCACTAATGTTCGCGATAGCTACCGGGCGGTGATGGACACTCGCCTGAACGAGACGATTCGTTTGCTAACGGTAATCACTGTGGCGTTGACTATCCCGACGATGATTGCTGGGTTGTTTGGTATGAATGTGCCAGTGCCTGGCGCTAATGATCCGCTGATGTTTTGGAAAATTACTGTAGTCAGCATCGTGGCGGCCTGCGCGCTGGGCGGATTCTTTTTGCGGAAACGATAAATATCTTGGCTAAAGGCAAATGTTGGCTTAGAGGGGTTGTAGTCTAATTTGGTACGCCGTATCCCAGCAGCCCGTCATACTGCTTGTCGCGATTTGTAAACACGCGTATGCGGTTCATCTCGTTGCCGCCAACGGTAGTCAAGACGCCGTTATCGTTTTTCAAGACAATGTTGGTGTGGTCACCAAATACCGGCGAATTGCGATAAATTGCTACGTCGCCAGGAAGCGGTTGGTAATCGGAATTAGCGGGCTTGAACCGGCCGGTTGCCTCGTAGTATTCACGTAAGGTAAACGTCCCAGGGATACGCCAGCCGCCAGTATGCGGATTCTTCAGCGGCGCGCCCGCTTGATGCATGATCCAGCTCACAAAGTTAGCACACCACGCCTCCTCGGCGCCCTGGCTGAACTTGGCGCCAGCGGATTGCGCCTTGAATTCAGTCTTTGCTAGGCTGATAATTTTTTGGCGAGTTGGGCTTAAATTTGCCATATCAATATTTGGAAAAGCCGCTTCGCCAGACGACCTGTCGAGGCGCGTGGAATTAATAAGAGACGACAGTTTATCGGCAATTTTCGGCTTAATAATGACTGCGACCGATATAATAAGCAAAAGTGTAACCATGCTTAAAATAATACAGCGTTTCTTTGAGAAAAATTTGGGCGCCGCCGCCTGCTGGTGCTTCATGTAATAATTATATCGCGAAAGCTGTTTGGCTGTTAAAATGTAATTGAGGCAAACGTTATGTTTAAGCAATCAGATATCAAGTCAAATAATTTTTACGCATCCGCGAATGATATTGGCGGAAGACGAGGTAGAATTGCCAGATGGTAAAAGGTCCAGGGTAAAGGCGGCGTGATTATCATTTGCCAAAACGGCGGCAAGGTGCTTATTCAGCGGGAATATTCGTATCCGGTTGATGATATATTGTATCAATTTCCCGGCGGTAAAATTGAAGAAGGCGAGACTCTCGAGCAAGCTGCCCAGCGCGAATTGGCGGAAGAATCTAATATTTTGGCGGAATATTTTCAGCAAATTGGCTGGTTTTATGCCGACAATCGCCGTACTAATGCCAAGTTGTACGTTGTCTGTGCGCGCGGCACCTTTCGAGATAATTATTCGCTCCAGCCAGATGATACCGAATTTATCTCTAGCAGTTGGTTAGAAATAGGTAAACTTGAGCAGATGATTTCTGACGGTCAGATTGTTAACTACTCTATGCTAGCAGCATGGGCGTTGTTTAAACTGCGGTGATAATATGGAAAGCTATGTGTTATAATTTAAAAAACATAAGCATTATAAAATAAAAAAGGAAAACTATGCCAAACATTACCGTTAGATTCAAGAAGGGCGGACATGATATTGATGTGGATACATACATAGGAACGCTTCGCTCTCTGTCTGTTATTGCAAAAGAGGTTAACTATAAGAATAATAATCGTAGCGACATCCAACTGAATATCGTTGCGCAAAAAGAGGGTAGCTTTGAAGCTGTTATTGAGTTTGTAAGTACCGCTGGTCCAATCGCAGTTCAGGCCGCTCCGGAGATATTGTCAATCATAAACACCATTATTGAACTATATAAGATCAAAAAAACTTTGAGGGATACGGGTAATGCTCAAGTTACTAATCTGGCGGATAACAAGGTGCAGGTTATAAATAACTTTGGTACTATGGTGGTTGATCAGCCAACATATAATTTATATAGCGAGAACCAGACAGTGCAGGATGCTCTAGCCAGCACGTTTTCAAAAACATCAAAAGACAATTCTGTAGACAGTTTAGTTCTTAATTCATACGACGATAGAGTGGAAGTTGATCGTAGTGATTTTGAGGCTTTATCTCGAAAAATGACTATTCAAGCAAAAGATATGGAAAATGAGGTTGTTGCTGCTACTTTGGTTGTAGCAAAGCCAGTGTTGGATAACTCGGGAAATAAATGGTCATTATTTAAAGGTACAGAGAAAATCCAGGCCGATATTCAAGATGAAGAGTTTCTAGGGCGTGTTGCCAGAAGAGAATGTAGTTTTACATCTGGCGACCGACTTATGGTAGAGCTGCTCATTCAGAAAGAGTATAGCGAACAGTATCTTATGTATATACCAAAGAAATATTCCATTCTCAAGGTCAAGAGCCATATTACGGGAGACGAAGCGATTCAGATGGATATGCTCGGATAAATCAATCAAAATATCAAGCATGAACTTCAATAGCAGTGTACAATTAAGAGATATTGACAAGGGATAGTGACAGATTATAGCCTGTCTCTTCTGTGCTATAATAATCCCAAAAGCGAGCGATCACCCGTGCGCGATGTTTCTCTGTTAGGGAGTAGAAAGGAATTTATATGGCTCAACCCAAACCAATAATAACAGTTGACCAACTCGTCAAGACTTACGATGGCAAGAATGTCGTCGATGGTGTGTCGTTTGAGGTTAAGAAAGGCGAAATCTTTGGCATCCTCGGGCCGAATGGCGCCGGTAAGACGACGACGCTAGAGATGCTGGAGGCGCTCCGGCCGATTGACGGCGGTACGGCGACCATCGACGGAATTGATGTTGCCGAGGAACCCAGGCGCATTAAAAACATCATCGGCATTCAGCTGCAGTCGACAATGTTTTACGACAAGCTAACCTTGCGCGAACAATTGAAAATGTTTGCCAGCCTGTACGGACAAACGATCGACGCTGACGCGCTGCTAGCCAAGGTGCAATTGACCGACAAGGCTAAAAATTACGTCGAGCAGCTCTCGGGCGGGCAGAAACAGCGCTTCGCTATCGCTTCGACGCTGGTCAATAATCCGACGGTACTATTCCTTGACGAGCCGACCACCGGGTTGGATCCGCAGGCTCGCCGCAATCTCTGGGATTTGATTAAAGAGATTCGCGATGAAGGCATTACTATCGTGCTGACCACGCATTACATGGACGAGGCCGAGCTGCTGTGCGACCGCTTGGCGATTATGGATAATGGTAAAATCATCACCATTGATACGCCGCATAATCTGATCAAGCAACTACTGGCGCGCGGTTTCAAGAAAAAGCAAGTTGTCGAGCAGGCCAATTTGGAGGACGTATTTATTGACTTAACAGGAAAGGCGATTCGGGATTAGTATGAAAAAATATTGGACTGGTGTATTCGGGCAAGTACGCGCCCAACAAAAACGCTTTATCCGCGATAAAATGTCGCTGTTCTTTACCTTCCTGTTTCCGCTCATCTTCTTGTTGGTGTTCGGTTCGATTTTTAATAATCAATCGACCAGCTTTGACATCGCGATTATCAATAATTCGCAGACGGAATTTGCTAAAAACTTCGTCAAAGGCGCCAAAGACAATGCCAAAGACTCGATTCTTAAAATTAAAGATGTTAAGGACATGAACGAGGCTCGCGAGAAGTTGAAGCGTTCAGAGCTGAACGGTATCATTGAACTACCGAGCGACTTTGGCGAGGTGAAGGGAGAAGGCAGAGATGCTCGCCCGACTGGCACAATTAACGTGCTGTACGCCAAAGGTTCCGAGCAAACCGGTAGCGCGCTAACAGCGGTGATGAACCAGATTGCCAATGAACTAAATAAGCATTTGGGCCAGCCAGAAGCACCGCTCAAGGCTGCTGGCAAAGCTGTCGGCGACGAGCAGTTGAAGGCTTTTGATTATACATTCACCGGACTGCTGGCTTTCAGCTTGATGAGTATGGGTGTCTTTGGTCTGGCTAACCAAATGCCAGCCGAAAAGCAGCGCGGCTCTTACCGCCGATTGCGTGCGGCGCCGTTTACCTCGGGCCAGCTGATTATTGCCATGGCGATTCACTATACGATTATTTCGCTGCTCAGTTTGACTATGATGATTGTTGTCGGTATGCTGCTGTTCCAGTTTAATATGCGCGGCGATTGGGGGCTCTTTGTCCTTATGGCGGTGCTGGCGGCCTTTATGATGGTGGGCCTAGGTCTATTGATTGGTGGCTGGGCAAAGAATGAAAACCAGTCCGCACCATTAACCAACCTGATTTCCTTCCCGATGATGTTCTTGTCTGGTGCGTTCTTCCCGCTGTACATGTTCCCAGAATGGTTACGCGGTGCTGCTCAGTTCATCCCGATGACGCCGATTACCGATGGCTTCCGCCTGATTATGACTGAGCACGCTAGTCTCATCGAAGTCTTGCCGCAAATCGGCGCCGTCGGCGCTTGGGTCGTCGTTATCTACATCGTCGCGATTAAGCTGTTTAGGTGGGAATAATATAATATCAATGAAAATAGCCCGCCGAACGAGCTCAAGCTGAATGCGGATCTTTCAATCCGAGAAACAAGTAACTGTCTCAATCAGATTGAACGCATTTGGCGAGCTATTTTCGGCGGGCGGTTAGCCCTTGCCTCCCTTCTTCTCATCATCGCGGCGGTTTCCTGCCGCCACGATGATGGCGGCCAGAAAAACTGATCGCCGAATAGAAGGTGAGATCGGCAGAAAGTACGCGATACCTGAGAGGATCGCGTACGACGTTATGGCTACGAGAAAAACTCGTAGCAGAGTCTTCACGACTGACATTTTCCCTCCCTGGAGAAATGCTGCTCAAAGCTAAAGGGCGACTTCCGCCCTAAGGTCGTAGCCCTGAGCAAAAGCTGATATATATATCACTAATAGAATAAAATGTCAATGAATTTTAAGCAAAAACGTGTCATTATATGTTTTTACGGCGTTTAATTCGAAAGATAAATTAATTATCTATTGTTAAATACGTCCATCTCTGTAGTTAAGAGTGCTGTAGTATAATGAAACTAGCTATAGTATGAAAGCTATGTCAGAAGGGGGAATTATGACATTTGAAGAAGCGCAAGAGTTAGTGATGAGTCATATTCGCGCGCGGAAGTGGGATAAGACGAATGATTCGCGCGGTTTGGCTATATCGTTGTCTCTGGAAGCTAATGAGTTATTAGAATATTTCCAGTGGGGTGATAAACATATCGGCACCAAAGACGACATGGCGAGCGAACTGGCCGATATCATTATTTATGCTATTCAATTTGCCGCGCGCTTTGATATCAATATCCCCGAAGCGGTTGCTGCAAAAATTGCCAAGCAAGCCGAAAAATATCCGGTCGAGATTTTTGAGATTGAAGATGAAGCCGAGCAAAATCGCCGCTGGCTGGAAGCTAAGAAAAATTATAAGAAGGATACGACGTTATGAAAAAGAGGGTTGGCATGAATAAAAAACTTATTGCGATTATTTCCGTCATAATCATCTTGTGCGGAGCTGCGGCTGGGTTGTGGTATAACCGCCAGCATTCTGCCGAACAACCGAAAACTCCGTCTACTAACGTGTCCGACGCCGCCAAATTCAAGTCAGAATATCCGCGAGTGGCGGCGAATAATCGCTTCGTTTATGCTAGCGATAAAGAAGTTCTTGGTGTCTTTGATCACGGCAGCGGCGTGGTTTTCTTAGGCTTTCCGCAATGTCCGTGGTGCCAGCATTTGAGCGAATATGTTGATCGGGCAGCTCGGGCTGAAAGTATTGATAAAATATACTATTTGAATATTCGCGATGCCCGCGCTAATAACAGCGACGTTTATCAGAAGCTGGTTAAAAAGCTGGAGCCGTACCTAGATAAAGATGACAACGGCAAACCGCGAATATTTGTGCCGGACGTCTCGATCGTCAAGAACGGCAAGATTATCGGCCGCTACAAAGAGGAGTCAACTGGCGACGACAACATCACGCCGGATAAATACTGGACGAGCGAAAGGATTGAACGGACATCGTCGCAGCTGCGCGGATTTATGCGGCAGCTGAAAGGCTAATTTTCTGGATTAGCATCGTCTTTTGGCTGCCGTTTATCGTTTTTGCGTCGGCGTTTCGGTTCGATGCCGACCAGATAACTACCAATCGTCCAGCCTTTGGCAATCCTTGGTATGATAAACAACTGAATAATAATCCAGACCCCTAGCTCTGAGAGATAGAATCTACCAGGTTGTATGGTGTCTATAAAAAATGGATAAACTAGCGACCGGGTAACTACTGAGGCGAAGATAATAAGGGCTATATTGATGCAGCTGGCTAAGAATTTATTGCGGCGATTAGGCGCGGCGTAGTTTTCGTCGCTGAGTTTGACGCTGGGAACTTTATAACCGATTAGCCATGTCAACATAAATCCGAGTAAGCAGCCAAAGGTATTGGTTATTAAATCATTAACATCAAACAGCCGATAACTGCAAGGATATAAACCGAACACGCCAGTTAGCTGCGTCACCTCTATTAGCATCGATAAAAGAAAGCCGCTTAGCAACGCAAATTTCCAATGCTTGTGAAAATACGCTTTCATAAAAATGCCCAGCGGCACAAAGAAAACGATATTCATGACTAATTGCAGCGTGATATATAGGGTATCTTTGTTAGGCTGAACAACGTCGTTAACCCAGTTGAAGGGTATAAGTTGTGGCTGGATGTGATATGTTTGGCAAAAGGTAATCGGGTCTTTTGGTACTGGCGACAGCGTAAAAAAGATTAGCCCTGTGAAATAGAGAATTGAGCCGTAGGAAAAGAATACATACGACCATGTTACGCGCCGGCGCATGGTCAGCCGTGAAATGATGAATGGTATGGTCAAGAGGATGCATAAGAAAGGCCAGAAACTTAAAGATCCGATCAGCGGCGCTGAAAACGAATTGAGAAATTTTAGCATTAATTAATGCCGCCAGCCTTCAAGATCGCCTTTAGTCCATTCTCGCCGCCGGCGAAGCCGCTGGTTTGGTAATCGTTGATGACCATGTATGGCAAGCCGTTCACGCCAAACGACAGGGCTTTTTGGGTGTTGCCGTTGATTTCTTGCTGGTGGGAGTCGCCTTTCATACAGTCGGTGAACTTGGCGGTGTCCAGGCCGGCATTCTTGGCAGATGTTTCGAAGTAGCTGAGCGGCAGCAGCGGGATTTCCTTTGGCGCAGCAACGTTTTTGACGCCGATGCCTTTGTCGAAGTAGTCTGTTTTGATACGCGGCACGATGTCGTGAGTATATTGCCAATATTTATCTTGGTCGGCGGCGCAGAAAGCGGCTTTAGCGCCTTGTTCGGTGTTTGGTACTTTATCTTTCAGCAAGGTGACGATTCGGTGTTCGTAGCGCAATTTGCCGGATTTGATATAGTCGTTTTTGAAAGAATCGTTGCTGGTAGCGTCTTCGACTTGGGCGCAGAACGAGCAGAAGTAATCAGTATAATCGATAAACACGTTTTTCGCATCTGCCGAGCCTTGCGACATGTGTTCATTCCATGGTTTACCGTTGCCGATATGCTGATTCGGCGGCCGATTGACGATGCCGTAGATAAATAAAGCGACGATGCCGACGACGATGATCGATAAAACAATCCAAATTGGGGCAATACCGCGTTCTTGTTGATGACTCATAATTTTTCCTCCTGTTTGGCTAATTGTGTGTAAACGAATGCGATTTGTCCAGATTTGTAAAGCGACGCTAGGCTAAGTACGAGTGCTAAGATTAGTACGATAGTACCAGCGACATTGGCGGCGGTAGCAGCCGCTGCGCCCGAGAAAAACAGAGTAACAATTGGCAAGATTAACGAGGTGCCGCACGGTACGCAGCCGAGGCCGATAGCGGCAGCGATCGAGGCAATACCGCTGACGCTGAGTTGGCGGGCTACATCTTGTTCATTGCGCTTGTTGCGCCGTGCTGTAAATATTACAACTGAAAGCGATAAACCTTGTAGAATAGAGACGATCAGCAATAGCGCGCCGTTTGGCGTGGTGAAACCTTGCTTGAATAGTTCGGCGAGCATGTTGCCAGCAACAGCTAATTTATCGATAATTGGCAACCGCGACAAAAACAACGGTCCATAAAAGTTGCCGTTAATCGCAAAGAAAATAATAATGGCGAATAACAAAGAAAACCCCGCCGCCAGCACGCTGTAGCGCGGCAATTTCAACAGCGCGCCGATACCAGCAGCGGCAGTTTTGACAGTTTCTTTTTGCTGTCGAATACGCTCCATATGATTCTTATTATACGCTAAAATTTGGAGAATTGGATTGAGTTGGCTTTAAGCCCTGCGGTAAAAGTATAAAATAAACTATACACCGAGTGTATAAAACTCTTGCAATAACTAAACACTGGGTGTATAGTAAGGGTATGAGCGTTCAATATACACTGTTAGGTTTTTTAGCGGAAGAGTCAAATTACGGCTATGAGTTGAAGAAAAAATATGACGGTTATTTTGGCAAAGATAAGCCAATTTTAACTGGTCAGATATATTCAACTCTGGCACGGCTCAAACGCGACAATAAAGTCAAAGAAATTACTGATACCAGCGAATCGGGCGGGCCGGATCGGGTTCGGTATGAAATTACTGATGAGGGCAAGCAGGATTTGCAAGCATGGCTGGAATCACCAGAAGCACCGTCGCCGCAGCTGCAAGCGACGATGTATATCAAAGCAGTGCTGGCGATTCTGAAGGATGGCGATGCGTCACCGTACTTGGACAACCAACGACAGGCGCACATCCAACGAATGCGCGAGCTGACGGCGCAGCGGCGTGATAGCAGTTTGTCGGACATGCTGCTGATTGATCATGCACTGTATCATTTGGAAGCGGATTTGCGCTGGATTGAATTAACTATTTCGCGGTTAACGCGGCTAAAGGAGGAAATTTTGCATGAGCAAACCAATAATTAGCGCTAAAAATATTAAGAAGTCGTTCGGGCAAACGCACGCGCTGCGCGGCGTCAGCTTGGACGTCGAGGCGGGCGAGGTGCTGGCGATTATGGGTCCGTCGGGCTCTGGCAAGTCGACGCTGCTGCATAGCTTGGCGGCAATTACCAAAGTTGATAGCGGCGAGATTGATTTTGATGGCCGGCGGATTGACAAACTGAATGATGATCAGCGCAGTATATTGCGGCGCACTAGCTTTGGCTTTGTCTTTCAGTTCGGACAGTTGGTGCCAGAGCTGACAGCGCTGGATAATGTGGCGCTGCCGCTACTGCTTAACGGTGTCAAGTGTAAAGAAGCTTATCAACAGGCGAAAACATGGCTGAATAAGGTCGAGCTGGCGGGTAAAGCTGACAGTATGCTTGGCGAGTTGTCGGGCGGGCAAATGCAGCGGGTGGCGATTGCTCGGGCGATGGTGATTGAGCCAAAAGTGCTGTTCGCTGATGAGCCGACTGGCTCGCTGGACAGTCTGAATTCAGAGAGAGTTATGGAGCTATTCATTAAAACTGCCAAAGAGCACGGCACAACAGTCATCATGGTGACGCACGAGCCGACGATTGCCGCCTATGCTGATCGGGAAATTATTGTCCGCGACGGGCAGATTTCTGGTGTTGAGGTAGCGGTAAGCTTGGCACAGACGAGGGTTGATAAGACTAAAGCGAGGATTGTCCGATGAGTGTCAGTTGGATGTTATTAAAAAAGTCTGGACGCCAGTCGTTCGCGCGTCTGGGCTTGACTACGGTGGCGGTGGCACTGGGAATCGTGCTGGTGTGCTACTTTACGGCTGGTGTCAACGGTCTAATGGGGCGTGTTAATGGATTAGCAATTAATACGGCGGCGTATCAGGCAACCCGCGGTGTAGCCGAACAAAAACCGATTGCTGGTGTCGAGCCGCTAAAAGTTGGCGGTACCCAGCGCGGCGATGCATCGAAGTGGCGCGGTCAATCTATCCAGTATTATTCGATGTACGGTACGGCTAAATCGCCGCAGTTTGCCAAACTGAAAACTCCGCGTCCTGGCGAATATTATTTGTCAAAAGCGTTGGCTGATGCGGTTGCTGAATACCCAGAGGATAATATCTTGGCGCGTTTTGGTAAGAATACCAAATACCTCGGCGTAATTCCTAGCGAATATGTTGCTAGTCCGGATACGCTGATGATAGTGCGCGGTGCTAGCGCCGAGGAAGTGGCCGAGAGCGATGCTTTTACCAAATCTCAGGGGCAGCCATCATACTTTGCTGATGTTTATCGGACGGACGCTAACGGATTAAAATCGGATGCTAAAATAGACCCAGTTGCTGTTATTGTATTTGGCGTCGGCGGGACGATATTGTTGTTTCCAATCGTCATTTTTGTATCAGTAGCAACACAGCTGGGCGCGGCGCAACGCGAGAAACGTTATGCTGCTTTGCGGCTGATCGGTGCGACTAAGCGGCAGGTGGCACGGATATTGATGCTGGAGTCGCTGTTGGCGTCGGTGGTTGGCGTGATTATCGGGCTAGGCACGTTCTGGCTGTTGCAAGCGCCGCTGCAGGATTTCAAGATGGACGGCATGCGATTTAATCCTAGCGATTTAGCGCTAACTGGCACGCAATATGCGTTGATTATCGGTTTGACGCTGGGACTAACGACGTTTGTCAACTGGCGGCGGATGCGCCGGGCGCAGATTTCGCCGCTAGGTGTGTCGCGTTCGGTTGAAAAGGTGAAGAAATTGCGCGCTTGGCGGGCGCTGGTGCCAGCACTTGGTATCGCGTTCTTTGCTTGGCTGTCGTCGAAGCCGGGGCGGGATTGGCTGGCGGCTAATAAAGAATCAGCTCTGCCGTCGGTACTATTGATGGCGGCGCTGCTGCTGGTGATGTTCGGCTTGATTCTGGCTGGCGGCTGGCTGACTAATAAGCTGTCGCTGTTGGCAGCGCGCTGGGCTAATAACGCTTCGATGTTGATTGCCGGTAAGCGTACGGCGGTGCATTCGCGGACAATTTTCCGCAGTGTCAGCGGCGTGGTATTGGCGCTGTTTGCGGGCAGCTTTTACTTGACGGCGACCAGCGGTATTGAAGGCTTAAACGCTCAAGCTATCAAGGATAACGGCTTTTCGCAACTGAAGCGCGGCACGGCAGTTGTTATCGGTCAGTCGTTACCGGGTGATATGACAGAGCAGCTCAAACAGAAAACTTACATCACGTCGGTGGCAGCGATTTATCCGCGTGAGGACGGCGATGCAATTCGCTGCCAGGATTTGGCAACGTACACTGAACACGCTTGCCCGAATAATGCCCGACCAGACCAATTTGCGCTGTTGAATTTTGACGCGCCAGTGGTAAAAAATGTATCGTTGATTAACGACAAGGTTGATACGAACGGCGTCAAAGAATATTTGGTGACATTGAAGTCAGACAATGATATCGAGAAATTGCGTACCTTGGTGACGGCGAAAGCCAATCAGTACGACCTAACGTATGCAGTGAGCGGCACTGATTCCAAGAAGCCGCATATCAATCCGACAATTCGCGAGTTTGCCGACTTGGCTTATGTTGGTATAGGTGTGACGCTGTTCGTGGCGGTGGCGAGCTTGATTGTCTCGACGATTGGCGGGCTGATGGAACGCCGTCGCTCGCTGTATACGCTGCGGCTGAGCGGTATGCGCCTTGCTCAATTGAAGCGCTTGGTGATGGTTGAGTCGGTGGCGCCGCTACTCACCACCTCGATTCTGTCATGCGGTTTTGGCGTGTGGACGGGTGCAGTATTTACTAGCACATTCTCGACGACGTTGAAGCCGGTGTTAACACTAACTTACTTCGCGATTGTTGGTATAGGTCTGGCGGCGGCAATCATCGGTATTTACTTGATACTGCCGATGGTTGATAAACTGACGCGGGCGGAAGCTAATCAAACCGAGTAGTGTGTTTGTATCGGCCCGAGGACAATCTATCAAAAAGCGTTCCAGTTGATGGCTGGGACGCTTTTTGGTAAATGGAGGTAGTTTTGCTAGTTCAAGCAGCGCGAAGAGATATTGCTAATAGGGTTGAGCGGGGGAATTAAATTATTGTTGAAATGTCACCCGGTCATTGGCGACGCTGGTTGTTACTGCCATCCCCTCATGAATCCGCCCGTCAATTAGCTCCAGCGCTAGTGGGTCAAGCACCCGTTTTTGCACCAAGCGCTTGAGTGGCCGAGCGCCAAAGGCCGGGTCATAGCCATCTCGAGCCAGCATGTCGCGGATACTATCATCAAACTCTAGCGTGATGTCGCGGCTGTCTTTGACTTGGCGAGCAACGCGTTTCAGTTGGACATCGACAATTGCCCGCATCGCCTCTGGTCGAATACGGTCGAAAATCACGATATCGTCGATGCGGTTGAGAAATTCTGGCCGGAAGTGCTGCCTGAGCACCCCAAGCATTTGATTATCCAGTGCCGACAAATCGTCGCCAGAAAAATCCATGATTGCTTGCGAGCCGACATTGCTGGTCATGATGATGACCGTGTTAGAAAAATCGACTGTTCGCCCCTGGCCATCGGTCAGACGGCCATCGTCGAGTACTTGGAGGAGCACGTTGAAGACATCGGGGTGGGCTTTCTCGATTTCGTCAAACAGCACCACGCTGTAGGGGCGGCGGCGCACCGCTTCGGTGAGTTGCCCGCCTTGGTCGTAGCCGACGTAGCCTGGCGGCGAGCCAATCAGGCGGGCCACGGCGTGCCGCTCCATGTATTCACTCATATCGATGCGGATCATGGCGTGCTCGTCGTCAAATAATTCACGGCACAGGCTGCGTGCCACCTCTGTTTTACCCACGCCTGTCGGGCCGAGGAAGAGGAAGGAACCGATTGGTCGGTTGGTATCACTTAGGCCAGCACGCGAACGGCGAATGGCACTGGCCACGGCGGCAATGGCCTTGTCTTGACCAATCACTTGGGTGCTGATATGTTCCTCTAATTTGGTCAATTTGCTGGATTCGGTCTCAATTAGTCGCTCCACCGGGATGCCCGTCCAGCGTGCCACCACACTAGCGATGTCATCAGGGGTAACTTCCTCACGCAGCAGCCGGTCGGCCGGCGGAATGGCGGCCAGTTCTTGGCGGGCGGCAGCCAGCTTTTTCTCCAGCTCTGGCAGGTCGCCGTATTTGATGCGGCTGGCGGTGGCTAGATCGGCGTCGCGTTCGGCGATTTCCAGTTGCGAGCGTAGGCTGTCCATTTTTTCGGTAGCGGTATTAACGGTCTGGAGGATGTCTTTTTCGTGCTGCCATTTGCTGTCAATCACCTCGGCCTGAGCCCGAAGGTCGGCGATTTGTTGATTAATCTCCTCTTTTCGGGCCTTGGCGTGGTCAGATTTGTCTTTTTTCAGCGCCGCTTCTTCAATCTCCAGCTGCAAGCGGCGGTTATTCAGCCGATCGAGAGCAATCGGCATACTCTCCAGCTGCATCTTCAGAGCGCTGGTGGCTTCATCTAATAAATCCACCGCTTTGTCAGGTAAAAAGCGATCAGGTAGATAGCGGGTGGACAGCCGCGCCGCCGCCACGATGGCATCGTCAGAAATTTTGACGCCGTGATGGACTTCGTACTTTTCCTTCAAACCGCGCAAAATCGCCACGGTGTCGTCAAAACTCGGCTCACCGACGTAAACTGGTTGAAAGCGCCGCTCTAGGGCCGCGTCTTTTTCGACATGCTGGCGATATTCCGCCAAGGTTGTCGCGCCGATCATATGTAGTTTACCGCGTGCCAGGGCGGGTTTGAGCATATTGCCGGCATCCATACTGCCTTCGGTTTTGCCGGCGCCGACCATGGTGTGAATTTCATCAACGAACAAAATAATTTCGCCGGCGGCCTCCTCAACTTCTTTCAAAATTGCTTTGAGGCGCTCTTCAAATTGGCCGCGAAAGCTAGCGCCGGCCAGTAAACTGGAGATTTCCAAAGAGATCAGCCGCTTGTCCTTTAGCGATGCCGGTACGTCGCCCTTGACAATGCGCTGTGCCAAGGCTTCGACGATGGCGGTTTTACCGACGCCCGGTTCACCGATCAGCACCGGGTTATTTTTGGTGCGCCTGCTCAAGATTTGCATGGTGCGGCGAATTTCCTCGTCGCGCCCGATGACCGGATCAAGTTTATGTTCCCTGGCGAGTGCTGTGATATCGGTGCCGAATTTCTCCAGCGGCTGCTCAAGCTCTTCTTGCATAGTTGGTGGCATAGGTCCTCCTTTGATTTTTTGGGCTTTTCCAAGTCCGTATTTATGATACGCCGCGGCAAGAGACAGAGCGGGGATAATTGATATGATTATCATAGCAAATTGGCACTCTCAGTGCAAGAGTGCTAGAAATATCATTTAAGATTTAACGATGATCTTGCGCGCCCCCAGCGGCTTATGTCATTATTAACCATATGAAATCATTACGATTTTTTACAGTAATGTGGCCGGCTTTTTTATGCGGAATAGTCTGGCAAATATTGCAATTTATGCCGCAGGAATGGAGTTTCGCTAAACAGCTGACAGACCCGTTGACAACAGCTTTTATTCTGATCGGCGCTTGGCGCTACAATCGGCTACACAGTGCTGAAGCGAAAACATTGCTGGCAGCGTTAGTTCTGTTTGTGATTGCCGGAGCAATTTTTGCGTTTTTGCCGTTTAGTTATTTTATCGCTGGCTTGGCGGTGTTTTTGCTGGCACATGTGGTGCTTTGCGCCATCAATTTTAATCGGCTGCGTGCAGCTTGGCGGTCAGGTTGCCGACCGCGTCTGTTCATGGTTATTTTAGCAGCAATCTGTTATATAGGATTAGTAGGATTTGTATTGCAAACAGTATTACCGCAAGTTTGCGATGCCGTGCTCGCCAATGCGATCGCCGCGTATACTGCAGTAATTACCGTGATGGCAATTAGCGCAGCGGTAGCTGCAGCGGCACGCTATCAATCGCGCTGGTGGTGGGCGGCAATCGGCGGCGGTATGATGGCGGTATCTGATGCTTGTCTGGCGCTGCGCATGTTTGGCGGCGTATCTGAAGCATGGGTTGTTTATGCTATCATGCCGTTATATTGGGGCGGCATCATATGCTATGTTGCTTCTGCTGCGCCGGCATGCCAGGAAAATAAAGCTAGCTGATTTTATTGAGGGCTTATTCACAAACCAGTTTTATGGAAATAGCAGTGGTATAATGGTGTTATTAGGAATTATAGCGAAAGGGGTACTTCATGAATATTCTCGTTACTGGCGGTGCTGGGTATATCGGCAGCCACACTATCATTGAACTACTGGCATCGGGCCATAGCGTGGTGGTGGTTGATAATTTGTCGAATTCATCCGTCGAGAGTTTGCGGCGGGTTGAAGAGATTACCGGCCAGTCGGTGCCGTTTTATGAGTTTGATATGCGTGATCGAGCGCGGCTGGCGGAGTTATTTAAGTCTGAGGCAATTGACGCAGCGATTCATTTTGCGGGTCTGAAAGCTGTCGGCGAGTCGGTGGAAAAGGCGCTGCTCTATTATCAGAACAATCTGGAAAGCACGTTGACGCTGCTGGATGTCATGCAGGAATTTGACGTGAAAAAGCTGGTCTTTTCGAGCTCGGCAACGGTGTATGGCGACCCGGCACGGCTGCCGATTACCGAGGATATGCCGCTGTCGGCGACTAATCCGTACGGCCAAACCAAGCTGATGATTGAGCAAATTCTGCGCGACGTGGCGGCAACTAAGCAGGGTTGGCAGTTTACCTCGCTGCGCTATTTCAATCCTGTTGGCGCCCATCCGAGTGGCCGCATTGGCGAAGATCCATCGGGCATTCCGAATAATTTGCTGCCGTTCGTATCGCAAGTGGCAGTCGGCAAGCGCGATCACTTAAGCGTGTTTGGCGACGATTATGACACGCCGGACGGCACGGGCGTGCGCGATTATATTCACGTGGTTGATTTGGCACGGGCGCATGTGGCGGCGCTGGAACATTTGGGCGGGCCGGATGAGTATAAGGTATATAACATCGGTACTGGCCGCGGCACATCAGTGTTGGAATTGGTGAAAGCGTTTGAAAAAGCGTCGGGCCGGGACGTCCCATACCAAATCACGCCGCGCCGACCGGGCGACATTGCCGCGTGTTATGCTGATCCGGGCTTGGCAGAAAAAGATCTAGATTGGCGAGCAGAATTGACAATTGAGGACGCTTGCCGCGACGCCTGGAATTGGCAGAGCAATAACCCGAACGGTTTTAACTAGTTTGATTGCTAGTTTTGGCTGCCGGATTTTGAAAAGATTTTTTTCTCGTAATAATTTGAGCGTTTTGACAGTTCGCTATTTAGCTGGTCGATTCCGCCAAGCTGTTCGACCAATGTTTGTTTATTAGCAAATAGATTAGTCCCCAAACCTAGCCGTTCGCCATCAATCTTCACACCCAGCGCTGCCAAGGTTGACGGATACATGTCAAATGTCGTCATCAGGCGGTTATGGGTTTTTTCTGCGGCGGTTGCCGGGTTAATGAAGGCGTTATAAATAGTTCGCTGATAGTTCGGTTCTGAGATTTTTTCATCATAATATGAAGTTTGCATGCCTAAGTGGTCGCCCGACATGACAATCGTGGTGTTCTCATAAAACGGCTGAGATTGTACCCATTTGACGAATTCTGCCACCTGTTTGGATGAGCAGGCGTGGACGTTATCGTACTGATTGGCGAATGTTTTAGCGCACGTTTCATCTAAATAGCCGTCAGTAAAATGCGTGTCGGCAGTCAGCAGCTGTAAATTGAAGGGCTTGTCTGACGAAGCCAAGCGCGAGGCCTCTTCGCGGGCAAATTGGAATAATTTTTTATCCTCGTATCCCCACCAAACTTTGTAATCCTCAGCAATTTGACCGTGCTGTTTGGCGTAATTATAATCTTGGATGTCGTAGCTGCCGTGTTGCGTGAGCAGCTTATCGCGTCCGCCGAAACTCGACTCCGAGCCCATAATAAACGTTTGGTTATAGCCTTGCTGTTTCAAAATATCGCCCAGAGTGTAGGCGCCCGGTAAAAAATTATTAAGCATGCCCATGCTGTTATGATCTTGTCCAAAAATATTTTCTTTCAGCGGTACGCCGGCTGACTGGGCTGCCATGCCGCCGACGGTGAAAGCTGTGCCGTTGGCTGACATCGCGCCGCCCAAACCGGAGGATTTATTGGAAAAGGAAGTGTTGTCTAAGGCTAGTTCTTCCAGCTCGGGAATGATAGATTTTTCAGATTGGCCGCCGTTATTTTTCGACGCAATGGTATTTTCCATGGACTCCATGAATATGTAAATAAGATTGCGTTTTTTGGCAGGAAATGTTAATTTGGCGGTTCTTGGGTTGACATAATATTCTTCGTATAGTTTGGTTGATTGCATAAGCGCGTAAGCATAAGCCGGCACGCCGAAGCTTTGCAGCAGCAGCGTAAATGATAAAACGAACGCCACTAGTGCGTAGGCAAATTTATAGCGCAGGCGAATAGCGCGCCGCGCCGGTTTTTCGGGTTTTTTCAATCTATTTCTAAGACGGTTAGCCAATTGGTGCGAGTACGACCAAGCTTTGTCAATCACCGGCAAAGACATAACAGTGAAGGCCAGCAGTGCCAGCGGAATATTCTTAAACACCGCTTCCCAAAGATTGTCCGATTTGCCGCCAGCCAATCCGTTGGTAAAATAGAAAATAATTTCGTCGATTTGCGAGTCTTTAAAATGAGTAGATTTATATTGGTTAGCAGTTAAAAAAACCGCCGCTAACAGGAGCAGCATGGCAACAGCCAACCGCGCTAAACGACTTTTCGTTAGCTTGAACTCTCGCATTACTTTGTCTATTATACCATTTTTATTAACATTTGCGGAAAAATAGCGTATAATTGCAAGCATGAGCAAGAACAAGCGATTGGCAAATGCGGGCTGGTGGATTGGCCTGGCGCTGTTTGCCGGGATGATCTGCTTGATGCTGGGCGATATTTTGCAGCGCGACGGCGTGATTGGCTCGAAAACTGATGTGTTGGTGATGGGGACAAACGCCGGCTTTAAGCCGTTTGAATATATTGATAATAATGAAATTGTTGGTTTCGATGTCGATTTGGCGCGGGAAATTGCCAAAAGTATGGGCAAGGAATTGAAAATTGAAGATATGTCGTTTGACGGGCTGCTGTCGGCGCTGGACAGCGGGCAGATTGATATGGTGGCGGCGGGCATGACAGTAACGCCGGAACGGGCGAAAAATGCGCTGTTTTCTGATCCGTATTATTCGGCGTCGCAGCGAATAATTGTTAAGAAGGGTAGTCCGATTCGCAATAGATATCAATTGTCGGGGCGAAAAATCGGCGTACAGCTGGGTACGACTGGCGATACGCTGGCATCAAAAATTGCCGGCGCGGCGGTTACACAATTCCAGACGGCGCCGAGCGTCTTGCAGGAACTAAGCGCCGGGAAGATCGAGGCGGTCATTCTGGACGATGCTCCTGCCAAGCAGTACACGGCTGGTTTTCCTGGTTTGGAAATTTTGCCGGGCGCGCTCAGCGACGAAAGCTACGCCATTGCCATTAAAAAGGACAATACGGACTTATTAGAGAAGGTTAATAAAGAAATTGCCAAGATGAAAAAGGACGGCCGCTACGATAAATTAATCCGCAAGCACTTTGGCGAGGAGGCGAAATTGTGAGTTTTTGGGAAGTGATTTTTGGCGGCGAGCGCTGGTTATTCTTATGGCATGGGCTGGAAGTAACGCTGGTTTTGACGGTGTTATCGCTTATCTTGGGTTCGATAATCGGCGTAATTATCGCCTTAATGCGCACCTCGAATTTTCGCCCGTTCGGCAGGATGAAGGCGAGGAAGCTGGCCAAATTTAATCCGTTAGCTAGCCTGGGAAAAATCTATGTTGATGTCATCCGCGGCACGCCGCTATTGGTGCAGCTGCTGATTATGTATTACGTGGTGTTTGGCTCGTATCAGTTTATGCCGAAGATTTTTGTGGCGGCAGTGGCGTTCGGTATTAACAGCGGCGCTTATATTGCCGAAGTTATTCGCGGCGGTATTCAGAGTATTGATAAAGGGCAGATGGAAGCAGCGCGGTCGCTGGGTCTGAGCAATTGGCAAGCTATGCGGCTGGTTATTTTACCGCAAGCGATGAAAAACTCGCTGCCGGCGCTAATTAGCGAGTTTATTGCTTTGCTAAAGGAGACGTCGGTGGTCGGCTGGATTGGCTTGAACGACATTATGCGCGGCGCTGACAATATTCGTTTTCAGACGGCTACTGCTTTCCAATCGTTATTTGCCGCAGCGGTGATGTATCTGGTTCTAACAGCGATTTTTACGCGGGTGATGGCGAGAGTAGAAAGGAAATTGAAGCATGACGATGATCAGCGTTAAAGATTTGAAGAAAACATTCGGTAAAAACCGCGTGCTGCGCGATATTGACGTGGAAATTGACGAGGGTGAAATCGTCGTGGTAGTTGGCTCCAGCGGCTCCGGTAAATCGACGTTTTTACGCTGCTTGAACTTGTTGGAAGAGCCGACATCCGGCGAAATTATCGTCGATGGCGTTAAAATTACCGATCCGCATGTCAATTTGAATGCTTTGCGCCAAACTATCGGTATGGTTTTTCAGCAATTTAATTTGTTTCCGAACCTCAGCGTGATTGAAAATATTAAACTAGCGCCTAAAAAACTCCGCAAATTATCGGATAAAAAGGCGACGCGCTTGGCGCGAGGTTTGCTGGACGATGTCGGACTGCTGGATAAGGCGGATGCCTCGCCCGACAGTCTATCGGGCGGCCAAAAACAGCGGGTGGCGATCGCCCGGGCGCTGGCGATGGAGCCGAAAATTATGCTGTTTGACGAGCCGACATCGGCGCTGGATCCGGAAATGATTGGCGAAGTACTGGATGTGATTCGCAAAGTTGCTGAAAAAGGCATGACGATGGTAATCGTGACGCACGAGATGAAATTTGCCCGCGAAGTTGGCACGCGGATGATTTTTCTGGACAAGGGCGAAATAATCGAAAATGGTACGCCAGCCCAGGTAATGGATCATCCGAAAACCGAGCGCGCTAAAAAATTCTTCGCCAAATAGCCCGAGTGACCTCGCTATAATTCGCTTAGAACTGGAACTTCTGTCAATTTATTAACCAGCTGGTCCAGGTCAACCTCTGTCAAATAGCTTGGCAGAATCCGCGTGGTTTTTGGATCAACAAAGCCGCATTCCGCCACTTCCTCGACGCCGTGCGATGTTTGCTCCAGGTTGATGTGCTGGTAATCTTGCCAGTTGGTGATGAGGAAGAAAAATTCCAATTGCTCATTCGGGCCGTGCGCTGATTGTTCGCCTGATTCGGCGAATTGTTGTATAAATAACAACTTGCCGATTTCTGGTTTGACGCCCGTTTCTTCAATCATTTCTCGGCGTAGACCGTCCAGCAAGCTTTCGCCCATTTCCAAGCCGCCGCCCGGCGTACACCAAAAATTACGCCCTTTGCCATTATTGGCGGTCAATTGTTGGCAAAAAATTTCGCCCTTGTTGTTGATAATAATTCCGCGTACGTTAACTCGCCGCCGCATAAAACCTCCTTTAATTTTATAATTGCCAGAGGTTCTAGTTAGTGAACGTGCGCTTCAAATAATTCCTATGGTCGGGGTGATCCGATTTGAACGGACGACCTCACCGTCCCGAACGGTGCGCGCTACCAAGCTGCGCCACACCCCGACGCTAAAAATAGTATAAGCCGAGTGGGTGATTTTGTCCAATCACCGCCCGCCGGGGTGGGGTTGGGCCGCCGCTTAGTGCTATAATAGAAGTTGGCTTTAGGTGGTAAAGGAACAAAATGAAGCATATTTTACGAATTTTTAGCGGCTACTGGCTGATGTTCATCATCTTGGTTGGCTTTACCTACGCTATGGTGATGGCGAATTTGTGGCTGCCTGATAAGATGTCGGAAATTGTCAATAACGGCATCATCAAGCAAGATATGCCAGCGATTTGGCACAACGGACTAACGATGATTTTGGTGACGGCGGCAGGCGGACTGTGCTCGATTATCATCGGATTTTTGGCCTCCCGGATTGCTACTGGTGTGGCGCAAAAATTACGAATGGAGCTATTCGAGCGGGTCGAGAGTTTTGCGCTGGCGGACTTTAATAAATTTTCTACCGCCTCGCTAATTACCCGATCGACCAACGATATTCAGCAAATTCAAATGACGTCAATCCTACTATTGCGCATGGCTTTACTGGCGCCAATTATGGCGGTCGGCGGTCTGCAAAAAGCCGTTCACAACGCGCCAGATTTGAGCTGGATCATCGCGCTGGCGGTGTCGGTGCTGCTGGTGGTAATTGCCGTGTTGTTTGTCATTGCTGTGCCTCGGTTCAAGAAACTGCAGACACTGGTGGATAAGCTCAATTTGGTGACGCGCGAAAACCTGGTCGGCTTAAAAGTTATTCGCGCCTTTCACAACGAAAAAATTGAGCAGAAAAAGTTCCAGCAGGCTAACGCCGAGCTAAATAAAATGGGACTGTTTCTTAATCGCTTGATGATGTTGCTCGAGCCGATCATGACGCTGGTGATGAACTTTTCTAGCGTGGCGATTGTCTGGTTCGGCGCGCATTTGATCAGTAGCGGCAATCTGCAAATTGGTAATATGATGGCGTTTTTGGAATACGCCATGCAGGTGATTATTTCTTTCTTGCTGCTGTCGATGGTGTTTATCATGGTGCCGCGGGCGGCCGTGTCGGTAAAGCGGGTGGGCGAGGTGCTCGACACGCTGCCGTCAATTGTTGACCCGCAGTCGCCGCAGCAATTGCCACATGACGCTACGGGTAAAATTGAATTCAAAGATGTGACCTTTACTTATCCAGATGCTGACTTGCCGGTGCTGTCTAACATCAATTTTACGGCCGAACCAGGGCAAACCACAGCGTTCATTGGCAGCACTGGCTCCGGCAAATCAACGTTGATTAATTTGATTCCGCGCTTTTACGATGTGTCGGCGGGGCAGATTTTGCTGGACGGCGTGGATATTCGCCAGCTCAAACTGGAAGATTTGTACGATCAAATCGGCTACGTACCGCAAAAAGGCGTGCTGTTTAGCGGGACGATTGCCAGCAATATCAAGTACGGCAACGTCAAAGCCAGCCAAAAATTGGTCGAAAAATCCGCTAAAATCGCGCAAGCCGCCGAGTTCATCAGCGAGCTAAAAAACGGTTACAAAAATGATATTGCTCAAGGCGGCAGCAATGTTTCCGGCGGTCAGCGGCAGCGTCTGTCGATTGCCCGGGCGATTGCCGTCGAGCCGAATGTCTACATTTTTGACGATTCGTTTTCGGCGCTGGATTTCAAGACTGATGCCAAATTACGCTCGGCACTGGCCAAAGAAACCAAGCACAAAACTGTACTAATCGTCGGTCAGCGCATCAATACCATCATGAACGCTGACAAAATCATTGTGCTGGACGAAGGTAAAATTGTTGGTCAGGGCACGCACCAGGAATTGATGAAAAATTGCGAAGTCTATCAAGAAATTGCCACCTCGCAGCTCTCAGAAGACGACCTGCAGAAAATGTCGGCGACGACCGCGAAAGGAGCGGCGTAATGGTCAAGCAAAGCATGAAAAAACGCCAGCCAGTGAAGATGGGCGGTCCAATGGGCGGCGGTATGGGCGCGGGCGAAAAAGCCAAAGATTTCAAAGGCACGGTCAAGAAATTAGCCAAATATTTGGCAGAATTCCGCTGGCAAATGCTCATGGTGGCGATTTTCGCGGTCGGTAGCACGATGTTTGCGATTGCCAGTCCGAAGATTTTGGGCGGCGCCACCAACCAAATTGTCGAAGATTATGTCAGCATGAAGGCGTATGAAACCATCACTAGCAAGCTGCCAAATGGTGCTTCGCTGCCAGCTGGCACGACCGGTGCTGATGTACTGAAACGGCTTCCGAACCAGTCGGAAATTGAAAGTCAAATTCCATCCAATCAACTTGATACCATCAAAAAGCTGGATCTTAGCCGGCGCCCAGAATTTCACTTTGATGCCGTTTGGCGGGTCGTCAGTTTGCTGATCGGTTTATATATACTTAGCGCTATTTTCCGCTACATCCAAACCTGGCTGATGACCGAGGTGACACAGACGGTTACTTTCAGAATGCGCCGGCAATTGTCCGAGAAAATCAACCACCTGCCGCTGAGTTATTTTGACAAGCAAACCTACGGCGAAGTCCTCAGCCGCGTTACCAACGATGTCGACACCATCAGCCAGACGCTCAATCAAAGCCTGTCGCAAATCGTCTCCTCGACGGTGATGGTGCTGGGAATTTTGGTGATGATGTTTTCCATCAGCTGGCAAATGTCGCTGGTAGCGCTACTGGTATTGCCGCTGGCTGGCGGTGCGGTGACGCTGATCGCCAAAAGCTCGCAAAAGCAGTTCCTCCGCCAGCAGGCGCAGCTGGGTGAATTGAATGGCCACATCGAAGAAATGTACGGCGGCCATCAAGTGATGCGCGTATTCAACGGCCAGAAAAAGTCGCTGGCTAAGTTTTCGCGGGTGAACGATCAGTTACAGGAAAGCGCCTGGAAAGCTCAATTTTTGTCGGGGCTGATTTATCCGATCATGAATTTCATCGGCAATATCGGTTACGTCATCATGGCGATTTTGGGCGGTTGGCTGGCGATTAACGGCCGGCTGAAAATCGGCGACATTCAGGCGTTCATCCAATACATCGATCAGTTCAATCAGCCGCTGGTGCAAGTTGCTAACATTGCCAATGTGCTGCAATCGACCGCCGCTGCCGCCGAGCGCGTATTTGAATTTTTGGACGAGCCGGAAGAAAAGACGGAGGGTAAAAATTTGGTGAAATTGGCGCACGTTAAGGGCGAGGTTGAATTTGACAATGTGGTCTTTGGCTATAAGCCTGACCAAACCATCATCAAAGGTTTGTCGGCGCACATCAAGCCAGGCCAGCGCGTGGCGATCGTCGGTCCGACGGGCGCTGGCAAAACGACGCTGGTCAATTTACTGATGCGATTTTACGAAATTAACAGCGGCGTGATCAAAATTGACGGCGTCAATATCGCTGACATGAAGCGCAGCGACGTGCGGCAAATGTTTGGCATGGTGTTGCAGGACACTTGGTTGTTTAATGGCACGATTCGCCAAAATTTGCTCTATGACAATCCAACAGCCAGCGAAGAAGAGATGGTCGCCACCGCCAAGGAAGCGCACGTTGACCATTTCGTGCGGTCGCTGTCGGGCGGCTACGATATGGTACTGGGCGAGGAAGCTGCTAACATTTCACAGGGCGAAAAGCAGCTGCTGACGATCGCCCGGGCAATGCTGGCGCGCACGCCGATGCTGATTTTGGACGAAGCTACCAGCTCGGTCGACACCCGTACCGAAGTGCTCATCCAAAAAGCCATGGACAAGTTGATGCAGGATAAAACTAGCTTCGTCATCGCCCATCGGCTGAGCACTATCCGCGACGCTGATTTAATCTTGGTCGTCCGCGATGGCAACATCATCGAACAAGGCAAGCACGACGAACTGCTGCAGCAGAATGGCTTTTATGCCGAGCTTTATAATAGTCAGTTTGCTGAGTGATTGGGCGAGTGTTGATTATAAAAATATAAATTCTATACTATGATCATGAAAAGAATGATCACTGTTGCTGCGGTGCAAATGGAGATTGCGCCGCTGGATACTGGACGCAATTTGGCAAAAATAGAAAAGCTTGTTGGCGAGCTATGCAACCAACAGCCAGTCGACCTTGTGGTTTTGCCAGAAGACGTGCTGACTGGGCCGATTCCGTATAATTTAGAATACGCCTTGAGCGAATCGTCTAGCGAAGTTACGCGTCTATGCCAGATAGCGCGTGAAAAGCAACTTTATCTGGCTGCTGGTTCGTTCATCTGTAAAGATGGTAACAATTACTACAATACAGCGCTATTGATTGATCCGTCTGGAGAGATACAACTTCGGTACCGGAAAAATCATTTATGGATTCCTGAACGTCGATATTTGGTGCCAGGGAATGAAGCCATGGTTGTTGATACGCCGATTGGTAAAATTGGTCTGGCAATCTGTTGGGATTTAGCTTTTCCAGAGTTATTCCGTTCAATGATTAAGCAGGGTGCGGAAATTATTTGCATTCCATCGTATTGGTCAACTGGGGGCAATAAGCCAGCGGACGCTGAAATCAAGGCTTCAAAAATGATGATTGACACGCTTTGTCTGGCGCGAGCGTTGGAAAATGAATGTTTGATAATCTATGCCAATGGCGCGGGAAAAGCTAAATATTACGTGCACGGTAAGATATATTCAGAAAACCAAGTCGGACATTCGCAGATTTGCGCGCCGTTTTATGGCACGGTTGCAAAAATCAGCAGCAATAAGGAAGGTTATGTAGTTTACGCTTACGACCGCAATATCGCTGAACGTGCCGAAGTAGTTAACCAGCTTCGTGCTGATATTTCGCGGATGTAAGTCAGAGAGCTGTCTTTAGCCCCGCCGCAAAATATCCAGCACGCCAAATTTTCCAGTCAGCACAGCTTGGCTAATGATGTGCGGCGTGAGGGCGACGATGAGCCCTTTGGGCTTGGTGGTGTCTGGTAAATCTAGTGTCGTGTCCAGCGCGTACAAGTAAAATTGGTAGCGGTGCGTGCCAAACGGTGGTTGCGGCCCGCCCCAGCCGGGGCGGCCCCAACTGGTCATCCCTTCGACGGCGTCCGTGGGTAGCGATTCGCTAGCTATTTCAGTGGTTTCGGCTGGTAAATTCCAAACCGTCCAATGGTAAAATCCATCGCGCCCAGGTGCGTCAGGGTCGTGGCAGACAACTACCAGACTTTTGGTGTCTGTTGGCACGTCGCTGATCTCGAGCGGCGGGCGTTGATTACCGCCGAGCTTGGCGTAAATTGTTGGTATTTTAGCGTTTTCGGCGAACGCAGGACTAGATATCTTCATAATTTAATTTTACCATGCCAGTGCCGTCAGGTGTGAGACGCGGTAAAATACGAAACCTTAAACACAGTAGTTGCTGAAGCAAAACAGCTTTCAGTCAGATTTTATCGACAGTTAGTTTACCGAATAATCCCTGGAGAGCCACCGGGCTATATGCTAAAATAAACCTGTGAGATATGCTTTTGTGTTTGTGAGTATAGTGG
The DNA here is from genome assembly GCA_905372305.1 of Candidatus Saccharimonadota bacterium. Taxonomy (GTDB): domain Bacteria; phylum Patescibacteriota; class Saccharimonadia; order Saccharimonadales; family Saccharimonadaceae; genus Nanosynbacter. Next base: position 113,027 of record CAJPOP010000001.1, read on the forward strand.
CGATTTGGCTGGCTATGCTGCTGTTGGTAAATACGAGCATCGATCCCTTATTTTTGTATGTTTGCGTGTTAGTTTTGACACTGGTGTTGTACTTTATCGGGTTTCGGAGGGCGAGGTAAGTGCGCGTATTGATTGTGGTTCGGGCGTTATTTCGGGTGTGGCGAGCTTGGCGCAGCGATCAAATATGGCTCAAAGTTTTGTCAGACGAGTGTCAAAAATTAGGCGGCGTGTATGTCAAGTTTTTGCAGCATTTGGCGTCAACGGAACTGATGGCTCAGGTGTATGCCGCGTCTGGATATCGGCTGGATGCTTTTGATGATGTGGCGGTTGAGCCAATTGACGTTGCCGAGGTTTTGCGGCAAGAGTTGGGGGTCAAGGCTAGCCAAATAGTTGTCGAGGAAGATCAGCCGTTTGCTACGGGTTCGTTCGCGCAGGTTTATCATTGTCGCGTAGCTGACCGTCCAGGTAGCCGGTATATTATCAAGATCCTTCGCCCCAGCGTGGTGCGCTATCTGAATTTTGACTTTGTGGCGCTGCGTTTTTGCTGTTGGGCGGGGCAGTTTATGCTAAAGAACGATATTTTTCCGTTGGTTGAAATTGCTGATGAGTTTATCAAAACCACCAAGCGTGAAACCGATTATCAGCGCGAGCTAATTACAGCCCAGGCAATTCGTGAATATTTTGCTAAACGCACTGACAACGTTGTTGTGCCGGAGACGTTGGCTAATTACTCAACGCGGCGGATATTGGTTCAGGACTATATAGACGGGTTGCCACTAACTGAAGTGGTGGAACGGGCGCAGGCGGGAAGCGACACCTACCAATTTGTCAAAGACCAACTTGGCTCTGACATGCAGCAGCAATTAGTGACGGTCGGCAGCGAGTTTTTAATTGCAATTTTGCAAGCAGATATCATTATGGCTGACCCGCATCCAGGTAATATTTACTTGCTAAAAGACAATAAAATCGCGCTGATTGACTTTGGTTTGGCGGTAGCAGCGCCGCGGCATCGCGCCTCGTTTTATCACATGATTGTGCAGTATCGCGCGCTGTATGAAGATCGAGCTGACATGGGTTTATTGGCACTGGCGATGCTGGCGTTTTATGACCATACGCTGTATCAAGCGCTGGATGTGATCGCCAAAGATCGCAGCTTGACGCGCACTATTTATGAATATGCGAACACGCTGCTTCAATCGACAACCAGCACGTTTGCTGCCAATCGGCAAATAACCCAATTATTCCTCAATGAAATTAACGCTGGTAATCGGTTTGCTGTCAGGTTAGACAGTGTTAATATTATGCTGCAGCGCGGTTTGTATCACTATTTGGCGTCGGCGCGGCTGGCCTGCGGCGATGAATATCGAAGGACGCGTTATTGGCGGATTGTCCATGACGCCCTGGAATTGGCCGAGGTTCACGCTAATATCTATGGAATCAGCGAGGCGGTGCGTTCGTCGCCGATGAGTATTGAGTCGGCGCAAGAAATAGTGATGGACTGGATGAGCAAGGTTGCGGAGCGCGACAGAGCCGCCTACGCCATGTTGTTACAAAAAGGAGAATTATCATGAAACAATTGCAACAATGGGTGATGCAGGTTCGCTATCCGTATGCCGCGGGAATCATCGCCGTGATGTGGATTGGCACGGCAATTTTTGCTTACCTGAAACCCGACGTCCCGCTTGAATTTTTGGTCGGAAGCCTTGCTGTTAGCACCATCATCATTGCTATTACCGGGCTGTCGGAGGCTCGCTGAATTTTACAGTGAAATAAGCAATTTTTATACGCTTTACTAATGTACATCATTTACAATAAGAATCCGCATGAAGCCTAAAACCACTGCTCAAAAAATACTAGAATTTTACGACAGTCTGAAAAATGCTGGCATAAATTTGCCAGAAAGATATCGTTTAATCAATCCATTCGCTGGCGCTAATCAGCAGCAAATAACGCAAATAACGTGTCGGTTTTGCCATAAATATTATCATGATAATAAGCGGCGGTTTATGATTTTGGGCAGTTCACCAGCACGGCGCGGGACAGCACTTACTGGCGTGCCGTTTGAAGACGTTAATCATTTACAAAAAGACACCGGGATTTCTCTAGATGCTTTTGGAACGAATAAACGCTCGTCAAGTTTCTTGTATGAAGTGATGGAAGAATACGGCGGGCGCCAGAATTTTTATAAACAATTTTACATGAGTTTTGTGTGTCCGCTAGGTATTGAAAATATAAATTTGAAGGGTAATTGGGCAAATTGTAATTATTATGAAAATGCAGCTCTGAAAAAATGTTTACATCCTTTTATCGTAGATTCGCTGAGGCGCCAGATCGATTTTAATATTGATACAACCGTTTGCTTTTGCATCGGTAGCGGTGATAATTTTAAGTTTTTGACCAATATAAATAATGAGCATCATTTCTTTGATACTATCGTGCCGTTGGAGCATCCGCGGTTTATTATGCAGTATAATTCGAATCGCAAAGAAGAGTTTATGCAAAAGTACGTAAATACTTTCAGACGATATGGCGTGGGGAAATAATAGCGAACGATATGAGTCTAAGATATTGCTGTATAATTTAATAATGATCACCGACCAACTCCTCGCCAAATATCCCATCATCTCCGACCAAGTTGACGCCAAAGAACTCGGCGTCTTGCTACGAGAATTGGAAAAGGTGCTGCAAAGCGGAGCGGCAGGCAACATTGTGGAATTTGGCTGTTATGTTGGTACGACCAGTTTGTTCATCCGGCGGCTATTGGACGCCTATGATTTTACGGGCGAGTTTCATGTTTACGATTCGTTTATGGGCTTGCCAGAAAAGACTCAGCTAGACGCCAGCGCTGCGGGTGAGCAGTTCAAAGCCGGCGAACTCTTGGCGCCACGCAAAACCTTCATCCAGAATTTCAAGAAAGCAGGACTAAAAATGCCGATCATCCACAAAGGCTGGTTTGCTGATTTCACCCCTGACGACGTACCGGAAAGTATCATCTTTGCCTTTTTTGACGGTGATTTTTATGAGTCAATTGCCGATTCATTCCGCGTCTGCGGCGGTAAGTTTCAGGAAAAAGCAACCATTGTCGTTGATGATTATGCCAATGAAGCTTTGCCGGGCGCCGCGCGGGCGGTCGATAAATGGTTGGCGAGCAATCGTCAATATACGTCGAGAACGGAGTCTAGTCTGGCAATCATTTCCTCTTGTTCAAAAACATAAACGTGTTACAATAGAAGCATTAACAATATAAACAGGGGGGTCTGTGATGGATGAGCCAATTCACATCACGTCTGAAATAGGAAAACTTAAAACCGTTTTATTGCATCGGCCAGGTAAGGAGCTAGAAAATTTAACTCCAGATTATCTGACCGATCTTTTATTTGACGATATTCCATATTTGGAAGTTGCGCAGAAGGAGCACGACGCGTTTGCTCAAATCTTGCGCGATCACGGCGTCGAAGTTCTGTATCTGGACGAGCTGGTTGCCGAAGCTTTGAATTCCGATCAGCTTCGCGAGCAATTTGTCGACGAAATGCTGGCGGCTTCCAAGCAGGGTTCGCGCCGAATCACGCAGATTCTGCGCCAATTCTTATTGGATTTGCCGACTCACGCTATGGTTCGTAAGATCATGGCCGGCGTGCGCAAGGACGAAATTACGCTGCCGCCGGAACACCATCGGCAGCTGCATAATATGATTGAGAAGAATCATTATCCGTTCTATCTCGACCCAATGCCAAACCTGTACTTTACGCGCGACCCGGCTGCAGCCATTGGTAACGGCCTGACGATTAATAAGATGCATTGGCCGGCACGCCGCCGCGAATCGCTGTTTATGCGCTATATTATTGATCATCATCCGCGGTTTGCTGGTAAGAATGTGCCGGTGTGGTACGACCGCCACGAAAAGTTCTCGATGGAGGGCGGCGATGAACTAGTATTAAACGGCAAAGTAATGGCGATTGGCATATCAGAGCGCACCACAGCTGAGGCGATTGAAAAGATGGCAACCAAGCTGTTTGCTGGTTCCAACTTTAAGAAAGTCGTTGCTATGGAGATTCCGAAGTCGCACGCTTTCATGCACCTGGACACAGTGTTTACGATGATTGATCGGAACAAGTTTACTATTCATCCGGAAATTCGCGATCGCGGCGGTAAGATGAACTGCTTCGTGCTGGAGAAAGTTGAGGGCCAGCCGTTCCCGCGCATTACGCATGAGACGGATCTTGAACACGTCTTGCGAGTAGCGCTGGAGGTGCCAAATGTCACGCTAATTGAGTGCGGTGGCGGCGATCCGATTGCAGCAGCCCGCGAGCAGTGGAATGACGGTTCCAATACCTTGGCGATTGCGCCGGGCGTGGTGGTAACGTATGACCGCAACTACGTCACCAACCAAAAACTGCGCGAGCATGGCGTTGAAGTTATCGAAGTCAGCGGTGCTGAGCTTGGTCGCGGTCGCGGCGGTCCGCGCTGTATGAGTATGCCGCTAGTACGAGAGGATGTATTTTAATGGCTCAGAGTTTGAAAGGCCGGTCGCTACTAACCTTAAGCGATTACACGGCGGAAGAAATTCGTTTACTACTGGATACGGCGCGTGAATATAAGCGGCTGAAATATGCCGGTGTGCCGCACCGGATTCATGAGGGAAAAAATGTGGCGTTGTTGTTTGAAAAAACCTCGACCCGTACGCGCTGCGCCTTTACGGTGGCAGCTAACGACCTCGGTGCCGCGCCAGAATACCTCGGTAAAGATGATATCCAATTGGGTAAGAAAGAGACAGTTGAAGATACCGCCAAGGTGCTCGGCCGGATGTTTGACGGTATTGAGTTTCGCGGCTTTGCACACAAGACTGTGGAAGATTTGGCAAAATATGCCGGTGTGCCAGTGTGGAACGGATTGACTGATCAATTCCATCCGACGCAGATTTTGGCTGACTTCATGACTATTGAGGAGCATGTTGGCAGGCTGAAAGATACGAAGCTAGTGTTTGTTGGCGACGGTCGTAATAACATGGCTAATAGTTTATTGATTGGTTCGGCAAAAATGGGCGTTGATTTCCGGATTTTAGCGCCGCGCGAACTGTTCCCGGACGATAGTTTGGTGCATAAGGCTAATAATTTTGCCCGGCAAAGCCATGGCAAAGTCACGATCACTGACAACTTTGAAGAAGCTTTGCACGGCGCCGACGTAATTTACACCGACGTTTGGGTGTCGATGGGCGAGGAAGATAAGTTTGCTGAGCGTATCAATTTACTGCGCTATTTCCAAGTAAACCGCGACATGCTGAATCTGACAGGCAATCCGGAAGTTAAGTTTATGCACTGCCTGCCAGCCTTTCATGATGCCTTAACCTCTACTGGCAAGAGTGTTCAGGAAGAATTTGGTTTGGATGCAATGGAAGTCTCGGACGAAGTGTTTCGTTCGCCAAATTCAGTAGTATTTGATCAAGCGGAAAATAGGATGCATACAATCAAAGCTGTTATGGCTTTGACTCTGTAGTTGTCGTAATAAGGGAGTTAAGGAGGCTCCGGGACAATGGTAGAAAAAATTAAAAAAACAAAGCGGAAGATTCTGCGATCGCCGTCGGCATTTGCGGGACTGTTTTTGGTCATTATAATCATGGCGGCGCTGACGTGGGTAATCCCGTCTGGTTCTTATGACACTAAGAAAGATCCAGACGATCCATCAAAAACAGTTCGCATATCTGGTACATATAAAGAGTTGCCAAAGTTTACGGTTACAAAAGAGGGCAAGAAGGAAGTTATAAAAGACGACGTGCGCCAGGGTGCATGGGATGTTGCTATGGCTCCAGTCAAGGGTATGGCTGAAAAGCTTGACGTGATTGTCTTTGTGATGATTCTTGGCGGTTTCTTAGGCGTAGTGATGAAGACTGGCGCGCTGGACGCCATGCTGGGATCTATGCTTTTGAAAATGAAAGGCAAGGAAAAGTGGCTGATTCCTATCTTAATGATATTTTTTGCTATCGGCGGTACTACCTATGGTATGCAAGAGGAAACAGTGGCGTTTTATGCGCTTATTATCCCAGTTATGATTGCGGCTGGCTACAATGCAATGACAGCGGTGCTGGTGATTGTGCTGGGTTCGGGTGCTGGTCTAATTGGTTCGACAATTAACCCGTTCTCAACTGGCATTGCCGCTCGGACTGCCGACATGCCGCTGGCTAATGTTTTCCCGATTCAGTTTACGGTGTTGGGGCTAAGCTTAATTGCGGCGATTGTCTTTACTATGCGCTACGCTGCAAAGGTTAAATCTGGCAAGTATGCTAAAGACGACCGCACCAAGCCAACCGTGGCAACTACGCTGGATATGAGCAACGTGCCAAAATTCACTGGTACGCGCAAAGCGATCATGGCAATCTTCGGGCTAACTTTTGTGATAATGATTTTGTCGCTGATTCCATGGGAAGATTTTGGCGTTAAAGTCTTTAGCGAATTACACACATGGCTAGCTAATCTACCAGTATTCGGCGCAGTAATGGGAGTGAGCCATAATGTGGCGCTCGGTAATTGGTACTTTAGCGAAATTTCAGTTCTATTCTTAATATCGGCAATTCTAGTCGGATTTATTTACCGCAAAGAGTTCAAAAAACAGGACGTAGCACTGGTTGACATGTTTATAAAAGGTATCGGCGATTTGCTGCCAGTGGCTTTGATTATCGCAGTAGCGACTGGCGTATCGGTGGTGATGAACAACGGCGCTATCCAAGACACAGTTATTCACTGGGGCGAGGACTTGCTGAAATCGGCGAGCGGCAGTGTCATTGGTATCTTGGCGTTTATATTCTATTTGCCGATGAGCGTATTAATTCCTTCGTCGTCCGGTTTGGCGGCGGCAACTATGCCAATTTTGGCGCCGATTGCCGACCTGGTTGGCGCGGGTAAAGACATGATCGTGGCTGGTTACTCGACAGCGGTTGGTTTGGTTAACCTAGTAGCTCCGACGATCGCTTCGCTGATGGGCGGCTTGGCGCTAGCTGGCGTGTCGTATCGTAAATATCTGCTGCGGACTCTGCCGATTATGATTGTATTTGCAATAATCTGCATGGGTACTATTGCAGTGTTTGGAGTGCTTTAATTTATGGCGCGTACAATAGTAGTCGCACTCGGAGGCAATGCCCTGCAAAAGCAGGGCGAAGCCTCATCCGCGCAGCAGCAACGGGTGGCTGACGAGACAGTTCGCCAGCTTTTACCGCTTATCCAGGCGGGTCATAATGTGGCGATTGTTCATGGCAATGGGCCGCAAGTCGGCAATATCGTCTTGCACGAAGAAGCGATTAACACGGCTGATGTGCCGAGTTTGCCGCTGGAGGATTGCGGCGCAATGAGCCAGGGTTTGATCGGTTTCTGGCTGCAGCAGGCGCTGCACGATGCGTTCGCGTCTAATGGTATTGACCGCAGCGCAGTTAGCATGATTACGCAGACCATTGTCGATTCAAGCGACCCGGCCTTTCAGAATCCGACCAAACCAATCGGGCCGTTTTATTCCGAGGAAGAAGCTAAAACTGTCGCCAGCGAGCGCGGCTACACAGTGAAAGAAGATGCCGGCCGCGGCTGGCGGCGCGTCGTACCTTCGCCGAAACCGCAAACCATTGTCGAGGCAGATGTTATAAAATCGCTGGTTTCTGCTGGCGTGACAGTAGTTTCGACTGGCGGCGGCGGTATTCCTGTTTTACAGGACGAAGCCGGACAATTGAAGGGCGTGGCGGCAGTGATTGATAAAGATTTTGGCGCTGCCAAATTGGCGGATCTTCTGGACGCCGATACGCTGTTGATTTTGACATCAGTTGATGCGGCTAAGATTAATTTTGGCAAGCCGGACGAACAATCGCTTGAAGAAGTCTCGATGGCAGAATTACAAAAGCACATTGACGACGGGCAATTCGCAGCCGGCTCTATGCTGCCGAAAACTCAAGCAGCTCTGAGCTTCTTGGCTGGCGGCGCCGGACGTACAGCAATTATTACTTCGCTGGAAAAGACCGCCGAAGCGATCACTGGTACAGCGGGTACGCGGATTAAATCGTAGCTTGTAGATTTATCTAAAATAAAACCTCCCCGTTTTTTCGCGAAGCGGGGAGATTTTAGTACGGCAAACTATGATCAAGATTGCCAAAGCATAACAGTTTATCGTATAATTTTTCCATGGTGGTGGGCTACTTTGAACGGCGATCGCTGTCTGAAAATTTGGCGCAAACCAATATCATGCACGCAAATTGCTGGGTGCATGTTAATGGCAAGCTTGCTGGCGCGGATATAAGTGATCTGGCGGACGGTTTTTCGCTGAATCCTAATATCATTCGCGACGCTGCCGACGTCCACGAACTGCCGAGAGTTGAACTTTCCGGCGGCGTTGAATATATTTTTGCCCGCGTACCGCTCGGCGCGGTTGATTCCGGCAAGACCGTACCGTTCCTGATGATTATCCATAAAAATCACTATATTACGATTGCGCCGCAAGCGAAGTTTTCGCCGCTTGATGTCAGAGATTTTTTGGCAGCAACTACTGAACGTCCGGCTGGCATTTTTAGCGCAAATCTGGCGTATATTATTTCGCAGTACGAACAGCGCGTTCATTCGCTAACTGAGAAAATTAGCGGCGCCAGGCAGCGGCTGAGCCGGTATGAGGTGCAAAATGCCGACTTTATTCAATTTGTGGCCATAGAGGGCAGTCTTAATGGCTATCGCAGCAGTCTGGAGGGTATCTCCAGCGTGATAACTCAATTGAGGGATAATCGCCACGGTTTATTTAATACGCGCGATTTGGAAGACCTTGAAGATATTGACTTGCATATTCGCCAAATCTTGGTGGCTATCAGTTCTAGCGTGCATACGATCTCCAGTATCCAAAGTGCCTACTCAACAATTGCCAATAATGTTTTGAACCAGCGCATGAAAGTTTTGACCGCTATTACAATTTTACTGGCGATTCCGAATGTTTTTTACGGTATGTACGGTATGAATATCGGGTTGCCGTTTCAGCACGAGCCTTGGGCATATGCGGGAATTGTCGGCTTTACCATAGTATTAATCTTGTTTGTGTCGGTTTTTGCCAGGCGAATCCGCCTGTTTTAGCTCAAAATATATGGCGCATTCCGCTTGACGCGCCTAAAATCGTTTGGTAATATTGGTGACGTGTCTCGCGCCGAAGCATTCAATTGCTTAAAGATGGGTAATAAAGGTCGAAGCGCGTGAGGCTGCGCATAAGTACGAGGAGTACAAAACACATGCCAATAGCAATCAATTTTGTGTCTTCCAGGCGCAAAAAGATAGCCGTTGATGTGGTGCCTGCCGAATGGCAAACATACATAGCACAATAAATAATGTGCAGTCGCTCTTGATTAAAGCAAAAGGGGGACGACTATAAATAAATCCCGCTCCAAAGGCACCGGAGCGGGATTTTGGTATTGATAAGAAATTAATCTTTAATTTCGACGCCAGCGCTTTTTAGGGCGTCTTTGATAGCCGATTCAATTGAGCCAGTATTGTCCATCTGGACGTTCTTGCCGTTAACATAAAAAGTTGGCGTAGCCTTAACGCCGTGCTGCCGTCCGACTGCCAGATCAAAGTCGATTTTATTTTTTACCTTGGCGCTGGCGATATCCGACTTATATTGGTTAATATTAAGCTTTAGCTGCTCGGCGTACGACTGGAAAATATTGCTGCGTTCGCTGGTGTTGGCGTTATTCCAGGCGTTTTGGTTGGCATAAAGGAGTCCATTCATCTCCCAGAATTTACCCTGTAATCCAGCCGCTTCAGCTACCGCCGCCGCTGCTCGCGCGTTCGGATGAGAGCTGGCGATCGGGAAATTACGGAAAATTAGCAGCGTATTATCTTTATACTTTTCAACAACGCTTTTCGCTTTTGGCGCGGCAGTACTACATCCCGGACATTGGTAGTCGGCGTATTCAATGACGGTTACCTTGGCGTTTTTATTGCCGTACGTATGGTCGGCGATGTTGCTATTACGTTTCTCAGCGCCGATTATTTTATTCATACTTTCTTCGGTAATATTGCTAACATCCAACCGGTCTTGGGTTGACATATAAATCATCCCGGCAATCACCATCCCGACAATTATCATAAAAACTATCCAACTTTTTTTATTCATAGTTCCTCCAAATTACTCTAGTCAGTATAGCATAAGATAGGGTACAATTAAACCATGATGGTTGTGCTGCCAGTTGTCTATGTTGTCGTTTTTTTATGTCTTTTGGTGGTGTTGGGAATTCATCCGCAGTTATCGTCGCATAGCCGGTTTGAGCTGCAGCGGCGGGTGCATGCTGGCGATAGCGAGGCAGAGCTGTTGTTGAAGCGCCATATGCTGCTGCGCGATATTTTTTCTTTGCAGCGCGTTATCTCGGCAATTTTATTGGTGGTGCTAAGCGTTATCGGCGTGGAATTATTCCATTGGGCAGTTGGCTTTTTAATATCGATTTTAATCGCGCTGGAAGCGGGTGCTTTGGCGCGGGTGAGTTTGTGGCAAAAGTATTCGCAAAAATTGTATGAAAAATACGAAGCTAAAATTTTGGCAGTAATTGAAAAATATCCGGCAATATTCAGAACAATTCGTTCGGTCGCGCCGATTCCTAATGACCATTACGATATTGAATCGAAAGACGAGCTGTTGTCGATGGTTAAGCAATCCGGCGACGTATTGACGAAAGATGAAAAGCGGCTGGTTATCAACGGCTTGAGCTTTAATGAAATTTCTATCGACACAGTGATGACGCCGCGCAGTATGATTGAGTCAGTCAAATCAGACGAGCTGCTTGGGCCGCTGGTATTGGATGATTTGCATAAGAAAGGCTATAGCCGGTTTCCAGTGATTAAGGATGATATTGATCATGTGGTCGGTATTTTGTACGTGCAAGATTTACTAATGATTGATCCGAAGTCTAAGTCGCGCCGCGCGGACGCGGTTATGGATAAGAACGTGTATTATATTCGCAATGATCGTTCGCTGAAGTATGCGCTGGCGGCATTCTTAAAAGTGCAGCGGCATCTGTTTGTGGTGGTGAACGAGTTTCGGGAGACGGTTGGACTACTTAGCCTGGAAGATGTTATTGAAGCGCTACTAGGGCGGAAAATTGTTGACGAGTTTGACGTCTATGAAGATTTGCGCAAGGCTGCCGGGACGAATCCGCAAAAGAACAACCTATCGACTAAAAAACGCCGCGACGTTTAACGTCTAGTTAGCACCGGCAAGCGCGTCTATATAGCTAAGATAAAGACATTAGGAGACAAACTTTCGTTTCTGTTTTTGGCGGCCGAGTGTTTGCCGCGGCGGTTGCGGTATTTTGGCTGGTGCTGCCTCGGCTTTGGCAGTGCTAATACTGCTACTGCCAGGGAAAGGTACAGGGCGAGACGAAGCTTTCTCGGCTGACTGTATTAAGCGGATCAGTCTTTGTCCGTCGATAAGCATGATGCTACCCGTATGTTTTGGGTTTTTAGCAAATTGCTTGGCGTCCTCTGAAAAACTATTTATCGTTATTATAAAGGCGAAACCTCCGTTAAGACGGCTGGCAATTGGTTCGTAAAAATCTTTGATGGCGCTGGTCTCAACTGTGCTAATGTTGTGTTTTTTACACTGCACATAACTTTGCAGATTATTTTTGCGCATAATGATATCGATACCGTTATCGCGGTTATAAGGTGTAACCTTGGTCTGGTATCCGAATGATTGGAATATTTCTGCTATGTATTTTTTGAAAGAATAAGCGTCGAGAGTGCGAATTTTCTCTAATAATTCTTGATCTGCTGTTTTTAAGCTATTTTCCGGTGCTGGCTGATCTACGGCGGCTGGCGCCGGCGCGGCAGATAAAGGCTCGTTTTCCGGGCGGCTGCTCGGCTGTTCTTTAATATAGCTATCTGCGGGCCTTCGTTTTGCCTCTTTTAATTCTAGTTTCTTGATTCTCTTAGACAAGGATAAATACAGATAGGCGAGAAAAACCCACAAGCAGATGCTTACAGATAAGAGAATAAACCCACCGCTATTCATAAAATCATTATACCAGCTAATGTGCTATAATAACAGATATGAAAAATAGAATTTTGGCGGTAAAGGCCTCTGATGAAGTTGGGAAAAATATTACAGTAGCTGGCTGGGTACACTCCCGGCGCGATCACGGCGGGCTGATTTTTATTGACCTACGCGACCATACTGGGTTGGTGCAGCTGGTAATTAATCCTGAGCAGGCAGAGGCCTTTCGGTTGGCGGAAAGCCTGCGCGATGAGTTTGTGATTCGTGCCAGCGGCGTGGTGACGGAGCGCGGCGAAGGTTTGAAGAACCCAAATATTGCCAGCGGTGATGTGGAAATTGTGGTGGAAAATCTGGAAATTTTGAACCGTGCCGAAACGCTGCCAATCCAGCCGTTTGCCGAGGAAAACCAAGCGGGCGAGGACTTGCGTTTTAAGTATCGTTACCTCGACTTGCGCCGTCCAAAGATGCAACAGATGCTGAAAAAACGTGCTGAAATGTACCAGCGCATGCATCAGTATATGGATACTCGGGACTTCATTGAGATTCAGACGCCGATTTTGGCAAATTCCAGCCCCGAGGGCGCGCGCGATTTCCTCATCCCTAGTCGTCTGCAGGAGGGTAAGTTTTACGCTCTGCCGCAAGCACCGCAACAGTTCAAGCAGCTGTTGATGGTTGGCGGTGTGCCGCGATATTACCAGTTGGCGGCGTGTTTTCGCGACGAAGATCCGCGGGCTGATCGACTGTACGGGGAGTTTTATCAGCTGGATTTGGAGATGAGCTTCGTTGAGGACGGCGAGGAAGTCCGCCAGGAAGTTGAGCCGCTGATGCGGCAGCTAGCGACTGAGTTTGCGGGCAAGAAATTGCTGGATTTGAGCGATCTGTCGGTGGGCGACGGTCAGCCAATTCCGCGCATTTCCTACCGCGACGCCATGGAGACATATGGCTCGGACAAGCCGGACCTGCGTTTTGGCATGGAGCTGATTGAGCTGACCGATGTATTCGCCAACACTGAATTTGGCGTGTTCAAAAACGCTGAGTGCATCAAGGCGATTTGCGTCAAAAATGGCGCCAGTCTCAGCCGTAAGCAAATCGACCAGTTCACCGACATTGCTAAAAGTGAAGGGGCGGGCGGTTTAGCTTACATCACTTACCAAGATGGCGAGGCAAAATCACCAATTGCTAAGTTCTTGAGCGAAACAGAGCTTACGGCGATTCAGCAAAAAACTGGTGCGGCTGATGGCGACGCAGTTTTCTTTGGCGCTGACATCCGTCCAGTCGTCAACGCCGTGCTTGGTCGCTTGCGAAACGAATTTGCCGCCCATTTCGACTTGAAAAAAACGGATGAGGTAGCCTTGGCTTGGATTATCGATTTTCCGTTCTATGAATGGGACGACCACGGCAAGAAGCTTGATTTTGGGCACAACCCATTCGGTATGCCAAAGGGCGGCTTGCAGGCGTTGGAGTCAGTCACCACTGACGCGGAAAAACTAGCCATCGTGGCCGACCAATTCGACATGGTGATGAATGGCTACGAAATCTGCTCCGGCGGCGTGCGCAATCACAACCCGGCGGTGCTGTACAAAGTGTTTGAACTGCTCGGTTTTAGCGAAAGCTATGTCGAAGAAAAGTTTGGCGCCATGCTCAATGCCTTCAAATACGGCGCACCGCCGCATGCTGGCTGTGCCTTTGGTGTTGACCGGATCCTCATGGAGCTCATTGACGAAACTAATGTCCGCGAAACCTTAGCCTTTCCAAAGAACGGCTCGGGCGTCGACGTGATGATGGATTCGCCGTCAACGGTTGACCCAGCGCAGCTAAAGGAACTGGGGTTATGAGCGCAATGTATGATCGACACGAAGTTAGCGTAAAAGTGGCGCTGTATAGCGAGGATGGTAAACAGGTATTGCTGATGTATCACCTAAGCAGCGATGGTTTTGGCTTGCCAGGCGGGCATATTGACGCCGGCGAAACGCCTGATGCGGCACTAGAGCGGGAGCTGCGCGAGGAATTAGGCGTCACAATTGATGCGACGCCAGCCGATTTCTATGTCCGCAACCCTTATGATGACAATATTAAGGATCATAAAATTATCCTCGGCTATACGGCGACGGCAAAAAAGGGTATGACTTTGCCAAATAGTGCATGTGATGGTAGCGAAGGAGATATCGTCTGGCTGACGCGGGCAGAAGTTGAAACTACCGATAAACTTTCGCCAGGCTATCGGGATTTTGTGCTGAAGTGGTGGCCGCAAGAAGCGTAATGTTTTAGGAGGTACAAGCAGGCTATGAAATCAATTCCCAAACGAACGCTAAAATTCATTGACTCGTGGCTAACGCTGCGCAGCCAATGGGCGCGCTGGCCGGGATTTACTGTCGCGATAGCCAAAGACAGCGAGGTGGTTTTTAATAAAGCCTATGGCCTGGCAAATATAGAAAATAATGAGAAATTAACAACTAACCACCTTTTTCACATTGCTTCGCACTCAAAAACCTTTACCGCCACGGCCGTGATGCAGCTGCAGGAGCGCGGCAAGTTGCGCATTGATGATTCAGTTACGACGCACCTACCGTGGCTGGCGCAGCACAGCGACCAGCGTTGGTGCGATGTAACCTTGCGTCAATTATTGAGCCACTCAGCAGGCGTGATTCGCGACGGCCAGGCATCAGGCTTTTGGCAGTTTCAAGGAGAATTTCCGGATGAAGACGAGTTCAGGAAGCAAATCATGCGATCACAACTGGTGTTTGAGCCAAATTCTGAGTTCAAGTATTCTAATTTTGGTTTTGGCTTGCTGGGTTTGGTAATTGAGCAAGCTAGCGGCAAATCGTACGCTGATTTTGTGGCAGAAAACATTACCGCGCCACTTGATTTGAAACAAACCACCACGGAATATTCGCCAGAACTTCGTATGGCAACTGGCTATAGTAGGTTTGATTTATGCCAGCAGCGCCGTCCGTTTCAGTACATCACAACTGGTGTATTGCAGCCAGCCACGGGATTTTGCTCAACAGCACATGACTTGGTGAAATTCTTTGCTGCTCTGCAAGTCGGCTCAGGCAAACTATTGAGCGATACTTCTAAAAGGGAAATGCAGCGCCCATCGTGGCAAGTCGCCGACGAAGCAAACGCAGGAAGTTACGGATTGGGTATTGATATCGCAAAAGCTAAAGATGGTAAGCGGCTCGTCGGTCATAGCGGCGGTTATCCAGGATTTGTCGGCCGTACCTGGTCGCGGATAGATGACGGAATAACTGTTTCGGTGCTGGCGAACGCGTATGATACAGCGCCAGGGATAGTTGCAAATTCGATATTAGGAATTATTGATCAATTTGGTGACGCTCCTGATAAAAACCGTCGAAAGTTTGAAGCGCGGTTCGTTAACGATTACGGAGTATACGAAGTCGTTGATACAGCAAAAGGACTGAGGGGCTTATGGTCTAATGATTGGCAGCCATTCAACATGGCTGAAGAGCTGGAAATAGTTGATGACGCCACCTTAAAAATTGCGAAAGGTAATCATTTTAGCTATTTTGGCGAACTGATGAAATATGAGTTTGATGCCAAAAATAAGCCTTCCGCCATGTATCGTAGCGGCGCTAAGAATTATGTTAGTTTAGACGGCGATGTGAGGGTTTAAAAGGATCTTCGTGTCAAACATAGGTAGAATAAATATGAATAAAACGGAATTACCAACCGAAGCTCAAGTCAAAAACCTGCACAAAAAATACGCCAAAACTGATGCTGATTTTGCGTTGATTTACACTCACTGTCAAGTGGTTGACGCAATTGCGGCGCAGCTTTTGGATGCTAAGCCGAACTCGCGAGTCGACCGCGATTTACTGCATGTTGCTTGCATGCTTCATGATATCGGCGCGTATGATGTTCTGGAAAACGGCAAATTTGTCGACGGCGTTCGCCACGGCGTGATTGGTGAGCAGATTCTGCGAAATGAAGGCTTTCCTGAACAAATTTGGCGGTTTGCTTCGCACCATACTGGCGTAGGTTTGACCAAGCAGGATGTAATTAACCAAAACTTGTCCATTCCGCCAGCCGACTATACCGCTAACACGCCCGAGGAGCGGCTGCTAATGTACGCCGACAAATTTCATTCCAAAAGCAAACCGCCCAAAGAGCCGCCATATTTTTGCACATTTGAGTGGTATTATAATCTGGTGCAAAAATTTGGCAGCGATAAACAAGCTAAATTTCAGGTGCTAGCAGACGAGTTTGGCAAGCCGGATATTGCGCTTGTCGCCAGTAAGTTTGGTTTTAGTATCAAAGATGTAAATTAGCGTCAGGATAATTGCCGGTATGTTTGCGCCGTTTTAGGCAAATATGTATAATCTATACAGATTATGAACGATAGCGAAGTGCCCGCGGTAGGCAAGCAAGTGATCGTTGCCTGCGCGTTTATTCATCACAATTTTGACGGCGTTGAGAAAATCTTTATGCCTAAGCGTGCTGCGACGAAGAAATTTATGCCAAGCGTATTTGAACTGCCTGGCGGTCAGTTGAAATTTTAGCCAAATGCCAGTCAATATTAAAAAATCCAGAAAAGATATGGCAGCTGTCTTTACGCGCGTGAAAAATAAATTGACGCCAGTGCTTGCGGATGGTTCGCAGATTCATCATGTCGGCAGTACCGCAGTGCTTGGTTTGGATGGTAAAAATATCCTAGATATCCTTATTTCTGCCAAAGATAGCGAACACATGAACGAGCTGCGGGACAAACTGGTAGCAATTGGATATTTTCCTTCATTAAATCCAAGTTCCCGCCAAGATTATATCTTCCTGGCGTCCCGACAAGAAGAAACTGGCGTGGGCGATATCCATATTCACCTCGCGGTCGCAAATACCAAAACGCATGATAACTTCTTAATCATCAGAGATTATCTAAGGTCTCACAATGACGAAGCTGATCAATATTCAAAGATAAAATATCAATATGCTAAGCAAGCAAATTACGACAGATCAGCGTATAAAAAGCTTAAAGCAGCTTATGTCGATAAGCTATTGCGACGTGCCAAGCGATGGAAAAATGGCGGCTAATCTCCTCCTTCATATCCCGCACGCTTCGCTGTGTTTACCGCCAGATTTTTGGCGCGATGTTACGGTTGATCGGAAAATTATCGAGAAGAATCTGCGCTTTATGGCTGATTATAAAGTGGGCGAGCTTGCCAGAGATATTGATTGCCATAAAGTAACAGCCAAGTATTCGCGGCTATATTGCGACGTTGAGCGGTTTCGAAATGACGCCGATGAGCCGATGGCGAGGCTGGGTATGAGCGCGGTATATACGCATTTGCCGGGCGGTGCCCAGTATCGCCAGGTAACACCTAAGCGCCGCGAGGAAATCATCAGGCAAGCTTATGAACCTCATCATGCACAGCTAAATAAATTGAGCCAAAAAAAATGTTAATCAGTATGGCTCGTGTATGATGGTCGATCTGCATAGCTACAGTGATGATTTGGTGCGAAAATTGTTTGGCTATACGGAAAATCTGCCTGATATTTGCCTGGGTTATGACGATGAATGGTTTAGTGAAAATGATGCCTTAAAACTGAAAACGTATATAGAAAAACTGGGTTATAGCTGCGCGCTGAATTATCCGTATGCGGGTGCGCTGGTGCCGATGGACTTTTATCGTAATAAAATGCCAGGACTGCGTTCGGTGATGCTGGAGGTTAATCGGCGTGTTTATCTGGAGGGTGAAACGGTGCGCCAAGAATCAGTGCGCGACATTGGTAAAATAATCAAATACATCGCTAATGAATTTAAGGGTTATAGCTGAACGCCCAGCCACGCCGCCAATACATCGCCGGCAAAGTAGGCTAGTCCAGCGGCGACCGCTCCCAGGAGCAGGGTAATAGCGGCTTCCCGCCATGGTGATTGCTTGCCGACTTTGCCCTTAATAAAGCCGATTGTTAAGAAAGTAATTGCCGTAAGTAGTGAGCTAATATAGAACAGGGTGATACTTGGCGCTTTCATAGCTGCAACCACGTCGAACAAATAGGGCAATACTGGCACGCTGCCGACTGCCACGAAAGCTAAGAATGTAACTAAGCCGATGATTTTAGGAGAAGCTCGCTTTTGGGTGTCGCGGGCCGATTCGTCGTGTTCGGCGCTGGCTGCTAAGTAGGCGCTGGAACCCATTGAAAAACCATCAGCGATGAGGTTTGCAATGCCTAAAATGAGGATAACTGCACTGGAAATCCCCGCGCCAGCCGACGCCGCCACTACGGCAAAGGTTGTGACTGTGCCATCAACCGCGCCGTAAACAAATTCTGGAATATACCGTTTGAAAAATGCCCTCATAACCATAGCCAGTGTAGCATATTTGGGCTGATTAAGCTGAGTTTAAGCTTGGGAATAGCGCAAGAACAAGCCGTTTTCGCGGTCGCTACCAGCAAACCATTGACATTTTAATACGCTTATGCTACAATAAGAAATGTTAGATTATCTAACACAAAAAACCAAAGCATGCTAAAATAAAAACATAAACATTGTAAGCTTCGCGGAAAGGTAGAACGTGGAAGACGCACAAACAATCATCGTTCTTTTAACAATCATCGCTGCTTTACTGTCGATTGTCATCTTGGTGCTTTTAGGGACAGTTATCTCTTTGCTAATAAGGATAAACGCCATCATGAAAAAAGTCGATAAGATTACGATGAATGTAGCTAGCGCTACCGATTGGTTGTCGCCGGCAAAAGTATTTAGCGAGATTACAAAGCTGTTTCGTAAAAAATAAATAACAAAGGAGTAAATATCATGAAAAAAGTATTAGCAATTCTGGGTGCCGCAGCAGCAGGCTTTGCTGCTGGAGTTCTGACCGCGCCAAAGAGCGGCAAGGAAACCAGAGCCGACCTAAAGAAGAAAACTTGCGCGCTTAAAAAGGAAGCCGAGAAAAAGGTCGAACAGGCAGCGGCTGTCGCTAAAGACGGCGTCGATTCGCTGAAAACTGGATCACAAAAGGTTGGCGATGCTCTGGCTAAGACTGCTAAAAGCGTCAAGGGCAGCGTTGAAAAATAGCAAATAGTTCAAGTAATCTTGACAACATTTGACGATAATTAAGAAGACGTGAGATAATAGGATAGATGAGAAAATTTGTTCTGTATCTTGCGTCTTTTTTGATTGCTGGCGGTCTGCTGATAAGTCCTCAACCGGTTTTGGCGCAATCAATCGAAATGCCCAATTCGGAGATTACCAGCATCATCAGGAAGAACTGCAGCTCGCTGAAGGTTACCATAAAGCAGATTCATACTAACGACGCTCTAGCTAGGGTTAGTATCGGACAGAAATACAATGCCGTATCGACGAAGCTGATGGCGCGGTTTAACAGCCGGTTGTCGCTTAATAAAATGGATAGCTCAGGGCTTGTTAGAATTACCAGCGATTTTGAAACGCAGCGGCTGAAGTTTAACAGCGACTATAATAAGTATGATACGGCAATGACCAACCTAGACAAAGCAAGCTGCAAAACAGATCAGGCAAAGTTCTACGAAAAAATCATTGAGGCGCGCGACGCCCGCAATTATTTATCTGACAGCGTAAAATCAATGAACGGTCTGCTGGCGCAATATAAAAGCGAAGTACGCCTGATAAAAGATTCTTTGTCGGGAGGCGGTAATGAATAATATAAAAAAGTTTGCCGGCAGGTACAATAAATTTGCGGTTTTTATTGGATCGACTATTCTAGTTTCGGTTCTTCTGGTGTCAATCTCAATGTTTGTTTATTACCAATCGGATGCGTACTGTCTGGATTTAAGCCGTCCAGAATACACTTCCAGGCGTTCAGAGATTAGTAAAAATTTGGAAGACAAGAGTAAAGATTTCGATGCGCAAGGTCCGGTCAATGAACAGACGATTAAGGAATTCCTGAGATTATACGATGACGAAGCGAAAGGTATTGCCAAAACGAAGGCCTTTTCTAACGATGTGCTGAGCGATAAGGAATTGCTAGGCACCAGCAATAACGACAATAACAATGCTACTGCCGGCGATTAACTGTTCAAGTTATAAATTGCGCTTTTATAGAGGCGCTGCTACTTCTTACCGTTTAAAATTGGCGCTGGCAGGGTCGCTAATAAAATGCCTTCTTTGTCGAATTTTTGCAGCAGTCTGTGGCGCATTTCAGAAGTGACAGCCCATTGGTCTGACGGCTGGGTTTTGCCAGAAATAATTATCTCAGTACTGCGGCCGGTAATCTCGCCGACTGACACAAATTTCGGCGGGTCGATAATCTTTTTATGCCAAGCTTTTTCCTGGGCTATCTTTTCTCCGGTAGCGTTAATAATTTCCGTAGCCTCGGATATGTCGGTGTTTGGGTCTAAATACAGGCTGAACCGCGATATGCTGTAGCCCATAGTTTTATTGATAACATGCTGGATCGTGCCGTTTGGGACGTAATGGACGTTGCCTTCGGCGTCGCGAACGACTGTCGTGCGAGTACCGACGCGTTCGACTTTGCCGGACGCTCCCATGATGTCGACAACGTCGCCAACGCGGTATTGATTTTCAGCGATAATGAAGATGCCGGATAAAAAATCCTTGACAAGCGACTGCGCTCCAAATCCGAGCGCCACGCCGACTATTCCAGCGCTAGCAAACAGCGGCGACAAGTCGAGCAGAAATAACTTGTTAGCGATAATAGCGGCAACGTAAAAGATCATTAAAATCCGCCAAAACCCGCGGCTTAATTGGATGAGCGTTTTTTCTCGTTTTTCAATATCCTTGCGATGCCAAGAGCGGTGCTTGGCGGTGGAGCGGATTGTGTAATGAATGACCCACTTAATGAGATATTTGCCAATGAAGTAAATGATGAATGATCCGATAATAATACTGGCTGTCTCCAGCATGCGGTCGCTGATCAGCCAGCCAAGGCCGTTATTATGTAACCATTCGTCGGCGGCCGATATATTTAGTATTTGTTTTATAAACGTATCCATCATATTTAGTATAATGAAAGGTATGAGTTTTGTCGATCCAAATCAGTTTGTTATCGCCCGCAAGCGTAAAAAATACAAATTTGCCAAGTTTCATAACGCCGAGAATTGCTTTGAGTTTGACGAATGGCGCGATTTTTACCAGCAGCACCAGCCGGGTGTTTTCGGGTTAGAGATTGGCGCTGGTACTGGTTTGTTTAGCGTCGAATTGGCGGCGCGTTATCCAGATAAGCTGTTTGCGGCGATTGATGTTAAGGCTGACCGTTTGCAAAAAGGCGCTTACATTGCGTTAGAGCGAGGCTTAAGAAATATCTATTTCATCCGGGCGCGCGCCGACCAAATTGGCGATTTGTTCGCTTTGTCAACGCTAGTGAATATTTGGGTGACTTTTCCTGATCCGTTTCCGAAAAAGCGGGCTGCCGGGCGGCGGTTGACGCATCCGTATTTTTTGCGCCGTTACGCGCAATTATTGCAACCTGGCGGCGAGCTGCTTTTCAAGCATGACGACCGCGACTTTTTCTGCTGGAGTTTGGAGCAATTGGCGGCAGAAAAATGGCAAATCAGAGAACTGAGCTTTGACCTGCACGAATCATCTCTGGACGACGAGTGCAAAATCATGACGACATACGAGCAGCGATGGCTGAACGAGGGCAAGGCGATTAATTTTGTGAAGGCTACATGCTAATATCGCTAAGATTCATAGGGCTATGGGGCGCATGGGAAGCTAGCGATCGATTCTTGTAGCTTGGATTGCTGCTAATATCCTCGCCAAACCATTCAGGCGGCTGGAAGGTGTCTGCCCGCAGGGTTGCTTCTGTTTCGCGTCCCTCAAACTCAACCTCGGCGGTACACAGACCGTTCAGATGGCTAGGTCCGTGGTATATATCAAGCTCAATAGTATGTTTGTCTCCCTCTGGGTCGACATAAGGTATGTAATAGCGAGTTTTCTCGATACGTCTTTCCAAGGTCAGCGGCCATAACGACTCAAAGACTTCTTTGTCAATTTGTATATTTTTTCTTTTCGCGCAACAGTGCCGTTTGATTTGACTGTTAGTTCAAATCGTTGATCATTTCCAAAATCGCGGATTCGTGTTTCTGATCCGTCGTCGCTGACTGCCAGATAACCTTGGCGGATTGTGGTATGTTCAAAATCTTCTGGATTAAACGGCAAAGATTCAAGATCGATTAAAAACTTACGCTCAACTTCGACTAGCTGGTTTGGACGCTCTGGTAATTTAACTTCAGGCTTTTTCGCTTTTTCTTCTCTGTATTTCTTCTCGAATTCTCGCGCCAGATGCTCATATAACTGAACAAGCTCTGGAAATTCTTCGCCAAAGCTCGTTCTGAAACCAGCAATCAGGTCGTCGTGATTATTTTTAAGATCCTCTGGATTTGATACGCCGTAATCTTCTTCAACAACACGTACTCCTTGACCGACGATATCCATAGCAACTGGCAAGATCTTATCAACCGCTCGGACAAAACGAGCTTCCGGTGTGTCTCGACGCTCGTATTCTTCCAGATTTTGCTTAAGCTCTGGCATTAATGTTAGCCGTTCCAGAAGCTCTTTTTTAGCCTTCTCTTCGCGTCGACGCTTTTCTTCCAGTTGTTTTTTCGTCAGGTTGAATGTTGCTACGTCGCCAGTAGCTATTTCTAATAGTTCGTGGGCGTTGGCGAAGCCTTGAACCTTGTTGTTATCTAGGTGCGGATATAATTTCTTGCGTAGTTCTGGAGCTAGGATAGCCAGCGAATAACTATGCTGAACGTCATCTTCGACCTCGCCGTTTGGCAGTCGCGGTACTCGTGGAACGCCAGCTAAGTCAACCTCCATTTGGATTGCTCGTAAAGCAATATTTCCTAGGTCTTTTACAGCGCCATCACTAAGTAGATCCGCCCCCCCTCGTAGTTTGTTTCTTTTTTGTTCATATAACTCCCAATTACATTTAACAATACTGTATTATAACACAACGAATAGGCTGCTATATGATAGCTAACCCTCGCTAGCACTCTGCCAAGCAATATCAAACAAGCGCGTTTGCACCGAGGCTAGGCTGGCGTTGTCGATGATTACTCCGTGCATAGAGTTATATTTGTCCAGGGTAATAATAGCCATTTTACTGGTATACAATATTGTGTAGCAGCCGTCGTCTAGTTTTGGTCCGGCTAAGTAGCGGCTGTCCGCTAAGCCTGTCGTTATGCGCAGGGGCTTGGCGTAGCGCAAGACGCGTACTCGTAGATTCCGTTTGGCGCGTTCGCGGCTAAAATTCGGAAAATTGTTGTACAGATAGCGGCTGACGCGCGGCGAAGAAATTACGCGGTACAGGCTAACCTTTTGCAGGCGGCAAGTATTCAATATATCGCGCAAAATATTTGCCAAGCCTTCGTCGCCCTCGTAAAATGCTGCCATATGCCGGGTTTCGGCGATTTTGTTTGCAGTTCGCAGACGGACAATGTATTGATCAAGCTGCTGGTTGGCTACCTGTAAAACTTGCTGCTTCTCGCGTAAAATTTCTGCCAAGACAGCTGGATCTTCGGCGCGATAGCGCAGCTGTTTGCCTTGGGTGACGCTGTTGACAAGTCCGGCTGCGCGTAGGCTTTTGATGGATTCATAGACGCTGCCGCGGTTAATATTTGTTGTTTCTGCGATGGCTCGCAGCGAACTATTAGGAATTGCCAGCAGCGCCTCGTATACGCGTTTGTCACGAATAGACAAGCCAATAATTGAAAAATCCATATCTGTAATATAGCATGAATTATAAAATTGTCATAAAATATCAACCATTTTGTCTGGAATCGGCAGCAGCGGTACGATATGATTTGCTGGTAACGAAAGGAGAATTTTATGGCAAATATTGAAGGAAAACCTTGCGATTGTGCAGGTGTATCGCAGTCCATAAAAGGGATAGGTTGCTCAGAAGTACCAGTGGGTAAAAGATCGCGTACTGTTGACATAAAGATGCCGGGAGAATTATTTGATAGGTTGGCAACGGTTGCAAAGGTAAAGTGTCAAACCTTGGGTCGTGTTGTAATAGATGCTGTCGGCAATTATATTGAAAGGTGCCAGCAAGATCCAGGATTTCAACTCGAAGTAGAAGACCTGTATAAGCTTTTAGATAAATATAATCCAAACCCAAACCCTCGCGAAAGCAAATAATCAGGTTCACGCCAAATAGCTAGCGGCTAGTAATTACTGTTATAATACAAACAATAAGCAGGAGGAATATGAATTTTCAAGATTATTCGCAAAAAGCCATTTCAACGCTGACGAGCGATCACGCCTACGGCGATATCAGCGCTGATTTGATGGCGCAAGTATTAGGTTTGGCCGGCGAGTCGGGCGAGGTGATGGAGAAGTTCAAAAAGCTAATCCGCGATAAGCAAGGCAAACTAACTGCTGATGATCGCGCAGAAATTATCAAAGAACTGGGCGACGTGCTGTGGTATGTCAATTCGGCGGCGCATTTGCTCGGCTCTAGCTTGGAAGAAGTGGCGCGGCTTAATAACGAAAAGCTAGCCAGCCGCCAGCAGCGCGGCCGGCTGCATGGCAGCGGCGATAATCGGTAAAACTCTAAATCTTCAGATGCTGCCGCAGCCACTCGTCAATGGTGCCAGCGCCCATACAGAGGACTAGTTTGCCTAATTCGCGGTCAAGCATGATAGACTTCCACAAATCATCGTTGAGGCTGGCAATATGTACTTCGGGGCGGGTGAGGTTTTTGGTTAAGTCTGCGGGCGTCAGTATCGGTAAATCCGGATTCTCGCGCGTCAAATATGTCGGCAGCCAATATACGCTGTCAGCGTAGCGAAAAACTTCATTTGTGTACATTGATTGAATTTCGTGCTGGCGGACATTTTGGTGCGGCTGGTAAACGAGAGTTACTTCACGGGATATCTCGTGCGCCATTTGCAGCGTAGCTTTAATTTCGGTTGGGTGATGGCCGTAATCGGAGTAAAGATTATCGGCTAATTTTTCAAAGCGCCGCCCAGAGCCAGGAAACGACTCAATGGCTGCTTTTGCCTCAGCTAAGCCAACGCCGCTATTTTTTAGCTCGGTTAAAACTAAATAGGCGTTTTCGCGGTTATGGCGTCCTGGCAGGATAAGGCTATTGATGTCGTCAAGCGCTGCGCTTTTATCTATCGTGTCAAGCGTTACGCCGCTATCTCTAGCGATGTCTAAGCCGTTCAAATCCTGCTGGTACATAATACAACGCTGGGACTGGCAAATAAATTGCCGGAAAGCCGCCAGATAGTCCGCTCTCTCTGGATAAGTATCGGGGTGGTCATAATCAATTGATGTGATGATCGATAGCCACGGCTGGAAATGCAGAAAATTTTTATCAAATTCGTCGCATTCGTAAATGAAGAATTGGCTAGCCGGGTCAAATCGGCCGCTCGGCCCGAAGCTAAGAATCGAGCCGACGGAATAACTGGCTGGAATGTTTAGTTGCTGGAAAGCCCAAACCAGTATGCTGGTGGTCGTAGTCTTGCCATGAGTGCCAGCAACCGCGATGAGTTTTAATTTTTTATCGGCAATGATATGTGCTAGCAGCTCGTCGCGCTTGCCCGTTTTTATGTCTAGTTGCTTGGCTAATACCAGCTCGGGATGATCGCCAGGCAGCGCTGCCGTGTAAACAAACCAGTCAAACGGTGATTTTTCATGCTCTGATCGTAAAAAATCTCCTGATTGGTCAAATGATATCTGAACACCGCGTTTTTGCAGCGACTTGGTCATGGGGCTGGCCTGGCGGTCGGAGCCGTATACGTCATATCCAGCATCCAGCGCAATTTCCGCCAGCGGCCCGATACCAACGCCGCCAATCCCTGAAAAATAAATCCTCATATAGATAATTGTAGCGCAAAATCGCCAGTTCCGCATCTGCCGGTAGTTTGATATACTTAATATAAATAGGCGGTGGGTTATGGTGATAGATAAGCGCAAGACTAAATTTAGGATTAAGAAGCTTAGCCAGATAAAAACTTGGCAATTGGCTATTTTACTAATTATGGCTGGTTTCGTGGCGGCGACTTTTTTACGGCTGAATAATGTAGGTATGATTGAGCGGCGCGAAGCGGTGGAGGACGCCGACAAATCGGGGGACGTGATCGCGCTTAGTCAGCGGCTATATGATTTGCAGCGCTATGTCTCGGCGCATATGAATGCCGATCCGGGAAGAATTGCCCTGGATCATACGTATAAACGGGTTTATGACAGAGAATTGAAGAACTTTGAGGAAGCTATAAAAAATAAGTCCAACAATGACACTATCTCCAAAGTTCGGGCAGTGTGCGACGCCAGGGCGCAGCAGGGCGGATACGGCAGGTTTACGACGCAGGCTGACCCGCGCTATGTCAGCTGCATCAATGAAGAATGGTCAAAATATCCGGCTGCCAGGACGTCTAATATACAGTTTGAAGCGCCGTCCACCGAGCCGTATTACCACACGTTTGTTTCGCCAGCGTGGTCGGCTGATTTTGCTGGTTGGTCGCTGGTGGTAGCGGGGATGATATTCCTGGTGATTGTCGTCCGCCTGGTGGTGCTTGGCATATTGAAATTGCTGCTGAAGAGAAGAAATAACCCTTTTTGACTTGACAGGGGTGGCTCGGAGATAGTAACCTAGAGTGGTATAGCATTAACTAGGAGGTATAAGACTAATGGCTTACAAGCATACGAATTCAAAGGGCATTACATACTATTTACATAAATCAGAAGTTACGCTGCGCGGCGGCAAGAAGCAGACGATTTATTTCTTCACTAAAACAGAGAAGAACGCCAAGGGCGAGCCGTGCGATTTGCCAGAAGACCGCATTGTTGCCGAGAATCCTCGCAACGGTTTCTTGACTATCAAAAAGAAGAAATAAGCACTTGCATTATGCGCCGGTTTGTTAGTACAATGGTAGTATAAAATAAACAGGTGCCTAGGAACTCCCGTCTACCGCGGGAGTTTCTTAATGTTTGATGATAGGCTACAAAGAAATAACCCCTTCTAGGCGAAGAGGTTATTTCTTTGGTTGCGGGGGCAGGATTTGAACCTGCGACCTTTTGGTTATGAGCCAAACGAGCTACCAGGCTGCTCTACCCCGCGGCACATAAACAATGGTAACAGATTGGCAGATAATTCGCAAGGCTAGGGAGGCTATTTTTTATTACGACTATTGCCGCCGAACAAAAAATTCATCCATTGCTGGAAGTTGCTGCGAGCTGGCGTCGATCTTACGCTAGTCGTTGTCGCCTGCTGTCCGTAGGAATCGTCTGTTGACGGTACGATCAGCTGTTTTTCTCCTGGCTGTCCTTTTCCAGTGCGCTGGCGTGCTGCTAATTCTTGGTATTCGTCGCTCTCATAATATTTTGACTCATATTGTAGTAAGGCGACTTTTATTTTTTCTATTTCAATTTGCTGCCGCTTATTATCGATAGATCTTTGCAGCTCGTAATTTTGCTGCATCGCTTCAACCGACCCCCAAGCCCAGCTAAAGGCAACCAAAATAGCCGCGGCAGTAACCAGATTATTCATGGTCAAATAATCGTGCCGCAGTGCGTAAAGCTGGCGTTTTATGAAAATGATGTTCATTTTGTACAGTCTACTGATTATATTATAGCAGAGTAGGCAAAGTTTTAAGTCCTGCTTATAGTTAACTATATTATCTACTACACATAACATTTGCGTTTATATTTTTATTTGCTAGAATAATAAGCAAGGTGTAATAAGACACAAACAGTGAGGGGAAAATGAAGATTCATCAGCGATACAAAAGATTTATACCAAAAGTTGTCGGCATTACTGCTGCCGTCATTGTGGCGTTTGGCGCTATACTGCTGCAAATACCGTCGACCAGGGCGGCCTCTTTGCATAAAAAATACCAGTTTATTGACACAAACTACAGTGTTCCCTCCTCTAATGTGGCGTGGGTGGCTCCGAATGGTAATGACGCTACGGGCAATGGCAGCGAAAATTCGCCGTATAAGACCTTTGCTAAAGCCTTGGCGGTTCTTCCAAGCGGCGGTACTGTAGTTGCGAAAAGCGGTATTTATCGCGAGCCGCACTTTTTTGTGTCTAAGAATAATATTACGCTGCAAGCCGCGCCGCATGCTGAAGTTTGGCTGAAAGGAAGCGATATCGTTACGAATTGGACGAGCGACAATGGCGTCTGGAAAACTACAGGTAATTATCATAATTTTTGCCATGTTTGCACGACGAATTCTGATCCTGGCAAAGAAGGCGTAGCTGCGTATCCGGAGCAAGTGTTCATCAATGACGAGCCAATGCAGCAGGTCGCTACTAAAGCCGAGGTAACCCCGGGCAGCAATACGTTTTATGTCGAGGATAAAACACCGACTACGCTAAAAGTGCCAGGTGATAATTCTAAGGGTTATAATATCGGCGCTCAGGATAATATAACGTACTATATTGGTAAAAATCCGACTGCTGGCCAAGTCGAGATTTCCGAGCGGCCGAGGGCGTTCACGGCTACTGGCCAAAACTTTACAGCCAGGGGTATCAATGTCGCCCAATACGCATCAGTCCAGGCGTGGGGATTTGCAGATCCTGTGTATGGCAAGGACATTTCCGGGCCGACGGCGGTGAGTTTGAATGGCAACAACTCGCTTGCGCAGAATATGATTATCACTCAAAATTCAAACCAGGGATTGTTCTTTAATCAAGTAAAAGCCTTGGCTAACGGCGTTAAAGTTATTGATAATGGCGGGTCGGGAGCTGGCGCTAATAAGGCTCACGATTCGATATTCGAGAATAGCGAACTGCATGGCAATAATGCGGCTGGTTTCATAACGTCAGGTTGCGGCGCTTACTGTACGATGGCTGATATTAAGGTGGCGCATACTAAGAATTTTATATTTCGCAATAATATTTTAGACAATTCAAACAGCGGCAAGGTGCAATCCGCGCCTACCAATGTTGATAATGTCGGTACAATTAATTTTTGGTGCGATGAAGGTTGTATTGATACGAAAATTGTTAACAATTTCTTTACAAACTCGTCGCTGGCGATTATGTATGAAGTTTCAGGCAGCGCCGTCATTGCTTCGAATATAATCGAAAGTTCCGGCACGGGAATCCGCGTGTCTGGCAGCGAGAAAGTTAAGTTGTATAATAATACAATTTCGCGCACCTACCGGCCGGTCTATCTTTTTGAAGATTGGCGCATGAATGGCTGTAACGCTTGGAATGCTGCCGGGGTGTGTACCGCGAAAGAAAATTGGTCGGTATCGCAAGGTCTGAGCTGGAATACTTCTGGCGTTGAGATGTATAACAATATTATTTCATCGCGGCCGCTGGCGGACTCAAATGACCTAGCGGGCGGAGCATACCAGCGCGCTTATTCGCTGCGGGTCGAGGGCGCAAAAAACGAACCGAATGGGCCGTATGTTGATGCGAATAGTATGCTAAAAGGTTTTGACTATAATGCATATTACCGGAATGACACCAGGGATGTGAACTTGTCGGTTTGGGATTTTGAAAGCGTGCCTGGCAAAACGGATACTGTACTTAAAAGCGTGGCAGAAATATCGTCAAGCAGCAAACTGCTAGGTACTATTGACGGCAGGGACAGTCATTCGTACGATACGTTTGGCGCCCGCGCCGCAAATCCGTATTTCATAAAAGAGGCTGCTGCTAATACGGATTATAATAAAAGCAATTACAACTTAAAACCTGGCAGCAGTGCCATTGGGTCCGGAAAGGCTTTGCCAAACGATGTTGCGCTGGCGATTGATCCGTCCGGTGTTAAGGTAAAACCTGGAGCGGCAGTAAACCGCGGGGCGCTGCTCAATGTAAAAATGAACGCGGCTGGCGGAGCTACTCCAGCAGTCGAGGTTGTCCATATTCCGGATGCTAATCTAAAGGCTAAATTGAATGCGCTATTAGCGAAAAATAGCGGTACAGCACGCGCTGACAATCAAGATATAGCCAAGGATGAGATGAAAAGCCTAACAGTCATTTCTCTTAAGGCTGATTCAAATACCCCGGCTAATAAGAAGATTTCCGACATTACTGGCCTGGAGGAGGCTGTGAATGCGTCGCAGTTGTCGCTGGACAATAATGCTATTTCTAATTTGTCGCCGATTGCTAATCTTGCGAAGCTGCAGGAGCTGACCTTTTCTGATAACAAGGTAATGTCTTTAACAAATATAGCTTCTTTATCTAAGCTTACGGTACTGCATGCCGCTGCAAATCCCATAAAGTCGTTCTCGCCTGTTTCCGGTCTGTCAAAGTTAAGCGATGTGTCGCTGTCTGGAGAATCGCTGGAAACTCCTCTTGATATGGCTAATTTCAGCGCTAGCGCTGCTACGATTAAGTCGTTCAAGTTTTACAGCTATAGTAATAAAATAACCGCGAAGAATATCGCCGCGCTAAAGTCAATGCCTGGCTTAAAGACCCTTCGCTTAAGCGGCGTGCCGCTGTCCGCTGGCGACGTAAACTCCATCGGCAGTATGGCGCAGTTGACTTCTTTGGAGATTGATGGTAGTACGGTGGCGGATATATCGCCGCTGGCGGGGTTAAATAATTTGACTAAACTTAACCTAAGTAATCAGAATGTGTCCATGGCTATCACCGCCGTGTCAGCGCCATCGCCGCTGGTAGGCAAAGGCGGGGCTGTAGTGCCTATTTCCGATAATAGCCAGGTTGCTAACGATAGCGGTACTCCGGGGAATATTAAGCTGGTGTCGCCTGTGTATGATGGAAATTCTCATAATGTCAATGCCGTGTGGTCTACTCCTGTGGCTATCGGTGCGGCGAGCGCCAACTTTAGCGGCAATCTAAGCATTACATACAAGCTAAGCAAAACTGACCTGACTGCACTCAATAGTGAAATCGCCCGCGCTAAATCATCGCCAAGCTACATCCAGAACGACGCAGCTGTCAAATCAGCGCTGGCGGCCGCTGAAACTGTTGCCGGCAAGCCGTCGCCGTCTCCAAATGAAATAAAAACTGCCGTCGAAGGCTTGAAACAAGCCTTAGATAACGCCTATAAAAAGGAAGCTGACGCCCAGGCCAAAGCGCAGGCTGCTGTTGATAAAGCAAAAAACAGCAAGTTACCGGCGGATATTCAGGCGGCAGAAAATCTACTGAGCAAAGTTCAGGACGCGGCTAAAAAGAATGAATTGCAGAATGTTTTGAACGGTATTAAACAAGAAATTACTAATGTACGCACTAGTCTGGTGCAGTTGGTGGCTGATGCTAAGCAGGTCTCGACCGACGGCATGACAGCGGATTCGGTGAATGCCTTGCGGGCTGGAATTACTGCTGCAGAATCGGTAATTGCTGATCACGGCGCTTCTCTGGGTCAATTGACTGCCGCTAAAGACGCATTACAAGCGGCGCTTGACGGGTTGCGCGCTGACAAAACTAGCCTGCAAAAAGCCATCCATGATGCCGAGAGCGAACCAAGTTATATTAAAAATCAAGCTAACATTAAGCAGGCTCTGCAGGAGGCAAAGGCTGTCAACGCTGCGTCAAATCCAACGCCCGCAGCAGTGCGTGCTGCTGCTAAGAAGCTTAATGACGCCGTGGCTGCTGCCAAGCAAAGCGAAGCTGCTATCCAATCGGCGGCGTTGGCTGCTGTTGTTAAGGCAGAAAATGATAAAACCGCTCAAGCTAAAAATGATGCCCAAGCCTTGGTTAATCAAGTAAAAGACCCGCAGAAGAAGGCCGAACTGCAGCGGCGCTTAGATAACGTTGTCGTGCCGGCTTCAGCGAGCAGGGTAGCCGTTGCCCAGCCAAATGGTAAAAACACGATCA
The DNA here is from genome assembly GCA_905372305.1 of Candidatus Saccharimonadota bacterium. Classification (GTDB taxonomy): domain Bacteria; phylum Patescibacteriota; class Saccharimonadia; order Saccharimonadales; family Saccharimonadaceae; genus Nanosynbacter. The sequence goes on from CAJPOP010000001.1 coordinate 144,718, forward strand.
TTAACGCAACTGGCGACAAGTGCTATAACATAGCGAGTGCCAGTACCGCCGCGTCGCAGCAGGGAAAACCAGCGGGGTATCAGCTTGGCGAGTCGGTCGCGTTCAAAATTGATTGTGCCAACTATGGCAGTACTCAGTTTGGCTATACAACGAAGATAACCTTAGAGCTAACTAAAAAATACGCAAACACAGCTGGTGTAAGGGTAGTTAAGTATAGCGGTGCTGGCACAGATGCGGTTGATATAACCAGCAAAGTATCTTTTGGCGTTACAGCGGACGGACAGCGGACGACGATTAGCTATTCGGTGACTGACGGCGGTTTTGGCGACCAAGATAAAACCGCAAACGGCATAATTGAAGATCCAGTGGCTGTGTACGAGCGTAGGAATGCTGTGAATCCAGCGCATAATAATTCAGGACAAACGAGCTCAGGGCAGACGGGGAGTAATAATTCGAGAGCAGCGACAAAGTCTGGCGGCATCCTTTCCGATACTGGCGTGAGTTTTTACGGTTATATCGCGGGTGCTGCGGCTGTAGCAATTATTGGCGGCGGCCTGTACAAACTAAGCAGTACGCGAAAAAAGCGCCGGTCATAAAGCCGGCGCCGCGGTATTCTAAAAACTAGTTATATTTATTCCGCGTTTTTAGGTAGTTGCAATCTGGATTGGTGGGGGCGGCTGGGATCGAACCAGCGACCAATCGGTTATGAGCCGACTGCTCTAACCCCTGAGCTACGCCCCCGCTAGAAAATATTATAACGCATCAGAGATAATTAGAGAAGTTTTCCAGCGGCAATTCTTACGGCTTCCGACCAGGAAGTGAAGCAGTGCGGCGTCTCCATGAGTTGTTTGCCAGTTAATTTATAGCGGATTGCCAAAGTTAGTTCAGCGATCATGTCGCTGGCATTTGGGGCAACGATGGACGCGCCAATGATAGTGTCTTTTTTATCGGTAATTATTTTTACAAAACCAGTTCGCTGATCAGTAATATTGCTGCGCGCTGTTAAAGTTAGCGGCGCTATTGATATTCTTAGGTCTTGCCTTTCGCTCGCTTCTTCGCCGACTCCTACTTGGGCGATTTCCGGCTGCGTAAAGGCAACCAGCAGGCGCGGCTGGATATCGGCCTTCATTGAATTTTTATGCAGCAAATTATGCGCGCATACGCGGCTTTGCGCTAAAATATCGTGCGTTTGTATAGTTGTATCGACAACGCTGCCCGCCGCGAAGACGTGCCGAGCCGAGGTTTGCAGATAAGCATTGGTGGATATTCCTTCCGCTGTGTATTTGATGCCAGCGTTTTCCAGCCCCAAATCAGTTGCCGGGCGGCGCTCGCTGGCGATTAATATTTCATCGACGCGCACTGAGCGTTCGGCTCGTCCTTGAACAAAGGTAACTCGTTTTTGCAAGCCAGATTTTTGCACGGCGATAACTTCTGTTTGTATCAATATATTTATACCGCGGTTTTCCTTCGCGTCGTCAATGATCAGCCTGCTCGCCTCATTATCAAAATCAGCCAAGATGTGTTTGGATGCTTCAGCTAGGTAAATTTTTGTACCGAGAGTGGAGAACAAATGCGCCAGCTCCCAGGCCTCTATACCCGAACCGATAATAAACAGCGATTTCGGCGGTCTGGCGAGGGAAAATATAGTTTTTGGCGTGTGGTACGGTGTGCTTTCTAATCCGGGAATTTCTGGAACGTGCCATTCTGATCCGGTGGCAATGAGAAACTTGCGGGCCGATAAATGCCGCCGATTGACCGTAATCTCATTTGGGCTTAAAAAATGCGCATTGCCAGCGAAAACGCTAATATCTTGTTTTTCGTAGTAATGACGGTTTCCGCCTGCCCCGGTGCGTTTGATGGCAATACCTTTCCAGGATAATAAGGAAGGGTAGTTATAGCCGACAGAGCCGGTTCGTAATCCGAACTTCGCTGCCATCTTAGCGTTATAATATGTGCTGGCTGCGTGGATTAGGGCGCCTGCCGGAACGTCGCCCCAGTTTGGCGACTCGCCGCCGAACGTCGATTTCTCAATGATAGCGACCTTTTTCCCAGAATTTGCCAGGATGCTGGCAGCTGGCGAACCGCCCGCCCCGCTGCCGATAACGATATAATCATAGTCAAACGTCGGTTTCTGTGCCACATTGCCCCCTACAATATATTTTTGTAATTTTCGTATAAATATGCCGCGTCCGGATGCAATCCTTTCAGTACTTGGCAAGCTCGTCGCCTGATGTCGGCAGAAGTGATTTCCGGGCGGGTTTCGCACCAGTTCATAACGCCCAGCGTTACGGTCTTGGCAATATCTTCAGCCTGTCCTTCGGGAATGCGAACGCTTAAACAGGTAGCAATAATTGAATTATGTATCTTATCCGGGCTGAATTCTTCGGCTGGCCGTTTGCCTCGCTTTATCACGTCGATTATCGGCGATTTTACCACAGGCTGCCTCCGTAGCTGGCAATGCCGATGACGCGGTCAACGAACATAAAGCCGGCCAAGATTAACAGGCTGCCGCCGCTGGCGAATTGTAAGAATCTTTTATGAGATTCACGCCATTGCTGCAGGCTGGCGATGTTGCGGCCAGCACCGACCAGCGCTACCATAACCGCTAACGGTAAAATCGACACCGTGACATATAGTCCAACTCCGGCAATTTGCATCATAAAATCAGGCAGGGTAATAATCGCCAAGCTGGCAGCGATAACCGGCCCGATAATAAAAATAGTTTCTGCGGCTACGCTAGCCATGCCAAGCGCAAAACTTTCTGCGCTGTTTTTTGTCTTTTTCGTGCGTTTGGTCAAATAGTCGGCGAAACCTCTGGGTATCCACAGTGCCGTGCCGCGTCCGCGGCGGTAATAAAATACCCAAATAGCAACTCCCAAGGCGATCATCAAGTCGCAGCAAATCGCTGCAATGTATTGCTCGGCGGAATCGATATGATTAATAAATAGGGCAAAATAATAAGAAACCGCGCTTAAAATCAGGCAAGTCAATAACAGCACGCCAGCGGTAAATCCGCCCATTCGGCGCAGGACTCTTTTATAGGCAGTTTTTTTACCAATGGCATGACCGCTGATTAGTGTTAATACGCTAATACTGAGCTGAAAACTAGCGTGAATCAATGCCGCGAAGACGATGATGGCTAGAGACGATATCATTACAGGGGTCATGTTTGTATATAAATCCTTCCCCGCCAGTATAGCATAAGCAGCATAAAAACGAAAGATTTTCATAAAAAGCTATTGCTTTTTTGTCAAATTTGTGATATCATGAAAATAGGTTAAATAAATTAACACAAAAAAGGAAAAAACCATGCGGATTAACGACAACGAATTAGCAGAATTTTTAGAAGCAACGAAAAAGAAGGAGCTGGAAACCTGGAACCAGGGGCGCAGCTCGCGGGAACTTAGCGGCTTCGTAGCGCGGCGGCTGGCTGCTTTGGACGGCGTTGAACTTGACAATTTTGACGGCGATTTGGAAGAGGTATTTTAGAGAGATCAATAAAATATCCCCGCCGCTAAGCGAGGAATATTAATCATTTCTGGTAGCACCGGGTGGACCCGAACCACCGACCTCAGGCTTATGAGTCCTGCGCTCTAACCAGCTGAGCTACGGTGCCACGCCTCATGATTGTAACAGATGTGCTTGATTTTTCCAAACCGCCATTGGCGTGTTCTTATGGTTTTATGATTCCGCCGAGAGATAATGGCATTACAACGTAGATTTCGTTCGGCTCTGCGCGTAATTTGTGAGATAATGGTTATGTGAGATATGTCTTAGCGATCAGCGGCGGGGTTGATTCGGTAGTTCTACTGGATGTAATGTCGCGGACAGAAAAAGATATCGTAGTGGCACACTTTGATCATGGTATTCGCCAAGATTCGGCTGCCGATGCGCGGTTTGTTGAGTCTTTGGCGGCAAAATACCGAGCGCAGTATATTGGCCAGCGGGAAGAATTGGGTGCTGATGCTAGCGAGGCGCAAGCCCGCGAACGGCGATATGCGTTTTTGAACGATATTGCTGCGGATTTTGGCGGTACTGTAGCGACGGCGCATCATCAGGATGATATTGTCGAGACAGTGGCGCTAAATCTTCGGCGCGGTGCGCGCTGGCGCGGCTTGGCAGGTATGAGCGATTCGCGGATTCTGCGTCCGCTGAGCAGTTGGATGAAACAGCAGATTTATGAATATGCTGCTAAGCACAGATTAGAATGGTGCGAGGACGAAACTAACAGCAGCGAGAAATACACGCGCAACATTTTACGCCGGCGCATACAGCAGCAGATAAGTCCGGAAGTCCGGTCTGAAATATATGAGTTATGGCGGGCGCAGCGAAAATTGCGGCGTACCCTTGAAGCTGAACTAAAAAGATTCGATAAACAAGTTCTGAGCCGGCATTTTTTAATACAAATCGAGGAAAATGTGGCGTTGGAGCTATTGTATTACTACGTCTTGCGGCATGCCGGCGCGTCGCTTATGACTGCTCAGCTGGAACGAATGCTTATCGCCATAAAAACCGGTCATCCCGGGACAGTATGGCAGCTTGGTTCTGGCGCGGTGATGAAATTGACGGCAAGAGATGTTATAATAGACGAAGTTGATTAGTATAGGTGAAAGGATTATGCGAGAATGGCTGTTAAGATGCCGAAAAAAAATGGTAAGAACGGAATAAAGCAGGTTGCGCGATTTGGGTTGTTTTGGGCGATTATAATTTTTGTGGCGCTGATTTTTTATGCAGTTTTATTCCCCGCTGCTAACTTAAAAGAGGCGGCACTGTCTGACGTAGTAAGGCGGGCAAACGAGGGTAAAATTGCCAAGCTGGAAATTCAGGGCAATGACATAAAAGTAACTGGCAAAGATCAAAACAAACCGACTGAGCGTTCAGTTAAGGAGTCGGGTAGTATTTACGAGCAGGGCCTGAATAAAGACGCTAAGGTTGAAGTGAAGGTGATTCCGCCGTCAACTACTGGCGAAACGGTGTGGAATTTGGCAGTACTGATTTTGCCGGTGCTGGTTATCGTGGTGTTTTTCATGTTTATGATGCGCCAGGCGCAGGGGCAGAATAATCAAGCGATGGGCTTCGGCAAGTCAAAGGCTCGGTTGTACGGCGAGGATAAAGAGAAAATTGTGTTTGAGGACATCGCCGGTAATGACAATGCCAAGCAGGACCTGCAAGAGGTTGTCGATTTCTTAAAGCACCCAAAGAAGTACAAGGAGCTAGGTGCTAAGATTCCGAAAGGTGTCTTGCTGGTTGGTAATCCGGGTACTGGTAAAACCATGCTGGCGCGGGCAGTGGCTGGCGAGGCAGGCGTGCCGTTCTTCTCGATTTCTGGATCAGAGTTTGTGGAGATGTTCGTCGGTGTTGGTGCTAGCCGGGTGCGCGACCTTTTCTCAAAGGCTAAGAAAAATGCGCCGTGTATCGTCTTTATCGATGAGATTGACGCGGTGGGCCGCAAGCGCGGTTCGGGTATGGGCGGCGGCCATGATGAGCGCGAGCAGACCTTGAACCAGATTTTGGTGGAGATGGACGGGTTTGATGGCGACACTAATGTGATCGTGCTGGCGGCGACCAACCGGGCGGATGTGCTCGATCCAGCGTTGCTGCGCCCGGGGCGATTTGACCGGCGAGTGACGATCACCCTGCCGGAGCGCAAAGACCGCGAGGCGATTCTGAAAGTTCATTTCAAGAAGAAGCCGACCGACGAGACAGTTGATCTGGACAAGCTAGCGGCCAAGACAGCCGGTTCATCGGGGGCAGATCTCGCTAATATCGCTAATGAAGCAGCAATTATCGCGGCGCGCCGCAATAAAAAGAAGATTTCCAATGAGGAATTAACCGAGGCATTTGAGCGAGTGGCTATCGGGCCGGAGCGCAAGGCCAAGGTGATGAACGACCATGAGAAAGAATTGACGGCTTACCACGAGGCGGGCCACGCCATCGTCGGCCATGTCTTGCCAGATTCTGATCCAGTTCACAAGGTGACGATCATTCCGCGCGGCGGTACCGGCGGCGTAACCTGGTTCTTGCCGCCAGAGGATAAGAGCTACACCAATGTCTATGAGTTCAAGGATATCTTGGCTCGAGCGATGGGCGGCCGGATCGCTGAGCAGATTATTTACGGCGATGATGGCATTACGACTGGCGCTGGCTCAGACTTGCGTAAAGCCACCGAGATTGCCCGGGAAATGGTGATTGAGCAGGGTATGGGTAAGAGCTTGCGCGACCAAGTGTTCCACGAAGACAACGGCGGGCTGATGTTTGATAAGATGACTCGCGAGCGGCCATACTCGGATGAGACTGCTAAATTGATTGATCAGGAAGTGTCGCAGCTGATCACCGAGGCCAAGCAGCGGGCAATGCTGGTACTAAAAGCTAACCGTCCGTTCCTTGACAAATTGGCTGAGGCGCTGCTAAAAGACGAGACATTAGAAGAAACAGCGGTGGATGAGATTCTTAAAGGAACGAAACTGCCAAAGGAAGCAAAATTACACGCGTAAATTGTTATGGGACGCGTCCGGAGAACTGTCGATAAGATCAATCAGCGGCTGACAGTCAAGTTGGCCGCAACCATTTTAGCTGGCTCAACGCTACTGTCAAGCTTGCTGGGATTCTTTCGCGACCGGTTACTCAACTCCGCTTACATGCCGAGCAAAGAAGCTGGCTTGGCTGGCTATCCAGTTGGCTTGGATGCCTATACGGCGGCGTTTATGGTGCCAGATTTCATGTTTGCCGTGCTGGTATCCGGCGCGCTCAGCGTGACGTTTATTCCGGTCTTTAACGAGCGCTGGATGAAGGGTAATAAACAATCAGCGTGGCAAATTAGCTCCAGCATGATTAATTTTATGGCGCTGGTGACGCTGGCGGCGAGCATATTGATTATCATTTTTGCTGATCCGCTGATGAAGTATCTAATTGCGCCAGGTCTGAGCGAATCAGGCCACGCATTGGCGGTCAGTATGATGCGGGTAATTGCGGTTAATCCGTTTATTTTCGCCATTGCTTCGGTAATTGCCAGTATTCAGCAGGCGGTCGGGCGGTTTATGTTCTGTGCCTTAGCGCCAATGATTTACAATATCGGCATTATCATTGGTACAGTGTGGTTTACTAACGGCATCAATCTGTTCGGCTGGCAGATCTTTGACGGCGGTATTATGGGTGTGGCACTGGGCGTAGTTCTGGGATCGTTTCTGCAGTTGATCGTGAGTGCTATTGGTTTGGTTGGTTTAGGCTTTGATTATAATTTTAAGTTATATTGTCGGAACAGAGGTTTTCGGAAAGTGTTGTCACTATTACCAGCACGGTCGGTTGATCAAGGAATGGATTATGTAGTAAGCCTGGTGGAGGTTAATCTGGCGTCGCGGTTGGCGGATGGTACAATTCGCGCTTATCAGCAGGCGCTGACATTGCACTTAATGCCGATTAATCTTATCGGCGTGGCTATTTCTAATGCCGCTTTTCCGCAGCTAACCGAGCGGCTAGGCGAAGGAAGACTTGATCTGTTTCAGAAGGATCTGCGGTCGCTACTGAGGATTATTTTTTGGATGGCGCTGCCGACGTCGGTTGTGATATTTTTCACGCGCGGCTACATTGTCCATTTTATCCGAAATACTGGCGATCAGCTGATGGCGGGGATATTAGGCTGCTTGGTGGTGGCGATTTTATTTCGGACGATTTATCACATGGCGGCGCGGGCATTTTATGCGCGGCAGGATACTAAAACGCCGTTGTATATTTCTGTATTTTCTATTTCTTTGAATATTGCTTTGGCAATTATTTTAACGATGAACCTTAATATGGGTGCGTACGGCTTGGCGTGGGCGCAGTCAACGGTAGCAGTGTTTGAAGTGGTGATACTTTTATTAGTGATGAGCAAACAAATGCCGAGGATGTTTAATCGGGCGTTTGTTAAGGCTATTGGCAAGATGATTGCCGCCAGTGCGGTAGCTGGAGTAGTGTGCTACATCGGCGTTTCCGTGATGCCGTTCCGCGATACTGACAGCAGTTTTTTCAGCGCTTTTCCAAAATTTACTATTATCTCGATTGTTAGCTTCGGCGTTTATCTGCTGATGTCGAAGTTGTTGCGTCTGCCGGAAGTTGATCCGATCTTAAAGAAGGGCAAGAAGCTGCTATTTGGGCGGCTGGATGGCGTGTGGCGATGAACAATATCCGCAATTTTTGTATCATCGCTCATATTGATCACGGCAAATCGACGCTGGCTGACCGGATGATGGAGATGACGGGGACGGTGGAGAAGCGCGAGATGAAGTCGCAGCTGCTGGATAGTATGGATCTCGAGCGTGAGAAAGGCATCACCATTAAGCTTGCGCCAGTGCGGATGAAATATGAATATCAGGAGGTGGAAGCGAGTGGCACATCACCGCTCCCATCGTCGAAGACTCTTAAAGAGTCTTCACGTCGGTCGCTAGACGCGGGTCCTGTCAGTCGATCCGCCCCTTCTTCTGAAAAATCAGAGATTTCTTCAGAAGCGGGCGCTACCCCATCGACTGCCACCCGCTTAGCGCAGCCTAATTCTCGGGCTTGTGCAGATGTTGGCGTGAATGGGTTGGCTCAGTCAACTATCTACGACCTCAATCTTATCGACACGCCTGGTCACGTTGACTTTAGCTATGAGGTGTCGCGTAGTTTGCAGGCCTGCGAGGGTGCGGTATTGGTGGTTGACGCCAGCCAAGGCATTCAGGCGCAGACGCTGGCGAATGTATACCTGGCGATGGAGCAGGATCTCACGATTATCCCGGTGCTGAACAAGGTCGATTTGCCAGCCGCTGATGTGCCGCGCGTTTCCAAGCAAGTCATGAATTTGCTGGGCTGTAGTGAGAACGAGATTATTCATATTTCGGCTAAGACTGGGCAGAATGTTGATCAAGTTTTGGCGGCGATTGTTGAGCGAATTCCAGCGCCAAAAGGCCAGCCGGACGACCCGACGCGAGCGCTAATTTTTGATAGTTATTATGATGATTATCGTGGTGTGATTTTGTACGTGCGAGTGGTTGATGGTCAAATCAAAAAAGGTGAAGCGATTCACATGATGGCGACCGGTGCTAATGGGCTGGCGCTGGAAGTTGGTCATCTCAGCCCCGGCATGATTCCCGACCCGTCGCTTGACACCGGTGAAATTGGCTACATCGTCACCAACCTCAAAACCACGCGTGAAGCGCGGGTAGGTGATACGGTGACGCTGAAAAAGTATTTTACAAAAGATTAATAATGACAAGGAGTGCAGCTAAGCGATGACACCATTCATACCCCAGATAGCACAGCCTGCCGACTTGACATTGTTGGTTAGAGTACTGCAATTAAAGGGAATTTTGCATGCGTACAAGTAGTGTTGAACTACCATCAGCAGATGAGATTCGTGCGATAATAGGCGAAGAGTCGCCTCGATTAGCGGTACATAGGGACTATCTTGCCATACGGCCATGGTTATTTGCGGAACTTAGTCATGTAGCGGCGCAAGCGAGTATAGATGCGGCTGTTTTTGAGAAATATCAAGCATGGGATTTTGATAAAGTTGTCGATGCGCTACACGTTTTTGTGTCGGAATGTTCGGCTTATTTGGCTCAACATGTCGACAATATTAAGGCAGAGCAACTCTATGAGTCGCTTAAAACAGGAAATACTCCCAAGCAATCCGACGTTATCTTTGTGTTCGGTTCGGCAAAGAATATGCGGATTGCAAAGGCGGTAGAGCTGTATCATTCTGGCGTTGCTTCCAAAATAATGGTCACTGGTGCGGCGCCGCGCTGGGCGGCTTCTCAGGGTGAAAATAATATAACCGAAGCGCAGCGTATGGCAGACTATGCTATAAATCAGGGTGTCTTGGCAGATGATATTATCATTGAAGATCAGGCGATATCAATCCCAGATAATGTGAAGCGTAGCATCGACCTTTGGGAGGCGATACAGTGGTATCCGCAGCGTATCACGTTGGTAACCAGTGAATTTAATGTTCGCCGTGCCGAAATGAACATATATGAGTTTACGCCGTGGCCAGTGGAAATCTTTACCGCAAGCCCTGAATCTAGTTCAATGCTGAGAGCAGATACATGGATAGCGACCGAGCGCGGCCGTCGGCTCATTCTTAACGAATATGCTAAACTTGTTATAGAAAGCGCTATTGATCATCTGCTGGCGGCTAAAGGAAAAATATAATTGAGCACGCGGCAGTGGAAATAATATATACTATTATTGAAAGGTGCAGATGTAATAAAATGCACGAAATAGATATTGATATATCTGTTGTTAGCAATTATGAGTAATTTCAAAAACTTTACAGAGAAAGTTAGGTGTCGCGTAATTCCGATAACACGCGACCGCCGCGTGTGGCTAGATGAAAAAGTTGTCGACGATGGTTTGTATTGTGCTTTTATAAATGGTCGATCGTACGAACTCGGTGAGGAATATGATGACTTTTTATATGTCACTGCCGACAGTTTTGTCGAGCTGGCGGACGCTATTCTCCGCGAGTTGTATGCGCGCGGATTTTCGTCGTCAGATTACAAATTAATCAACGAAAATCGCGTTCATCTGGACTATAGTTTTATAAGCGATGACACACTTTGGACTGCCTGGCGCAATGTCGACGCGATAGTTACGGGTGATATCACTGACGATAAGGACTATCGTCGCGACAAAGCTAAGCGCGGTCAGTGGATGGGTTACGCTGAATTGATTCAGGCTATTGGCAAGAATCAAGCCCATAAGATTTTTGAGAAGTTACAGAGTGAGCTGTAATATTCTCAAAAGATAGCTAATAAAATAAAATCGTAAGAAACGCGACAATTTATTATTGACATTATATTAACAAAATAGTATAATTGCGGTCTATGGACACATATCATGATGGTGGTAAAAATAACGAGCTAGATGCTCTTAAAACAGAGTTCGCCGCGCGATTAACAGCGGCGGTTAATGAACCATTAACGCTGGAAAATACGGACACGTATGTCGATGACGCGCTGGGCGAGGTTATTAATCTGGTCGACGATGTGGTTGCCGAATACGACGCCCAGCCGGGTGCTGAGTGGCAGCAGCTTGGAGGGGCTAATGGAAAAGAACATGAGGACGCGGCTCTTAAGCACTTTGGGCTGGAGGATGTGGAAGGCATTCTCAGGAATTTGGATGATAAAGCTAGCCAATTTGCGGTAATTGACGGGGTGATTGCGCAGGCGAACGAATCCAGCGATGTATTTGTGCCGCCAGACAGCACGCCTGTTCCGCAGGCGACAGGCAGCGGTACTGGAATGGAGAAAAAAGGCAAGCAGCCGAAATTAAAAAACCTGCTGGTTATGTTAAAGAGTGAGTTTGACATAGATCCTGACGACTCTGAGGCGGTGTCTATTATCTGGGGAAGCGTTGATCCAAACATGATGCGCGAGGAACCGTACTGTCAAGTTACCGTACCTGAACTTGATAAGGTTATTCTGGTTTGCGACGAATACGGGAATGTTACATTTGTATTTAATGGCGAATGGGTGCGCGGGCAAGTTAGTGCTAACCATCCGTCGGAGAATGAGCCGGAACGCCCGCTGACGGATTACACGAAAGAGGAGCTGAGTAAGCTAATAAAGGACAATCCAGAACAAGGCGCGCGAATTATGGCGACGAAGAATTTTACAGCTAATTTGGTAAATGCGCTAAAAGGCGGATTCAGCCAACAGAAATTGGATAAGCCTGTTGATACGAGGTATTTAAGAAGCTCAAGAAGTTCAAAAGATTTGCCTCCGGTTCCGGATGGGTATGTTACTATTAGTGAGATAGGGGAAGAGCTAGGTATACAAGAAGAAAAAGACAAAGTGACGATTCGAAACATTGCCATAGCACTTGAAAAGCAAGGAAAAATAACAAGAGGTACATATCGTAGCAGAAACGGACGACCAATACTTGCTTTTACTGAGAAAGATGCTCGGCTGATTGTGGAGGAGACGAAGAGGCGCACGGCGCCAATTCCAGAAGGCTATGTTTCCGTCGCTAAGTTTGCAGGGGAATACCAACAGCGTAAAGGCGGACATGATATAACTTACCCCGATATGTTATGCGCCATTAAGCAGCTTAAGCTAAATCCAGTTAAGATAGGAGTATTTTTATATCTTCCCGAAGATGAAGCCAGGCAAGTTGTGGATATGGTTGAACAATTGGTAAGCGAGCGACTGGCAATCAGGCAGCACAAGAAGGTAAGTCTAAACAGACTTAGCGACGTGACGGGAGAAGACTATAGTGTCGTTCGTAGGGCTGCAGAAAAATGTGGTCTAATAGAAAAAGGTGCTAGCAGTAGAGGAAGATATTTTTCGGTAGCGGAGCAAGAAAAGGTGATCAAATACCTTGAAGAGAGACGAGCGCGACGAAATAGAGCTAAAGGACAGCTTGGCGGAACTGCTCTAAAATAGATGTGAAAAATGATAGACGTCGGTAGCCAACCACCACGATAATATTGACAATTAGACAAAAGAATATTAACATTAATAACTAATTATGATTGATAGCTATCCAAATTCATCGTCTCGCCGTCACGCCGGAGCAGAGATGCCGTATGATGGCGATGACGATTCGCTTTCCGATTCAGCGAACGGCACTGCCCTTGATCCAGATTTAGAAAGCATACTCCGAAATGGGAGTTTTCTAGCCTTTATTGATGGTAAAAAGATGAGTCAAGTTGTAGAAAGACTGCAAGGAGAGAAACCTGGCGAGTTTGACATAGCCGAACAAATGGCTGAAGCTATTTGCGTATCTTTGGATAATTACGAAGACCCGAAGGAGGGCTGGAGGCCTCGAAAAAGAAGCGAGAGACTGCTGGCGATTTTTGACGTTATGGCGAACCTGGCTACTCCTGGGGAAATGGAGCGGTTTCTGAGGAATTGCATACTTAAAAGGCTGAGAAATGAGTGGAGCGGTAGTCTGAATACACTCCCAAAAAGGTATAATTATTTGGGCTACTCGAACAGTTCAGAAGAAAAGCCGGGCGGTCCAAAGAAGCTGAAATTATTGACCCGGTATGTTTTAGGTCAAGTAATTGAAGCGGGGGAAGAAGCGTCTTTGGATCCGCACCGGAAGGAAGCTGCGAAGAAGCCTGAAAGCGATCATGCGCCTTTTGCCCCTTCGTCGCAAATACGAGAAGGTTCTTCTATTGATGCCACTATACCTAAAAAACCAGTCAAATCGTCCTTTTTGGATGATGTAGAAATTGATGGGATTACGGATGTATGCTATTCGCATGCTATGGGAATACCGGCAGCTAAAGAGAGAATCGCCAATAATCCGCCTGATTTGGAGAGTTTGTATCAGCTAGCTGGTTCGTCGCCTGGCTGGTATAGGAGATTTGGGCTTCCTGATAATAATTATTCTCAACGGGAAGAGTTAGTTAGAGGCTTTCAATATTTGCAGGTCGGGCGTTTGGATCGAATGAAGAAAGCGCTGATAGTTGGTAAATATCCTGATTGGTTTTCTTCTTATGTTATAAGCGCCTATACAGAGTTGGGCGAGTTTGATCCGCAGGCTGAGAGGTTTAATGCGCGCGAGTCTGGAAGTGCAACACTGCTGCCAGAAGTTAATACCGAGGCACTCTATAGGGCATATAAAGAAGCAGCGAGATATTACAAATCTGGCAAATTAGAATCTGCTGATTTTAGCGAATTATATGGTAAAGAAATTGCGGCTGCGACGAGTCTGGGATTAGGACAGCGCCAGGATGCTCAGCTGGGAGAATGGCATGGGATACGTGTTCGACGCAAAAAAGAACAATCTGATCCCAACGATGACTCATCTGAACAACTGCATAATTTGCTTGCCGGAAAATGTACTGATTGGTTTCCTGGCGATGTCGAATCAATAAAACGTTATTTATACGACAATAGCGTTTACTTTGTCGATGTACTGACGACCGGCAAAAATAATATTCCTCGCATTATGATATGTACGGACGAGCGAGGTAGTATACAGATGATTCTGGGTATTGGCGAAAACGACCAAGTTGAGCCAGCTATGATGGGCGTTCTGCGCGAAGAAATAGGCAAATTGATGCGGGGTCAAGATAAGCTGGATACTATGGATGTAATCGACAGTATTGATAAAATTTTTGCCAAACAGCAGAAAGACGAAGAGTTGTCTATTGAAGAAATAAGAAGGTTGTGGTTTGGGTTTAATCCTAATGGCGGCGAAAGTTATTTTTGGAGAAATGGCGGTGCAGCCAAACTTCGGGCTATCAGGAGCGAGCGCGATTTTGTGGAAGATGTAAAAACTGTTGTTGAGTGCAGCGGTTTTTCCGCCGAACACTTGGCTGAATTGGTATTGAAACATTACGTTGACCAAGCAGAGAAGCTTAAAGGATTTTTCTATGATAGGGGTATATTCTTTACGGATGATGAGCGCTACCAAAAGCGCTATGGTAAAGATCCGCTGGATCATTACCGTAACAGTTGTGGGTATGGCGTTGACAGTAATTGTACGGATATCGTTAATCGGTTGATAGAGGATGGACGGCAAGCTGCTCTTTTCCAGCGGCCCGGGCTTTTTACAGAAGGTTTGATAAAAGAGATGGGCGGCAAGTTTGATCCGTGTAGGGGCGTTCGTGTTATTGATGGCTCTTTAGATGCAGAGGAATTGCATTGGACTGCTGATGTTGATTTTACCGAACTAGCAAAAGAGGCTGAGGAGAAAAAGCGCCTGCCGGGTTTCATTGAATTTATAGCCCGAGTGAAGCCTCCCCTGGGTAGTTTTGATATAAATAAGTTTGCTGATGACTTGTTGGGTACAGAGAACTCTAAAGTTATGAGTCAGTTGGCTGACTGGCTAGATGAACTAGAAGATGTAGGCTTAAAAAGCGATTTCCGCGGGCTGGCAGCGCGGCGATTGTGCGAACTGTGCGAAACGGTCAATAGCCGTGAAGATAGACTGTTAGCAAGTATGCTATCAGGCTGGCTTGACGATGATTTTTGGGCTGATATGCCAGGCAACTTGGCTGAATGTGTCAGGGCTATGAGAGCGGGGGTTATTCCGCGCGAGTATAGGTGGGTGTAGGGCGCAGGTATTTCTGTTTCCATGGTTAAAAATCTGATAAAATAACCCTATGGTTCGGATAAGGAAAACTGAGGGAGAGTCGCTTGAATTTAAGAGCTGTCGCAGTAAGTGCGGCGCAAAGCTGCCAGAAAATTTATGGCAGACTATAATTGCGTTTGCTAATACTCGCGGCGGTAGTGTTTTGTTAGGCGTGAGCGATAGCGGCGAGATTAAAAACCTGACTACAAGAAAGCTCGACGTGAACTGGCGCAGTCGGTGGAATTTGGTGTTATGGAGAAGGTTGGTGAGAACAGGAATAGCCGCTATGTTATTAAAAAATAAGTTTATTGGAAGTTTATCGGACAGTATCCAGGCAAAAAGGGTGGCAGCATGACGGAGAAAATAACCGTCCAACCCCTCCCTGGCTACAAAGAAGTCAAGCCCTTCGTCTATGCGGGCTTTTTTCCAGTGAGCAATGAAGATTATAACGACCTGAAAGAGGCGATAGAAAAGCTGAGTTTGAGCGATTCGGCATTGCAGTTTGAGCCGGAAAATTCGCCAGTGCTGGGTTATGGTGTGCGGATTGGTTTCCTCGGTTTATTACACATGGACATCATTCGCGAGCGGCTGGAGCGCGAGTATAATCTGGATCTTATCGTCACCAATCCGAGTACGGATTATCAAGTTAGCCTCACCAACGGCGAGGAGCTGGACATCAAGTCAGCCAGCGAACTGCCCGATCCAGCGCAAATTACCGAGGTTCGCGAGCCGTGGATCGATGGCGAAATCGTGGTGCCGCAGGACTATATCGGTGCGGTGATTCAGCTAATTGTCAGTAAGCGCGGCCGGCAGAAAAACCTCAGCTACATCGATGAGCGGGCGCTGATTTCTTTCAAGGCGCCGCTGGCGAATTTGCTGACGGATTTTTATGATCAATTGAAGTCGGTAACTAGCGGTTACGGTTCGTTTAACTATGAGCTAGCGGGCTACCAGCCGGAAGATTTGGTGCGAGTGGATTTTTATGTGGCAGGCGAGATGGTCGATGCACTCAGCGTGATGTGCCACCGCTCGGAGGCGCCAGGCTTGGGTCGCGAAATCGTCAAAAAACTGAAAGACGTGGTGCCGCGCCAGAGTTTTGAGGTAGCGCTTCAGGCGGCAATTGGCGGCAGATTCATTGCCCGCGAGAACATTGGCGCTTACCGCAAGGACGTTACTGGCTATCTGTATGGTGGTGATGTCAGCCGCAAAAAGAAGCTCCTCGCCAAGCAAGCTCGCGGTAAAAAACGCATGAAGCGCTTCGGCAAGGTTGACATTCCGAGTGAAGCGTTTATGGTGATGCTGAAGAGGGATTGATTGCTTGTATTGAAGCGAATATTTATTAGTCCCGAGTTTCCTGATTGGCAATCTGTACCAGATGAGTTATCATAAATAAATATTATGTCAGAGATTGAAAAACTTATCGCAGAATATCAGCCGGTTGAGTCGACGATTCAGCTGGTGCGGGATACAAAGATTGCGCTGCTGGCGGGGATTTCTGGCGCTGGCAAAGACACTATAAAAAAGCAGTTATTAAAGCTGCCGGAATTTCGCGATATCGTATCTCACACCACGCGTTCGCCGCGGATTAATAATGGCCGTGCCGAGCAAAACGGTGTCGATTATCATTTTATTGATAAAAAAATAGCCGAGGAAATGCTGCTTGACCATAAATTCATTGAGGCGAAATTTGTGCATGGCACGGTCTACGGAACCTCGGCGGCCGAGTTAAAATTGGCACATGATAATAATCAAGTGGCAATTACTGACGTCGATGTTCAGGGTGTAGCGGAATATGAACAATTAGCCCCAGGTTGTATCGCGATTTTTATCGTGCCACCGGATTATAAAACATGGCTGGAGCGGCTAAAAAAACGCTATGCCACTGAGGAGGATTTTCAAGTCGAATGGCCAAAGCGTCATCAATCGGCCATCAAAGAGCTGGCGCATGCACTGGAAGTACCGTATTACCACGTGATTATTAATGACGATTTAGAGCGGGCCGTTAGGGTGTGTAAAGAGATTATTGAGCGCGGTGATTTATTCAGCCGCAAGGATGACGAGGCTCGGTTGGCGGCTCGCAATCTCTTGAATGATATAATAAAGCTATGAGCTTGGCAAAATCGCCTAAAAAACTAGCTGCCGCATTGATGCGGCCGTTAAAATCAATTAACGTCTTATTAGACCAGGCGTTCTTTATTTTTGCCGGTCTGGCGTCGTTATGGTTGGCATGGCTGGTTTTTAGGGAAAGCTGGTTTACGGGCGGCTGGTGGATGGTCGGGCTGTTTTTTGTGGTTTGGATAATTGTAGCTTATTTGGCCTTGCCGCGGCTGCACCGGATTTTAAGCAGCATTTACGTGCCGAATTATTTTATTGGCCGGACGCGGACGGCGGATGGAATATTAAGCGACCCAGTCAATCTGGCGGCGCGCGGATCGGAAGAACAGCTGCATAAAGTGATGGACGCAGCGGGCTGGAGTCTGGCGGATGACATTACTCCCCGGTCGGCATGGAAAATGGTGACGACTGTTTTACGGCGTAAAAGTTATCCGAATGCGCCAGTATCGCCGGCTTTTTTGTTTGGACGCAAGCAGGATTTTACATACCAGCAAGAAGTTAACGGTAATCCTAGCCAGCGGCATCATGTGCGTTTTTGGCGCTGTCCAAAGGGCTGGTTGCTGCCGGGTGGCCACCGGGTGGATTGGCTGGCTGCGGGAACATACGACAGAAGTATCGGCGTGTCGCTGTTCACATTTCAATTGACGCATCGGATTGACGAGAATACCGACATTGAGCGCGATTATATTATTCAAACAGTACAGGACAGTGCCGAGCCAGTGCGGGTGGCAATTTTGAAAGATTTTTCCTCCGGTTATCATTCGCGACACCCTGGAGGAGATTTTGTCCGAACAGACGGCGATTTGCCTATCCTGGAATTGTCGAAGGTAAAGTCGCAAAAAAGCACGCTGCAGCAGTTTGGTATCATTATGGATGGAACAATTCACGACCGCTTGCCGAAAAACCACGAAACGTTATTGAAGGAATTGTGGAGCCGCCGGCCGCCGCAAATTCTGTTCGGCTGCGGGTTGATAGTAATCGTATCGCTGTTTACAATTGGGCAAATGCTGTTTGATACGGTAAATTGGCCGGAATTTGCACAGGAAATGGTTACTGAAACTGCCGTTAGCGTTGAGTCGGCTAATGTAATTATTCTTAGTACGATGGTTCTGAATTTTGCGATTGTGATTATTGAATTAGCGCTAGCGGGAGCGCTGCTGAGGGGTAGCAATCGGGCGCGAATTATGCTGCTGGCAGTGGCTAGCGCGACGATCATTACCGAATCTTTGTCAATTACTGTCGGGCGGATCAATATGGCGATGGCTTTTTTGTTCGTGATGATTGGCATTCACATCATGGTTGTGATGCTGTTTTCATCGGATGCGGCGCGGTTTTTTACAGATAAGCGTTTTCGATGAGTTATTTGGCACTCGCTTGAATAGAGTGCTAATTTTTGATACAATTTATACATGACCGAACGTCAACAGGCGATTCTCGCCGCCATTATTGAGCAGTACGCCGAGATTGCGGTACCAGTTGGCAGTGTGACGCTGGCCAAGTTGTTTGGTGTGTCCAGTGCCACCATTCGCAGCGAAATGGCTAAGCTTGAGGAGATGGGGTTCATCGAGGCGCCGCACACCAGCGCTGGGCGAATTCCCACCGACAAGGGTTATAGACTGTATGTCAATGGTATTACCGATGCTCAGATGACCGAGCTGCCGAGCGGTATCGATCGCAGTGCGAGGGCGATTGAAGCACATGTTAATTCGCATGTTGATAAGTCTGACCGAGCAATTCGCAGTGCGGTTGATAGTCTGGTGGAGTTGACGGGTAATTTCGGCTTTGCTTCGTTTGGCGAGCATTTGTATATGAATGGTATGACACAGTTATTTAGCCAGCCGGAATTTATCGAGGGCGGACACGTGCAGGCGATTGCCAGACTGATTGATAACATCGAGCCGTGGCTACGTGAAGCGGCACCGAACCAGCCGCTCAATGTGTTTATCGGCAGCGAAAATCCGATTGGTAAAAGTTCTGGTGCGACGTTGATTATCAGCAAATTCCGTTCGCAGTTTAGCGATGATAGCTATATCGGCGTAATCGGCCCGACGCGGCAAAATTATCGCCGAACGATGGAGTTGGTGCGCCGAACGGGTGCTATGCTGGAGGAAATGTTGTAATGGCTGAATGGATCGGCGGACTGCTGAGCGGTTTGCCGACGTGGTTAACTGTCGTTATTTTGGTCGTTATGTTTATAGTTATAGCGGTCGGCGAATTAATAATTTCGCCTTCCATGTACCATAAAGAGCCGTTTTGGCCGTTCAGAAGGAGGAAAAAATGACAAAGAATAAAGCTAAGAAAACTGAAGATTTAGAACAGCAATTGGGCGAGTTGACGCTGGATTTGCAGAGGACGCGGGCGGATTTCGAGAACTACCGCAAGCGCGTGGAGGCGGAAAAGCAGGCGGCTCACCAAATGGGCCAGGCGAAGTCGGTGATGAAACTATTGCCGGTGATTGATACGATTGAGCGGGCGATTGCCAATGTGCCGGAGGAACTGAAAGATAATCCGTGGGCTAAAGGTGTGGCTGGCTTAAGTAAACAACTTGATAAACAGCTCAAGGAAATCGGCCTTGAGAAAATCGATGCCAAACCTGGCACGCCGTTCAATCCCGAGCTACATCAAGCGGTTCAGTTTGACGAAACGGCCGAGGGCGACAAGGAAGTCATAGCTGAGGAATTGCGTGCTGGCTATATCTTGAATGGCGCGGTGGCTCGCGACGCTATGGTCAAAGTCACGCGGCAATAAATCCAGCATTTCCGTACTTATTTCGCTTGCATTGTATCGTCATTAGCTATATAATCATAAGCGTCATCAGGCGTTAAAACAAAAAGAGTTGAGGGATTCAATGAAAAAGAAAATAGTAGGATTATTCATCGCCGCTGTTGTTGCGGTGAATTTTATCGCGCCGCCGGCTGCGCATGCCGGTTCAAAAACTATTCGGCTTCGCAGCGTGGTCAAAAGTTCGCTATCGAAAACCGAACAGAATTCCATCGCCTCAGGAAAAATAACGTTGACTACTAACGACGCCAATTCGGAATTTTTGCTGGCGTACCAAGGCGGCGGACGCTTGGCCGAGACGGGCAGCGATGCGAGGATTTTGGTAGCGTATTTTGCTGTTGGCGGCTTGCTGGCGGCGCTGGGCGGCTATTTCTTGCTGCGCAGCAAAAAGGGCCGCGCTCTGCTGTTACTAGCGGTTAGCGTTGGCGGGTTGGCACTTAACAATCAAGCGGCTTCGGCTATCATTGATAGTATCGGCGCAACCGACACGGTAACTGTGCAAGACGGCGAAAGTGTTGAGTATTCTCCACCAAAGATCGACGGCTATGAATATCTGGGGTATGCCAAGAGACCGGTTTCTGCGTCATCGGCAAATAATAACACAACTCCAAATCCGACACCGACTCCTACACCTACGCCTACACCGACTCCGTCGCCAACCGTCCCGGCAGCAGCTGGCAAATATAATCGCTTAGCTTTTGAAGATAATTTTGACTCAATCAGTACTATCGACACTGGCAATACTGGCGCGCCAGGTTTCAAATGGTACCCGGCGGGCGTGCACAAGTGGGGCAAACCCGACACTCAGCCAAGCGAATACTCTGTGAATAATTCGGTGCTGCGGATTGCTCCGACGCACAGTACTTACAACCGTAATTTCATGACGCGCGACCCGAATACGTATGTAGGACAGTCGTTTGGGCATGGCTATTACGAAGTGCGGATGCGCGTTGACGCTAATGGCGTGCGTAATGTGCCGCCGGAGGATTCCTCTTGGCCAGCGTTTTGGGCGCAGTCGAATCATCTGCATCGTTTGAATCAGCGGCCGTATGTCGAGCTTGATATGGTTGAGATTATGCGCAAAGATGAGTTTCTGGGTACGCTATGGGCGCATCACGGCGGCCAGTTTGATAAATCTTTAATGATTAAAAATCGAAAAGCCGATTATCGAAATCCGAACTATCATTCAGCGGATTGGCATACGTACGGTTGTTTATGGGATACAAACGGCGTTGAATGGTATATTGACGGCGTGTTGGTATTAAAGCAATATTGGGGAGAAAAGCGGAACCTCTTGGCGCCGAACGATCCGCAGCAAAATCCGGTAGCTGCCGATGGCACTAGTCCGACGCTTAGTAACCCGTTTGGACTATTTGATTCCGAGACAGCGATTGACGTTATTCTGGGCACCGGAAAGACCTGGCCGATGGAAGTCGATTGGGTTCGAATTTGGCAGCTGCCGCAGTAAACTGTCTTTTTGACGCGGAATTCATGTCAGCACGCGCTTATCGCACTTTTGGCTAATTATTGCTGCTAATAATGATAGTCGTTGGATCTTATAATAGCATGGTGGCTAGCCGCGAGTCGGTCAATACAGCGTGGAGCAAGGTCGAGTCGCAATATCAACGGCGCAGCGACTTAATTTCTAGCCTCGTGAACACCGTCAAGGGCGCGGCTAATTTCGAACAAGAGACATTAACAAAGGTGGTCGAGGCGCGCGCTAAAGCTACGCAAATCAAAGTCGATGCCAATAATCCAGATGACATAGCCAAATTCCAGCAGGCTCAAAGCGAGGTTAGCTCGTCGCTCAGTCGGCTGTTGGCGGTTGCCGAAAACTATCCGCAGCTCAAAGCAACGGAAAACTTCAAAGACTTGCAATCGCAGCTGGAGGGTACGGAAAATCGTATCACGGTAGCGCGCAATGATTTTAACGATGCCGCCAGGTCGTACAATACGAAAATTAAATCTTTCCCGGCGAATTTGCTAGCGGGCATGTTTGGTTTCAAAGAGCGGCCGTACTTTGAAGCTGACGCTGATGCCAAGAAAGCTCCGTCGGTTAATTTCGGTACGCCAACTAAACAAGAAAATTAGCTATGCGTTGGCGAAGCTTGGCAGTATCGGTTCGGGCGGCAGTTCTAACAGTTCAGGCGGCTCGTCTGGCGGCAGCTTTGGCGGCGGCGGGTTTTCTGGCGGCGGTGCCAGCGGCGGTTGGTAAAATTTAGCTTTCTGTATTATAATTCTAAGCATGCGTAAAGTTTTTGGGATAATTTTAGCTGCGCTTGTCGCAGTGTCGGCTGGGGGCTCGTTTGCTAGTGCAGCCGGTTATGTAAATCAAGCTGATATTGATATAATTACCGATTCGGACAAGGCGTATACAGATTTTATAAAATCGACAAATGACGAGAAATCCGTAACCAACGGTATGGTACTTGCTCAAGCTGTAACTGCGTCATCGGCATTCAGAAATGTTGCCAATCATAATTTTTCTTCCAAGCTAGGTGCTGAATATAGCAGGAAAGCGGCGGAAGTTAAAAAGTATGCCGGAGAAACCAAGGTGCTGCTCGACAAGATTGCTGCCGCTTTGCGCGGAAATGACTATAATAGCGCTAACCAATATTTGAACCAAATCCAGAACTCTGCCAAGAAATACTATGCAGCTATGGAAGGGATGAATAAAGCTGTTAGCGAGTCTAATTCGCATTCAGGAATTTTGTACTTGTCGGTGACAATTGTTGCAGCGGTCATAGCAGCCGGATCGTTTGTTTGGTTCGCTATTGGCAGAGGTAAGCAGTTGAGCCCTAGTCTTTTGGCGGCGCGTAAATCGGTTGCCTTTTCGTCATTAGCTCCGCTGGTTGGCGCTGTTATCACGTATGCAACGTTTATACTAGCCAGCAACACCGGCGGTACTTACACGATTGCTTACGGTTTGATTTTGATTGGTTCGGTAGTTTATATTCTTTCAGTTGTGAAATATATTAATCTAGCCAAAAAGACGCCAGCGGTACCGCCAGTCCAGCCGACTACTACAAAATAGACAGTAATGCAAAAATCTAAATTAGCACTCTTGACACGGGAGTGCTAATTATTTATACTGAAATAGTTGGCACTCGTGAATAAAGAGTGCTAAAATGAATATAAGAAAAACCAGATGTGATCAAAATAAGAAAGGGGAATCATATGGGTAAAATTATCGGAATTGACCTTGGTACAACCAACAGCGCCTTTGCATATATGCTGGCGGGTAAGCCAGAAGTTATCGCTAACGCTGAGGGCAATCGCACGACGCCTTCGGTGGTCGCTATCAATAAAAAAGGCGAGCGTTTAGTCGGACAAGTGGCGCAGCGTCAGCGTGTGACTAATCCAAAGAACACCATTTACGGTGTCAAGCGCTTGATCGGCCGTAAGTTTAATGACAAGGAAGTCCAAAAAGACTTGGATATCATGCCGTACCAAATTGCTAAAAAAGGCACTGGCGTGGCCGTGAAAATGGGCGACAAAGAATACACGCCAGAAGAAGTCTCAGCCATGATCCTCAGCAAGATCAAAGCTGATGCTGAGGCATTCCTGGGTGAAAAAGTCACCGAAGCCGTCATCACCGTGCCAGCCTACTTTGACGATTCGCAGCGCCAAGCAACCAAAGATGCTGGTAAAATTGCCGGCCTGGAAGTTAAGCGCATCATCAATGAGCCAACGGCTGCTGCTCTGGCGTACGGCCTGGAAAAAGGCAAAAATGACGAAACCATCGTTGTCTTTGACCTTGGTGGCGGTACGTTTGACGTTTCTATTTTGGAACTCGGCGACGGCGTATTTGAGGTGAAAGCCACCAATGGCGACACTCACCTGGGCGGCGAGGACTTTGACAACGTCATCGTTAATTACTTCCTGGATGACTTTAAGTCTAAAGAGGGTATCGACCTGCGTAAAGACAACGCGGCCATGCAGCGCCTGAAGGACGAAGCTGAAAAGGCCAAGAAGGAGCTGTCAACGGTTACTGAATACGAAGTTAATATTCCGTTTATCACCGCTGATGCTGACGGGCCAAAGCATTTTGAGCTGAGCCTGACACGGGCCAAGCTGGAAGATTTGGTGAAAGATTTGCTAGCGCGCCTCGACGGCCCAGTTGAAAAAGCGCTCAAAGACGCTAAATTGTCAAAATCTGACGTCAATGAAATCGTCATGGTTGGCGGTATGACCCGCATGCCGGCAGTGGTCGAGCGGGTGAAGAAATTGTTCGGTAAAGACCCAATGCAGGGTGTCAATCCAGACGAAGTGGTGGCAGTTGGTGCGGCTATTCAGGGTGGCGTGCTGGCTGGTGATGTTAAGGACGTGCTGCTACTGGACGTGACGCCGCTCAGTCTTGGCATCGAGACGATGGGCGGGGTGTCAACCAAGCTGATCGAGCGCAATACCACCGTACCGACCAGCAAGAGCGAAGTATTCTCGACGGCTGCCGACAATCAGCCGCAAGTGGAGATCCACGTATTGCAGGGTGAGCGCGAATTTGCCAATGACAACAAGAGTTTGGGTCGTTTTGTCCTTGACGGCATCGCACCAGCGCCACGTGGTATTCCACAGATTGAAGTGACGTTCAATATCGACGCCAACGGTATTCTCAATGTTACTGCTAAAGATAAAGGCACTGGCAAAGAGCAATCAATTACCATCCAAAACTCTGGCAATATGAGCAAGGAAGACATCGAAAAAGCTCAGAAAGAAGCCGAACTGCACGCTGACGAGGATAAGAAAAAGCGCGAAACCGTTGACGCTAAAAACCAGCTAGAAAACGCCATCTACCAGGCAAAGAAAATGCCAGACGAGTTTAAGGATAAGATTTCTGACGACGATAAGAAGGCGATTGACGAAGCGGTCAAGGAAGCGGAGAAGCACAAAGACGCTGATGACAAAGACGAGCTGGAGGCAGCAGCCAAAGCACTGCAGGACGCCATCATGCCAATCGGCGCCAAAATGTACCAGCAAGCTGCTGAGGACAACAAGGCTGATGAATCTAAGGACGATAAAAAGTCTGACAAGGACGAGCCAGTCGAGGGCGAGGTGGTCGACGAGAAGTAGCCCCAGAGCTTCAGTCTATAAAATTATAATGCTGCAGTTTCATGAGACTGCAGCATTTTATTAAGATTGAGTTTTTCCTGTCTCAATCTTTCTTGCTCCAGTCTTCTCTGGCTATCTTTGAGTCGTTTTACTGACACAATCCCTGTTGCTACCAGATGAGCATCAGTTGCTGTTGCTAGGACTTCACGAGCCCAGCCCGGTATTTTTTTGCCAAGCGGGGAATCGAGAAGAGCGTTCACAAAAAGATAATTCACAGTACTGTATTTACCGCTGAACAGATCGCTTTTTGGCGAGGCGTCAACGCTAATGGCGCCGCCAGTTTCCTCAGTTATTTTATCGCGCTGATATGTGACGCAAAGGTCGCGAGCTATTCGCGTTACTACGTGAGGCCAAGATATTCGACCTCGGGATGCCATGCTAATTTCCTTAACCCAACGGGAGACTTTGTCGCCAAGCAGTTGGTCTGCGAGTCCACCGAAGGCGGTTTTTCCGCCAGTTCCTCTGGCGATCATGCCGTCAAGCCCGTCGCTGGCTGCAAAGATTACATCGCCAATCGTATCTGTCCATCCGCGTTCGCTGTCTGGCTTGCCAAACTTAACGCCTTCTCGAACCAGCCTCCCGAAAGAAACTGCTGTTGCTGCAACAGCGCCTAACCTTTGTTTGGTGGTCATCTTAGGCCATTCTTCATTGCGCGTTTCTCGATATTTTTCGGAAGCCAGGTTGGCTCCTGTTGCTCTGGCGGCTACTTCAGCCATCTTTCTAAAAATGCGCTTAGGGGTTTCTGGATATTCTTTATGCTCTGGTTTGCAATTGGTGTCAGATTCTTTCATGGATTAATTATAACAGACGCTAAATCTCTCAATCGTGAAAGCCAAAATTTGCAGAGATTTAATTAAGTCGGGGAAATCGTATGTTTATAAAACTTAAACAGCAATCTCAAAACGCGAACATCAGGTCGTCTATAAATTTTTATTTAAGCAATTACTAGTTCGGGTTTGCTGACCGTTGCGCCTATGATATATCTAGCCGCTGTTATGGCTGACGGGACGGCCAGTTCATCGTAGTCTCCGAAAACCTCTTCGTCAATGCGCGCGCCTATTTCGCGAGCCATAGCTTCGTTAAGAAATTCGATGTCGATAATTTGACCTGACTGGCGCCGTCCATCGGAATAGTACGCCTGCCAGGCATGGTAATCTTTATCCAACCTGGCTGTAATACGCTCCAAGTCACACATTGGAACTCTACCGATTTCTGGCCGGCTCAGCGGAGGTATATTATCGTAATTATCTGGCTTCAAGACGATGTCAGCGTGTCTTTCGGCGTCTATATCTATAATGACGCTCAAAACATCAATGCGGCTAGTTTCTCCAGTTTGTAAATTTAGCTCAACAACACGCCAGGCGTCAGGATCTTCGCGCCAATCATCTTTCATAACAGAAATGGCGCTATACCGGACTGTGCCGTCCCACTTATCTTTTAAGGGCAGTATTCCGGCTACGACTGGGACGGAATAAACATATTCCTGTCCGTTGATTTTACGTTCCGGCCAGGGATGCCTGCCGGAAAATCGCTTGCTGCGGTCAGAGTCGCCCATCTCCTCCCATTTCATGATGCCAAAGGCGCTGGCAATCTCGGGATCGGTAGCAATGGTTTTTGCTAACGGTCCAAGTTTGACAATCTGTTCCTCTTCTTCGGGCGAGTAAACCCGCTTCTCCAATGCTTCGCTGCTGGGCGGCAAAGGATTAAAGTTGCTATACGGCTGCTTTACGGCAGTCAGTGTTTCGCTTGTCATGGTTTCCTCGCTTCGACTTGTATATTTATATCTTACAAAGTCTATGCTTCCTATATATCACAAGGCGGGTTAAATGTCAATGATTCTAACGATTTTTCCGCATTTCCTGGTATAATAAAATCATGAGTAGAGACTCTGCCCTCCGGTTTTATCGTCTCAATCGTCTGCAAATTCTTTGCGTACTATATACGGCGATTCTGACGCTTGGCGTGCTGGTGGCGGCAACTCTATCTGATGACTCGCGCTGGATGGGCTGGAGTCTTAGCCGGCTGGGTGAGACGGTAGTTAACCGTCATTCTGCTTTAGCCTTTAATGCCGGAGTTTTTATGTCAAGCTTGGTGCTTATTATGATAGGTGTTGGCATGTCTAAAGGCTATGTCAAACTGCGGCAGCTGCGTACTGCCAAGGTATCTGTTTGGTTGATAACACTTCTGGCGATTTGTATGATTGGCGTGGCGCTTTGTCCTAACGATACCATGCATGCAGTGCACTTTATTTTCTCGCGCGGCGTAGTCGTTATGATGGTGGCTGTCATGCTGATGTTGCCGTCAAGCCTCAGTTATTTAACGCGCCGCCAACGGATGTTGTCGTTTAGTTTTCCGGTTTTTATGGCTTTATTGGCAGCGCAGGGTTATGTTTTGAGAAGTTTTTGGTTTGTAATTGTTGAAGTAATACTTGGGCTTTTTGCGGCCGCTTGGCTGTTTGCAATCTGTCGCCATCTGGATATGCGCCTACAGGAGCAGAGCGACTAATTTAGCACTCTTGCGCGTCGAGTGCTAAAAGCGTATAATAAACGTATATGAGCAAGCGTGATTATTATGAAGTGCTAGGCGTGTCAAAAACCGCTTCTGAGGATGCGATAAAGAAGGCTTTTCGCAAATTGGCGGTAAAATATCACCCGGATAAACAGGGCGGCGACGAGGCGAAATTCAAAGAAATCAATGAAGCGTACGAAGTTCTGAAGGATAAGCAAAAACGCCAGCGCTATGATCAATTTGGCCATGCTGGCGTCGGCGGTGCGTCGGGCGGCGGTTTTTCTGGCAATCCGTTTGAAGGTTTTGGCGGCTTTGGCGGGCAAAATATTCATTTTGACTTTGGCGATGGCGGCTTGGGAGATATTTTCAGCCAGTTTTTCGGCAGCGCGGCTGGCAGTTCGGGCGGCGGACGTCCGCGCGGGCGCGATATTGAAACGAATATAACATTAAGCTTTGAAGATGCGGTGTTTGGCGTGGAAAAGAAAATTAGCTTGAATCTGGAGGACGAGTGTGAACACTGTCATGGCAATGGCGCCGAACCGGGATTCGGTATGAAAACATGTCCGACTTGCAAGGGCGCCGGCCAGCAAACGCGAGTGATGAATTCATTGTTCGGGCAAATCCAGCAGGCGGTTACTTGCGAGACTTGTCGGGGCAAGGGGAAAATTCCGGAAAAAGAATGCTCGGTTTGTCGCGGCAAAGGTACGACTCGCCAGCATCAAGATATTACCGTCAAGATTCCGGCGGGGATTGATGATGGCGCGACCATTCGCTTGCGTGAGCGCGGCGAGGCGGCAGCTGGCGGCAGTAAGGGAGATTTATATATCCATATCCGCGTTAAGGCGCATAAGAAGTTCACCCGCGAGGGCGATATTATCCTTTCAGAAGAGCATATTTCCATGGTTGATGCGGCATTGGGGACGGAAATTGACGTGGAGACTGTGGACGGCGTTATTACTATGAAAATTCCAGCTGGCACCCAGTCGGGGACTGATTTCAAGTTATCAGGTCACGGTGTGCCGCATTTGCGCAGTGAATCGCGCGGTCCGCATATTGTGGGCGTAGTGGTTGATACGCCAACCAAATTAACGAAAAAACAGAAAGAACTCTTAGAACAGTTTAAGGGAACGAAGAAACGCGGTCTGTTTTCGTAGTAAAATTTCTCCATGGAAAGCCCTCCCGTGCTATACTAAAATTAGCATAAGAGGGATTAGGCATGGAATTGATTTTTCTACTAGTGATTATCATCGTGATAATTAAGGTGGCGCAGAGGGGTAGTAACCGGCTGTCTCGTCAGTCTGAGGACTACCGGCGCGGTTATTGGGACGGCGTGCGCGATGCGCAGAATGGCCGTGCAAAAATTGAAGATAACGACGGTCAAGCCAAGCTTATTACCGAAAATCAGGCTGCAGTTTCACAATCTACCGGCCTTGTGTTAATTGGCGACGAAGAGGAAGAGCCGAGCGATTCATCGGCTACTGATGCTGCGCCAGTTGAAGAAGATACGAATATTCCCGATGAAAAGACGCAGATTGTCAAGTGGCTATCTCCAGCCAGCAATAAAGATAAAGAGAAAAATCGTCAAACCACCATCAATGTGGCGCTCTATACCGCATCATTATTGCTGACCGCCGGTATATTATTGTTGGCGCAAACGATTGAGCTTTCGGCGCCGCTCAGGTTTAGCTTGGTCTGGCTGTTTATTTTTGTCTATTATGCCATTGGCCAGGTGTTATATGCTCGCTTGCCGATTTTGAAGCCGGCCTCGACGGCGTTTATTGGTACGGCGCTGGCTGCTGTGCCGATCGGCGGGTGGAGTATGCATTTACTGTTGGGGATTGATCCGGCATTGTGCTGGCTTATCACCTCATTCATTGGTACTTTCCTATGCGTGGATGCTACGGTCAGGCTCAATAGCCAGCCGCTCGCCTATATTTCGCTGCTGTCGATGTTTACGATGACCACCAGCTTGCCAGCTGTCATGCATGCTCAGTTGGTGTGGTATTATGCTGCGGTGCTATTGTTCGGATGCCTGATGACTTTGGCTGCGTATTTTTCTAGTCGTTTTCCACGCCAATTCACCGAGCCGTTGACGCTGGTTAATCCGTTTATCGTCCCGTCCACTTTGCTTCTCGCTATCGGTTCGTCGGTGCATATGGGCACGCTTGACGTCAGCATGCTGCTGCTCATCAGCGTTATATATTATTTTACTGTTGCTATTGTCGAAAAATCAAAGGATATGCGCACGTATGAACTAACGACGGCGCGCGTGCTGCTGATGGCGGCGACTGCTAGTTTTGCGCTGTACTTATCGAATAACGACAGGCTGGTTATGGGTGTAGCGCTTGGGGTAGCGGCGCTTGGTAATATGGTTTGGTCTATCGGTTCTATACGTACCCAAAAGCAGCCCGACAAGCAGCACGAAATAGTATTGTGGGTTAGTTTTGTCGTGTCGCTGGCCGCTTTCTTGGTTATAGCTGGCGTCGAAAGTCCGCTAAGAGATATGATCATATTTATCCTGCTAAGTATGATATCGGCAGTAAGTTTTATGGCGCTTTCATTGCTGCGCCGCGCCCGTTTTGGCGGCATGGTAGTAATGTCTGGAATTTTGTTAGTGCCAGCTGGCGTCAGGCTATTTAGCCTCGCCCCCATAACAGACCTGCACGTACACTACTCTATCTTTATGCTTATGACTTTCCTGCCGATTGTCTGCCGATTATTAGTTTTGAAACGCCCAAATATTATCAAAAGTCAAGCAATACTAGTGTACGGCGCTGCGGCCGCTTGGTGGTTAATGACGGTGTTTATAGCCTTAGCTTTTTTGACTGCTCATCCAGCAGGAGAAGGTTTGCTGTATCTGTCAGATTCGGTGGCAGTTGTCGCTATCATCATGGGTATTGCTGCGTGGCGTGAGAAGGTTTATGGCTTAGTGATTAGTATTCATACTTCTCTACTTCTGATAGCACTGCTGATAGCTTTGTATTTCAAGATGGCTGGCGAAAATCTTGCTATTTTGATGGCGTGGTTGAACGGCTTGTCGTTGATGTTGTTAGTAGAGTGGCTGCATAATTACCGTAGCGAGGCGGCGGTTAAGTGCCGCGAATTGCTATTATATTCTGCCATTGGCGCGGCTATCTTGATCATCTTTTCGTCTATTCATCCGGCGGTTTGGCTGCCATTAGTAGCGCTGCTGTATTATGCGTTTTATCGGCGGCGTGAGGATAGTTATCTGGGCGGAGCATACTTGGCGACGATTGCTTTGGTACTGCTGTTCTTGCATTGGTTGAGCGTGCCGCTAAGCGACAATTTCACCATCACTGCTTGGGCGACGTTTGTCGGCTTTGGGGTGGTGCATTGGTTGCTATCGATAAATAGGCGAGCATCAACTGTCAGCGATATGACGCTGCTGGCTGCCACGGTACCAGCGGTGATATTACCGATGATAAATCTGTCGATGACATATGAATTGCCGTTCAAAATCTTGGGCTGGTTGGCAGCTGTTGCGGCACTTTATATGGTAGTGTATGCCAAGCAGGATTGGCGGCCGATGGCGGTATTGGCACATCCAAGTTTGGTATTGTTATTCTACCTAACTGCAGAGTGGCTCGGCATTAAGCTTGAGTTTATGTCGATCGTTTCGCTGATTATCTTTGCGGTGTTTTATGGCGCCGCCGTGACTGCGCGAACCAAGAAATTATCAGTTTATTGGTATTATGCATCATTTTGGAGCGCTATCGGCTGGTCGATGACTTTACTGCTGATGGCCATGCCAGCCAGTATCACAACGGAGGCGGTACTGCTAGTAACACTAACGTGGGCGGTCAATGGCAGCGCCCTAATAGCTGAGGGGTTGCCGAAGAAGAATATTCCGTATTTCGATTCGGGCGTCCTTTTGGTGTTGTGCGGTATTTTATTTGCTATCCATATGCTAATTGCGCCTGTTCACGACATAGTGGTGCCATACCTGTGTTCAGCAGCAATTCTTTCAGGGGCGGTGATGTCGTGGCGCTGGCTAGGGTATGCTCATATATACACCATTGCGCATTTGGTGCTGGCGCTCGCTGTGTTCAGCTTATCGACCCTTGTCCTGGCGCTAAGGGGAGATAATGCCATGGAAATATTGTTCCTAGTCGAGCATTCGCTGATGGTTATCATCGGCTTGGCGCTCGGCAGACGGCTAATCACTATCTGGGGTGCTGTCGGCGTGACGCTGGCTTTAATTTATCTGCTGTCAGGCTATGCTTATGCGCTGGCTATTTTAGCCGGACTATCAATTATTACAGCAGTGGTGGTTGTAGTAGCCAGAGGACAGAGAAATAAGCAGAAAAAAGTTGCAGAGAATAGCATTAGAAAAAGTAAAAAAACTCCTGAAAATAAGTAAAGGAAACGATAGGATGGAGGCTGTTTTCGTAGCGCTATTGCAAGTTATTCGTTTTGCTCTTCTTCGCCTTAATATTTACGCTTAAGCTCGCGTATTGGTTCTGGTATGGTAGGATGAATATGGTAGACAAGGAAAGTCCCGGTTTTTTGTTTTTTTGTGGTTCGTCGCTATGTTTTGATGTTATCAGTCTATTTAACGCCGCACGTCCTAATTTTAACGGTCGCTCAAACAACATGGGAGGGGCGGTATCTGTATGTTCAGGGCTTGAGTATCCGCAAGTTCTTTTGTATTCACGGAGACCCGCTTGCGGATAAATTCTTCCTCTCATTAATTCTCACCATGTGTCTATTGTAAATAAGTTTGCTAATTAGCACAACCAGCGATTGAAATGTACTGCAATTTCTTGCTATATTTATGAAATATGTTATAGTGAAAAAGCATGGACAAGGAGCCGTTAAAGACTGAATCTGAAGAATCTTCTATAGAGGAACTTTATAGCCAGCTAATGAACTTATTGCCAAAAATAGTTGCTGTTTTTACTCCTTCAAACCGTAGCGAGCAAGAAGAAAAGTTTTTGTCTGGCGAAGTTAGGAATCCTCAGTTTATTTATGAAAAACTTGACAATGGTAATTTTGATGAAGATTTAACAGCAATACAACAACTCGGTGAAAATATATTGCGTAGTCCCGATTTGCCGCCAAAACACCGAGCGATTTACGAAGAATTTATTAGAAGTTATAGCGAGCAAACGAAGCTGATCCGCTGCGCTCAAGAGTATCATAGCGCTGAATCCAGTAAGGATAGGCAAGCTGCTGCTAGCGCGTACGAAAATCTGAATCAGGAAATTTATGGCGTTCCGGATGAAAAAACCTACCGCTCGCTGCTGGGTGAAAAGTTAGGTCAGATTGCTGATAAAAAGCTAACTGGCGCCGCCGATGAGTTGCGCGGGGAATTATTTCAGATGGTTAAGTTTGATTCTGATCAAGGCGCGCCAGAAAGATTTCGCCCGTCAAACGAGACTGTCGAGTGGATGAAGGGGGTTGCAGAGTCCTTGTACGGAAATATGTTAAAGCATGTTCCAGAAAATCAAGCAAACTTTAATCCTAATGAAGTAGATTCAATATTTACGGAAATAATTGAGCAGGAATTTGGCGAGGCGGCAGCAGATTGGTCAGTTTCTGTCGAAAAAGCCGCGGTTATAAACGTTAACCTTTTCGATAAAACA
Source organism: Candidatus Saccharimonadota bacterium (assembly GCA_905372305.1). Taxonomy (GTDB): domain Bacteria; phylum Patescibacteriota; class Saccharimonadia; order Saccharimonadales; family Saccharimonadaceae; genus Nanosynbacter. The sequence continues at coordinate 177,882 of CAJPOP010000001.1, forward strand.
ATAGCTATTCCAGATAAAAACATGCTGCGCTCTCGCGAAAAAGTTAGATCGTTGGTGGTTCATGAACTTGGGGTTCATATGCTGAGGGCGGTTACCGGCGGAGAAGCTGATGTGTTTCCGCTGGCTAACGGTTTGAGCGGTTATTCTGACGCCGAAGAGGGTTTGGGTGTGGTGATGGAGCAGGCCTTGAACGGAGAATTTGCCGAGCGCGGCGTTGACCACTATATTACTGCCGGATTGGCTTATTTTGATAATCAGGATTTTCGCGGAGCATTTGAGGCTAAATGGCGGCTGTCGTTACTTAGCTCTATTACGGCTGGAGATCAAGTGGATGATGTAAAAATAATGAGAGCAAAGAAGGTTGCCTTCACTCAAACGCTACGAAGTTTTCGCGGGACGAATGATTTGCCGCTATTTAAGGATTTGAGTTATTATAACGGTTCCACGGAAGTCTGGAAATATTTGGAATCAATACGCGGTGATGATTTGCAATTGGGTTTGCTGCTTGCCGGTAAGGTAAATACTTCAAAAGAGCATCAGCGAGCGGTGCTTGAGTCGCGAAGTGTGTAGTTTTAGTTGCAGCTAGATTGCATTCTGGTTGCGCTAGCTATATTTCGGCTATTGTAGTGTTGGCACTAGTATTTTATAATTGTGGTAATTATGGCTACGCTGGAAAGAATCGTCATTGGCAGAAATACGCGGATTGATTTTGGGAAACGGGCTGCCGGCGTGCCAGCTAAGATTGATACCGGCGCTGACGGCTCAGCGGTGTGGGCGAGTAATATTCGCGTCGATAAAAATGGCGTATTAAAGTTTTCGTTGTTCGGCGAGGGTTCACCGTATTATAACGGCAAAACTTTTCGCCGAACCGACTATTCGGTGGCGATGGTAAAGAGCGCTTCCGGGCATGAGATTATTAAATATCGGACGCATTTTACAATACGCTTGGGCGGCCGGAAAATGAAAGTATTATTTGGCTTGTCAGATAGATCTAATCATACATATCCAGTGTTAATTGGCCGCCGGACGTTGCAAGGAAAATTTGTCGTTGATGTTGGTGTAAACGAAATAGAGAGTCCAAAGAGGCTGCAGACAGCTAATTTGAACAAAGAACTAGCTAAAAATCCGCATAAGTTTTATAAAAAATACCATAAACCAAAGGAGGAGGCATCATGAATATCGCAATACTAAGCAATGGTAATGCTAACTACTCCACGCTTCGCCTGAAAGAAGAGGCCGAAAAACACGGACATCAGGTTAAGGTTATCAAGTATAAGAATTGCTATGTGTCAATCGATGAGCAGCATCCGAAAGTCATTTATCGCGGCAGGGAAATCGGCAATTTTGATGTGTTTATTCCGCGGATTGCTAGCTATATGACGCGTTACGGGACGGCGGTGCTGCGGCAATTGGAAATGGCGAATCCGCAAGCGTTTTTTATGAACCGGTCAATTGCCATTACGCGGGCGCGGGATAAATTACGTTCGACGCAGCTACTAGCGCGGGCTGGCGTAGCAATCCCGAAGACGGTGTTCTCGCGCAATGAAACGGATATCGATGTACTGCTGGACGAGATTGGCGGCACGCCGGCGATCATCAAGCTGGCGCGCGGCACGCATGGCAACGGCGTGGTACTGGCGGAGACAATTAAAGCCGCTAAGTCGGTTATGCAAGCGTTTTATCTCAGTGATTCTGACGGCACGAACGTGCTGCTGCAAGAGTTTGTCAAAGAATCGGCCGGCACTGATATCCGTGCATTTGTGGTTGGTTCGCAGGTTGTCGCTAGTATGAAGCGGCAGAGCTTGGACGATGATTTTCGCAGTAATCTGCATAAGGGCGGATTGGGGGAAATTGTGAAACTGACTCCTGACGAGCGGAAAACGTGCATCAAAGCCGCCAAAGCGATGGGCTTGACGGTGGCAGGCGTCGATTTTATGCGTTCGGAGCGCGGCGCATTGGTGCTGGAGGTGAACGCCAGCCCAGGATTTGGCATCGAAAAAGTGACGGGCCGCAATGTGGCTGGTCGGATTATTGATTATATTGACCGCAATGCCAAGCGCGGCAGTAAAAAAGACCGCATTGGTGCATGAATCTGTATCGGCTCTCATAAAACTTGTTATAATAAGGTCATGCAGGCAGCTCAAACGGTAATGAAGTGGTTGATAATCCTTGGCGTTTTGGGGATGATTGGCTGGGCGATATTTTCTGCAAAAACAGCTATGAATATGAAAACCACAACAGTTTACGCGGGCAAGGCGATTCTGCGGGCGCAAATCGCTAAGGATGACGCAGCAAAAGAAAAAGGTTTGGCTGGACGGGCACAAATTGCCAGGGATGAGGCGATGATTTTTGTATTTGATAAAGACGGCGATTTGCCAATGTGGATGAAAGATATGGAAACGTCAATTGATATCATCTGGCTGAACGATAAGAAGAAGGTTGTCCATGTCGAGAATAATGTTGAGCCCGATTTTGAGCCGCATCAAGTGTATAAATCGCCGATGCCGGCACGCTATGTTTTAGAGACGCGGGCGGGCACGGCAAAAAAGTTTGGAATTAAGCCGGGGCTGTCGGTCAGGTTTGAGCTGGAGGATCAGAAGTGAGCGTCGCGATTTTATTTGGCGTAATTGTGGCGGTGATTTTCGCAGCTGCATTCGTGTCGTCGCGCCGGTTCGGGTCGCTGGCATTGGCGCTGGCCGCTGGTTTTTTACTGGCTGAATGGTGGTCAAGTTGGCTGGGCAGTATATTGGACGGCTTTGGCATGGAGCTGGATTGGCTGCCGAACGGCGTGATTGCAGTTTTATTATTATTGTTAGCGCCATTGTTCGCGCTGCTGGCTAGCGGGCCGAAGTACCAGAAAAAGCATATGAAGATTGTTTCTGCGGCGGGTATCGCTTTTCTGGCAGCAGCTTTGCTAGTCATGCCGCTTGGCAAGTTTATGTCGCTGGACGGACAGGCGTTGGAGTTGTATAAGATGTTTGCTGGTGCTTGGCGGTATATAGCGACAACTGGTTTGGTATTGGGGGTGGTTGATTTGTTTTTAGCGCATACAGCGAGCGTCCGCAGTTCAAAGAAGCATTGACTCAGGCAGTCGGTTCGTGGTAGCATGAAATAGCGGACGGATGTCCCGGCGGTTTACGACGGGCCCATAGCTCAGCTGGTTAGAGCACCTGCCTTTTAAGCAGGGTGTCCCGGGTTCAAGCCCCGGTGGGCCCTCCATATAATTAATATCTGGCGTAGTGGGTCAGATTTTTTATTTCCGGGTGCGGCAGAAAGTTGTGAGAGATGGGACGGTATATAGACGGGTTAGATGTGCCTCCTCGGTATGAAGGAATAGTAGAAGAATATAGAAATGGTGATTTAGGTAATTTCGTTGGATCCTACTGCGGTCATCCCGTGTTTTCTGGATCGCAGGAGATTATTCATCCAACATCAGGTGAGGTTGTCGGATATTCTAATGACGTACAGGTAGGTCGTCAGAAGTATGTAAGTCAAATGCTATACAGTGAATTCATGTATATGTATGGAGGCGATATAGCATTTGGTGAGCTTTTGGAGCGCGGTGATGCACTTTTGGAAAAAGAACGCCGCCGCCGAAATGCCCCTCTCGATATGGGTTGGACCGGAATAAAAGCAGCGGCTGCTTCGGGCGCGGCGGGTAGTTTGATGGGGTTACTTGACCTTAGTACGCCGACGAGCGTGGCTGTAGCCTGCCGTTTCGGCGATTGGCGGCGGTCTAAGTTCGGTCTATTGTCGCCACCGGGGTGAAAAACAATTTAGGCGATACCTTGAATGGCTTTCTAAGGTACTCTTTGATATGGAAAAGACTGTCTTTTCCGTTAACCTGTTAGCGCCTGATTCTCTCATTGACAACGATATGCAAACTGGTTCGGCGGACAATAGACAGGCAAGTAATGTCTATTTTATCGGCGGAGTGTCAGTTGACCAGCAGCAGCGATTTAACTCATTCTGGGATCAGGCTGATGAGGTTTTAGAAGAATATGGATTTACAGAGTGGCAAGGGTATAGAACTGTCGGTATACCGGAGCTAGTTAGAAGGATATTAGAAGATGTTCATAACAACTGCGATCTTGATAATGACCATAAAGAAATAATAGTCTCTAAAATAAGACATTTTGGACACAGCCGATCTTCTGCTATTAAGGGCGTAGAAGAGATTCAAGAGGATTCTGATACTAGAAACCTTTGTATAAACCACGGCCTTGAAGAGAACGATCTTACAGATCCGGATGAGCTGGTTACTGATCAAATTAAACAAACTGACCGAAAGTACGCGGAAGCGTTTCGCGATTTTATTGCGGGTATTAGAGAAGTTTTTACTGAGGCTAAAAAAGAGTCTGTTCAGGAATTACTGGTGCGTATTTACGGCGGGAAAAGTTCGCTGCAAGGATATTTCTGGGGCGAGCTGAGCCGAGCTTTGGTCGCAAATGGCATTGATCCGTATGATAAATCGGTAGCTGAACCTGCGCAGTTTATCGTAGATATACTAAAGATGATACCATCAGGCAGCGAAGAATCTTCATCTGAAGATAAGGTATGTAAGCTGTATGAAGGTTTCTATAGATTGTATTCAGAGAAATATCCTGGCATGTTGCCGCCTGATGAATTTATCGACAAGATTTCTAAAGATATATCGTTGTCCGAAATGAGCAATCTTATATATAGAATCAAGCATCCCCAGCGGATAATCTTTAATATTTAACAACCTATGCCATACTAAATACATGGCGATACGCAGATTGACTGAGAAGCTGCACAGTTCTTGGTTGGTGGCGGCGTGGTGTTTGGGGCTGACGATCGGCGTGATTGCGATCCATCATCTGCCACGCTCAATCGAGTTTAACGTGCTGGCGTTATTTGGCGGGATAATATTGTTTGTGCCAGTACTTGTTTGGCGGTGGCGAGTGCTGATGATTGCGGCAGTTATTTCTGGCGGTTTGGTAGGATTGTGGCGCGGTGAACTGGGCCGAGCGGGTTTGGAGGTGTACGATTCGCTGATTGGTAAAACCGCCGTTATTCAGGGTCGCGTTTTGGAAGATCCTGACATTGATAAGAAAGGGCAAACGGTGTTGCGGCTAAGTGATCTGCGGATCAATGGCGAGAAATTGGCAGGACAATTGTGGGTGGTGACGGCCGACAAGCGCCCCATCAAACGCAGCGACATCGTTCAAGTTCAAGGAAAATTGACGGCGGGATTTGGGGCTTTTTCAGCGAGTATGTATCGGGCGAAAATTGGCAAGGTTGAGCGTCCAGTCCCGGGCGATGTGGCGGTTGGGGCGCGCGACTGGTTTGCCGAGCGGGTCCGCAAGCATATTCCAGAGTCTGAGTCGGCGCTGGGGTTGGGATTTTTACTGGGGCTACGGCGAGCCATGCCGACGGAGCTGAGTGATAATTTGAAGATTGCTGGACTGACGCACATTGTGGTGGCTAGCGGTTACAATTTGACGATTTTGGTACGCCTGGCGCGACGGTTGTTCGCCAAGCGGTCAAAATATTTGGCAATGCTCAGCGCGGCAACGATGATTCTTGGTTTCATGGCAGTAACGGGTTTGAGCCCGAGCATGTCGCGGGCTGGGTTGGTGGCGGGTTTGAGCCTGGCAGCGTGGTATTACGGACGGACGATTCATCCGCTGGTGCTATTACCAGTTTCGGCGGCGATTACGTTGATAGCCAATCCGCAATTTGGCTGGGGCGATTTGGGCTGGCAACTGAGCTTTGCGTCGTTCACTGGCGTGATCATTCTGGCGCCGCTGCTGCACAAATATTTCTTTGGTGAGAAAGACCCCGGCACATTTCGACAAATTTTAATCGAGACACTGTCGGCACAGATTGCGACGCTGCCGCTGTTGATGATGAGCTTTGGCGTGGTTAGTAATGTAGCGCTGATCGCTAATATGCTAATCTTGCCGTTTGTACCGCTGGCGATGCTATTGACTTTTGTGTCAGGGATGCTGGCGATGGTGCCAATGATTGGCGCGGCCATTGCCTTGCCGACAACCTGGCTGCTGGGTTATATGATTCAGGCGGCTAATTGGCTGGCGGGGCTGGAGTGGGCGCAGATGGAAGTGAATATTACTTGGTGGCAATGCGGTTTGATGTATGCGGCGATGATTGGCGCTATGTGGTGGATGAAGAAACAGACGAAATTAGATCTCATTCAGGTGAATATCGTGGAGTAGTGTATAATAGTAACAGATTGAAATAGCAAATAAACGGTAGGAGAGATGTATGTCAGGACATAGTAAATGGGCAACGACGCACCGGCAGAAGGCAGTTGTGGACGCCAAGCGCGGCGCAATTTTTACGAAGTTAGGTAATCAAATTGCCATTGCGGCCCGCGGCGGTACCGACCCGGCGCTCAATTCAAGTTTGGCGATGGCCATTGAAAAAGCCAAGGCTGCTAACATGCCAAGCGCTAATATTCAGCGGGCGATTGACCGCGTGGCGGATAAAAATGCAGCGGCGCTGGAAGAAATTACTTATGAGGGTTACGGCCCGGGCGGTGTTGGTATCATCATCGAAACAGCGACCGACAATCGTAATCGCACGTTGCCGGAAGTGAAAACAGCATTAGTCAAAAACGGCGGGCGAATCGCTGACGCTGGCAGCGTGGCGTTTCAGTTTACTCGCAAGGGTGTGATCACTGTGGAAGGTGCAGGCGAGGACTTGCTACTGCAAGTGCTGGACGCTGGCGCTGAGGATGCGGTCGAGGAAGACGGCGAACTTATCGTTTACACCGAGCTGAAAGATTTGGCGAGTGTTAGGAATAAATTGGTCGAGCAGGGATTGAAGGTGAAAGACGCCGAGCTGCGCTACATTGCCAATACGCCGGTCGAGATTGCTGATTCGGAAACGGCGCAGAAATTAATGAAGGTGGTTGATGCGCTGGATGATTTGGACGATGTAGTGAACGTTCATACCAACGCCGATATTACCGCAGAATAAAAATTAATGGCAGAAAAAATCGCCTCATTTTCCGGGGCGGTTTTTATTTTGGTAAAAAGTACGCTACACTAAGGGTAGTCAAACATAAGGAAGGGGCGAGCATGAAATATTTGCGTACTGGACTACTTATGACTCTAGTTATACCATTAGTGTTACCTGTGCCTATAGCAAGCGCAAATTCGTCTCTGGGTGCAAATGACTTGCCGGACAATTCTTTGTCTACAAACTCTCCTGTGGCACCTTCGTCTCCTGTAGTGTCTAGCGCGCCGTCGGCGCCGTCAAGTGAGTCGTCTGCAGGTGATGTTAAATCTATATCTTCATCTGTTAGAGATCAACAGACAAGTGTCGCGCCTGCTCCTGGCATTGAAACAACCTCGTCTCAGGCAAAATCTCAGCCCACAGCATCTACTGGCACTCAATCGCCAGCAACGAATGAATCAGCACAGTCAACTGCCGTATCGCCGCCAGTTCCGTCGCCTGTCGTTCCAACTGCAACAACGCCAGATATTGCTATCACGGCGTTTTTGGGCGGCGTGAGACTTGAGCTGGTTGAGCTATATAATCAGTCGGATCGTGCTTTAGCTCTCAGTAAAGTAGTAATTCGTTTGACTGATAGGAATGGCGAGACTCAGCAAATCCAGTATACTGACACTGAGGGATATATTCTGCCGGGTCGCTATGTAAGTTACGCCGCTGATAATGATGGTTTTCATCGGTTTCCGCAACTGCCTCGGGATTTTCAGCGCGATATTGTCCGTATCGAACTGATTTACAATGAAACTGTTGTTCAGGCAGTCAATGATATTCCAGAAGGTCAATCTGCCGCTATTGCCGTCCATAGGCAGCGTTCAAGAAAAGTAAAACAAACGGGGATTTTTCAAAAAGATTTTCAACTGAACCCGGCTACTTCTGTGCAATTTTATGATGATGGACGTTATCTCCCTCCAGCTAATGCCGCTGGTTTAGTGATTACTGAAGTGTTGACAAATCCACGTCAATGTCTTGTCGATGAAGAGCAGCTGGATAGCTGCGCTGATTTTATCGAGGTGATGAATCAGGGGACGGAGCCGATTGACCTCGGGAAATATCGGTTACGATTTGGGGTGTATGGCGACGCGCCTAGTATAGCAAATACATTTCACTGGGGCCGTAATCCAGAATCTGGCGATGAGATCTTATTACAGCCGCAAGAAATGTTGGTCGTAAAATATCGTGATGATGGCAAAGCATTGAGCTTGACAGCAGATGATCGGTCGATTTGGATTGAGGATACTCAAGGTCTGGCGAGATATCAAACCGTTGCAGTGAAGGGCGCAAATCGAGAATCTCGTCGCGGATCGGCGTGGGCGTTATTTACCGATGGCTGGAGTTGGGCGATACCGACACCTGGAAAATGGGCAAATGTACGTACCGTTGAGATGTCTCAGACCCCGCGATCGCAGAGTCTGCCGCGTGATGATTTAGCACCGTGTCCGGCTGGCCAATACCGCCATCCCGAAACGCGCCGCTGCCGGAAAATTGAAACCACCAAAACTAAGCCTGTGGCGCCGTGTAAAGAGGGCTATTATCGCAGCGAGGCGACGGGTCGGTGCCGGTCGATTGCCTCAGCTGCCACTAAGACTTTGAAGCCTTGTCCTGACGGTCAATTTCGTAATCCAGCGACTGGCCGTTGTAAGAAAATTGCGTCTGCGGATGATGTCTTGAAAGAATGTCCGGAAGGCTTTGAGCGTAATCCAAAAACGCGCCGTTGCCGGAAAATTGCCAAAAAATCTGCTCCGGCAGCAGCGTTTGCGCCGGAAAATATTAAGCAAGTTGCCGGCGCGACTTGGGGATGGTGGGCGTTCGGCGGTATTAGTTCGCTAGCGGCTGGCTACGGAGCGTGGCAATGGCGCTGGGAAGTTTCGCAAATTGGACGAAAAATCCGCAAGTTCGTATCGCGCGGGAAATAACCAGAAATAGTATAATTAGGTAATATGAGAATTATCGGTATTGATCCGGGAACGGGAATTTTAGGGTTTGGTGTCGTTGATTTTAGGCGCGGCGGCAATAAATTTAAGATGGTAACGGCGGGAGTGATTACGACGCCGGCGCATACGCCGACCGATGAGCGGCTGGAGGAAATATTTAATTCGCTAACAGAGATAATTAACGAGACAAAGCCTGATGTTATGTCGATTGAAAAATTGTTTTTCGCGCGTAATGTGACGACGGCAATTTCTGTAGCGGAAGCGCGCGGCGTGGCGATGCTGACAGGGCGCCGGGCTGGCATATCAATCGCTGAATATACGCCGCTGCAAATCAAACAAACGCTCACTGGCTACGGTAAGGCTGATAAAAAACAAATACAAGAAATGGTGCGGCTGAATTTGGGATTAACAGAGGTTCCTAAGCCTGACGACTGTGCTGATGCGCTGGCGGCAGCAATTACTCATGCGGCGATGAGCCGTTTGGCGTGATATAATATTAGACATGGTCAGACGATCTTCTAGCGCTAAGCCGCAGACAACTCGCATGAGCCGGTATGCTAACATCGGCCGGGTAAAATCGAAGCAGAAAAAACAGCCGCGCCAGCACAAGCATTGCCTCTGGTTTTGGAATTTAAGCCGGCCGAAAAAGATATTAGTATGTTTGGCGCCGGTGCTGCTATTTTTATTGATTGTGCCAATTGCCAGTTATCTCTACTATGCGCGCGATATCGGCGATCAGGAACGGCTGATGAATCGTAATAAAACTGGTATTGTGCTGACTGATAATGCTGGCAAGGAAATTTATAGCATCGGCAATGCCGATCGGCGCAATATGGTGCCGCTTGGCGAAATTTCCGATGACATGAAACATGCTTTGATAGCTAGCGAGGATAAGGATTTTTACAAGCACGGCGGCTTTAATTTGCTGAGTATCTTTCGGGCAGCAGTGACGCGCCACGGCGGCGGGTCGACATTAACGCAGCAGCTGGTTAAGAATAATTTGCTGAGCGACGAACATAGTCTTTTGCGTAAATACCAGGAGCTATTTATGTCGATTGCTGTTGAACGAAGGTATAATAAAGACCAAATTTTAACGATGTATCTCAACTCGGTTTATTTCGGCGAGAATGCTTTTGGCATTGAAGAAGCAGCGAAAGTTTATTTCGGTAAGCTGCCGAAAGATTTGAATGTGGCAGAGAGTAGTATGCTAGTTGGCTTATTGCCGGCACCGAGCTTGTATTCGCCGGTTAGCGGTGATGCTGCTGAAGCTAAGCGGCAGCAAAAGACAGTGTTAAAGCGCATGGCAAACGAGGGTTATATTACGAAGGACCAGCAAAAGCAAGCCGAGGAGCAGCAACTGGCGTATGCTGATAGTAAATCTCAAAAAACCAACTCAACCGCGCCGCATTTTACGGAGATGGTTATTAAAGAACTGATTAATAAGTACGGCGGCGAAAAGAAAGGCTATGAGAAAATAATACGTTCTGGATACCGCGTTAAGACGTCGCTGAACTTGGAAACGCAGCAAATATTAGAGCAGAGTATTGCCAAGCAAATGAGGCGGATAAATCTGGCTGGCGGCAGTAACGCCAGCGGCGTTGTGGTGGATCCGTCAACTGGCGAAGTACGGGCGCTGGTTGGCAGTGCCGATTACAACAATCCTGATTGGGGTAAGGTTAATATGGCGACCACGCCGCGCCAGCCGGGTTCAAGCTTCAAACCGATCTATTACTCGCAGGCTTTGGCTGACGGGGTTATTACGCCGGCGACAGTCTTTGAAGACAAGCTGACTGACTTTGGCGGTTATGTACCATATAATGCTACGCGCCAATGGTTCGGTAATGTAACAACCCGCAAAGCGCTGAACTTTTCTCTCAATATTCCAAGCGTACTGGTAATGAAAAAATACGGCATCAGCCGGTCAATTCAAGCGGCTAAAAGACTTGGTATTACTACGCTTGATGAGAATAAAAACTATGGTTTATCGTTGGCGCTAGGTTCGGCGGAAGTTCGGTTGACGGAAATGACTAATGCCTATGCAGCTTTTGCTAACCAGGGCGAGCGGTATTCATCGCTGAATTTAATTACTGAAGTCAAGGATAAATTCGGCAAGAACGCCAACTGGCAAGCATCCAATAAGCAGCAGTCGATCAGCAAAGGCGGCGCTTACTTGATTTCAAATATCTTATCCGATAATGCAGCGCGCGCTGGTATGTTTGGCTCCAGTCTGACTATTAGCGGTAAAACTGTAGCAGTAAAAACCGGCACGACCAACGATAATCGCGACGCTTGGACGATTGGCTATACGCCGCAGTATGCTATCGGCGTTTGGGTTGGTAACAATAATAATGCAGTTATGAGCCACGGCGGCGCTGATGCGGCGGCACCGATTTGGCGCAGCGCGATGACCCAATTGTTATCTGGCGTTAAAACTGGATTCACTATGCCAAGCGATGTGGTGCAGCGCAGCGTGTGCAGCAGTAATGGCGGTTTGGCGGATAATTCCAGCCCAGGCACGTATAAGGAGTATTTCCTAACTAGCGCCGTGCCGACGCACAAGTGTAATCAAACTAAGCCAAAAATAGAAGTTTGCAACCTGAGCACTAAAAAGATGGAGTCGATTTTTGAGGATGAGTTTGACGCGGGCAAGCATTCTAAGAATGCTAGCGATTGTGCTGATACTAAGAAAAAAATAACTGTTTGCGACAGAACGGCTCGCAGGGTTGTGACTATTGACGAGGATAAATTTGACAGTACAAAGCACTCGAGAAATACGAGCAGTTGTAGCAGCTCCGGGTCTTCTGCTGGCGACGATGGCGATACATCGGGCGGCGGCGATTCCGATTCAGGAAACTCTGGCGGTTCTAATAATCCGAGCAATCCAGGCAATGGTAATAATAATGGCGGCGGCCAAACAAATCCACCGCCAGGCGGCAGCGGCGATAATAATGGCGGCGGAGGACAAAATCCTTGATCGCTCACCTTTCTGGTAAGGTTGCTGAAAAGTTTGGCGCGGGTAGTATAGTGATTGATGTTCACGGCGTCGGTTACGAAGTCAGCGTGTCGGCTGGCGATTTTGAGGCAGTGGCGCTAGGTCAAGACGCCAAGTTTTACACCTATCATCATGTCCGTGAGCAAGCGGAGGAATTATTCGGATTCTCGAGCCTGGCGGCAAAGAAACTGTTTGAAATGCTGATCACTGTTCAGGGTGTCGGCCCAAAGGCCGCGTTAGCGATTCTTAGCCTGGGCGACGCGGAACAGGTGCGCAACGCCATCGCCAACGCTGATAGTGCTTTTGTGCAAAAAGCTGCTGGCGTCGGTAAAAAAACTGCCGAGCGCGTGGTGGTTGATTTGAGCGATAAGGTTGGCTTGCCAACGCAGTATGGTCGAGCGGACACGCCAGTCCAGGTTGAGCTTAACACTTCTGATGAGGCATTGGAGGCGCTGATGGCGCTGGGTTACACTTTGGCTGACGCTACCAAGGCGCTGGAAAATGTTGATGTCAACCTGCCGACGGCACAGCGGGTGACCGAAGCGTTGAAGAAATAAAGTTACTTAGGAACCGAAATTACTAGCCTGCTCCGATTCGTTTTCTGCTGCCAGTTTTTGCCTTGCTTCTCTGATGAGATCTTCTATGTCGTCAAGTGTTAGCCTGCTGCTGCCGTGGATTCCTCCTATCGGCAGTTTGTAATAGGAATATTATAGCATGAACTAGCGTGCGGGTATAATTCTCAGGGTGCTATAATAGACATATATGGAAGATACAAAATTTTCTCTTAATCAAACGCCAATTAGTACTATTCTGGCCTGGGTAGAAAGCGGTGCAATTGCTATTCCGGAGATCCAGCGGCCGTTTGTATGGATGAGTTGGCAGGTACGCGATTTGATGGATTCGTTATATCAAGGCTATCCAGTCGGCTATATCATTACTTGGCAAAACCCAGACGTGAAGCTGAAGGATGGGTCGACGTCGCAGGGCAAGCGTATTTTGATTGATGGCCAGCAACGTATCACTGCACTCAGGGCAGCGATTAGCGGGCTTGATGTGATAGATAAAAAATATAAGAAAAAACGGATTGCTATATCGTTTAATCCGCTGACTGAGGAGTTTCGTACTCGTACAGTTTCAACTATTCGCGGTAAAGAATGGATTAGCGATATTGCTGAAGTGATGGTAAACGGCTATGATACGCTGACGTTTGTTGAAGAATATGCAGAAAAAAATCCGTCGTTAACGCGCCAAGAGGTTAATATGCGACTTAACCGTTTGATCCAGATTAAAAATAAGCAAATTGGTGAAATCCAGCTTAGTCCGTCTTTGGATATCAATATAGTAAATGAAATATTTGTCCGAATTAATGCCAGCGGCGTTAATCTCAGTAATGCCGATTTTGCAATGAGTAAAATTGCGGTTTATGAGAACGAGCCGGGCGATGAAATGGGCATGAAACTCCGTAAATTTATTGATTATTTTGCACATCTGTCGGTTGCCCCCGAGCAGTTTGACATTATTAAGGAAAACGATACAGAATTTGCTAAAACTGATTATTTTACGAAAATATCTTGGCTTAAAAATGAAACAGACGACCTGTATGACCCATCTTATAATGATATTATTCGGGTTGTTGGTTTGACGCAGTTTGCAAGGGGCAAACTTGGCGATATCGTGGCATTGCTTTCGGGCCGTAATTTTGAAACTCGCCAGGATGAAAAAGAAATTGCCGACGAGTCCTTCCGAAAGCTTGAGAAGGGTTTGTACCAATTTACAAACGAAAATAAATTTAAGCATTTTATGCAAAACATTTTGCGCGGCAGCGGTTATGACGAACCTAGTATGTTGATTGCTCGCAATGCCGTTAATTACGCCTATGCAATGTACCTGCGGCTATTTGATATTAGCGAAAATCATGCCGAAGCTAATTCGCTAGTTCGTAGATTGCTGGCAATTTCGTTACTGACTGGTCGCCATTCCGGCAGTTTTGAAACTAAGTTTGAGCAGGATATTAAACGGATTCAAAATCCTGGAGATTTGGCTAAATTTGTTGCTACGCTGGAAAAGCAGGAATTATCTGATATATTTTGGAACTCAACATTGGTTGACGAGCTTGATAAGCCGACGATAAATAATCCGTTTTGGCACATGTTTGTTGCGGCGCAGAATAAATTACTAAAGCAAGGCTTCTTGTCGAAAAATAATATTGCCAGAGATTTGGCGACTGATGACGTGCATCACATTTTTCCTAAAAATTATTTAGTTAAGCATGGTTATGATAAAACTAAATACAATAGAATTGCTAATTTTGTACATCTGCGCAATGATATAAATATTTCAGTTGGAGATTTAGCTCCTCGCGATTACTTAAGCGATATTTTAAGTAATAAAAATGACCATCACAGTGATATTACTGGCGAGGATGAACTAAAAAGCAACTTTAGTGATAATGCAATTCCAATTCTATTAATGAAGGCGGTGGCCGTTGATTATGAAGAATTTTTAAAACAGCGGCAGCGACTGATGGCTAAGATGCTAAAAGAATATTACAGGAGCTTATAATGGCAATTCAAAGAATAGTCGATACCAGCCCGCATGACGACGATACCGAGGAGCAGCGGATTGAAGTTAGCTTGCGCCCGCAGAGTTTTAGTGAGTACGTTGGTCAGGAGCGATTGAAGCGTAATTTGCGGTTGGCGATTGAGGCGGCAAAGAAGCGCGGTGAGCCACTGGATCATGTGCTGCTCTACGGCCCGCCAGGACTGGGCAAGACGACCATGGCGACGGTGATCGCCAATGAGATGGGGACGAATTTGCGTATTACCAGCGGCCCGGCCATTGAGAAAGCTGGCGATTTGGCATCGATTTTGACCAATTTGGCGGACGGCGATATTTTGTTCATCGATGAGATTCATCGGCTGGGCCGGGCGGTGGAAGAGATTTTATATTCAGCCATGGAAGATTTCAAGCTGGATATCGTCATCGGCAAGGGGCCGGCAGCTCGGTCGATTCGGCTGGATCTGCCGCGGTTTACGGTGATTGGCGCAACGACGCGGACAGGTAGTCTGGCGGCGCCGCTGCGCGATCGATTCGGGCATATTTACCGGCTGGAGTTTTACGAGCCAGAGGATATCGCTAAAATTGTGACTCGGAGTGCGGCTATTTTAGAATCGTCGATTCGGCATGAAGCAGCGAACCTGTTGTCGACGCGAGCCCGCCTGACGCCGCGCATCGCCAATCGCCTGCTCAAGCGCGTACGCGATTATGCCGACGTCAATGGTGATGGCATAATTGATGTGAAAACAACAACGAGCGCCTTGGAAATGCTAGAAGTGGATGAGCTGGGATTAGACCCGGCTGACCGTAATTTACTGCAATCAATTCTGGAAAATTATGGCGACAATCCAGTTGGGCTAACCACCATTGCTGCTCTGACTGGTGATGAAGCGACGACGATTGAGGATTTTTATGAGCCGTATTTGCTACAAATTGGCTTTATTGAGCGTACGCCTCGTGGTCGTCGGGTAACGATTAAGGCGAAGCGGCATCTCCAGAAATAGCGCTCGTATTCTGCGGCCTTTTATGATTTAATGAAAGTAGCAAACTTAACTAGGAGCCGCTATGGGCAAACACACGAAATTTATCGTCGAAAAGCAGGCTCATCATAGTGCAGATCATGCTATAATATGGTCATGAAGCCGCAATCATCGTCAGAAGATCTAACGCAGCCAGTGGCCTATGACGCTGATGGGCGTCCGCTGTATCATCATCCGCCGCAGACCGGTCAGCCGGCGCCTGTAGTTGGGCAGACGATGTCTCATGTGACTTCGCGCCCAGAGATAATTGATGGCGAAAATTTTGATCCGCGAATTCGTAGCCAATATGCTAATGAGCCGCAGGTGGTGCATGTTGCCAGAGAGATTGATCCCAAGCCGTTTATGATCAGCGATGAAGTCAAGGCAAAGCATGACGAGTCGGTTGCGCGCTATCCAGATTTGAATTTGAGCGAAGGCGAGTATGTTATTTTGGATATTAAGCGTCATCCGATTGGTATGATTATTCCAGTCGCTGTTGCCGTATTGCTTATCGTTGCTATCATGGTGTTTGTGGTGACATATCCATCGTTAGCTGCCGATTCAATAATTTCCGGCATGCCATCGCTGACGACCGTCTTTGGTATAGCGTTGTTGTTTATCGGTTTAGTGGCTTTGGGCGGCGCGGTAGCGTTGTGGATTTATTTGCAAAATCAGTTCTATTTAACAAACGAAAGCGTCATTCAGGAAATTCAGGAAAGCTTAGTGTCGCGCCACGAACAGACAGTGAGCTTGGGTAGTATTGAGGACGCTAGTTTTCGCCAATCGGGAATTATTCAAACGATCCTTAATTACGGGACGATTCGTCTTAGCACGGAGGGCGAGGAGACAACTTATATCTTTCAGTATGTCGCTAATCCGCGCCGGCAGATCGCTATCATAAACAATGCGATTGAAGACTTTAAGAATGGCCGCCCCGTCTGCGACGATTAGTTAGGTTATTTATGGCGGCTTTCTTTGATGTAATCGTCTTCGCCGGCTAGCACGGCGCGCAGCTTATAAGATTTGCATTTGCCGTTGTTACAGTTTGCTGCTTCGTAGCGGTAAGCGCTCGCCCTGTCGCCTATTTTTTTATTGTTCGGATCATTTAATAAAGCCGTGTCCATAGTCAGTAAGGTTTTGTCTTCTATTTTCTCCGGATAATAGCCGTTTTTAGCATAAAAACCTTCTTCCAGGCTGTAGTACATGGCGTTGATGGCGGTGCGTTTTTTAGTGTTGTCGGACTCATCTCGTATCTTTGACAGCTGGAAAAATCCTAAAACTGCGACTGCAATTAAGAAAGCTATGACGACCAATAATTCAATAACAGTAAAACCATTTCGCTTATTCATAGACTAATTATAGCAAATATAGCAACAAATCGGTATAATAAAAGTAACAACTAAGGAGGGGAGCGTTATGGCGAAGGCAGACGACAAAAAAACAAACAAGGCAGTAGCGGCTGAGAAAAAGGCTGATGATGGCAAATTAAAAGCGCTGGGCCTGGCCATGGATCAAATCACAAAGCAGTTTGGTGATGGCTCAATCATGAAACTAGGTGAGGCGCACAAAGTCGATGTTGAAGTGATTCCGTCAGGCTCGCTGAGCCTCGATTTGGCGCTGGGCGGCGGCTATCCAAAGGGTCGCATCATTGAGATTTACGGCCCAGAAAGTTCAGGTAAGACAACTCTGACACTGCACGCCATTGCCGAAATTCAAAAGCAGGGCGGCACAGCAGCCTTTATTGACGCTGAACATGCGCTTGACCCGGCCTACGCTAAGCGTTTGGGCGTGGACACCGAAAACCTGTTGGTATCACAGCCAGACAACGGCGAGCAGGCATTGGAGATTACCGAAACATTGGTGCGCTCAAACGCGGTGGATCTGATCGTGGTGGACTCAGTGGCGGCATTGACACCGCAAGCAGAAATTGATGGCGACATGGGCGATTCGCACATGGGTCTGCAGGCACGGCTGATGAGCCAGGCGCTACGTAAACTAACCGGCATCATCAACAAGTCGAAAGCGACGGTGATTTTCATCAACCAAATTCGCATGAAGATTGGTGTGATGTTTGGTAATCCTGAGACCACGACGGGTGGTAACGCGCTGAAGTTTTACGCCTCGCAGCGGGTGGATATTCGCCGGATCGGGCAGATCAAGGTCGGTGATGATATCCTCGGTAACCGTACCAAGATCAAGGTGGTGAAAAATAAGATTGCGCCGCCATTTCGCATCGCTGAATTTGACATTATGTATAATGAAGGTATTTCTAAAACTGGCGACATCTTGGATTTGGCGGCTACGCACGGTATTGTTGAAAAATCTGGCGCCTTTTACAAATATAACGGCGAAACCATCGGTCAAGGCCGCGATAAAACTAAATTGTATCTGAAAGAAAACCCTAAAGTCTTGGCAGAAATTGACCAGAAAGTTCGCGATAAGGTAAAAGAAGCGGAAGCCTGAGGCTAATTTTGGCCAGATAGCGCATGAAAATCACCGACATTTCTCTCCAGGCTCGCGATAAAAACCGTGTTAACGTGAGCGTTGACGGCAAGTACCGCTTCAGTCTTGATATCTTTCAAGTGGGCGAGTTGGGGCTGAAAGTTGGGCACGAATATACCGATGAAGAACTGACAGCGCTGGAGGACGAGAGCCAGTTTGGTAAGCTGTACGCCCGCGCCATGGAGTATTGCTTAACGCGGCCGCGCTCGGTTAAGGAAATGCGCGATTATTTGCGGCGTAAAACCAGGCCGACCAAAAAGCGTTCGCCAAAGACTGGTGAAATTACCGAGCGTCCGGGCGTGAAGCCGGAAATTACCGAGCGGGTGTTGGCACGGCTGATTGATAAAAAATACCTTGATGATGAAAAGTTTGCCCGCTTTTGGCTGGAGCATCGTTTTTTACAGAAAGGCACTAGTGTTCGGAGGTTGAAGCTGGAGCTAGTCCAAAAGGGGATTGATCATTCAGTAATTGAACAGCTAATCGCCGAAAATATCCGCTCCGACGACGAGGAATTGCAAAAAATTATCGCTAAAAAACGCTATAAATACGCTGGTGATGAGCAAAAATTTACGGCTTATCTAGCCCGTCAAGGGTTTTCATACGATGATATAAGATCCGCCCTAAATGCCAAGAACGATAATAATTAAACAGTTAGCGCCTATCTGTTGACTCTGGCTGGGTGCGCGGTTGTTTTCGGAAAGGGTTTTCGTAGCGGGTTGCCGGCGCTGCTTGCTGACGTTTTTCAATTTTATGCGAAACGGTGGCGGATTTGACAACAATTTGCGTGTCAGTAACCTTAATTATCTGCGAACGATGAATTAATAGTTCGGTATCGCCAAAACTTTTCAGAAATGGCCGCCGAATACGCAGCTGCTGAACTAGGAAATTACCAGCGGTTATCGTATAGCCGATAACTTTGCCGATTTTATGCTTCTTTTCGTCGATGACGATTTTATCGTTTAGCGAAAAATTGATCTCATAAATTTTCTTAAGCTCAATAACATCGCTAACACTGACTAGCTCGTCAACAGAGTCAATAATCATGCCGAGCGGTCCGATCTCGCGGACGTCTGCTACTCGTAAAAGGCTTGGGTTTTGATCAAGCAGCCTGCCTTCAAGTTCATACGCTATGATTGATAAGTTTCGCGGGTCAATAATTTCTCTAGAAGTCCGCGCTAACTCAGAACCAGTCTGCAGGCTCATTACGGGCATATGTATAAATCTATCGGCAGCTATTAACATACCCTTATTATAATCTATTTATGCTTTATTCGGCAAATGGATTTGATCTGCCGGCAGGAAGCGAGAATGAATCAATCGACGAACTGGCCGGCTCAAAGTTTTCGATTGACTTAATGGTTTTTTTATCGAAGATAGTCTCTGTGGTTTGAGATTGGTCGGGCGAGGTTGATAATAGCCCTATAAATAAAACGATAACCACTGCTACGCCGCCAATCACGATGAAGCTGTAAAGCATGACATGAAACCGCCATAAGAACTTGGCAACGGGCTTTATGATAGGTTCTAATTGTGCTGATAGTGAATCTTTCATCGTACGTATACTCCCAATTCTAATGATTGTGCTGAGACTTCGCCTCGCTGTTCGCCTCTGGATATCGACACGCCGGAAATCTGCATTCGTGTCACATTATTTTCCACCAAATGCAGGAAATGTAGTAGATTGTTGTAAGGGACTTTGTCGCCGAGCTGAATAGAAACTGTGATGCTTTTTACGCCGCTTACTGAAGTTGGCTTTTTAGTGGTGGTTTGGCTGCTTGACGAAGATGACTTAGAAGAGGTGCTGCCGTCCTGGAAAGTGAACGATTGTATCGGTACGTTTGCCTTGGCGGCGTAAATAGATAGATCGTTGATGATCTGGTTCTGGTACTGGTAGCTTTTTGACTCGGCAACAATCTGCTCTGCTTTTTTAGTAGCCACCGGATTTTTCTCTAGCTGGTCTTTCAATTTCAGCAAATTTTGAATTTTCATATCGACAGCTGAAGCTTCTGTTTGCATATCGGCGACTTCTTTTGATGTGGTGCTTAAAAAAGAATAAGCGAAGTACGATCCGGCAACCATCGCTGCTAAGATTATAAGAAGAAACAGCGCTAAGACAATGCGTGCCGAACTAGCAGTTAAACCTTTTTTCATTGCTTGGCTACCTCCGGTTTTAGTGTAACGTTAATACTAATAGAAACTGGATAGTCTCCTTTTTCGGCGCCGCTGGTGGCTGAGCTGATTGACTCCAGGTGAACATTCTGAAAGATGCCAGATTCTTCTAAGCTAGTTTTTAAGCGCAGAGCATCATTGTTGGTTTTTCCAAGGGCGCTTAGGGATGTCGGCGCTCCAAAGGTTGATGAATCAAGTGTCAATGATTGCAATACAACATTTGACGGCAGTGCTTTGGCGATTTTGGCGATGACGCTTGAGTAATGTACTTCATTACCTAAAATAGCCTTCGCTGTCGATAAGTTATTCTTAAAAGAGTCAACATTCTTTTGCACTACTTGATATTCGGTTAACTTGCGATTGCCTTCGTCGATAGCGTCTTGGGCTGTTGATTTATTATTAGTTAGCAACAAATAAAATCCAGCAATCGTCACGGCCAATAACCCTAACAAAGATAACGACACGATACAATAGCGGCGTAGCAGCACGTTTACTCTTCCGGCGGTAATTTGTTTTTTCTCTTGGGGAGGGAGAAGGTTAATCATAGATATCCTCCGATCTTATTAAGGCTAATCCTGCGACAGCCACAAACTGCGCCCGCTGCTGTTTCGCCGGTTGTTCCAGCTTGCCAAAATCCAGCGATTGCCACGGGCTGGCGACGCGCGCTGGCATGACTAACTCATTCGTGAAAAACTCGCCGATGCCTGGCAGGTTGCTGCCGCCGCCAACGATAAGCACTTGCTCAATCTTTTTATCCGACGGGAAGCGGTCAGTGTAGTACCGCATGACTTTCTTAATCTCGCTGGTCATTTTCAATAAACTAGGCTTCAATGCTTCCATGATCCTGGCTTGGCGAGGTCCCGGGTTAAGGCCGTTCAGGACTTTGAACTGGTGGGCTGTCTCAACAGGGACGTCCATCTTTTTCGCTAAGTCTAAGGTCAGAGTGTGTCCGCCGACATTCAGTCCGCCAGTTACCCGAACGTCAGAATTAAGGATAACGATATCGGTGGTGGCTAAGCCGACATCCACGATAATTGTTGGCAAAACGCCTTCTTCGGTTCTTTTTATTAAGCGGGCTATTGAGTTAGCATCTGGTTCAATAGTAGCAACCTCCAGCCGGCATTGTTTAGATGCCTCAAGTACGTTATCGATAAGCTTTTTCGGCGCTGCGCACATTAAAACGGTCAGTTCTTCTTTACCGCGGCTAATTACCTGATAATCCAAATAAAGCGATTCCAAAGAAACCGGTATATATTGTTCAGCCTCAAGGTTAACAGCGTTGCGGATATTCTTCTCTTCGCTGATCGGCATTGAAAATGTCCGTGAAAATGTCCGGCTTGTCGGCACGCCCAGCGCCACCCGATTGCTGTCAATTCTGCCGACAATGTTATTATTAAGCATTTCTTTCAACTTGCCAGCAATATATTCGACGTCGTCTCCAGAGTCATTGCCGCTTTTTTGCGGATCTAAACTAATCGAACCATAGCCGTGGACAAGCATTTTATTCTTGTCAATCGACATAATCCTCATGCTAGTTTTACTAACATCAAGTCCGATAACTGGTTTGTTCTTATAAAAAATGTTTGACATTTAATTTTCCCACCTGTACTTAAAGTATTGTAGCATAAACATTTTATAAATACTATGATTTTATTTGCTGAGCTAGTCCGGTTATCGGCATCATGACGCTGGCGGCGACTAACCCGACCATTCCGCCCATAAACACAATCATCACCGGCTCGATAATGGAGCTGATGCTGTCGATGGCGGTATCGACCTCTTCTTCATAAAAATCAGCGACTTTAACGAGGACTTTATCGGTTTGTCCAGTCTCTTCGCCGACGGAAAGCATTTGGGCGACAATTGGCGGATACAGCTCTTCATCTTCAGCAATTATTTTTGACAAAACTTCGCCGCCTTGAACGCGTTTGGCAGCGCTTTTCAGGGATTCCTCGTAAACGGTGTTGCCGACTGCTCTGGCTGTCACGTCGAGGGCCTCTAAAACAGCTACGCCGGCGCCAATTAAAGCCGAGAATGTCCGCGTAAAACGCGCGACCGCCACTTTCCTGACAATCTTACCGACGAGAGGCGCTTTTATTAGGAATTTGTCAAATTTTTTCTTGCCGTTTGGTGTTTTAATATAGCGGAGCGTCGTCCAAACCATGCCAGCTAAAACAGGAATAATCAAATACCAAAACGACACTAAAAAGCCGCTGATGCCGAGCATCGCTTGGGTAAGTGCTGGCAATTCCGCGTCGTTGCCAGCAAGATCTTTGATAGTTCTGCCGATAACCGGAATCACGAAGATCATCAAGCCGAAGAATGCACCGATAGTAATGACGACCAGCACCATCGGGTATGTCATAGCGCCTTTGATTTTCTTTTTAATAGAAGCATTTTTTTCCTGCTGCAATGCCAAGCGTTTCAAAATATCGTCCAAAATACCGCCCGCCTCGCCAGCTGCTACCATATTGACATAGATATCGTTAAATGAATCGGGATGTTTTCCTAGGGCATCGGCGAGTGCCATTCCGCCTTCAACGTCCTTGATGATAGCGTTAATCGTATCGCGGAAACCAGCAGTCTCGGCATGTTGCGCCATTGAACTAAGCGCGCGAAGAATTGGCACGCCGGCTGAAACCATGGCGCTCAGCTGCCGGGTGAACATCACCAACTCTTCAGTCTTAACGCCTTTTTTCTTGCCAAATGTGAAACCGGAGCTTTTACTGTTCTGTTCCTTTATACTAATTAATTTTAAGCCGCGGGTTTTTACAAGGTTGATGGCCGACAAACGGTCAGTGGCTTCAATTGTCGAACTGACGGTTTCCTTTTTTGAGTTAACTGCTAAAAATTCAAAACTTGGCATATATTTACTCCCTTGTTGCTCGTAATACTTCCTCAATTGTTGTTACTCCCCGCAGGGATTTTATTAGACCATCTGTTTGCATAGTGACCATTCCTTCTGAGATAGCTTGTTCTTGTATATCATTGCTGGTGGCGTTAGCGGTAATCATTTTTTGGATAGGCACTGATATGCCGAGTACCTCGTAAATACCAACACGGCCCCTAAAGCCGACATGATTGCACTCGTCGCAGCCTTCGGGATTTGGCCGCCACAGGCGTTGAATTGTTACATCGGTCGAACCCATCGGCGTGTCGCCGCCAATTTTATCGGCAAAGGCTTGTCCTTCAAGTTCGTGCAGCCGCTGGATAGAACCTTGTTTTAGGCTAAACATTTGCACGATATAACTGAGTTCTTCAGCGTTAGGTACGTATTCCTGCCGGCAATTCATGCATAACCGCCGCACCAAGCGCTGGCCGATCACCGCCTTAACCGTCGAAGCAATCAAGAAGGGTTCAATTCCCATATCCAATAAACGCGGCAAACAAGTCGCTGCATTATTGGTGTGCAGGGTGGAAAACACCAAGTGTCCAGTCAGCGCTGCCTGCACGCCCAAGTTAGCCGTCTCGCCGTCGCGAATCTCGCCAACCATGATGATGTTCGGGTCTTGGCGAAGCAGCGCGCGCAGTCCTGAGGCGAAGGTCATGCCGGCTTTGGCATTAGTCTGGGTTTGGTTGACACCTGGGATTTTATACTCGACTGGGTCTTCAATCGTTGAAATATTAACGTCTGGCGTATTAAGCTCTGACAACACGCTAAACAAGCTGGTTGACTTTCCCGAACCAGTCGGCCCAGTCACCAAAATCATACCGTTTGGTTGCGCCATGGCGTCTTTTACGGTAGCTAGCGATAATCCCCAGTAGCCAAGTTTATCAAGCGAAATTGCCTGGTTTGACTCGTCCAGAATACGCATCACCACCTTCTCGCCGTCGGCAATTGGCAGGGTCGAGACACGCAGCGCGTATTGTTTGCCGGAAACTTTTATCTTAAAGCGTCCGTCTTGCGGCACGCGGCGTTCGTCAATCTTCAGATTTGATAAAATTTTAATGCGGCTAACCAATGCGCCGTGAACATTGCGCGGCAGCTTGTTGACCTCTTTTAATACGCCGTCGATACGGTAGCGGACTTGGACGTAATCCTCGCGCGGCTCAATATGGATGTCAGAGGC
The DNA here is from genome assembly GCA_905372305.1 of Candidatus Saccharimonadota bacterium. Taxonomy (GTDB): domain Bacteria; phylum Patescibacteriota; class Saccharimonadia; order Saccharimonadales; family Saccharimonadaceae; genus Nanosynbacter. The sequence goes on from CAJPOP010000001.1 coordinate 202,123, forward strand.
GTTGGATTTGATGGCGTATTCCAGTAACAAATTAACCGTCTGGGCAATCGGTGAATTTTCCGCGAAATCATCCTGGCTAACGTTTTGATCTTCGGCAGAAGCGTCTTTTTGGACAGAAATAACCTCGTCCAATTCGTCGTTCATGTCGCCGCGGTAATTCTCCAAGCAATCCAGAATATTGCTTTTTGTTGCCAGGAAAACCTTAGTGTTGTAGCCAATTTCCTTTTGAATAAAGTTAAGCGCCTGTACATCGTCAGGATCTTCCATCGCCAGCGACAAGCTGCCGTCATCGTTTATCGCGAACAGAACGACATTATATTGGCGGGCAATATGCTCCGGGATTTTCTTCAAAACATCGTCCAAAATATCTTTCGGTTCAATTCTGACAAACGGCACGTCAATCAATTCACCGATCATTTTGGTTAGTTTTTCATCGGAGATGACTTTTTGGTCAATGACCATTTCTTGCAGAGTCTGTTTCGACCGTTTAGCGAGCGTCTTTAACTCATCAAGCTGCGAATCATTAACGATCCCACCCTGTTTCAGAAGTTTTTCAACTGTCTCGTCCGAAACGCGCATAATTCTTATGGTTATTGTACTATTGTCGCTAAAAAAAAGCTAGCGCATACCGACGCGAATTTTAAAGTCAGACCCCACTCAAATCAAAAATCTAATACGCGTCAATATATCGCTATAAAATGGTATAATAAAAGCAGTGAAAATTGATAACGAGGCAAGAATGAAGCAGCTGGGCGAGGCGATCGGCCGGTCGGTTTCTGGCGGCGAAGTTTTGGAATTGGTAGGCGATATTGGTGCGGGAAAAACCACGTTGACCAAAGGTATTGCGCGAGCGCTAGGGGTTAATGAGCCGGTGCAAAGTCCGACTTTCACGATTTCACGCGTTTATGATTCGCCTAAAGGCTTGCGTTTGGCGCATTATGATTTTTATCGTTTGGGTGAGGCGGGTATTATGGGCGATGAGATTCGCGAAGCTATGGACGATGATTCGGTAATAATCGTTGAGTGGGCGGGCGCGGTTGATGATAATTTGCCGAAAGATCGCTTGGTGGTAAAAATTACAACAATTAGCGAGGAAGAGCGGCTAGTGGAATTTCATCCCGGCGGTAAAAAGTCGGCTGAACTTTGGCAGAAGATAAAGGAGAATTTGGCGTGATAATTTTATTAGATACTTCGACAGCAACTTGTTTTTTGACGGTAGTTGATGATGAGATTCGGCAGGATTTTGAGTGGCAAGCGGGGCGGACATTGGCGCGCGGTTTATTGAAGTTTTTGGAAGAAAAAACCGGCGATTTGCATGATATCAGCGGTATCGGCGTAATGAAAGGGCCGGGCAGTTTTACTGGACTGAGGATTGGATTGACGGTTGCCAATACTCTGGCGGATAGTCTGAACATACCAATTGCCGGTGCAACGGGCGAAGACTGGCGGGAGATGGCGCTTAAAAAACTGCACGCTGGTGAGAATGAGAAAATCGTTATGCCAGAGTATGGTGCCGCCGCTCATATTACCGCGCCGCGAAAATGATTACGGTTATGCTATAATTACGGCATGACAGAGCGCGCCATAAAATCAAAACAGCCCGTAAAACGTAAGAAGAAAGCTATAAAAGCCACGAAAGTCGATATGCCTCAGCCAAACAGCGCGGCGGAAGCGGCTATTTTTGTTGGTAGTTTGGGGATAATTGTATATGCGATTTTTGTAATTATAAGGACGCTGCTTGCTATAGGTTTTAGCCGTGCTTCTGGCGGCGGCGGGGAGGTCATAGGTATCGTAGTAATTTTATTTGGGGTTAATATTGCATTACAAAGTATGCTTCTTCTCAAAGAAGCTCGCCGCGTTGATCGTTATAACCAAAGAATTGTTGCAATATATATGGTAATTGCGCCGCTGTTGCTTATTTTATTGTCGACAATAATAGCGATGCTTTATCGTGACAATGGAAGTTGTATACATGGCGATAATTCAAATATAGTGTGCGTTTTTATAAATGAGATACATTCTATTAGTATACTAGCGTCCAAACCTTCATTTATTGTGTCTGTGATAGGCTCACTATATTTGTGGTTCCTATTGAGAAGAAAAGATAAATTATTCTGGATATATGACGAGGCCTCAAAAAATAAAGTTGCCAGTGAAGAAATAATAGAGCGATCAAAAAGTTTTCGTAGAATTGGCATTGCGCTCATGGTCATAACGGTAGTACTTTATATTATCAGGATTCTTGGATTTATGCCTCGCGGATTTATAAGTCCAGACCAGGGATGGCTCCAGTTTGCTATATTAAGCTCAATTGATTATTTCTTTACTTCTATGATCTGGGTACTGTTCATTATTGCTGGAATTATATTTTTCATAAAAAGCAAATAGTCGCTCGGTGATTTTTCTAATAACTTTCCGTGCGAAAACTTTTGAAACCGTGTATAATTAAATTACGGCGGTTTGTAAGTTTTGACTCGCCGGATTAGATAGTTTGAAATTGATTGGTTGTTGATATATTTCCTTGAGGCGAATACTCAGGGGCAGCTAATCGGAAAGGAATGACAATGATAGGAATAATTATTGCCGCCATCGTCGGAGCTGGGCTTGGTGCGGGCGGATTTTTTGGTTATCAGCGGTCGCGCCAGATTAACGGTAAAAATCAGATTGAGCGCGATTTGGCGGATGCTAAAATTAAAGCTGGCGACATCGTTCTGAAGGCTAAAGACGAGGCGCTGAAAATTGAGAACGAGCGCCGTAAGGAATGGCAAAAAACCGAGAATCGTTTGGCTGATCGTGAAAAGACGCTGGATAACAAGCTGGAAGAGCTAGACAGGCGATCAGAAAAGCTGCGAACCCACGAGGATGAGATTGACAACCTAAAAAGTGAAATTCGCGATATTCGCTCCCGCCAGCAGGAAAAATTAGAGAAAATTGCCGGACTAAAGAAAAAGGATGCGGCCGACAAGTTGATGAAAATGACCGAACGCGACATTAAGCAGGACTTGATAGGACTGGTGGCGAAGCTGCAGCATGACGCAATGGATGATGCTGAAGAGCGGGCGCAGATGATTTTAGTAACTGCTATGGAGCGGATGAGCAGCGAAGTAACGGCTGAGCGGACAGTGACGGCAGTTAAGCTGACCGACGACGAGATGAAGGGCCGGATTATTGGTAAAGAAGGCCGCAATATTCAGGCTTTGCAGCGAGAAACAGGCGTCGATATTTTGGTCGATGATACGCCAGGCATGGTGATTCTTTCTAGCTTTGATCCGATTCGCCGGCAAGTTGCCCGGCTGAGTTTGGAGATGTTGATGAAAGACGGCCGCATTCACCCGGCGCGCATCGAGGAAGTGGTCGCTAAGGCGAAAAAGCAGATTGATAAAGAAGTCAAGCAGGCTGGCGAGGATGCGGCGCGCGAAGTCGGCGTGGTCGGTATTCCTAAGGAAATGCTGCGAATGCTGGGCGAGTTGAAATTCCGCACGAGTTACGGCCAGAATGTTTTGAAGCACTCGACGGAAATGGCGCAAATTGCCGGCATGATTGCTGAGGAAATCGGCGCGGACGTACGCATTACTAAAATTGCCACGCTGCTGCATGATGTTGGTAAGGCAGTGACGCATAAAATTGAAGGCAAACATCATCATATTGGCGCGGAATTTGCTCGCAAGTACGGCATGGATGAGCGGATTGTACATGCTATTGAAGCGCACCATGACGACATCGAGGCAACGACGCCAGAGGCGATTATTGTCCGCGTGTGCGATGCAGCTTCAGCCGCGCGTCCGGGCGCCCGCAATGTTTCGGCTGAGAACTTTGCCGAGCGAATGCGCGACTTGGAGAATGTGGCGACTAGCTTTGAAGGAATTGATAAAGCCTATGCAATTTCAGCTGGCCGCGAAGTGCGTATAATTGTTAACCCAAAGAAAATCGACGATTTGTCGGCAATCAAGCTATCGCGGGACATTGCTACTAAAATTGAAAGTACCATGCAATATCCCGGCGAAATTAAAGTTAACGTTATCCGCGAAACGCGGGCATTTGAATACGCGAAATAATGGTGCGTTATACTAAAGAGCAGCGGCAGAAGTGGATGGCTAGTTTGGATGCTCGCTTCTCCAGCGCGGCAGTTTTGATCGAAAATACTAAAGGTGAGCTGCTAATTCTAAAAGCCAATTACAAAGATAATTGGGGACTTCCTAGCGGTGTTGTCGATGCTGGCGAATCGCCGCTGGCGGCTGCAGTCCGCGAGGCTAAAGAGGAAGCTAATATCGACCTGGAGCCGGGCGAACTTACCTTGGCGATGGTTGCATCGCGCCAATCCGAAGATTATCTGTCGCATCAGTTTGTGTTTACGGCGGTATTGTCTGACGATAGACTCGCTAATATTCGCTTGCAAGAATCGGAAATCGAGGATAGTTATTTCATAAGCAAAGAGGAAGTTGCTCAGGCTAATTTTCCGCTGCTTTGGGCGGTGAAACTATGGGCGAAGCAAGAGTTCGGCTATGTTGAAACTAAAATTACTAGCACTGTCGCCGGTTCGCAGGACGAGAAAATAGTTGCTATCACGCCGATGTATTCATCAGCTAAGAAGGAGGATAAAAAGATGGGAAAATTGGTTATTAGCCGCCACGGCGAAAGCGAATGGAATTTGCTTGGCAAATGGACGGGGCTGACTGACGTTGGCCTGACGGAAAAGGGTATAGCTGATACAGAGCGGCTGGGTGAATTGCTAAAAGGTATGGCGTTTGACGAGGTATATACTTCGGCTTTGGAGCGGACGCATCAAACGCTCGACGCGCTGCTAAAAGGCGCCGGCATAGTAGAAGATATACCAGTGGTGCGGGCAGCAGAATTAAATGAACGCGATTACGGTGATCTGACTGGCAAGAATAAATGGGAAGTTAAGGACGAAATCGGCGAGGAAGCCTTTAACGGTATCCGACGCGGATGGGATTATCCGGTGCCAGGCGGCGAAACATTAAAAGATGTTTATGCGCGTGCTGTACCGTATTTTCAGTCTGAGATTTTACCGAAATTACAGGCTGGCGAAAATATTTTATTAGTGGCGCACGGTAATTCTATTCGGGCGCTAATAAAATACTTAGATCAAGTTCCTGAATCGGATATGGCGCAAGTGGAAATGCCGTTCGGGCAATTATTGGTCTATACATTCACGGCAGATTCAGCGCTGCCAAAAAACAAGGAAGTTCGTTCGGTGGAGATTGAGCCGGTGAATGCGTAGCCTCAAAGCGGAAATACCAGCTAGCCGCAAAGAAAATATCCATAACGCTGCTTGTGAAGTATTGCCGGCTATTGCTTACGGCGATGCTGCCGGTTTACCGGTTGAAGGAAAGCCGGCTGAATACATACACGAGCGATACGGCAGGATTGCTGAATTACAGGCGCCGTCGGATCATCCGTTTTTTCCGGGAAGCGCGCGCGGCACGGTCAGCGATGATATGCAGCTGAGTCTGGCGGTGGCGCGAAGCCTGCTAAAAAATAACGGTTTTTCGATTGAGTCGCTGGCAGATGAGCATATTGCAACTTATCGTCAGGCTCCGCGCACAGCCGAGGGCGTGCCGTGCGGCTGGGGCGGTTCCACGGTAAGGGCGGTGGAGCGAATGATTAGCGGCGTCTCGCCTCGTAAATCTGGCGAAAAAGACAAGGCGGGCAACGGTGTTGTTATGAAAATGGCGCCGCTAGTTGTTTGGCAAGTCTTGGGCGAAGTTGATAGGCGAACGCGCCGCGGACAATACGACTTGCTTACTAATATGACGCACAATAGCGAAATTGCGCGTATATGCACGCGTCTGCACGGCGAGGTGCTGAGCGCTTTGCTCGAAGGACGAACGGTATCAGAAGCGGCTGATCGATTTATTCAAACCCTAGCCGTAAATGATTTTTCTAAGGAAAGCGAATTGCTGTATCGAGCAGTCTATAACCCGTGCCAAACCGACGAGGAGTTAGCCGAACGATATGCTGCCGGTAAATCGGGTACAGGCTATGGTTTTTATGTGCCGGAAACTTTAGCGATTGCTTACGATATATTCTTAGGGGCTGGCGGTGATATGCAGGCGGCGGTGTACAGAGCAGTGAACCTTGGAGGCGACAGTGATAGTACAGCGTCGATAGTTGCCGCGATGATAGCATGCCAGTCGGGCGGTGCATACAAAGAGCCGCCTGATATGGAATCTGTTCAAGGTATTGAGCAGCTTCGTACAGTATCGACGCAGCTAGCCGAGGCGGCATTACGGCGAACAGTGAAATTGGGATGACGGCAACTGGATTTTTTGCCCGATCCATGCTAGAATCAAGCTAGGCAATTAGTTCAGCCTTTTCGGGGTGTGGCGCAGTTGGCTAGCGCGCGCGGTTTGGGACCGTGAGGTCGAAGGTTCGAGTCCTTTCACCCCGACCATTGAGCCCGTACTCAAACCCGCGTCATGGTGAACCCGTGGCGCGGGTTTTTGTTTGATTTTGAGGGTTTTGGGGGTGTTTTGGGCTTGTTCGGGCATGTTCGGTTGTGTGCGGGTGGGGGTCGTGGTGTCGGCTCCCGTGCCTGATGCGACTTGGTGACCCCCTGTGGGCGGGGTTCGCGGAGCGTCAGGGGTTGTGAGGTTGGTCACCGCGGTGGTCGGGGTTTCGTCGTGGGTGGCGGGCGCCGGCGCCGGCGCGTTGTCGTCGGTTGGTCCGGCTTGGTTTTTGAGGATGGTGTCGAATGGTGGTTGGGTGCGGGCGGTGGTGGTGAGTCGTCCGGTGTGGTCGTCGGGGGTGATGTAGATCTTGTCGAAGAGGGTCTGGTTGAGCAGGCGGCGGATGTGGTCGGGTGCTTGCTGGTAGGCGTGGGCGGTGTGCTGGGCCAGGTCGAGGGCCTGGGTGATGAGCTCCTGCTTGGTGTCCAGGTCCTGGTTCAGGGCGGCCTGCCGTCGTTGGATGGCGGTCAGCTCGCGGGTGATGCGGGCCTGCTCGGTTTTGAGGGTCTCCAGGGGGATGGCGTCGGCGTAGTGGGCCTGGAGGAGTTTTTCGCGTTGGCGCTCCAGTCGGCGGCGGTTGGCCGTCAGGTCGTCCAGCTCCTGGGCGGTTTGCTCGGACAGCTCCGTCAGCTGGGCGTGCAGGGTCTGCTCCAGCTGTCGGCGGGCGGCAGGGTGCAGGCGGATGCGCTGGTAGAGGCGGGCTACTTCGTCCTCGATCTGTTCGGCCAGGGTGGCGCGGAAGGTGCAGTCGGGTTGTTTCTTGGAGTGGCGGCCCAGGCAGACGAAGTACTCGTAGGTCACGTTCTTGGGCGTGGCGTTGGTGATGATGAGTCGTGAGCCGCAGATGCCGCAGTAGATGGTGGATTTCAGGTAGTGGGGGTGTTTGAGGGTGCGTTCGCCGTTGGCGTGTCCGGCCAGCACCAGTTGGACGGCGTCGAAGACCTCCCGGCTGATCAGCGGCTGGTGGTTGCCCTGGTAGACCGCGCCCCGGTAGGTGACCTGTCCGATGTAGAAGGTGTTGCGCAGCAGTTTGCCCAGGGACTGCACCGAGAGCGGTTTCTCGGGCAGTTTGGCGGTGGGCGTGGTGGTCAGGCCGCGCGCTTGGAGCTCGGCGGCCAGTGATTTGAGTGTCCACTGGCCGGTGGCGTAGGCGCGGAAGGCCCAGGTCACCAGTGGGGCGCGCTGGTCGTCGACGGTGACGGTGCGGGCCTCCTGGCCGTTGATGTGGGTGGTGGTGTTGCGGTACCCCAGTGGGGCGCGTCCGATGCAGCCGCCGGATCGGACTTTCTCGTCCATGCCCTTCTTGACCTCGTTGGACAGGTTCGCGGAGTAGAATTCGGCGATTGAGGCCATGATGCCGTGCAGCAGCAGCCCGCCGGGACTCTGGTCGATGTTCTCGGAGGTGGAGACCAGGCGGACGCCCAGTTCGTCGAAGCGTCGTCCCAGGGTGGTGTCGTCGTAGCGGTTGCGCACCAGGCGGTCGAGCTTGTGGACGATGACGTAGTCGATGGCGCGTCCGGCGGCGGTCTCCTCCTCCAGGTAGGTCAGCATGGATTGCAGGGCGGGTCGTCGGGTGGTGGTGGCGGATACGCCGCCCTCGACGAATTCCTTGGCGATGATGGCGCCCATGGCGAGGGCCTTGCGCTTGTTGGCCGCTCGTTGGGCGGGGATGGAGAATCCCTCGTCCCTTCCGCCGCGCCTGGCCTGCTCGCGGGTGGATACCCGCAGGTAGGATACTGCTCGTTTGGGGGTCAGGGTCTGGCTCATGGCGGTCAGGGGGTCGGTGGGCGGTGATGATGTCATAATGAATTCCTCCTTGTCTTGTCCGGCCCTCTTTCCCGGTGGTCGGGGTCGGGGACTGTTTTCTTCTATCGCCCGGCCGCCTGCGTGTTGATTTGGTCGGGCTGTTTCGTCCTCTTTCTATTGAGACTCTGAATGGGATGGAAGTCAAGTGGCCGGCAATGCGGGTGGTGGTAGCGCGTCGGGGCCGTCGTGGATGAGGGCGGGCAGCTGGTCGGGGGTGATGACGCGGAACAGTCGGGGGTTCAGGGCGGCATCCCGGGCGATGGCCCCCTGGAGTCGGCGGCGGCGCCGGGTGTGCGGTACGACCCATACGACCAGTGGGAAGACGCCGGTGCGCTGCTGGTCGGCGCCGGTGTCGCGGTAGGCGGTGTAGCGGTGGCAGGCGGTGATGATGCGGGCGGGGTTCTCGGTGTCCCGGTCGACTTCCAGGTAGTAGTGGTCCTGGTAGTCGGGGCTGGTGATGGTCGCCGCCAGGTCGGGGCGCAGTGTCAGGCGCTCGCCGCCGGCGCCCAGGTAGGTGCGCCAGCAGTCGGGTTCGGTGTCCAGCTGGAGGTCGCCTCCTTCCATGGTTCGTACGGTCTCGGTGATGATGGTGCTGGTCTCGGTGACGGCCAGCTGGTGCGCCAGGAAGCCGGTGGACAGCTCGTGGGGTCGTCGGCGGGCGTGGCTGCCGGTCAGGGCGCGGTGCCCGCGGGTGGTCAGCGCCCACACGGTGACCGATGATCCCGCCTGCCAGCCGCCGACGCGGCGCTCCAGGCGGGTGACCAGGTCGTGGGCGCGCAGTTTGTTCAGGTGACGCAGACTCTGGCGCAGTCCGGAGCGCAGCGAGGCGTAGGCGTCGGCGGTCAGGCGGGCCAGCTGGGTGGTGGTGGCGAAGCGGTGGGCCGCCAGCAGGCGCAGCAGGCGCAGGTGGATGGGATGGGTCAGGGCCTCGGGCAGACCGGTCATGGCCGTCCACCCCTCTCCGGTCGCCGCGACCCGGCCTCCGGGCGGCGGTGGCCCCTGATTGAGGGGTCAGTCACCGCCACTGGGCGGGCGTTCTCCCCGGTACCATGCGCTTTCGCCGTCCGGGTGGGCGCTTCGGCGCGTCTGCCGAACCGTCCGACCAGCAGACGCCCTTGTCTTTGCTCTTGCTTGTTGTTGGTGCAGGTGGTCATCGTCTTGTCCTCCCAATGGGCGCCGGCGTCTGGTCGCCGGCTCGTGTGGTGGGCGGCGGGTCGATCAGGTGCACCAGCTCGGCTTCGGTCGTCTGGGCGGGGACGCCGTAGCGGGTGTGGCTGGCGGCGTACAGGTCGGCCGGGTCGCGCAGCGGCGGCGGGGCCGGTTTGGTGGCGATGGTGAACCAGTCGGTGGGCCGGCCGCGGTGTATCAGGTGGGCGTAGGCCCTATACCGGCCCAGCAGCTGGAAGTCGGCGGCCTCCAGGCCGGGTGCCAGGCGGGCGGATGCGGCGGCGTCGGTGCCGGACAGGCTGAAGTAGATCTTGTTGCGGGCGTTGGTCTCGATGGCCTGGATCATCTGCGGGCTCAGCTGGGCGCGGTACTGGTGGGCCAGGTGGAAGGCGGCTCCCAGGGAGCGGGACTGTGCCAGGGCGTCGGACAGGTCGTCGGGCAGTCCGGCCAGGAAGTCGTGCACCTCGTCGATGAATACGCTGATGATGTGGCGCCGCCCGGGCGCCAGCGCCTGGCGGGACAGCAGGTGGTGCCACAGCTGCGCCAGCAGCAGGCTGCCCAGCAGTCGGGCCGCTCCGGCGCCGAGACGGGCGCGGTTGAGGTTGACCACCACGATGCGCCGCCTGGTGAGGATGTCGCGCAGGTCCAATCGCGGGGTGCTCTGGCCCAGTACCGCCCGCAGGCCGGGGCGCATGATGAGCTGGCGCAGCTTGTTGAGCACCGGTGCGATCTCGGTGGCCTGTCCTTGGGGTCTCTTGGCCTCGTAGGCCGCCCAGAAGGCGCCGGTGCCCAGCGGGTCGGGCGGTCCCATGGCCACTACGCGGCGGCGGAAGGCCGGGTTGGTCAGTAGCGGCACCAGCCACAGCAGGTTGGCTCCCGGGGTGCGGGCCAGTGTCAGCAGGGCGGCGGACAGGACGTCGGCGGTGCGGATGCCCCAGTTGTCCTTGAACAGGGCGGCCAGGACCGCCACCAGCGCCTCGGCGGTGGCCGGCGCCTGATGCTCGGGCCCGGCCAGGGGGTTGAGGCCGACCGGCGCCGGGTTGACCGGGTCGATAACCACCACGTCGTCGGCCCGCTGCTCGGGGATGCGCGCCAGCAGGTCGACGGCCAGGTCGCCCTTGGGGTCGAGCAGCAGCAGGCCCCGCCCCTCGGCGGCGTCGGCCAGTGCCAGGGAGAGCATGAGCGTGGACTTGCCCACCCCGGTCGGCCCCAGCAGGTGGGTGTGGTAGACGGCGTCCTGGATGGGCAGGCGCACCCGTGTCCGCCCGCTGCCCGGCGCCGCGCCGACGCCGATCACCCGACGACTCGACCCCGACCCCGTCTCGGGCGGCGGAGCGACCAGGCGCGGGTGCAATCCGCCCAGCAGCGGCAGAGGCGGTTCTCCGATGGGCCAGCCGGACAGGGCCGCCAACTGGCCAGAGCGCAGCCGCAGCGGGTAGCGCCAGGGACGCGCCGCTTCATCCAGCCGCTCGGGCGCCTCGCCGCTGAGGCGCAAGCGGGCCCGGGCGGTCTCGACCACCCGCAGCGCCCCCAGCAGCCGGGCGAGGCGCCGGTGCGCCCAGTCCGGCCCTCCGACGCACCCCAGGCGCAGGCAGGCCGCCGCACCGTGCTGCTCGTCCGCGGGCCTGGCCGCCCGATGCGACGATGGTGGGGTGTCGTAGCCGTTGAGCAGCTGGTACCACAGCGGGGTCTGCGGGCGGGTGAAGAACGCCGGGCTGAGCCGGCGCCCCAGCAGCAGCTGGACGACCAGCTCCTGCTCGCCGGACAAGCCGGTCATGGCGGCGTACAGGGCCCGCACCGCCGCCGCGACGCGCTCCGGCAGATCGCTGACATGGCCGCCCGCCGCCAGCAGTCGCGCCGCCCGGCTCACCGGTTGGCGCCCTTCGGCCGGCGGGTGCACTCTCACCGGCAGGAGCCCGGACAGCAGCTCCGCCGCGCCTCGCCCCTGGTGCGTCCCGGTGCCGACCAGCCAGTGCGCCCCCTCGGCCCCGACCCGCAGCTCCATGACCACCGGTCCCAGTTCGACGGCCGTGGCCAACCGCTCCAACCCGGCCCCGGCCGCGGCCGGTGTGATGGTCCGGTGCCATGTCATCTCCTGCCACTGCCAGTCGACGCTCATGACGCACCCCCTTCTTCGGTCCCGTCCGCGACGAGGTTCTGGCCGCCGGGTCGCCCATCGGAAGGGCGCGCCTTGCCGAGCTCGCCGCCGGTCTTGTTGCCCGTCTCGTTCTCGTCGTGTCCGGACAGGTCGAGGGCCAGGAGCAGCAGGGCCCGCGCCAGCACCTCCATATCCACTCGGCCCCGCCAGGATGGCACCGCCCGGAAGCGACGAGGCCGGCTATGACTGTGGCGGCTCATGGTGTTCTCCTCACTCTTCTCACCAGCGCCGGGCGCGCCATCGCCACACGGCCGCACCCGCACCGGCTCCCGCGCCCAGGACCAGGACCCACCAGTAGCGGCAGGCCAGCTCGACCGCCCAGACCAGTAGCACCACCCCGGCGAAGACGTACAGGCAGCTGCGGAAGAAGGCGGCCGCCAAACCTCCGGGCCCGTGCGAACTCGACATCATCTGCTCCTTTCATGACCGCTCCTTCGAATCCGTCGCGGGCCCCGTCGCCCTGGCGTCGCCGGGCACCCGGTAGCCCCAGCGGGCCAAGGAGACGGTCGAGTCCACCTCCGCGCCCCAGACGTCCCAGTGGCGGCGGGACGGCGCCGGACGGCGGGCGAACAGCTCCAGGTACGGGCCCTCGCCGACCAGGCGCTCCACGATCTGGTGGATCTCCTCCGGCTTGTGCGAGTGCTCCTGCAACGGGTGGAACCCCCAGTTGGGCTGGCAGCGGAAGGCCACCTTGGCCCGACCCCGCACCCCCAGAAGCAGCAGCTCCCCGGCATTGCGGAAGGTGTTACCCAGGCTGTAGCGAGGCTTGGCCCAGAAGTAGAAGCTGGTGTAGGCGAACCCCCAGGACTCCAGCACCCGGATACCCAGCGGCACCGTCGCCGTGGTCACCCACAAGAAGCAGAACGACTGCTCCGCCGCCACCTCGCGCACCGCCGCGCCCAGGCCCAGGATGCGCTCATCCGACATCAGGGCGTAATGCTGGACCGCTCCGAAGCGGCCCGTCTGCTGCGACCGCCACGGCGGATCGGCCAGCACCGCCCTATACGCGCCGGGCTGCGGCTCGCGCACCGCCCCGGCCACTCGTTTCCTCGTCTCGTCACTCATAATAGACTCCTTTCTCAATTGCTTACGATTACCTTTACTTCTCCCGGACGGAAGACAACCGCCCTCACACCCATTACGAACCCGGAACCCGATCCTGTGAACCCCAACCCATCCCGCAACACCAACCGACCCGACACCCACGGCCAGCCGACCCCGAACCCCGCCGACCGGATAACCACCCGGCCGACCGCACCGGCACGGGCCAGCAGAAAACGGCCGCCAAAACACCCGCTGTACTTTCCACAACAACCCGCCACGACAAGACCAGGGTCTTACTCATTCCCATACCGTCGTGCCGCCCGCTGTATGGCACGGGCGGCTTGCAGGGCGGCCTGGTCCTGCTGCCACTTGAGCCCGGCGGCGCGGCGGGCGATGTCCCATTGCTCCTGCGCCCGATCGGCGTCGATAGCGGGCGGGCGCAGCGGCCGCGACTGCCGGGCCGGCGGCCTGCTGTTGCCCTTCTGCCGGGTCGGGCGCAACAGGGTCAAGACGGCGGCCAGCAGGACCAGGGCCGCGACGACGGCCAGGACGACGAAGACGATGACACCGGGACTGGTGCCGGTGGCGTGTTCGATGCTGTCGGTGATGGTGCTCATGACGGATTGCTCCTTGTCGTGATGGCGGACGGTGGTGTCGTTCAGAATTCGGCGATGTCCTGGGCGGCGCTCAGGGCGTAGGCCCGGATGATGGCCTGGTAGTAGGGGTCGCCGGCGGGGGCGACCTGATGGGCCTGCTCGGCCAGGCCGACCAGGGCGGCGGCGTTGTTCAGAGCGCCGGCGGCCAGGACCGCGCGGACCTGGTCCCTGGCATGGATCACCTCGGCCCGGCCGAGGACGGCATCGGTGCGCCGACGGGTGGCGCGAGCCACCGCCCGGGAGGAAGGAACGAAGGACGCCAGGCCAGTGGCGTAGGAGTCGGGCTCGGGAGTCTGGGGGATGAGACCGGTGGACATGATCGGGTTCCTTTCGGTGCTCCATCCAGCCGCCGGAGAGCCGCCTGGTGCGCCCTCCTGGTGGTTGATAACGGCCGGTTCGGATGCAACGAAGGTAAACCGTTGGAATCCCAAGACAAAGCATAAGCGTGATAACATCGGACAGGCCGCGGGATACCCCGGGTCCAGGGGCTCTCGGAACCCGGCGCTCGGCCTGGGGCGCGCCGTTGAGACCTCCGCGAGAGGGGCGTCCTGCCGGGGCGGGATGGGAGTGCGGGGAGCGCCTCCGGCTCTCCCCGCCCGTTCAGGAGCACGATGGCGGGGGCGGGGCGCCGGTCCGGGCCGACAAGTACCGGCCGCGGCATGACGGACAGCCGGAGACGAGCGCGAGGAGAGTGAGCGGGATGATCGCGGAGGAGACGACGGGCGACGATGCCGAGGACAGCGGTGCCGGGGCGCGGGCCGCCGACCCGGCGCAGGACGAGCCGGATGCGGGACCGGCCGGCTCTCCCGTGCGGCGCTACCCCGACTACCTCATGGACTTCCCACCCGACCTGCCTCCGGAGCAGGTCCGGCGATGGCAGCGGTTCTTCGACCTGCGCGAGGACATCCTGCTGGACTACGGCTACCAGACGGCCCGGGCGTACTGGGGCGACCTACAGGACATCTTCGAGTGGGCCGTAGAGCGCGACAAGGACGTCCTGGCCCTCACCGGCCGCGACCTGCGCCAGTACCGCGCCCTGCTGCGCAGACGCAAGTACAGCGAAGCCACCATCCGACGACGGATGGTGGCCTGGAGGAAGATGGAGGAGAGGATGAAGGAGGAGTGAGAGGCGGAGTGACCAGCGTACCGTCAGATGATGGAGCGATGACGGGATGTCAGCTCTAGCCCGGAATCTTGTCTACTCGCTCGGATGACAGGATGTTTGGGTGTTGAGCATGGAGCCAGGCGGTGACGATCCCCGTCTGAGCGTGGGTCAATCAGACGATCATCGCGGGGCTATCGGTCCGATCTCCACTGGTTCAGGTGGGTGAGGCTGTTCTGGCGGCGTCTGTCACAGGTCGCGACGTCTATACACACCGTCCCCTACGAGAACCAAGCGACCTCGGCCCCGCCCTGAGTACACGGCTAGCTGTATACCGCAGCATCGTGACGATCGAGATCGCCAGAGTGGCACCGGCTACCGCGAGCATCCAGTACTGACACCACAACGGTGGACGGCGCCCCACCCAACGAGAGATCCTCCCCACGGACCGGACCGACCGCCATAGCACAAGAACAGCCACGACACGCCGTGGTGTCTCAGAAATGAGACAAAACCCGAGAAGCCCTTGACAACCAGAAGAGGCAAGCTATATACTCCGCATGATACAAATCTCACCAGAACCGATGGCTCAGGGGTCAGGATCGGCACGATGGTGCGGAAAAGATGGGTGCGGATCCTGACCAGTCCGAGGGTCTTCCTGGTGAGAAAGGCTCAATGAACAACACCAAGGAAGAATTGCATTCAAATGAAACCATACATTAATGTAGATTTACTATCTCAATCGCTCCGACGGCGTACTGTTGATACAGTTAATAAGAAAATTCGCCTAGCGAAAATTTCTGGCTCAAAACAGGAAAATGATATAATTTCACCTGTAAATTGTAATGGATTTGGTCGCATTCATCATTTTCAGTTTAACCGATTTGATGAATGGCCGGTAGATCCTTTACCTATGGCACCTGCTGCAAAGTACCTCGACATTACACCAATTCAAGATATGACTGCAGAAGTTTTTCAACTTGCTTCTTGTAATTTTCGGTGCTGGTATTGTTTTGTGCCATATTCTCTCCTCAGCCCCAATTATAATAATTCAGAATGGAAAAGTTGCGAAGAGCTTGTAAGTATGTATTCGAATATTTCTCTGTCGCAAAGGCCTAAAATTATTGATTGTTCTGGAGGCCATCCAGAACTAGCCCCAGAGTGGATACCATGGATGATGGAGGCTCTTATTAATCAAGAAATGGCTAGTTCAACATTTCTATGGTCAGATGATAATCTGAGCACTGATTTTATGTGGCGCTACTTAACTGACGATCAACTTGAACTGATTGCCTCATACCCTGGGTATGCACGAGTCGCATGCTTTAAAGGCTTTGATTATGAGAGTTTCTCATACAACACTAGTGCGAGTCCCGAACTGTACGATAGGCAATTTGATCTGTTTTCAAGATTGCTAGATCTACAAATCGATTTATACGCTTACGTAACTTTTACTAGTAAGCCATTGTCGAATATTACAGATAAAATAAATCTTTTCATCGATCGTCTCCAAAGTATTGATCCTATGTTACCTTTACGAACTGTGCCTATCAAAATATTGCCTTTTGGAGTGACTTTGACACGAGTATCAGATCTATTTATGAAAGAAGCCGATAAGTGGCAAACAATAGCAATGAGAGCGTGGGTAGATGAATTACAAAAACGTTTTTCTTCTCAAGATCTCAGTTTAAATATTTCAGAAGTGAGGTTTTCAGGATGAGTTTAGATGATTTCAATAACGATTCTTATCGTCAATTATGCGAGTTTTATATGAAGCAACTAAAAATTAGTTGCTTCCAATGTCTATGTCGAGAAATGCACGGTTGTTACCCCTTAATGATCCAGCGACTCATAAAGGCCACGGGAATTAAGTGTGAACCATGCGAATTACATAGAACGTTTTATGGTTGGAACACTCCATTAATAACTCCACCATTTCCACATATCATAGACGGGGATTGGAGGTATAGCACGCCTACTACTGCTCGTCTTATTGACTTTGCTCACCGAAGCCAAGGTCGCACAGCCGCTTGTATTCATCTCGGGTCCCCGTCCACCTACAAAACAGCTCTCGCCTCTTTTCCGGGAACAGGATATCATTACCTTTATGATCGTAACGCTCTACTCCATAGAGTGAACAATTTTATTCCGCCCGCATTTTCAGGATTTGATGTCGCGTTCCTAGATCCCCCATGGTATAAAGATGAAACCTATCTGTTTCTCAGAATTGCCTCAGATATGTTGTCGTCTGATGGGATTGCACTTGTTGCGCAACCTAGTATATTAACTAGGCCTAACGTTCAAATTGAACGTTATAAATTTCTTGAATTTGCAAGAAGCCTAGGCTTCTTATTGATTGGAGAACTCAAAAATTTTCTTCGCTATGAGACACCACACTTTGAGTATGTAACTCTTAAAAAAACTCTGCGCATTCCTGTTCCCTCAGATTGGCGAACTGGCGACCTCATCGTTCTTTCGCTTACTCGAAAGTCAAAAATCATCAATGACAGTATTGAATGTTCGTATGAACGTGAATGGATCGAAAAATGCGTAGGTCCAGTACGCTTTATGATACGAGAAGTTGATGATTTTCCACCATTTTATCCAATCAATTCAGATTGTGTAGCAAGATCTGTCAGCAGGAGAGATATTTTGAAAGAAAAAGTTGGCGTGTGGACGTCAGGTAATCGCATATTCGGTTGCAATAGCGTGGATGATACATTAATCATTCTGTCTCAATTCAACTTACTGTTGAGGCGTTGTGAGTTGAAAAAATCAACTGTAACAAAAATATTGATTGACAGCGGACTTGATGAGGCTTGCGCCCTAGTATCATCACAGAGTATAGTTGAAGATATGATGGAACATCTGCAGCATGGATATGGATCGGTGTAGAATAGTGTATCAGTTTTTTGATTGGCCTCAGGACATGAAATCTGTTATTCCACCTAAAATGATTTCAAAATCAATGCAAGAAGAACTACATGCCATAGCTATCGGGCACAGAAAATTCCATTTAGCACTTATGAGGGAGCCTTTCCTTTCAGCCATACTTAATGGAAGTAAAACGGTAGAGTCTCGTTTTTCTAGAAATCGAATTTCTCCTTGGGGTAGTGTGGATAGCGGAGATTTGATTTTATTCGCCAAACTAGGTGGAATAGTAGTTTCTTATGCTAAAGCATTAGAAGCGCACTACATAATTATGTCAGAACACTCCAGAGACTACATTGAGACAAACTACGGTGAACGTATTTGCAGTTCACTAGATCCGGAGTTTTGGCAAAAAAAATCGAAAAGCAAGTATGCTACATTGATCGAGCTGGGGCCAGTTACTTCCTGTGAGGCAGTAAAGTTTAGGAAACGAGACCAGCGAGCATGGATTTCATGGAGGTTTTAATTGGAAAATATTGTCCTGTTTGCGGGACCCATAGGTTCTGGCAAAACAACTATAGCTCAAGCCACTGCTGCGCTAATACCTAAGGCAGTACAAGTATCTTTTAGTGACGGATTAAAGATGCTTGCCTGTAATGAAAATATACCTATCTACAGCAGGTCAGATCTGCAGGTGTTTGGTGAGTCTATTGCATATTCTCGATGGAGAGACTTATTTGTAATGACATTAGAGTGTAAGAGGGTTCCTGAAACAAACCTTTTCTTAATTGACGGGCTTAGGCATCCCCATATTTTAGAAGGCATTCGCAGTGATGGGCATAAGGTGCTTCTATTATATCTTAATCCTGGAGAAAAAATAATTAATCGACGAAGAAGCAAAAGAGGAGACTCTAATATATCAGATAGACATGTTTCAGAGACTCATCATCGTGACCTAGAAAGGTTGGCCGATTTAAGTATGCGCGGAAAGCTTGCTTCGAGTTCTAGTGCCCGTGCAATCGCTGAATTTATTAAATCATACTTCTAATTTTCTGTTTTTCTCTTCAAGGAGTAGGTAAGGGTGATAATAGGAAGGTTATTCAGAGACAGGTTTGGAGGTATAGAGCATAATTGTACATTGTTCGTATGTATACGTGAGCTGGCTGTTTGTTATTTCAAGCCTCGCACCAACTCCTCCAGCGAGATGTCAAGCGCCTGAGTCAGAGCAACGAGTGTACGCAACCGTGGGTTCATGGGTGTACCGGGCTTAGACTCGCCCTTTTCGAACTTCTGGTAGGTGTAAGTGCTGATGCCGGCGGCATGCGCCAGAGCCTCCTGGCTGAGTCCCTGGGCTACGCGAGCGCGCTGCAGACGCAGACCCAGCTCACGGGCGATCGACCACCACTCCTGGTCGTCGTCCGGTTGCTGAGATGTGCTCACACGTCCAGCGTCCAAGGGGAGCGGACTTGGCACCACCATACATGTATGGCAATCTATGGGTGATGTCGAGACGAGAGGAGGCGAGCGCCCATGGGTGGCGACTGAGCACGAGAGGAGGTCTCCTTACGAGACCTCGTGAGTCCTACGGTTACGTCCTGTAGCCGATAGACGGCGTCCGTCAGGCGGCAGATGCTTGGCGGACGTCGTCGTCCGTGTCGGACGCAGACGGGTCGTGATTGTTCTGCTTCGGAGTCGACGCGACACCGTCGGTCTGGGAGACGCCGTCAGGCCAGTCGTTCTGCTCATCGGGCAATGTCCAGACGAAGACCAGGCCTGCTCGCGGGAAGAGCCAGCCGTCGTAGCGGTAGCGTAGGGTTGGTGTGCTTGACTCTTGGGAAGTTCGTCCGCCTTCGCCGATGGAGGCGAAGTCGAGGACGCGCATCTGGCCGATCTGCTGTGGGTCGTAGGTCAGCTCGACGTCCAGCCCTTTGGTCGGTCGGTCGATGTCCAGGTGTACCGCGTGTCCGCTGCGAAGGGTTCGCGTTCGGAAGTTGAATGTCACTACCGCGCTCTGGCCTTGGTCTATCGTGTTCTGGCCGAGGTCGACGGTGTAGACCTGGGAGACGTCGTCGGCCTGGCGGGTGAAGTCGATGGGGCGGCCGTTGATGGTGAACTGCTCCAGGGCGAAGACTTCCGGGTCGTTGACCGCCAGGCCGGGTACTGGTCGGCGGTACCACACGCTGGTCTCGCCGCGTTCGGCGACCAGCTGGTCGTAGCGTTGGCGGTCGGAGACGACGGCGAACTTGCGGAAGCGGTGCTTGGGTACCACCGTGTACTCCCAGCGGACATGTAAGTCGAAGAAAGGGTTAGAGGCTTCGCCTCTAACCCTGGGTATACCCAGGGTTGCGTCGACTCGGGCATCGTGCCAGCGCTCTTCGGCCCCGATAGCCTGGTGGCGGATGTCGCTGTAGACCTCGCGGCCGAAGGCCTTGTCGCCGAAGCGCAGTCCCAGGCTGGTCTCGGCCAGGTCGTCCAGCAGCTGGGGCGTGGCGATGCGTTCCAGGTCCTGGCGCTGGAAGCGGAAGGCCTCGATAACCGCGTCGCGCAGTGTCGGTACTTCATCGTGGATGGTCTGGCGGAACTGCTCGACAGTGGCCTCCTCTTGTTCCTTGCGGAAGCTGTACTCGAAGAGTGTGGATAGTAGGCCGGCGCCGAACAGGGTGCCGCCGAGTTCACCCAGTGGGATGGAGTGCAGCCATTCCCAGTCGCCGAGTTTGATATGTTCAATCCAACCGTTGAGCATCATCAGCAGAATGCCGGCGAGTGTCAGGGAGACCGCGAGCAGAGTGGCTTTGAGTTTGCGGAGGCGATGAGCCGTAGAGGTGATACTAGTAGAATTGCGCGGGCGGGTCATATTTTACTAGCATTATAGCAAAATGGTTACGAATAAACCATAGCGCCGCGCCCTCAGAGTTCCGACTCGGACTTATTGATGACAGACCTCTATCTGTTTCAAAGGTCAGGAGGAAATCGTCAAGAGTCCTGCCCAACCGATAATCTACGGCAGCCGTACCGCCGCCTGGAGTTGTTCAAGCTGCAAGGGCACGTACTTGCCGTCGACTCTTCCACCTCCGCCGAGGAGTTCAACAAGGGTAGGGCCTGCGTCCTCATTCAGGCCGTCATTCGTTTTGAGCATCTTGTTGATCAGGTCAACTACCGGTTCGGTCGAGATGTCGGTCAGGGCCTTTCTAAACTTTTGAAGCTCCTCCTCTCCGCCTTCAATGTGAGCCTCCTGCAGTCTCCGGAACTGTTCTGCGACTACAGCGGCAGCAATTATCATTGCAATGAATCGTCGTTGCGCCTCTTCGCTGCTCATGACAGCCCGGGTATCAGCAAGGGCGACGGCGACCTCTGTCGAGAAGGTTTCGGTCGAGACTCCTTCAAGACTGATCTCCGGTCGGTCAATGGGCTCACCCTTTTTCACGCCAACATCTTTTTCCGTCTTCTTCTTCAACAACAAAGAGCCGAGCCTGTATTTCAATGAAGGATAGGCGCTGTCCTGCCACCAAGATTTCACCTTCGGCGCCGCTTTGGCGGTAACAACCCCGAACGCAAATGCTGCTGCAAAAACTATGACCTGGGCAAGAACATCAGAGACGTCTTCCGGTTGTTCGTCATCATCTTGTTCGACCTCGACGAACTCTGCCTGCCCGCCGATCTGGTTCGTCTCGTCGTTCAGATATGTTCCGCGAAAAGCGCCGTCGGTGTTCCGCGATGACGCCAGATGAGTTCCCTCGGGATATACGGCGCGATACAGCGGCTCGTCGGCGCTCATGATGAATCTCCTTCTCAAATGGCGCACTATGTTGAATATGCTTCTGTTGGCAACGTCGTTACTGCGTCGCCCGCAGTATCTTCCGCACCGTCCCCCCGCTGACCCCCAGCCTCTTGGCGGTGCCCTTGATCGTGCCCGTCTCAGCGTACACCTGGCGCACTTGCCGACGGAAGGACTCGTCCGAGACGTCCGTGCGAAGTGTCAGGCCGGCTCGCTTGAGGTGCTTGGACACCGTCGTCCGGTGGAAGCCTACTCGCTCGGCGATCTCGTCCACCGTGAGACCCTCGCGGCGGAGCGACACCATCTGCTCCACCACCGCACTGCCCGTGTAGCGATTGAACCGAGGTCGCGGCGGCAGGCCGCCCTCGGCAGAGGAGTCTGGGCCGGAGGCGCCCTCCGGCCCGACACCGGTGCCAGACGGGCTGGACCGAACCGGGGGAGTGGTGTCATCCCCGACCTTGGTCTCGCCCCCATCGCCACCGAGCTCGGGCTCCAGATCGACGGACGAGACATCGCCAAGCCTCCTGTCCGACCGCACCGAGCCGCCCACCTCCTGCATGACGTACCGCCACACCTCCTCCCAGTAGTTTGAGTGCGGCAGCCAGAGGCCGACCAGATGAGAAAATCGTCATTAGAGAACCTTTTTGGGGTTCTTTTAATTTTGCATTTAGCGTATCTTTGTCTCTACGGGTATATTGCAGGAAGCGGAACTAGGAAATCACGTATCTGATACCGCTTGTGTATAATCCATTATCAAGGTAGAATAGTGACGTAGATAGCTAATTATAAACAAGGTGGGTCTCCATGAAAAAAGCTAGCAAAAACACTAACGCTAAACGGGGTGCAAGCAAGCGAACTATGTGGATTACTATGGCAGTTGTGCTAATTCCAGCGGCTATTATCTTTTGGAACATCGCAGGAAGACCTTTAGCCGCTCAGGCAAGCATGAAAAGGTATTTGGAAGATAAATATAAAGAGAAATTTGTAGTTGAAAGACCCGAACATAAGAATGGCGGGCTTGGAGTTAGGGGTTCCTGGAAATCTCATGCATATCCAGTATCAAATCCAAAATTAAAATTTTATGTGGGGTGTGGTATAGCATGTAATGATGAATATTTAGACTTATATTTCTCAAGGCAGGAGTACGAGCGGCTGCAGTCATCGATGAAAACTATGGGAGTGACAGAATATTCAGTACGGCTAATTATTAAAAATGAGGTATTAAAATATATCACAAAAGATAGCAACCTAGATATTATAAAACGAAAGTACGATCCTATATATAAGCTACGCATTAAGGTATCTGAAACAAATAACGAAGATGACAGCACCAGTAAAATATCAGACATAATTGAAGATATATACAAACAGGGAGTGTCTAGGGTAGAGATTGACTACACCCTCATCACTAAAGATAAAAAAGTTTATAAATGCGTAACTGACTATGATACGGTTTCGCGTCTTAACTATGAAACTATAAAACAATGCTTAAAGGAGGATTAGCGTGGCATTAAGTACTAAAAGTTATCTAAATTTGAGTGCGTTAGCATATATAGATTTTGACGATTCAGCAAAAGGTAAAGACATTAAACATTTGGTTGACAATAGGATGATTAAGGAGGATGATCTTGATAACCCCGGACTCTCCGCTCTCAAAGATTCTTCAAACCCTCTTCGCTCTTACAAATTAATTTCTTTTCAACCTAATACCGCTTCAGGGTTTGCTGCTGTAGCCTTTCAAGCGCCGGATAAAAAAGATAAAAACGGAAATGTAACGGAAAAAGGTGAGATTATTTTTAGTTTTCGCGGCACTGAGTTGTCTCGCGATGGCGGAGTGGATGTTAAGGTAGATGTTGGTGTTTTTATGCGAGATGCGTACGGCACTCTTTCAGATCATTTTGATGATGCCAGAAAGTTCGTCTATTCGGTGTTAAACAATCCAGCTTACGCAAACAGGAACTATAGTTTTACAGGGCACTCTCTAGGCGGGGCGATTGCATCATATATGACATATGTGACAAATACCGATAGTATGTCGGGAGTAGGGAAAGCGACAACTTTTGATGCACCAGGTATTAGCGGTGTTATTGAGAAGAAACATAAAGTTAAAGTAAACCCCAGAGATTATGATAATTTGGTTATTGATTATGTTAGCGAGAGCGATATTATAGGAAATTATGCTAATGATCACCAGCTGGGAAAAACGCAGTATATTCAATCTCGTTTTTATACAGATATTAAAAATATCAGTGATTATATTTTTTATCTTCAATCTTTTGCGAATCCGATAGAAATGAAAAAAAGAGAGAAGAAATATAAATCAAGTCTGGAGAATATTGGTCGAAGTGTTAGTGGCGGAGAGTTCCTGCCAAGCCATTCTACGAGTAATTTCTTTGACGAAAATAACAACATTATGCCAAAGAAAAACTCTCAAACCGTGAATACATCTTTGGCGGGGGCGGGAGTTGCGACGCTATATGTAATTGCTGGATCAGTTAAGATGATTATTGAGTTTACAGGCGGATTTGTAGGAGACCTGCTATATTATTCATTTGAGGGAAGCGTTAAGTTTGTCAATACAACAGATAAGGTTATAGAGGGCTTAGCCTATTACGGTGCAGAAGGGGTAGAAAAATTTATTGATACAAGCAATTTTGTAATTGCTGGGCTGGCTTATCATGCAGCGGACGGCACTATAAAATTTGTCGATACGACTGGCAACCTTATCGCTGACGGTGTGTGGGGAAGTTACAGCCTCCTTCGCGGTTGGTTTTCTAACGGATTAAAAGGTATACAAGACCTCTTTAATTCAGCAACTGCAGCTCCTCCTGTTCGGGTTGATCCTCTGATATTTGATCTTGATGGCGACGGTATAAAAACAACAAGCCTTGATCAATCTCGTACTTATTTTGATTTGGATAGTAATGGTTTTGCTGAAAGAACTGCGTGGGTGGATGCTAGCGATGGACTGCTGGTGCTTGATCGTAATAATGACGGGCAGATAACCAGTGGTCAGGAATTGTTTGGCGATCAGACGTTGCTGGCTAATGGTGTTCGCGCTGCCAGCGGATTTGAAGCCTTAAGAGAGTTTGATAGCAACCGTGATGGGAGAATTGACGCGAAAGACGAAGTCTATTCTAAGCTCAGGATTTGGCGAGATTTGAATGGTGACGGTATATCTCAGGCTGAGGAGCTAAAAGGTTTGAGTGACTATAATATCGCAAGTATTAGTTTAAGTTCAACGTCGTCTAACGCATCCGATGTTATGAATAATATTCAGCGCCGCGTCGGTAGTTTTATAAAAACGGACGGATCTGGCGGAGTAATTGGCGAATATTTGCTTAATCGAAACACTCTTGAGTCGCATGATTTGCTTGATGGCAAGATTACTATGTCAGAGGATATTTTGGCTTTGCCGGATTTACCGGGTGCGGGCAATGTCTCGTCACTGCGCGTGGCTATGGCAAAAGATACGAGTGGACGGCTGAAGAAATTAGTATCAGATTTGGTTAATGCGGACGATACTGTCAACCGCAATCAATTATTTACAGAGGCTGTATATAAATGGACGGGTGCAGATACGGTTAATCCAAAGAGTCGTGGTAATTTCATTGATGCTCGCCGCTTGGCTGTTTTGGAAAAGTTTATGGGTACGGATTTCGCGGGGTCTAATGGAGCTAACCCGAATGAAAATGCCGCACCGCTATTGAATAAAGCTTATCGTAAGCTAATGAACCGTCTGTACGCGTCAATTGCAGGCAATACTTTCTTAAAGGAGCTTGTTAACAAAGTTGAATATACTGCTACTGTAGAATCTGGATTGGTGGTTGATTTGTCTAGGATCAGAGCTGAAATTGACAAAAAATTGGCTGTAAATCCAGCTGCCGGGAGGCAAATGTTAGATGATTTCTTAAGGGTTGCCTATGGATCAGGACTAGAGGATAGCGAGAGTCTAAAAGATTTTTGCGCACACTATGCGACAGAATCGTCAGAGACAGCGAAAATAGTATATGCTGTTGACAGAGATGCTATTATTGGAAGCGAAAAAGCAGATTCGCTTTATGGAAAAAATACGACCAATGATCTCCTCTACGGTGACGCTGGTAATGATACTTTATCTGGCGGTCAGGGAGATGACATACTCATTGGCGGTCAGGGCGACGATGTTCTTTATGGCAGTACTGGCGACGATATATACGTCTTTAGTAAAGGCGATGGTGTAGACTATATTTCAGACGGCGGCGGTATAGACACTATTCAATTTTGTAAAGATATTCGCCCGGATGATGTTAGCATAAAAAGAGTAGCCCGGGGCGATTACTACAACTTGGAGCTTTCCATAAAAGATTCCACAGATCGGATAGTGGTTGAAGATTATTTTGGACACTACTATTATTCCGGATTTTCGGAAACTCCGCAGAAAAAGATAGATAGGATCGTTTTTGCCGACGGTACGGTTTGGACACAGGACACAATTTATCAGAGAATGCATAATATCACTGGTACGAACGATAGAGACGAAATATATGCTTATGACGGCGGCGACGTTGTATATCATGGCTTGGCTGGCAACGATATGCTCCATGGCGGTAAGGGGGACGACAAATTGTATGGCGACGATGGCGATGATGTTCTTGCTGGTAGAGATGGTGATGACCTGCTTGACGGTGGTACTGGCAATGATTATCTCCTTGGCGATGCCGGTAACGATGTTTTAGTCGGCGGCGAAGGCAATGATGAAATTAGAGGCGGCACTGGCAATGATACCTACATATTCAATAGGGGCGACGGAGTGGATATGATTGAAGAAACCGATGGTTTTGATAAGATTTGCCTGGGCGAGGGAATTACTCCGGATGATGTCGTTGCCCGGGTCTCATTGGTAAATAGTAACGAAGTTTCGCTTGAGTTGTCACTCAAAGGAACAGGCGATAAAATTACCGTTCGCCGCCAGTTTGGTACTTTTTCCTATTCAAATGGAGATACTGCCTCGCCGGGCGCGCAAATAGAGCAAGTAGTATTTGCCGATGGGACAGTCTGGGGTATTGACGAGATTTACCGCCGAGCGCATGTCATGTTTGGAACGGATAGTAATGATAATTTCCATGCTGCTGGCGGTTCGGCGGTGGTCTATAACGGTCGTAGCGGCGACGACTACATCGCAGGAACTATGGGCGATGACAAACTCTACGGCGAGGACGGCGACGATTCACTATTTGGCGATGAGGGTAACGATCTGCTGGTTGGCGGCAAGGGCGATGATGAATTGAACGGCTCTCGTGGTGATGATACATACGTTTTCAACAGAGGAGACGGCTCTGACATGATTAGCGAATGCGGCGGCATAGATACGATTAAGTTCGGCGAGGGAATCACGCCAGATGATGTCGATGTCAGGCGAGTGTATAAAAGTGGTAGCGATTATGGTTATGTTCTTGAATTATCTCTCAAAGGAACGAGCGATAAAATCTCTGTAAAAAACTACTTTGGATACTATAGCTATAGTGGTTTTCACAAGCCATCTCCGGAAAGCCTGATCGAAAAAGTAGTTTTCGCCGATGGCACTGTATGGACTCAGGATACGATCAATAGTAAAGTACATAATATTATTGGTACCGAGGATGGCGAGACTATACAAGCCTTTGATGACGATGCGGTAACCTATTACGGCTTGGGCGGTAATGACAATCTTTATGGATCGAAGTCAAACGACAAACTTTATGGCGGTGCTGGCAACGATCGTATATCTGGTGGTGAAGGTGACGATCTAATTGTTGGTGGTGCAGGAGATGATTACCTGGATGGATATTATGGTAATGATACATATATCTTTAACAAAGGAGATGGCTCTGATACAGTGTATGATGCTGACGGTAACGATGACAAGATTATGCTGGGTTATAACTTCCAAGATATTATGTTTGAAAGGTCTGGAAATAATTTGCGTCTGCGTATGATTGGCTCGTCAGATTCGGTAACTATCGATTCGTGGTATACAAACAATAGTAATCAATATAAAATCGAAACCTTCAAATCCGCCACCGGCAGCACCATCACTCACACCCAAATTGAAAACCTCATCCAAGCCATGTCCTCTTTCCAAAAAGACACCGGCATGACCTGGGAACAAGCCTTAACAACCCAACCATCGCAAGTCCAAGCCATTGTCCAGGAGTATTGGACGGTGCCGGGGTGTGATTAAAGTGGAATTGTCGCTATACTCAAAATATGGGAAGACTCTCGCCTGTGCGAACGATAGACCGGATCGACGCCCAGACTCTAGCTCTGACTGCTCAAGGGTTTGGGAAAGCTGCTCTAGACTCCACTATCAGCGGCGCTGTTTATAGGCTCGGCGCTTTACAGCTTGATTTTGTTTCTCGTATTATAGAGAGCCATTATCTGGTTTTGGCAAGTCGAGGCATCTTTAATTCCGTAGGTGACGCACGGATCGCACTAAGTTCATACTCCGATGTCGTAGAAGGAGAGTATCACGCGGCGTCCTTACTGTGCAAAACTGATTTCTTGGATTTTTACCCCTATCTTTCAACAAGACGCGGCTCATTGCGTCGAAGCCACCATAAAGCTCTAGGCGATAACCCTTGGCGTATTCTTCAGAAGATTGAAGATATTTTTGAAAAAGACACCGTAGCATCTGCTAATTCGATTGAAATTATATTACCTGACAAATCAGCTGGAAGCTGGTGGGGACGAAAAACTAGCCGAATTGCCTTAGACGCCTTACATTTTCAAGGAAGACTGGCTATTCACCATCGAGATAAAACAACAAATATGCCGTTTTATTGCCGGCCTGAGCTGCTCGGTCTTCCTACTTGTACTGACTTTACTAGATCGGAAATTGAGTCTTCTTTAGACCAAATGGTGCTGCGCTCTGTTGAGTCTCTTGGCTGCGGTTCCATGCCTCACATTGCTGATTTTTATCGATTGTCTGTCAAAGAGGTTAGGGCTAGTATTAATAGGCTTGTTTCTTCTGGAAAGATAATTGTACTTCAGCCCACTTTCGATCATTCATCCTGGTTCGCAACATTTAGCGGACTAGAGAGACTAGAGCAATCAAGCATCTCTGATTTCTCTCCTGTTGCTTTGTCGCCATTTGATAGCTTGATCTGGCAAAGAGCTCGAACGGAGGCGTTGTTTCAATTTCATTACGTGAACACAATGTACTATTCGAGAGAAAAGCGTAGACTTCTTGGGTTAGGATACTATGTTCTGCCGATACTTTCGCCGCAGGGTATTGTTGCACGGGTAGACGTTGGAAGGTCAGAAGGAAAAGTCAAGATTATTCAGTATTGGAAAGAACCTGGATTTGATGATGATTCAATCGTTTACACGGCGTTGGAGAATCTCGCGTCTTGGCTGGGGGCTGAACTGGAAATCTAATCCTTCTTTTCGTCCCAGTAACGACCAAATGGCGGCCGACCGCCCATCGCGACAGACTCAGGGTAAGTCAATTTGTGGCGCTTAACATATTCTCTGACCTGCGGGTTAATGAGTTTGCCTTGCCCGTCTACTCGCGTGTCTACGGAGCCAGTTTCGCTTTCCCAAGGATTTTCCACGTCTTCACGGAATGGTCTAAAAAGTGCTTCTTCGTCTCCTGTAAATATCACTCCTATAAGTTCAGCAGTTTCTTTCAACGCTTGTGATGCTAGTTTACCAATTCCTTTATGATTTCGCCGCTGGCTGTCTAGTTCTGCTCTTCTACTTACACCTTCTGGACTATTCATGTACTAGCCATAGTAAACAATCGCTATTGCTATGTCAAGCACCGAATTTTTAGTGCTGATCTTTCTCATACAGCCCAACAATCAAATCGCCGTCATGAAATTCCTGTTGTAATTTCCAGTTTTTTGGCACGATAGCCATAAATTGGTCGTAGTTTTTAGTTCGGCTGATCAGCCAAATACGCCTTGAGGACACACTATCCATCGTCGGGATTTGCGGCGTTTTTGTTTTTTTCACCAAGCCCCATTCGCCCCAGCCGTCGTCGCCTTCCGGTGCCAGCAGCACGATTTCCTGCCCGGTTTTATTATAATAAGACGTATTGAAATAAGTATAAATTTCTGTCGATAATATCGTGTCGCCCGGCTTAATTCCGCTGTTGATATGGCTCATTGCTGTATTTGCATTATTCCAAGCTGCTTCTGCAACTTCATGAATGCCAACGTTCCACATATATCTGCCGATGTATATAGCTAAGAGGAGCGCTATTGCTGTTTTCCACCATTTTTTAGCGCCGATTAAACACAAATAAACCGCCAGCAATGCGTAAAATGCTGGCGCTGAGTAGGTGAAGTAGCGGTCGAGATATACTGGCTGGCGCAAGCTTAATAAGTAGACGATCATCATCGGTGCAAGTAGCCAGGATGTTAGCAGCCAGATTGCGGCGCGTTTTTTCGGGTAATGTTTTGCCAGGCAATACGATACGGTGATCATCATCGGCGCTAGCATTAAACCAAAGTATTTGGTTATTCGATAATCGTATGATATGAACATTGATAAAGTGTTTGGTATACTGAATCTGTCAACTTCTGGAATCCAAAAACCGCCGCCGACTTTGGTTGTTTGGGAGATCATAATTGGCAGCCATGGTAAAAATAACAACAGTCCGAACCCAGCGCTTAGCCAGAGATTTTTATTTCGTATTACTTTCAGGAAGGCTTTTTTATTGCCGCCGAAGGTTAGCCATATATATATAAAGTGTGCTGGAATAATAAGCGCCAAAAAATACTGCGTGTAAATTCCAGCGGCAACTAAAGCGCCATACAGCAGCCACCAGCATTTCTGCTTTTTATGATCAATTGCTTGAATAAAAACATATGTGGCGGCTAAGGCGATTAGTGCAGCCAACGCGTACATTCTGGCTTCGTTGCTGTAACGAACTAAGAACGGTCCAATTGCTGCGAAAATTGCTCCCAGAACGGCGATTTTTTTGGAAAATAGTTTTTCTAGTAGAAAAAAAAGTAATGCTACAGTGGCAACTCCGCAAACAACGCTAAAGCCGCGCAGCGATTCGACCGATCCGCCGAATAACAGATGCCAAACATGCATAATCATGTAGTAAAGCGGCGGATGGACGTCGGTGATGGTTATGGATAGAATGTCGCCGATCGGCTGCTTAACGAGTGCGGCAGTGTAGCCTTCGTCGTGCCAAATATCTGCTTTAGTA
The DNA here is from genome assembly GCA_905372305.1 of Candidatus Saccharimonadota bacterium. Lineage (GTDB taxonomy): Bacteria > Patescibacteriota > Saccharimonadia > Saccharimonadales > Saccharimonadaceae > Nanosynbacter. Next base: position 232,356 of record CAJPOP010000001.1, read on the forward strand.
AGGTATAGTAACCGGGCGTGGACGGCTAAAAGTAATATTGGAATAAGATATATCCAGCCGGGAATTTTATGGCATAAGCTAGCAAGGCGTTTGGCTGCTGATTGAGTTTGTTTCATCGCGGGCGTTTCTCAGCTGTTTCTCGCGCTTTTCTGGCTAAATTGTCGTCAATAAAATAATTAGCAATTTCAAGGTTGCGCCGCTTCAGAGCGGTATCGATCAAAAAGTCGGCAATTTGCGGATTCTTCGGCAGTAGAGGCCCGTGCAGGTATGTAGCGATGATATTGTTATATCTTACGCCTTCGTAACCGTTGTCGCTGTTTCCCGCGCCTCTAACAACCCGCCCTAAAGGCAGGGTATTTTCATCCAAAAAAGTTTGTCCGCTGTGGTTTTCATAGCCGACGATTCCGCCGAATTCTTTGCTCTCCAAAGTAATATTGCCAATCATCCGCTCGTCGCCAGCTCTGGTCTCGATTGGCAGTATTCCTGCTCCGATGATTCTTTCGCCGCTATTGGTGACGAAAAACTTGCCAAATAATTGATACATGCCGCAAATCATGAGCATCGGCACGCCGTCTTCGGCGAGTTTTTTTAGCTCCGCAGCGCGCCGCAGCAGGTCTTCTTGGATAACATTTTGGCCGGAATCTTGGCCGCCGCCGCCAACGAAAATATCTCCTGCCGAAAAATCCGTGGAATCGCCCGGGTTGTGGTCAATAACTCTGACCGGATAATCGCGCCATTGCAGGCGTTTTTTTAAGACTAGCGTATTGCCCCAATCGCCGTACAGATTCATATCGCGTGGGTATAGCTGAATGATAGTTATAGGTTTCATGATATTTTCTCCACTTCAGTTTTATCGCTGAGTAATTTCCTGAGCGTTGTCATGGCAGTGTAGCTGCAAAAAATCTGCTTCGGTTCGTCTGGATTATTGTCTATAAAATAATCCAGTGCTTTTGCCAGGTTCGGTTCGACTTTTTCAACCGGCACTTCGTCGTATTGCAGCCGCAAAGCCATGTCGTAGGCGCGGATACCGCTGACAGTTGACACGGCTTTTATTTTTGAAAAGTCAACGTCCCACAACCAGCTCATGTCGCGGCCGTCGGCATAATTATCGTTGATGGCAATCATCATAGCGGCCTGGCTGCGAGCAAACGACAGTAGCGCCAGGCGAAAGCCGCTGGGGTTTTTTACGAGGATTAATTCAATTGGTACACCGTGCAGCATAATAGTTTCGCCGCGGCCAAATGCTGGCTGGATGTTTTTTAGTGCCAAAAGCAGCGCGCCGGTTACTTCGTTGCCGGCAATCTGCCGCGCTAAAGCAATGGCCGCCGCGGCGTTCAATAAATTATACACGCCAGTCAGCTGCGTGCTAATAAGCGCATTTTTATCGGATATCCGGAAGACTGCCCACTGCCCGTCGATTTTTGATAGCAGTACGTCGGCAATTACCCGGCTGTTAGCTCTGGCTGATCCGGATTTGAGTGTGTCGTCGGTCGGCATTAGCTGTAATAACTCGCTGGTTGTGCCGAAGAAAACGGATTTTGCCCGGATTTTTTTGCTGATTGCGAATATCCTTGGATCATCGCGGTTCAATACTACCGTGTCAATTGTTGCTGCGGCGATTTTTTCTAATAGTTTGGCAGTTGTATCAATTTCGCCGAAACGATCTAGCTGGTCGCGCATAACATTAAGCAGCAGAGAGAATCGCGGCTGCACCATTTTAACAAACTTAACCGCCCAAGCCTCGTCTAGTTCCAGTACGGCGATGTCGGCGTCCAGTTTGCCGTGAATGTCAACCTCGTTTAATAACGCTGCCGCTACGCCGCGGGAAAAATTGCTGCCGGTACGGTTGGTAAAGACTTTCATCCCGACCGATTCTAATAGCTCGACAACTATTTTTGTAGTAGTTGTTTTACCGTTAGTGCCGCTGATAATTACTACTCCTTGCGGTAAATCCTCTAAGGTGCGCCTGATAAAATCCGGATCAATTTTTTCCACCACCAGACCTGGCAAAGCCGATCCGCCGCCGCGTAATTGCGCCACTTTTTTTACGCTTTTGCCAATAATCGTACTGATCATCTGCCTCTGCATACTAGCTATTATAACCCGATTAGCAAATATGCTACAATAAAAACATGTTTTTGGTGGGGATTTTTCAATGGTGGTATGGCAGCGGCCTGTGGGATTACGCCAGGCGAAGCTTCGTGACAGTATTAAGAGTGGCTGATCACTTCTCTGTTGGGTTGTTGCTAAGGACATTATTTAACCCGTTTCGCCAAATATCCGCCAGTTATGTTGACGGTCCGCTGCCAGTCAAATTAAGGGCCTTTTTCGACAGGTTGATTTCCAGAATAATCGGCGCGGTTGTTCGTACGCTGGTTATTTTTATTGGTATTATAGCGATTGCTATTGTGGTTATTTTTGAACTAATCGGCGTTTTGGCGTGGCTAGTTTTGCCAGTGCTACCAGTTGTCGGATTTATCTTATGGCGATTGGGGGTGACGCTATGAATGTTGCCCCAAGGCTTAATTATCACAGTTTACGTTCGCAAAAAGCACGTTTTTCTGTTCGTTTCGGCAAGGCTTGGCATTTGCTGACCGGCGTTTTAAGCTGCGGATTGCTTTTGTTAGGGGTTTGGTCGCTATTTACGCATGGCGCAGCCGGCTGGCTGTTAATCGGCTTGAGCGGCCCGCTTATTATGCTGGCAATTTGGTGGGAAAAAGATTTGAAAACAGCTGAAATTAGTAAAAATCCGCAAACAATTGATGATGTTATGGCGGCAGATGTTTTAGGAAAGCTATCACCTCAGCCAACGCCGAAAGACGTGGCTTTAGCGGTCGCTGGGACGCGTGCCGGGCTTTTTCTGGCGGTACGTTTGGGCGTGACGCCAAATTTGCTGCAAAATATCGCGTCGGAAAATTCGGCAGATATTGAGGCGATTTGGCAAACCGCGATTGAAATTTGGCAGGAAACCGCCAGTCCAAAGATTACCGGCGCAGTCTTAGCAGCGGCAATTGTCAAACAGCTGCCGCAACACGACGCACTGCTGGCAAATATGAAAATTGACTTCCAGGATGTACTGGAGGGAATTCGCTGGTACGAACGAAGCAAAGAGCTAATCGAGCAGCGCAAGGTTAAACCGCTTCGGACGGGCGGTATTGCCCGGGATTGGTCGTTTGGCTATACGCCGCTACTGAGCCGTTTCGCGCAGAATATTAGCGCGCAGGTGAGTGGCGGTATAATGGCGACCAAGCTTGATATGCATAATAATGCGCTTGAGCAGATGCTGGCAACGTTTAGCTCTGGCGGGCGGCAAAATGTTACGCTGGTTGGTGCTGACGGCGCAGGTAAGACTACGGTAGTGGCGGCTTTTGCCGAAATGCTAATTGACGGTTATAAAGGCGTGCCGCGGCATCTGCTATATCAGCAAGTTTTTATGCTGGATGCCTCGTCGCTGGTGAGTTCGGCGTCCGGCCGCGGTGATTTGGAGAACTTGGTGACGATGATTATTAACGAGGCTTATTTGTCAAAAAATGTTATTTTATGCTTGGATAATGCGCAGTTATTCTTTGAGGAAGGTGTCGGCTCGGTTGATTTAAGCAATGTCCTGCTGCCGATTCTGGAGGCGGGGCGGTTGCGCATGATTTTGGCGATGGACGAGCAGCGGTTTTTGCAGATTTCCCAGATGAAACCGCAGTTGGCGCACGCGCTGAATACAATCGCTATCCGTCCGACCGACGAGGCGGGAACGATGAAGATTATGCGCGACCAACTCTTCTTTTTTGAGGCGCAATACCGCGTGGCGTATATGTATCAAGCTTTGGCTGAGGCTTATCGGGTCGGTGATCGCTACGTCCAAGATTTGGCGATGCCAGGCAAAGCTTTGAAGATTCTAGAGTCAGCTGCTAGCTGTGCTCAGAATGGACTGGTGACAGCGCAATCGGTGGACGATGCAATTGAAAAGACCTTAGGTATAAAAATATCCACAGCGAATACTGGCGACGAGCGTGAGAAATTGCTTAATTTGGAAACACTGATTCATCAGCGGATGATTAATCAGTCGCGGGCGGTGACAGTTGTTTCCGATGCTATTCGCCGCGCTCGTACTGGCGTTAGAAACCAAAATCGGCCGATTGGCGCTTTCCTGTTTCTTGGTCCGACTGGCGTTGGTAAAACTGAACTATCCAAAGCGCTGGCGGATGTTTATTTTGGCGGCGAGGGCAGCATGATTCGGTTGGATCTTAACGAGTTTGTCCGCCCAGATGACGTAGCGCGGCTGATTGCTGATGGCGCGCATGATCCAGGCAGTTTGACTGCCCAGGTGCAGAAGCGGCCGTTTTCTGTTGTGCTGCTGGATGAAATTGAGAAGGCTCATCCGCAAGTTTTAACAACGCTGCTGCAGCTGCTGGACGAGGGTATCCTGCGCGATGAAAATAACCGGGAAATTAGTTTTCGCGATACGATTGTTATTGCTACGTCAAACGCTGGAGCGGATAGAATTCGCGAATATATCGAACGCGGTTACCAGTTGGAGCAATTTGAGCAGACATTTATCAATGAGCTAATTAATGCTAATCTATTCCGGCCGGAGTTTTTGAACCGTTTTGACGAAATTGTCTTATTCCGTCCGCTGGGCAAGGAAGAGCTATTGCAGGTTGTCGATTTAATTTTGGCTGGCGTTAATAAAACTTTGGCGCCGCAGAAAATTCAGGTTGCGGTTGAGGAGGAGGGTAAGAAATTATTGGTTGAAGCTGGCTATGATCCGCGCCTGGGCGCGCGTCCGATGCGCCGCGTTGTCCAGCGAGCAGTTGAGAATACTATCGCCAAGCAGATGCTAGCTGGTCTGATCGCGCCGGGTTCGACAGCAACTATTACTGCCCAGCAAATTAGCCAGGTGCTTGATGCGTCAGAAGTTTCGCAGCCAGCACCGCTTCCACCAACAGATACCCAAGGCTTCGGCACCCAATCTTAACTAGCGAATTTACTTTGCCGTAATCGTTGTTTTAACGTCTGCCGATGCGATTATCACGCCAGTCAGCAAAGGCTGCGTTGTGTTTCTGTTCGGATCAAACGGTCGTCTATTCAGGTTATTGACATTATCGACAAGGGTAGGGAAATTAGCTGCCAAATCATTGTACGGCCTGCCATCGGGTATCGTACTATCGGTAGTGATAAATACCCAGCCAGCATTGCGTTGGCGCGATAAATTGATTATTTTTTGGTAATCGCCAGCTTTTGCGTCATAAATCGTATGGAAAATACGATGGGAATTTGCTGGGTCTTTTTCAAAGGCAGAGTAAGCGGTCTTGTAATTATTAATATATTCGTCAGCAGTTCCTTCGTTGGTCATGAAAATATCGGCGTATGGTGCAATTGCGTCGGTGATATGGGTACCAGGATTGGCGACGACCAACTTGTTGCCGTAAGTGCTTTTCGTGTAGTTATATAATTCTGCCATGTAAGCCGTTGCGCCGTTATTTCTGGATGATATCTCGTCGAAATAAAACCCGTGAATTTTATCTGTCCCGTAAAGTTCAATGAACTTAGCCATGACGGCTTTAACTTCGGCAATTGGGCGGGTTTGATGAACAGTGCGGATGTAAGCGATAGTCTTGAAACCAAGCTCGGCGTTCTTTTTTAGCAGTCGTACATAGCCTGGGTCGAGTTTAGCGTTGGGACTGCCGTCTGCCATGATGAGCGTGTACGGGATTGCCTTAACTCACCACATCGCGTACAAATATATTCCTTTGTAAAACAGTTATGCCAATTGTATCACAGTATTCAGCTGGGGTTAGGTAGTTAAGTGCCTGGTGGGGTCTGTAGAAATGCCAGTCGCTTAGCCATTTGTCTGCTTCTAGCTGGCGTTCTTTGACGCTGTATTGCCTATTGTTGGATTCGTTAAGGCATTCTTTCTGGTATTTGCCAATGAAGTTTTCAATGTGAGGCTTATCCTTTGGCGTGTTAGGCCTAGCGAATAGTTGGCGGACATTGCTGCGAGCCAGCAAATCAAAGGTTGCGCCAAAGTTTTCGCTGCCGTTATCGCAGACTATGGTGATGTTGGCGCCGAAGCGGTCAAGTACTTTCTGCATGGCAATGCTGGCTTGCCGCGCCGTGCAAGAGGAGCTGATGTGAATAAGCGCTTCTTTGGTGTAAGTATCTATAGCGCAAAGAGCATACTGGTTAACGCCGCCGTTCTTGATGTGTTTCATATCGAATTCAATGATGTGCCGGGGACGATCCGGTTTGAGATAATGCCGCAAGCGCTCTTTCGCTTTACGCGTCTGCCAGCCTTTGGCGGCGGCTTTAGATAAGTTTCTATGCAGCGCCATAGTTTTAGAGAAGAACAGGTTAAACCTCCGAATGATTCTGCCCACCGTAGCCGAGGAAAGCTTTATGGCGTAATCTCTCAGCAAAATAACAGATACTTTCACTGCAGAGAAGCTGGGATATTCCTGCCTAATCTTCCGGATGGTATTTACCGCATGCGTATCGTACTGAACCGTACGTACGCGTTTTGGTCTTCGGCTTCTGCTTTCTAGCGCGGCCAAATCCCATCGGTTATACCTTTTTATCCATTTGTATACATACGTTCGAGATACGCCAAAGTATCTAGCGGTTACGCTTACCTTTTCATGAGCTTTGTTATAGAAATAATCCAGCACTCTAAGCCTTTGCTTTGCCTCTCTCGAAAGCTTCTTAGGATAAATCCTGTATAGCTCTTTAAAGTTTGGTATTATTGAATTACAGGTCGTGGACGTGCCGATTTTACCGCGCATCACCTCTTCCTTTCTATAGTTACATTTGGTTTATATAACTATTCTACAAAAGGCTGGAGTGTTCACGATCTGTTTGAGGTTGGACAATGCAAGAATTGTCTCATCGCTAACAATTGATTCATCATGAAATCCAAAATAGCCAGGTATTTGCTGGTCTGGGGATTCCGGGTCTCCGAGATGTTCAACGTAGTGGCCAACCATATGAGCGATCGTGAAGCGTTTTCGAGAAGTGGTAGCATCCTTGTCTACAAAGATTGACGGCATTTCCTGTTTATCGGTTTTTAAAATGACACCAGCAAATTCTCCCGAAGTAGGTGCAAGCCAAACTTCCATTCCCATGTTTACTGCGATGACGTTTGGATCAACAGGAAACTTATCGTTCCAGTGCTCGTCAAGGAGCGTGTCCGCCCATAGCTCGGCCTTTTTGAAATCTGCTAGCTGTTCTTTAATATCCTCATTTTTTATGCTCCAGCGCACAGCTTGGCGGCCAAATAAACTAGCAAGCCACCTGGGTGTGCAGCGCTCTACACATAAATCAGGACTCCGTCTATCTCCCCGTTCTTTCATCACTGAGGATATTGTAGCAGAGATTTAAGAATCATATCAATTGATGATTCGGAATTGCTGAATGGTTTTTAGAATCAAAATAATTCTGTGTATATTTTTCAAAGACTGTCTGCTCGCGCGCCATGTAATAAGCGCATGCACGTTACGACAATTACGGCGGCGACAAATAGTATTGCGGCTGTTTTGGAAAGTGTTGAAATGACGGCTCGCGATTTGCGGTTCGTACTATTGTGTGAAGCTTTTTGTCGTGTCCGCCAAGCAACAAGCAGTAGCAGCGTAACGATAATAAGCTCAACGCTGAGGCTAAAAAGATCAAGTCCCCAATCTCTATGAATTGGAACAATGTGCGGTGTCTGATGAATAGCTACACAATCAAGACGTCTATGTACTGGGCTAAGAAGCCATCCAGTGGCTTCGTCGTTACGGTAAGGAGTTTCAGAAAAATCGCACATAATAAATTCATCTTGGTACCCCGCACAGGAATCGAACCTGCAACCTTTGGTACCGGAAACCAACGCTCTATCCAGTTGAGCTAACGGGGCATTTGGTGCGCTGCTTACAACACAGCCAAAGGACGTACATCGTAACGCCGAGGGTGGTTTAGCTGGATTGCCAGAGCGCAAAAATTGGTACACCCGGCAAGATTCGAACTTGCGACCACTTGGTTCGAAGCCAAGTACTCTAATCCGCTGAGCTACGGGTGCATAACGGGTATATTATATCACACTAGCGCCAGCCAGGAAAAATGATATAATGTGCTTATGGAAATGAGAACTGATATATCTTTGAAAAAATACACAACCATGCAGCTGGGCGGCAAAGCGCGTTTTATGGCGGCAGCCGGTAACGCTGACGATGTTAAAAATATTTATCAGGAAGCTAGTACTAAAGGCTTGAAAGTCTTCGTCCTTGGCGGCGGCAGCAATGTAATCACGCATGATGAGACATTCAACGGCGTTGTTTTATTGAACCGCATCAAGGGTTTTGATGTCGTATCGGATGATGGCGAGAACGTTGTTGTAAAAATTGGTGCCGGCGAAAATTGGGATGAAATGGTGGAGAAGATAGTTGGTATGGATTTGCAGGGCGTTGAAGCGATGTCGGGCATTCCTGGAACGGCTGGTGCTGCGCCGGTGCAAAACATCGGTGCTTACGGACAAGAGATCGCTGATACGCTGGTTAGCCTGGAGGCATTTGATTCAAAAGAAGGGAAAGTCGTTACTATTAGCGCCAAAGATTGCCATTTCTCGTACAGAAATAGTATTTTTCGCAGCAGCCAAAAAGGGCGGTATTGTATTTTAAGTATTACATTGCGGCTGTTTCGCGCTCAGCCTAAGCCGCCGTATTATGCTGCCATCCAAAAGTATCTTATCGAAAATGACATTAGAATTGTTAATTTGCCAGTCATTCGAGTAGCTGTTCTTAATATTCGCGCTGATAAATTGCCAGATCCCGCCCAAGAGCCAAATTCCGGTTCTTTCTTTAAGAATGCTATCATAGAGCAGTGGCAGATTGACGAGCTAAAGAAAAAATATCCGGACATTCCGAATTACATTATGCCGGACAATACATATAAAATTCCTACAGGCTGGCTTATTGAAAAGGCTGGCTTGAAAGGAAAAACATTCCATAATATTCGAGTTTACGAAAAAAATGCGCTGGTTTTAGTTAATAACGGCGCGGCTGGCTATCCTGATTTGGCTATGGCCAGAGAGAAAATTGTTCAGAAAGTATACGATAAATTTCACATTCAAATCCAGCAAGAGCCGCTTGAGCTAGAATAAGGCTTGTAGTTTTTTGTCTTTGCGGTTATGCTTAATACATGAGGATGAGGCGTGGATTTACAATCATTGAATTAACTATCGTTATTGCTATCATAGCAATCTTATTTACCATTGGCGTTGTTAGCTTTCGCAGCTATCAGGCGAGCGCCCGCGATAAGGAGCGCGAGGCTGACGTGGCGGCGATTCAGATGTATTTGGAGAGTATTTATTCGCAGGAAATCAAAGACGGCGGCGGTAATGTTATCAAGCCAGTCGGCAGCTATCCGGCTTATTTTTCCGGCGCAGCTGGATCGTCTAATTTGACCAGCGCCCAGTTTGATAAAATATTAGCCAATTTACAGGACGATGCGAAAAAAGGCCCGTCCGGCAACGAAGCATTAATTCCAGCCAAGCAGGGTATATTTTCTGGCGGTCGCAGTATTAACAGTATTGCTGATATAAATTCGTATAAAAATAACTACGCTGCCAATAACTTGCCGGCATATCCAAACGGCGCATACGTATACTTTGCCCACTCTGGCAGCGGTACGAAATGCCAGGAGAGCGGCGTTGAATGCCGCCAATACTCAATTATGTATCATTTGGAAACCAAAGATTCAGATAAATGGCAAGTCATAGAAAGCAGGCATAAATAATGAAACAGGGTGGGTTTACGACAGTAGAAATATTGATAACACTGTTTGTAGCGGCGTTATTCTTAATGAGCGGCTACCAACTGTACAGCGTGGTTATTAATCAGTCGGCTGACACTAGGGAGATGAGCGAGGCTAGCAACCTCGGCTATGAGATTTTACGCAAACAAAATTACGCCGCCGTTGCCAATACTTGCTCATCGCCGGCTGTATCGCCAGCAACTCTTCGGCCGAACTCTTTGCCGAAGCCAGCGTCCGCTACTGTCTCTATGTGTAAACCGTATACGGATTCATCATTAATAAGAGTTGTCGTTACTGTTAAATACGGTTCCGATGGCGGGGAGGTGTCGCATGCAACGTATCTTGGAGGCTAAGCGCCGAGACCAGAGCCGTAAAAGAAGCGCCGGATTTACGCTGATAGAACTGTTGACTGTCATGCCGCTTATAATATTAATTATTAGCGCCATGGTGGTGGCAATAGTAAACTTAACCGGAACCTCAATGCGCGCTAGCGCCCGTACGCAGCTGCAGAATGAGGTGCTGGCGGCGCTTGATCAGATTGAACAAGATGTAAAGTTAAGCACTGACTTTGACGGTATGGCGTCTAATAAAATATCAATGCATAATCTGGCGACGTCTGCCAACCCATTAAGCGCCAGCCGGAAGCTGATTAAAAAAAGCGACTGCTCGGTAGCGGGAACTGGTATTTCTGTGGCGGAAGCACTGGTGTATAAGATGGAATATTCTGTCGTTGGAGGTAATACTTTAAAGCGTAAGGCTAGTATGGACAGCGGCTGTAGTTCGTCTTCGAATATTTGGCAAAGAGGCATTGATGATACTTTGATTTCTGCTGGTAAAGAAGTCAAACTAAGCGTAACTACTAATTCCGATACTATGGAAGTAAAGTTAACTGCTTCTAAGACGGTTGCCGGCGACGACATCAGCTATACTGGCTGGCTATACGTAAAATCTCTCAATTTTTAATAAAATGCTTGCGCTTATTACTCGCTTCTGATACACTAATGCTTGTTAACAACTTAACTTAAAATAGGGGGCAAATCAGAAATGGTTTCTTCAAAAAACAAAGTAAAAGGTTTTACGCTCGTTGAGCTTCTAATCGTCATCGTGGTCATCGCCATTTTGGCTGCTATATCCATTGTGGCTTACAATGGTATTCAGCAGCGTTCGCGCGACTCGGCAGCTAAAAGTGCTGCATCGCAGTTGTCAACTAAGATTGAAGCGTGGAATAGTATAAAAGGTTCATATCCAACTGATAGTCAAGTGAGTACTGATCATCTGGTTGACGCTAAAGTTACTGAAGCGGCTATTGGCGCTGAGCTGCAAGGTAAGATCATCACAGGTACCGCAACTCCAGACAACGAAAAACCTGTTCACTATAAGCAGTGTAATAGTGGTACAGGTGCTAGAATTACGTATGTTCAAGGAAGTGGTACTGAACATATTGATCGTGGAACTGGCTGTTAGTATATCAGTAAGCCGATACTATAAAACCCCGGAAAACCGGGGTTTTAATTTGTATATTGTCTATTAGTTAACAGCCGGTACCTCGTTTAAGCGTTTCAATGCTGCTGCCTTTTTTATAGGCGATTTCTGCGCCGGTAAAGTTAGGAGAGGTGCCGCATGTTTTATAGTTAACTAAAATGTCATTTGTTATGCTGGATGTTCCGGAGACGGTAATTTTATTTCTCAAATCTTGATTTAGTTTTGCTTCGGTAACTTTCGCGTTATCAAGTCCGTGCTCAACCTCTGATGTTGAAGGATATCTGCCGATTCGGCTATTCCATACTTCAATTTTTGCCGATAGCTGCGCAGCAGTTGCTGCCGCTGCCGAGTCGCGCGAACGCTGCTGAATACCATTGTAAGCCACAATGGATATAGCAGCCAAAATGGCGATGACCACGATGACGATTAGAAGCTCAACGAGCGTAAAACCTTTTACTTTGTTTTTTGAAGAAACCATTTCTGATTTGCCCCCCAATTCATTTAGTATTACTTATATGGTAGCGGAAAACGCGCCGCAAGACTAGTAGTTTGCTGCTTAATTTTTGCGTATTCTGCCGGGTCCTCTGCGGTTATCGCTGCAATAATCCACTTAGCAATTTGCTTAATTTCCGTTTCCATCATGCCGCGTGTAGTGAGTGCTGGCGTGCCGAGGCGCAGGCCGCTTGGACGGAATGGCGGTAGGGTATCGTTCGGTATAGCATTGGCGTTGGCGGTGATACCGCTGGCCTCCAATCGCTCCTGAGCAGTCTTGCCGTCAATGCCGAAGCTACCATAGACATCTGCCAACACCAGATGGTTGCTGGTGCCGCCTGTCACTAATTTCAAGCCGCCGCGCTTCAGCTCATCCGCCAGAACAGCCGCATTCTTTACGATTTGCTGGGCGTATTCCGTGAACTCTGGGCGTAGCGCCTCGCCAAAGGCGACTGCCTTGGCGGCGATGGTGTGCATGTGCGGGCCGCCCTGGGTGCCAGGGAAGACCGCCCGGTCAATCAGCGTTGGCAGATTCTCCAAGGTCTTTTCCGGCCGCTTCAAAGGATTGCTGGCTATGCCCCTCGACAAAATCAAGCCGCCGCGCGGGCCGCGCAAGGTTTTGTGCGTGGTAGTGGTGATAACGTGAAAGCCATAATCAAACGGATTTTTAGCCACGCCGCCAACGATTAATCCAGCGATGTGGCTCATATCCGCCATCAACATAGCGCCGACTTCGTTGCCAATCTCGGCAAACTTGGTGTAATCTAGCTCGCGCGGATAGGCCGAAAAGCCCGCCAAGATGATTTTTGGCCGATGTTCCAGCGCCAAGCGGTGAATTTCTTCATAATCAATTTCGCCAGTCTCGACATCCTTGATACCGTAGCGGACGAATTTATATTCGCGGGCTGAACGGGTGACTGGTGCGCCGTGCGTCAGGTGGCCGCCGTGCGCCAAATCCATCGCCAGAATAGTATCGCCCGGCTGGCACCACGCATAATACACCGCCTCGTTGGCTTGAGCGCCAGAGTGCGGCTGGACGTTGGCATGATCGGCTTTGAACAACTTTTTAGCGCGGTCAATCGCTAACTGCTCAATTTGGTCGGTGTTTTCTTGTCCGCCGTAATAGCGCCGGCCGGGATAACCCTCAGAATATTTGTTGGTAAAGACGCTGCCCAGCGCTTTGAGTACGTCTGAAGAGACGTAATTTTCACTCGGTATCATTTCGATCCCCAGCTGCTGCCGTTTTATTTCTGCCGCAATCAAATCGGCGACCCGTGTATCCTGCATAGCATTTCCTCCTTTTCTTCTATTATACCATTGCGTTAATATACCATCTGTGATATAATCGCCGCATGAATAAAGATAAGTATTTGAAGAAAATTGGTAATTTAATCGCTGAAAACCGTCAAAAACAGGGCATGACGCAAGCACAATTGGCCGAGGCGATCGGCACCTCGCAGAGCGCTATTAACCGGATTGAAAACGGTGGTCAGAATATTAGTATAGAGATGGTAGCGCGTATCAGTGAAGTATTAAATAATAACATTATGATGGTAAATCATTCTGGAAAAATGAATTTTCGGGTGCATGGCGGTAAAAAATTGTCTGGTGAGATACGCGTCAATACGAGTAAAAACGCGGCGGTAGGTTTGCTGTGCGCCAGTTTGTTAAATAAAGGGAAAACCACGCTCAGGAAAGTGGCGCGGATTGAGGAAGTTAATCGGATTATTGAAGTATTAAACTCAATTGGTGTGAAAACTCGCTGGCTGGATGGCAATGATTTGGAAATTATGCCGCCAGCGCGCCTGAAACTGGAAAATATGGACATAGAGGCTGCCAAGCGGACGCGTACGGTGATTATGTTTCTTGGTCCGCTACTTCACCAGTATCGTGATTTTCGTTTGCCGTTTGCCGGCGGCTGTAATCTCGGCAAGCGCACGGTTGAGCCGCATCTGAGCGGCTTGCGCTGTTTTGGTATGGATGTGGCGGCAGAATCGGAATATTATCATGCGCAAACTAAGGTGATTTCTGGCAATCGAACGATTCTTTTGACGGAGCGCGGTGATACAGTGACGGAAAATGTCATTATGGCGGCGGCGTTGTCGCCAGATACGACAATCATCCGCAATGCTAGTCCAAATTACATGGTGCAGGATGTCTGTTTCTTTCTGCAAAAATTGGGCGTAAAAGTCGAAGGAATCGGTACGACGATTTTGAAAATTACTGGCCGTAAGCATATTAATAAAAACCTTGATTACTATCCAAGCGAAGATCCGATTGAGGCGATGAGTTTTATCGCCGCAGCGGCGGTAACCGGTTCGGAAATTACCGTGCGCCGGGCGCCGATTGAATTTTTGGAAATTGAGCTGGCGACACTGGCGGAAATGGGATTGCAGTTTGAATTAAGTCAGGAATATTTTGCGAATAACGAAAGGACGCGCCTGGTTGATATTTATCTCAAACACTCAAAGATGAAAGCAGCTAAGGACAAGCTGCACGCGCTGCCGTTTCCGGGGATTAATATGGACAACCTGCCGTTTTTGGGGCTAATCGCGACAGTTGCTAAAGGCCGGACGCTAGTGCACGATTGGAGCTATGAAAATCGTGCAATCTATTTCACGGAACTAAGCAAACTAAATGCGCAAATTGAACTGGTTGATCCGCACCGGGTATATATTACTGGTCCGACGAAATGGAAGCCGGCTGATATTGTGGCGCCGCCAGCGCTTAGGCCGTCAGTCGTAGTGCTACTGGCGATGCTGGCAGCACCGGGTGTGTCAATCCTTCGCGATGTATATTCAATCAATCGCGGCTACGAGGAACTGGCTCAGCGGCTCAATTCGCTGGGCGCAGAAATTGAAGTAATTATTGAATAGCGGCTTTCTTTGGTTCGGACACTGGCGTGTTTCGCGGTGCTGGTGATTTTTGCGAATGGTGCTGCGGAAACAGGAACTTCAGATAATCTTTCATCATACGCGTACCAGAAATGATCGGCAGGTATGCCTTTAACTGGCGGTGAACAGTCTTTTCTAACAATTGGTCGTTCTTAACGGCAGCGGCAGCTTTTAGCATATTGACATACAGCGACGATATTTCGGCATCGTAATTATTGCCCGACACTTCCAGGCAGGCAATCGGTTTGACATCCGCGACGCCGCCATCGCTGGTAGAGATAAGCAATTTAAGGTTGGCGATATCTTTTTCCCACGACGTGCCGCAAGCCTCCAGCCCGATCATCGGCACGTTAATCGCAATATCCGAGCCGATTGCCAAAGCTCGGCCCAGCTCTTCATCATAATCCTGGATGTAATGGACGCGCTCGCGTAAAACTGGATCGCCGTCAACGAGCTTCAGGATGTCAAGCAGCCGCTGGTACATAGCCGTGTCGCCCTGGTGAACTTTACCGGCTAAAATATAGTGCGCGTTATGGTTGATTAAAATCTGGCGCAGAGTTTCCGGCTGTTCAAACGCCATATACGGGCGTTTATAGTTGGCGAATCGCCGCTTGAAATCAAACAGCACTGCATCTTCAGGAATTTGTACAGGTTCATTGTACTGATCTTTGCGCGCCGCTAGAATCCTGTTCAGTTCCTGGCGTCCAAGCCTTTTTAGTTGGCGAATGGCCGGCGCGTCAATTTTATCAATTTGTTCTTTGAACTCTTCTGTCGGCAAGCCAAACTTATCAATGATGTTTTGGCTGTAATAAGTATTCATAATTTCTGGCAGCACCCATGTCTCCATGTCGATGCCATTAGTGATTGCTTGGAATTTAACTTTATCATTGTTGCGATCGCGAAAATCAGCTACGCGAGCGTGTAGTTTGCTGACGCCATTTTTTGCCTCGGTCAGCTCAATAGCTAGTAAATTCGGCCGCAGGCGGTCATTGCGGAACTGTTCCATTAGCCAGCAGCGTACAGCGTTGCTTTTTAGGTTTGGTAAAACTAGTTTTTCAAATTGCGAACGATTGAATTCTGGCTCGGCAGCTTGCAGTAATGTATGGTTAGTGTACAGAGTATGTTTGCGAACATAGACAATGGCTTCATATAAATTCATGCCGTTAGCGCATAATTCGTCCAGCCGCGCTAGCGCTGCGAAAATAGTTGCCGTCTCGTTTAGCTGGATGACCGCTGGTTTAATGCCGACCAGTTTCAGCGCCTTGTAGCCGCCGAAACCCAGCGCCACTTCTTGATATAGCCGGTGATCGCCAGAGCCGTCGCCTTCGTATAACTGTCCAAAGTTTGGTTCTGACATTGTGATAAATTGCGTCGAACCGAGCGTTTTCCTGAAAATACTCAAACTTGAATCGGGGAAGCCTGCCGAGCTGACAGTAACTTCGTCAATGTATTCAAAACCGTAATCTTGCGGCGAAACTTTTTCCGAATATTCATTCTGCGACAAACCATCAATTTTTTGGTGCGACTCGCTGCGATAAAACGGTGTCACTACCACGAACGGTACTTCCAGTTTTTCAGCCACGCGCCGGGTATCAGCCGCCAAAACACCGAGGCCGCCGCCGCCCTTAATGCCATTGGCTTTGTCGTAAATCTCCATCGTCCAGTAGACGTAAGGCCGCGTTTCCGACAACTGATGCGTTAGGCTGCTGCGTTCGATCAAATTATAAAATTCTGATGCGTCCTCAATGTCTTGAGGCTGATATTTCGGTGTATCGGTGTAAGAATATAGATCCATGATGCCCTTTATAGATTAAATAACAACTTACTTATTATAGCATAAGCGTATTAACTAATTAGCGGTAACGGCGGGCATATTGGTAAAAACCTGCTGCCAATTAACGTCATTATGTGTTTGGCGTAGATGCTGCGGAATGATAAGGAAGAATTCGGTGTCATGTTTAATCGCGCGAATTGTTAAATCTGAAGATTCGCTGTTTTGGGTGAGTTGAATCTGCGTACCATCTCCAGTAGTGAGATTTTGGCAGTTTTCATCTTTCTTTTTTTGGGAACAGTTTAAGGCGCGAAGTGGCGATCGCTTCTTTTCAGTGACTGTAATGCCGCTTGAAAGCCAAATCCGATATTCAATATGCCCAGATTTATAACTGTCGTAGATACGGACAAATTTTTCATTTTTTACGCGTATATGGTTTGGCAAATTTAATCGATAGACTGTAAGTTCTTCGCTGCCGGGCGTAAGGCGTAAGAAAACAATCGCCAAACCTGCCGCGAGATACATAAAAACAATAGCAACTATGACAATAATTAAAAATCTATGGCGCTTAAAAAAGCTAAGCAAGATAATCTCCTGGTGCGGGTGGGGAGAATCGAACTCCCATCTCAAGTTTGGAAAACTTGCATACTAGCCGCTGTACTACACCCGCAGTGTGTTCTATTGTAGCAGAAAGATGATATAATGAAAACATGCCCTGATAGCTCAGCTGGATAGAGCAGGAGACTTCTAAGCTCAAGGCCGTAGGTTCGAATCCTACTCGGGGCACCATTTATTATACATTGCAAACAGGGGGATATATGGATGCAAGCGGTAGGCCGCGAATGTCGCGCCAGTTATTAAGCAGGCTGATGTCTAATCACGCAGCCAGTGCGCAAACGTACGGTACGACCAGAATGGCGTCTGCGAATCGCACTCATAACGTAGACCGCCAATACATAAAGGGATACGGCGATTCAATGTCGGCAAATTCCAGTATTGGCAGTAGCCAGCGGGTTGGCGGCAGTGATGCTGGCAGCGGTAGCGGTACGGCGATGCCTGGACAAAATCGCCAGCTCAATCGCGTGCAACCTGGTAGTTCTCGACAGTCCTCTACTGGCTCTCAACATTCATCTACCGGCTCTCGGCAGCCTGGTAATTCTACTAACGCGAAAGGCCGAATTGTCTTTAAGGAGCCGCCAATTCGGTATAATCCATTTGCCTAAAACTATTTATAAAAATTGCTTTATTTGCGACGTGTGCCAGACGCTAAATTAGAGTTAATGACAGAATATACAGTAACTATCATGAGAAAAATACTAATTGCAACTACAAATCACAATAAAATATCCAGGATTAAGCGGCTGCTGGCCGATGTGCCAGTAGAGATTATCTCGCTTGCTGATTTGCCAACGGAGCTACCTGAACCTGCCGAGACAGCTGGGTCTGGGATTGAAATTGCCGCCCAAAAAGCGCTAGGCTATGTCCAATATGTTGATGAGGGTACTGTAGTTTTAACGCAAGACGACACTATCTCATTTGAGGGAGTTGCTAGCGAGGATAATCCAGGTGCATTTATTAAAGAGCCAGTGAGGCTGAAATATGGCGATTTCACAGATGACAATGCCATTAAATATTACACCGATCTTGCGAAAAAGTATGGCGGAACAATTCCAATGACGTTTCGTTACGGGCATGCTATCGCCTATAAAACTAAGACAGATCGTCAAAGAATAAAAATTGTTGCAAGCTCGTCGGAATTGCCAGCCCGCTTAGTAAGTACACCTCGAAAGCCAGAACTGGTGCCAGGATATTTTCTGTCGTCAATTATGCAGCTCAATATTAACGGAGAATGGATGTACTACACAGAATTAAATGAAGAGCAGAAGATAAAAGCCGACGACGATATAAAGGCTTCTATATTATCATTGCTTCAGGAGGTGCTGTAGAGGGATTTGACCGTATGGGTTTACTCGTGGCGGTGCCGCTGGGTGTTGAATATCCAGATACTCCTAACTGTTAAATCAAAATATCGCTCTATTGGAGCGATATTTCGTTGAAATTCTATCCTGGAGGGCCAGGAGGGGCTTGAACCCTCGACACCCTGCTTAAGAGGCAGGTGCTCTAACCAGCTGAGCTACTGGCCCATAGTTCAATTATACGACAATCAATAAAAATGTCCACACTTTTATTATATCACAATTCACCAGAAAAGTAAATCGCGATAGGACTTGGGGCGAATGATGGGGTTCGAACCCACGGCCTCCGGAGCCACAATCCAGCGCTCTAACCAAACTGAGCTACATCCGCCAGAAACCCAAGCTTTTCAGATTATACCACAGGTTATCTCTGTACTCAAGGAGCGGTAATTGTTATACTGGGTAAAATGAGAGAGCTAAACGGATCGGAATTGGCGGGTTTCATTAAGGAGCGCCAAGCTAAGCAGGTACGAGCGTTGCGCCAGGCGCGCCATATTCAGCCGTGTTTAGCGATTGTGACAGACGCCCAGAATCCAGTAATTGAGACGTATATGCGCTTGAAACAACGGTATGGTGCGGATATTTTAATTGATGTGGAAATTCATCGCGCAGCTTCAGGGCAAGCGCTAAATATAATAAAAGAATTGAATGCCAGGCAAGATGTGCAAGGAATAATTGTCCAATTGCCCGTAGACAATCCAGAACAAACAGATGAATTATTAGAAAGCGTCGATAAAAAGAAGGATGTTGACGGTTTGTGCCGAAACGCGATTTTTGATGCTGCAACGCCGATAGCCATCAATTGGCTGCTGGCTGGATATGGTATTGAGCTGAAAGGAAAAAAAATAGCGATCGTGGGGTGCGGACGGCTGGTCGGCGCGCCGCTGGAGCGAATGTGGCAGAAGTCTGGGGTTGATACTACGGTGTTTGAGAAAGGCGACGACTTGGGCGAATTGATAAATTATGACGTTATCGTGTCGGCTACGGGAGTTCCAGGATTAATAACGAGCCAGATGATAAAACCGAAAGCCGTGGTTATTGACGCGGGAACGGCGTCGGAGAACGGTAGGATAGTTGGCGACACGGCGGAGGAAGTTCGCCAGCGGAATGATATTACCATCACGCCTAAAAAAGGCGGTGTCGGCCCGCTTACGGTCGCCGCGCTGTTTGATAATGTCATTAACGCCTGCCTAAAATTACCGTCAAAAACTAATTAGATATTTATATCAGTTAGCTGTTTTTATGGCTGATTTGACTTGCTCGACAACTTGGCGCGGCGTGTAGTTTGCTTTGACGATGTAGCTATCAACACCCAGGCTCCGCAGCTCGCGCGGCGCTTCTTCTTCGCCAAGGTTAGTTAGTATGATAACTGGCACGGTTTTTCCCCAATCTCGAGAACGGATTATTTTAAGCGCTTCGGTGCCGTCCATTTCTGGCATTTGCAAATCTAATAAGATTATATCCGGCTGGACTTTTTCTGCTACATTAATACCAATTTGCCCGTTTGCTGCCAAATGCACCTCAAAACCATCAGACTCAAATTTTATACGGTACATCTGGCTGATGGTTGGATCGTCTTCAATAATAACAATCTTTATCATAATAAAAGTATAGCATGAATTACCGGGTTGGATGTTATAATAAACATTAGCATGACAGCGCACAATCCTATTCTTATGGTTGCTCTGGCGGTTATATTAGCGGCGGTTGCTATCCATGTTTCGGTTTCCCGCTATAAAAAAATAGGTGCTAAGGCGGCGCTAACGCGCGGCGTCGTCTATGTGTTGCTAATCGGCTCTTTGGCTGGTATTTATTTTGTTTTATCCTATGCGATATCCAAGCTGCTTTTGTACGAAAATATTGCGCTGGGGTCTAGCCTGGAGCCGATAGATGTTATTCTGGCGGTGGTTTTGGCATTTCTTTTCCAGCCGATAAAAAAGTTTTTTGACACGTATACTGATAAAATATTTTATCGCAATGAGTGTAATTTTGAAGATTTCTCCCAAGGTTTATCGGCCATATTAGCGCAAACTACTGATTTGCAGCTATTGCTCAGGCGAATCAGCAGCTATATTATGCGGGAATTTAAGCTGGAAAAAGTCGCGTTTTGCATTCCTAGTAAAGGTATTTACGGCCGGGCTGGACGCCGGCGCTATGCGGTAATTGAAGATGATACGCGAAAAATTATGCAGTACTATTGGAAGCACTATAGTTTTCCCGAGGCGATTATTGCCAAGGATATTAAAGATAAAAGTTTGCAGAAGTTATTTAAGCTGCATAAAACTGCGGTGGCAATTCCTTTGATGCAGCAAGACCGCGAGGCGGGCATATTGTTTTTAGGCGAGCGTAAAGGGCGCAAATATAGCCGGCGGAATATCTGCATTCTGGAATCGGTAGCTAGCGAATTGGCGATCTCGATTCAGAACGCTTTGTCGGTGGAGGAAATTAAGCGGCTGAACGATACTTTGCAGCGTAAAATTGACGAATCGACCAAAGAGCTGAGGTTGACTAATCGCCAGCTTCAGCGGCTTGATGAATCAAAGAATGAGTTTATTTCAATGGCATCGCACCAGCTAAGAACGCCTCTAACGAGTATTAAGGGATATTTGGATATGCTGCTTGAGGGTGATTTGGGCAGAGTCTCGTCAACTCAGAAGGCTGTTCTAAGGGAGGCTTTTTTTTCCAGTGAACGAATGGTGCGGCTAATTAACGATTTTTTGAATGTCTCGCGGCTGCAGACTGGTAAATTTGTGATTGACAAGCAAAAAACCGATATTGCGCAAATTGTGAAAGAAGAAGTTGCTTTACTGAAAGTGGTGGCCAGCCAGCGGTCAGTAAAGTTGAAAGTAAAAATTAATAAAAACATACCGGAAGTTAAAATTGACGCCGAAAAAATTCGCCAAGTTATATTAAACATGATCGATAACGCCATCTACTATTCCAAGCCTAATAAAGACGTAGCGATAAGCCTGTCTCAAAAGGGCGGCTTTATCGAATTTACGGTGAAAGATTCGGGCATTGGCGTGCCGAAAGCCGAGCAGCCGAATTTGTTTGGTAAATTTTTCCGCGGCTCAAATGCCAGGAGGAAACGGCCGGATGGAACCGGGGTAGGCTTATTTTTAGCGAGGAAAGTTATTCTCTTTCATGGCGGAGAAATAATATTTTCATCAGAAGAGGGGAAGGGCAGCGTGTTTGGATTTAGAATTCCAGCGGGCAAACCTTAGGCAAAAACATTAAAATAGGCGGAAAATTCCCGACAGAATTAAGACAATTATTAATATAATAACTAGGGCTATGCCGGCTGGTTTAAGCAGTGATTTCCGATCAAACAACCACTGCGATGTTTTCGAGCGGTTGGCGGCGGTTATTTTAGTAACGCTTGGACGCTTAGAGGCGGCGTCTATGCCGGAATATTTCTTACTGCGTTTTTTCTTCTGCTTGGCCATACATTTCTATTATACAACAAAGACACTCCCTGCTAAACAGGGAGTGTACTGTCTGAAACTGAACGCTTCAGAAAAAGATTTTGGAGCGGTCAGTCTCTATATACGACGCCGGCTAATGGCGTAGGCTAGACCAGCTGTCATCAATGCGCCGAGTCCAAGTCCGCCAACTAGCGGGTCATTCATACCGGTTTTTGGCAAAGCAGCCGGTCCTGCTGAAGAATTTTTTGTTGTTGATTCGGTGTTTGTTGTCGATGGGGATGCTGGAGACGACGGCTGTGTCGGAGATGGGGGCGTTGGGGCTGAAGGTTTGCTTGGTGCTGCCGGTGTTGGGTTTAATGGCGTCGTCGGCGTCGAAGGATTTGTGGGATTTGACGGAGTTTTTGGATTAGTTGGTGTCGATGGTTTCTTTGGCTCTGTCGGCTTTGACGGCTTTGCTGGATTCTTATTGTCGTTCGGTTCTGTCGGTTTTGGATTATTAGCCGCCTCAACTGTCACGGTTGCACTGTCGCAGCTATCCGGTGCATTTGCCGCGGTTTCCGGGATATCTGCGCAGGCGGTGTTTTTAACTGCGCCATTTACAGCAGCCGGAGCTTTCGCGGTAATTGTAAAGCTCATAGATTGTCCAGACTTTAATTCGGCGATAGTGTAGTTCCATTTGTTGTCTTTTAGCGTGCCAGCGCTGGCCTTGGTGAAGGTTATGCCTGTCGGTGCATTGTCGGTGACAGCGACGTTTTTAAGGCTAGTTTCGCCGTTGTTGGCGACTTTAATTTGGTAAGTGAATTCTTTATTAACGCCAACTGCTTTTTGTTTGACGTCTTCTACCAGCTTGTCGATTTTAACGCTCGATTTTTTAGGAGTAGCCTGTCCGTCGATAACGAATTGCTTTTCGCAAGTTTCGCTGGTGACAGTCTTTTCTGAGCCGTCTACCGCCACGGTAATGAAAGCTTTGGCGGTATATTTACCCGGTTTAAAGCCATTGAAGTTGCCTTTGTCTGAGCTATAAACTTCATTGTTATTGGCATCATAAACCTTGTACACTACCTTCTTAAACACTGCGCCGTTTGATGCTGTGTATTGTACGGAAAACTTGAAGTCATCTTGAGAAATCTTCTCAATAGTCAGCAAGTTACACTTGTAAATTGGAGCCTGCGCGCATTCGTTTTCTACAGTAACTGTCGCTTCGTCGCTCTTAGGAGTGTTGCCGACGTTAATGGTGGCGGTGTTTTTTAGCACCGTCGTGCCGCATGACAAGTTCTCTTTGTTAGGAATGACGGCTTTATAATAAACGACAGCATTACCGCCCGAATCATGATGTCCGAGATTTATGCCACTTTCCATGAGCTTGTCAGATAATTTAGTGCCATTTAAGACAGACGAATTGGCTACGTACCGCAAACCTTTGCTCATTTTATCGCGTAAAGCCACATTGAGTTGGCGAATTTTACTTTTGTTGGTGTAGGTAACTTGGTATTCGACAGTGTCGCCTGGTTTGGCGGTAGTGCTATCTTTCCATTCAGCTGTACCCGCTACTCGAACTTTCTTATCGATAGTAAAAGCTGCGTCCGTGTTGTTTGCCGGACCCAAAGCGCTCAATGCGACCGGTAAAGCTGCGGACATTGCCGCGATCATAACCAGCGCATAAAACTGCTTTGGCGCATTTTGCAGCCAATTGATATATTTACGCATGCATCGCTCCTCCTTACTGCCAACCAGCTCCACCGCCAGCTAACATTAATTATTAAATCTGCATTTGATATCATTATTATACAGAATATTTTTAGAAAAGTCAATAAACGATCAATGAGCGTAAGAGCTGACACTATTTGTAGTACGTGTATAGACACAGGGCTAGGTTTCTGCTACAATAACTGACGTTGAGGCCTTATCGTCTAGCGGTTAGGACACCAGGTTCTCATCCTGGCAACCCGGGTTCGATTCCCGGTAAGGTCACCAACTGCCGCTAAAGCGCCGATTTTCAGGAGGCTTATATACGGTACTTCTGGATAGTATCTACACTTAGATGAACAACTTCAATCTGACGCGGCAACTGGCGAAAAAATATTGGCAGAAGTAACGCGAGCGCTGCGCAATCGCAGACTCGTTTCAGATATAGAATTTACTCATTTACGCGAACATTTTGCCCGAGATCGATTGAATATCAGAAGATCATTGATACCGCGCCGCTTGCGGCTGTACTGAGACTTACGAGGCCTAAATGGCAGCAGCGCTCTTTGTTGGCGGCCCAGGGTAGCGATCGTCTCGAGGGCGGTGAGGGTAATGATACTTATTTTAGCAAAGGCAATAGAGCGGACGTAATACACCGAAAGTCTTATCTAAGCCACGTTTTCTTTTCAAAGAGATACAGGCATGATCTGAGAACAAGCTATAATAACTCAACTAGTACAAGTCCAAGCTATTGTTTAGAAATATTGGACAGCTCAGACTGCTTGATTGTACTAAGCAACATACTTCAAGTCTAATAGAAAAAGTTAAGTGTTTATGCTTTGGCCTGCTGCTTACCTCTGATATAGTCAATAATCAGAGGAGAGAGTGGTTAGTAAGCGAGAAAAACCAGATAAGGATAGTCAGGCGGCGTCAGTTAAAAAGCGCGCTGGTGTTAAATCTGCATCAAAGAATCGTGAAAAATTACATGGTGATTTGGCAAATAAAAAGTCTGGCGGCAAGCTAGATCCTGGTCTGTATTGTTTCACGGCCATCGCTCAGTTTCATGGTATTCCTACCGATCCAGAGCAGATTGCTCACGCGCTGGCGATAGATCCGCGTGTAGGTATGAGTGAAATGGATATGCTACGGGCTGCGCGTTCACTCAAATTGAAGGCACGGGTGGCTACGGTTAATTCTAAACAATTAACGAAGTTGCCATTGCCGCTGATCGTTGGTATGAAGGACGAAAAGTTTGCGGTGTTGGCGCAAATTGCCGAGGATAATATGGTGGCGCAACTTGCTGATACTAAGAATGACAGTCGCCGCAAAATTAAAGGTTCTGGTAGAAACATCAACAGTAAATTACTCATTCTACCGCCAAATGGCGGGCCGCCGCAGGTGATGTTGGCTGAGGATTTTCAGGACAAATGGACTGGCCGCGTAGTACTATTTACGCAGCGTTTCTGGAAAGAGGCGGACAGAAAATTCAACCTCAGGTGGTTTATTCCGACGATTATCAAATATAAAAAGCCACTGCTGCAAGTGTTGTTGGCGGCGCTGGTGGTACAAATTATCGGGATTTTTACGCCGATTCTGACACAGGTTGTCATCGATAAAGCTCTCGCACATCACAGCGTCTCGACGCTTGACGTCATCGTTGGCGGGCTGGTAATCACCGCACTGTTTGAGGGGATGCTTGGCGTCGCTCGGAATTATATTTTCACTCATACTACTAGCCGAATTGACGTAATTTTGAGTTCGCGGTTGTTTCGGCACTTATTTGCTTTGCCGCTAAGGTATTTTGAAACCCGTCGAGTTGGCGATACCACGGCGCGGGTGCTGGAGCTGGAACGAATTCGGGCTTTTTTGACCGGTACGCCAATGACGGCGCTGATTGATATTTGCTTTATGTTTGTATATATCATCGTCATGTTGTTTTATAGCACGACATTGACATGGGTGGTGCTGGGTAGCCTGCCGGTGTTTGCGATATTGTCTTGGATAATCACGCCGCTGCTTCGCCAGCGTTTGAATGAAAAGTTTAATACGGGTGCCGAATCCCAATCGTATTTGGTTGAATCCATCACCGGCGCGCAGACTATCAAATCGTTTGCGCTGGAGCCGCAACTGCAGAAAAATTGGGAGGGCCGGCTGAGTAATTATGTTCGCGCTAGTTATAAAACTAATTTACTGTCAGGCAATGCTGGTGCACTCGGCCAACTCATTCAAAAGATTTTCGACATTGCTATTTTATGGTTTGGCGCGCATATGGTGATGGCGGGCAGCTTGACTATCGGCGGGTTGATTGCTTTTCGGATGCTAAGCGGACGAGTGAGCGGGCCTGTGCTACGCCTCGTGCAGTCATGGCAGGATTTTCAGCAAACAGGTATTTCCATGAAGCGGTTGGGTGATATATTTAACACCAAGCCGGAGCCGACGCTTGATCCGAGCAAGTCGCGCCTGCCGAGCATCACTGGTGATGTGCGGTTCGAACACGTGCGTTTTCGTTATGCGCCAGACAGTCCGGAAGTTATCCGCGATGTGTCGTTTGGTATTCGTCCTGGCACGGTGGTCGGAGTGGTTGGGCGCAGCGGTTCGGGCAAAAGTACGATTTCCAAATTATTGCAGCGGCTGTACGTGCCAGAATCAGGCAAGATTTTGATTGATGGTGTCGATATTGCTACTACCGATCCGAGCTGGTTGCGCCGGCAAATCGGTGTGGTTTTGCAAGAAAACTTTTTGTTCAATGCCAGCGTGCGTGATAATATCGCCGTGCATGTGCCGAGTAGTAGCATGGACGATATCGTGCGCGTAGCGAAAATTGCTGGCGCACATGAGTTTATCACCGAATTGCCAAATGGTTACGACACGATGGTTGGCGAAAAAGGCGAAGGTTTGAGCGGCGGGCAAAAGCAGCGCATCGCTATCGCTCGGGCGTTGCTACATAACCCTAAAATCCTTATTTTTGACGAAGCGACATCAGCACTTGATTATGAGTCGGAAAATATCATTCAGAAAAATCTCAAGCAAATTACGGCTGGCCGAACGGTCATTATCATCGCGCATCGTTTGTCAACGCTCAAATCGGTCGATAAAATTATGGCAATTGATCGCGGCCAATTGGTTGAATATGGTACGCCGTCGGTGCTACTGAAAAAGAATGGTTTGTACGCATATCTGCATAAGCAACAGTCAGGAGACGAAGTATGAGTTGGCTAAAACGCGACCGGTTGCAGTATGAATTTTTGCCAGCAGCTGAGGAAATTGTTGAAACACCAGCCGCTCCGCTGGGCGCGTTGGTGGTTTGGCTAGTTACATTGTTGCTGATTGTGGCGTTGGCATGGTCATACTTTGGCAGGATTGATATTGTAGCGGTAGCTAACGGTAAAATCTCTACTGAGGGCAGTACCAAGATTATCCAGCCGGCAGTCTCTGGCGTGGTGACGAATATTAATGTGCATGAGGGTCAGCGCGTCAAAAAAGGCGAGACTTTACTGGCGCTTGATAAAACCGCTGCCGAAAAAGATGTTGCTACCGCCAATCAAAGCCTTAACGCGGCGCGAGTCGAGCGCGATATTTTGCGGCGGCTAGCTGTTGGCGGTAACACTGATGAGATCATCAACAATGCAGATTTGCCAGATGAGACTAAAGCCATGTTGCGACAATTTGCCAGTTCGCAAACCGTGCTTTCTGCAGCCAGGCAGCAAGCTGTAAATGGTACGATTTCTAACTACCAGCAACAATTACAATTTAATCAGCAAGCGAAAAACCAGCTGGAAACCAACGCGCAAAATCTGAAAAATCGCAAAGCCGAGATCGAAAAGCAATTACCAAACGCCAATCCTGTCGACAAGTTACGCCTACAGAACGAGTTGAGCAATATTGACCAGCGAATCACCAGTGCTGACAGCGCCGTCCTTGGTCAAAACCAGCAGCTGCTGCAATCGCAGTCGGCGCTTACTCAGGCGCAAAATCAATCGCAAACCCAAACTGCCGAAACCAACAGTGTCTTTAACAATCAAATTATAGCGTCGGAAAAAAGAATTATTGAATTGGAAAACAATCTAGTCAAGGCCAAACAAATTTTAGCGCAGACTACCATCACTGCGCCTGTTGATGGTATGGTACTGTTGCTAACGGTGAAAACGATTGGCGGCGTGGTCAATGCTGGTCAGCAGCTGGCGCAAATTGTGCCAGAAAAAGTGCCGCTCTATGTTGATGCGGCGCTGGACAATCAAGATGTCGGCTTTGTTAAATCTGGCCAGCGCGTGGTCGTTAAAGTTGCTACTTATCCATTCCAACGTTACGGTTACTTGGAGGGAACAGTTGAAAATATTAGCCCCGATGCCATTCAGGACGACAAGAAAGGCCTCATTTACAAAGCTAAGATTAAACTGAATGACGATAAAAGTTCCAAGCAAAATCAACTCAAATTGTTGCCAGGCATGAACATTTCTGCCGAAATCACCACTGGCCAGCGCCGTATCATTGAGTTCTTCCTCGACCCGCTGATGACCAAGATAGATGAGAGTTTGAAGGTGCGGTGAAATAATATTTGGCGCGCGCATGGAGGGTGAAATTTATTTATATTTCTGACGTGCTGTCAAAATAACGCATCGTCATGAGACGCAGAAGCTGATATAATTTATCAACGTCGCTATCTTTACGGATGATGCCGCCTGGACGCGAAAGCTTATTGCCTGCCTCCATTTGGACGATGGTATAAGTCAGTAGATTGAGTAAAAATTCAACGCTGTATCCTTCGCTGTGAACAATTTGGCGGCGGGCGCTGTCGATTGATTTTAACATCGGCTGGTAGTCGGCGATATCAACATTAAACTTAGCCAGGGCGATTTGCAGTGACCGCATAAATGTCGGGCGAGCAATTAACTCATAAATATCTTTTTCTGGACGCAAATAAAAATCGCGGACATCGTCCGCTAATTCTGACTTGATTGATTTAATCGCTGCTAAAACTTTTTGGATATCATGAAGAGTCTGCCGTTTGGTGCTGCGATTTTGCCGGCGAATTTCACGTTCGGCAACCGCTTCGGCGAAACTTTGTAGCGCGAAAATTAGGCTGGTAATATTCATATGTACAGCATTGGAACTGGTACGAAAGCGATAATCAATCAGCCGCGAGAGTGCCAGTCCAATTTTGCTCGACGAACCAAGTTTTTTATGATGACCAGGATTCAGAAAAAAGTAAGCCATCTTAGCTAAGTTGTCAGCGTGCATCTGTGACTGAATGCGCGGGATTGAGCGATAGGATGGCGAACTGGTTGACAGGGCATACAAATGAGGATTGGCTAAATATAAATAAACATTATCGCCAAGCTGTATTGAATCAATCGTGCAGTCTGTCGAGTCGAAAAAGCTAATCCAATATAACTGAAAAGCTAGCAAAATATTACCTAAATTATTAAACGAAAAAGAGTGTTTCTGGCAGGTGAAGCTGTATCGCAACTGCGATTCGAGCTGGATGGGCGGTTCATCGCGGACTTGGCTGGAATTAATTTTGGTGGCGTATCCAGCGAAGATTGACGCGCGTACACCGCGGTGAATGGAGGAGTCCAACCTCGTCGAGACGGCGCGTTTGATGAGCTGGCCGGACATGCCGGCAGCGTGCGATTGAAAACCTAAGTTGTCTGGTGCGTGTTGGGCGAGAATGGTAATATGAGCGTTTGAATACTTGTATAAAGGTATAGCCAAACCATCCATCTCGGTAGATTGCCAATGCAAATAGGCGCGAATATTATACGTGATATTTTCTGGCGCGCCTTGGATGAGGGTTTTATTATAAAAGACGAACGGCGCGATGCAGTCATTTCGGGATTTGATAATAATCAGTACTTTGTCAAATTTTCCAGACGCCAGAAATGTCATTGATGCGGTTAGTTCGGAGGTTGTGGTATCAAACTGGCCATATCCCGAAGCGATTATTTCCTTACTCTCGGCATCCAGGTAAAACGCCTCGCCGATATATAAGTTGTTGCGGCGATTTTTATATTTCATGGCTTTATTATAGGTTAATTTTTTGTGTTTGTAGTAATTTGATACGATTGCTGTAAGGTCGCCAGCCTGGTGACGCTTCCTGTGTCTCATTCGTAAGAATTTTATATTGAATTATCTAGTATAAAATAATAGAATAAGCTTATGGCAAGCAACAGCCGTCTTTTCAAAGATAAAAAGTTGATTAAGCTCGTGACAATTGCACTAGTCTGCGTGGCTATATGTTTTTCCGCTGGAGCTGCAATAATTCTATATCTACAGCAGCAAGCTCCTCGCCTTAATACTAGCTCCGATGCTAACAGTAGACCTTGGTCAACTAAGGACGAGTTTTACCAGAAGATGAGAGGTGTCAAGATTGGCACAGCTAGAGACGTAGTCGAGAGGTCTATCGGCAAACCAGACCTATGTAGTAGAAAGATATATAGGGGTGAATATGAACTACAACATTGCGGGTATGACCTAGGAGACCCTGAGACTTATCAAGAAATAGTTTACATGAATGGGGCAGTATGGGGTATTGGCTCAGTAGTCGGATCTGTTAATCAGCTGAATAGCTTTTGAGATTTTGATCTATCGGATCTTCAGTTCTCCGCTCTCCAAGATTTTTCTAATCCTCTCCGCTCCTGGAAGGTTATAACCCAATCTCCGTCTAGTGTTAACGGAAAGTTGTGTAGTAGTATCTTTGCATATAAGTTGTGCTTAAGCTAAAATAATAATGTCTAGAAAATAACCAGAGGGGATAATGGCAAAAAAAGTCAGTAAGGCAAATGAGAATAAAATATATAAACTATTGATAATCCTCTGTAGTTTGGTTGCACTGATTGTTGCCATAGTGATTGTCTTACATATCAAAAATGAAAATAAGATATCTAATGCTCAGAGTGGGATGTCTGAGTATCTGAAAAATAAATATAAAGAAGACTTTAAGGTTGAAAGACCCGAACATAAACACGGAGGTTTTGGGGTCAACGGTATATGGATGTCACAAGCATACCTAGTGTCAAACCCAAAACTAAAATTTGACATCGATTGCAGCTATTTGAATCCCTCTGACTGTAGCGATCAATACATCGCCGCCATCTGGTCAGTCCAAGCCAGTAAGGAGCTAGAAGCTATAGTAAAAGAAGTTAATGTCAGTAGCAGCAATGGCTATAAAGCAGATAGTGCACAGGCAGAAATTATCCTATCTGGAAATCTAGTAAATTCAGTAAATAAACAGTCTAAATATGAAGACAATAAAACTAAAGACGAAGGCTTCCTGTATAGATTAATAATAGACGCTCCAAACGATAGTCAAAAGGTCTCTTACATATTTAAGATTGTAGAAAGACTACGACAAGAGGGTGTGTACAGTGTAAAAATAAACACCAATAGCAAAAGCCGTTCAACTGGCAGATGTGTAATTTTTCTAGATAAAAAAGATTTGGGGTCCGAAAAAGACTTAAATGATTGTATTAATAAAATAGGGGAATAATATGGCATTAAATACGTTAGGATATTTAAATCTAAGTGCAATAGCTTATTTAGATATTGATAAATTATCAATAGGAAAAGACATAGCCCAACTCATAGAAGATAAAGTCATTTCAGAAAAAGACCTTAACAGCCCTGAACTATCCGCCCTCCAAGATCCTTCTAACTCTCGTCAAATTTTATCTGACACTAATTTCAAAGCAATTACTAACCTCAGAGTTACTTTTACAAATAAGACCACTAGCATGTTGTATCATGCCCATGCTTAAGATAAAATTATAAATAACTAAGCAATAAAGGGGTTGTATTGTATGGCGAAGAGTAAAAACAAAAGGACTGACAAATCACGCATAAATAATAAAAAAATCTGGCAAGTTATTTTAATTATTCTGTCGTCGATAGTTGTGATAATGGCAGTAGTGTATACCATAGGTGGAATTATAGTAGATAGAGAAATTAATAAACGTTCGGTTAGTGATAAGACAGAGCAAGCTAGCATGACCAGTTATCTAAAAAACAAATACGACCAAGATTTTGAGGTAGAAAAACCTAGTTGCAATGGCGGTGCTTTTGGTATTTCTTGTGTATGGTCTACTGATGCTTATCCTAAATCAGATAAAAGTATAAAGATACATATTTCTCGGGTGGATAACCAGACGAAGTACAGCGACGACTATGTAGTAAGAACTTGGCAAAAAGAACAAACTGCCAAAATTCAGCCCAAAGTCAGAGAAATATTTAAAGACATGCCCGTTGATGTCAAAGTTAGACTAGGCGTAATAGATCCAGACGTAGAACGCGCCTTCACTCTGAAAAAGCCAACTTTTGAGGAGGTGTTTTTGGCTGAAAATAAAGGCAAATACGGATTAACGGTATATTCGATTGCTATAAGATATAGGGGAGGCGGAGAAATGCCAAAAAATGACATAGCTAGTAGACTATTTGAAATGGTGCAATATATAAGACTTCAAGGTGTTTCTCGAGTATCATCTAGCATGCTAGATATTAGCGGAAAAGATAGAAGGGGTGTTTCTTGTAGCGTAGACGAAAATGTATCACTAGAAAACTTAAAAAAATGTCTAGATAATATATCTACACTACCGAAGGAGGATCTTATATGGTGAGTACTAAAGACTATCTAAATCTATCAGCCTTGGCGTATGTTGATTTTGAGGGTGTAGATAAGGGAAAAACTATAGGTAGCCTTGCTGACAGCATTAAAGATGGTACTATATCACGTAAAGAGTTTGATCTTGATAGGCCTGAACTCTCCGCTCTCAAAAACAAATCTAACCCTCTTCGATCCTGGAAACTCCTTGATTTTAAAAATTCCGGTTTTTCGGGATTCTATGCAATCGCTCTGCAAAACCCTGACACAAAGGAAATAGTTTTTTCTTTTCGTGGTACTAACAATATTATGAATGTTGACATATTTACCGATATCGGTATTGGTATATTCGTTCCTCATTTTCTTCATCTTCAGTTTGTTGACGCCAAGAACTTTGTGTTTGATATTTTAAACAAATATGGATCTACGCACTACGATAACCAAGAGGGCATGCTCAAGGCTCTTAACCAGGATAGTAAAGTTAGTTTTACTGGACATTCGCTAGGTGGTGGGCTAGCTCAGTATATGACGTATGTAACTTCTGATATGGGAAGTAATGACATAGGAGCAAAATCAGTAACCTTTAACGGCGTAGGTATAGGTCAGAATGCTTGGGATATTGAAATATGGGGTAATGGACATAGATATAATTCAACGAATCATATTAACTCTGGGGATTTCACCGGTAATTATGGTATGGGGTTGGGTAGACCAATTTACCATGTAGATGCACTGAGCGGGGTACGATCTCAATCGGTAAATGTTAAAGCGTTAGCAACTATGCTGATGTATAAAGTCTATAGTCTTACAGGTAAGAATCGCAAAATCGACTATCTTGCTAAAATAAAGAATATTCAAAAAAGTCTAAAAGATGGAGACGAGCGTAGGAGTACTACGTTAGTCTATGAGGGGTTCTTTGAAGGCGGAGGTGGTTCGGGTGTCGTAAGGTATCACATGCTTGACACCCTAATAGATAGGACAACGGGCAAAGTGACAGATACGGTAGAGGAGAATGCTGCTGGTTTAGCTAATAAGTTAGACGAAGACAAGGTTCAGAAGCTTATAGGGGCTATCAAAGTTATTGAGGTAGCTAAAGAGAGGGTAACTATAGAGAGTCGTTATGGACTAGTAAACTACCTGTCTATAAATGGAAAGAACATAGGTCAGGTAGATATGAAGGTATGCCCGGTAATCCTCCAGCAAAAGAGTATGGTAAACCTAAGTATAGCTATACAGACGCTCAGATTGGCTATGCGAACTATGTTCTAAAAGAATTTGAAAGAATGTTCTCAAGTGGGGAATACAAAGATATTGAGGTTATTTTCCAGAAAGCCCAAGCCGAGCAAAACCGCCGCATTGATCCGCTGGTGTTTGATTTGGGCGGCGATGGAATAGAGACAGTTTCACTTGAAGAATCAAACGCTTTCTTTGATTTGGATAACAACGGTTTCGCTGAAAAAACCTCGTGGGTTGGTGCCAAAGAAGGCTTGCTGGCGTACGATAAAAATGGCGACGGGATAATTAATGGCGGCAACGAGCTGTTCGGCGACCGCACGTTAATGAAAGACGGTAAGACGTTGGCGTCGAGCGGCTTTACTGCCTTGGCAGAGTATGACGATAACAAGGATGGCAAGATCGACAGTAATGACGCAATATATACGCTGCTGCGGATTTGGCAAGATTCTGATGGCGATGGTATTGCTTCTGCTGGCGAGTTAAAACAGTTGGTTGATTTGGGGATCGTGTCCATCGGCTTGTCGTATAACAACACTGGCGTGACCGACGGCGCTAATAACATCCAAGTGCGAACAGGAACGTTTACTTTGGCGGATGGCAGTTCTCGGGCAGTTGGGGAATATCTACTAAATCGTAATCCAGTACATTCGGTAGATTCGTCGCCGATAGAGATTTCTGATAGCGTTGCGCTACTTCCAAATGTGCAGGGAGCAGGAAATGTTGGCTCACTGCATAAAGCGATAATGCAGGATAAATCCGGTTCTTTGCGCAGCTTGGTAGAGAAATTTATTGCAGAAAAGGATGTTGCAAAACGTGAGGCGTTGACTGAGGGTATTTTGGCTCACTGGGCGGGGGTGGATTCTGTTGATCCGGAAAGCCGCGGCGATGTGTTTGATGCCCGAAAATTGGCTGTATTGGAAAAGTTTTTCGGTGCAGAATTTCAGGGTTCGCCAAATACTAGCTCAGCGCCTTTGCTAAAATCTTCGTATACTAAATTGTTTGAAGTTGTGTATGTGTCATTGATTTCTCAGGCGCAGTTGAAAGATATAGTGAATAGCGTGGCTGATGACAATGATGAGATTTCATTTGAGAAAGCTAAACAAGTTATAGATGCCGCTATTGCTCAAGATCCTGTTGCTGGCGTTGGTTTGCTGGGCGAGTTTGCACGGGCGATGAAATATTATGGATTGAAGAGTAGTAAAGAGTTTGCTGTTTTGCGAGGTTATTATGCCGGTAAATCAGCGGAGTATGGTCGTATTATTGACTTTGCTGGCGAGCAAGTTTTACGCGGTACGGCCAACGGAGAATCGCTCAGTGTGGGTGAGCTGTATACTTTGATAGATGGTGACGCCGGTGACGACACTCTCGAAGGCAAAGCCGGCAACGATACCCTCATCGGCGGTCAAGGCAAAGACTATCTCAAAGGCGGCGAAGGCGACGACGTCTACATCTTCAACAAGGGAGATGGGGAAGATGTAATTGAAGAAGCAAACGGTTCGGACACCATCCAATTCGGCGCCGGCATAAAACCAGATGATGTCGTTGCTAAAGTTATTGGCGACAGTATTGGGGGTGTTAATCTTGAACTATTATTGGGGGTGTTAATCTTGAACTATCTATTAAAAACACCAATGACAAAATTACTATCCGTAAGCATTTTGGCTTCCTCTACAACGGACACAGCGATACTCCTCAACACCAAATAGAGAAAGTCACCTTTGCCGACGGCACAATATGGACACTAGAAGACATCCATGCCAAAGCCCACAATATGTCCGGCACTGACAAAGATGATAACATGCGCGCCCTGGATAAATATGCCACCACATTACACGGTTTGGCTGGAAACGATAGTCTCGTCGGCGGTATTGCTAACGATCTCCTTTACGGCGACGCCGGCGATGACACCCTATGGGGCAATGCTGGCAACGATACCCTCATCGGCGGTCAAGGCAAAGACTATCTCAAAGGCGGCGAAGGCGACGACGTCTACATCTTCAACAAGGGAGATGGGGAAGATACGGTTTGTGACGTGAACGGTAAAGCCGACGAGATTCGTCTGGGACACGAATCGATCGGTGTGGTTTTTGAGCGTGTAAATGATGACCTGCGTGTCCGTATGCCTGGCTCTCTGGATGCTATTACTATTAGCTCATGGTACAGCGGTGACAACTATAAAATCGAAACCTTCAAATCCGCCACCGGCAGCACCATCACTCACACCCAAATTGAAAACCTCATCCAAGCCATGTCCTCTTTCCAAAAAGACACCGGCATGACCTGGGAACAAGCCTTAACAACCCAACCATCGCAAGTCCAAGCCATTGTCCAGGAGTATTGGACGGTGCCGGGGTGTGAATTAGCTATTGTAAATGATTTACATAATTGAATAAGGGCTAATGTTACTGAAAATTATCAGATTAATATGCCGTAGTGCCACTACTATATCTGTTTAAATAGTGTTATAATTTGAAAAATGAGTAACAATGTATTTAAGAGGACAAAAATATTAGCAACAATTGGCCCGGCAACATTCAGCCAGGAGAAAGTTTTTCAACTGCTGGACGCTGGCGTTAACGGCATTCGCATGAATTTTAGCCATGGCGATAATGAAAGCCGGTTGGAGCAAATTAATTGGGTGCGTACAGCTAGTCAAAGATTAGGCAAACCAGTAGCGATTTTACAGGATTTGCAGGGGCCAAAGATTCGCCTGGGTATCCTGAAAGATAACATGCTGAATGTTAAGGCTGGCGATATGCTGGTGTTGGATTCAGAAATTGCCAAACATGACGGTAGTTTTAATTTGCCGGTACAGTATAATTTGGCAGAAAAGATGAAAGTCGGCGAACCTCTTTACATGTTTGATGGAAAGATTAAGACGATTGTGCGGGAAATTGTTAGTTCGACGGCGATTCGCGTGGAAGTTCAAAATGACGGATTTTTGATGAGCCGCAAGGGACTGAATTTGCCGGATACGGATTTTGGCGGTGATATTATGACGTCGAAAGACATCGCCGATCTGGAGTGGGGCGCTAAGCAGGACTTTGATTATGTGGCGCTGAGCTTTGTACAGAAGGCTGACGATATTATTGATCTTCGGCAGAGGCTGGTGGAATTGGGTTCAACGGTTGATATCATTGCTAAGATTGAGACTAAGTCAGCAGTTGATCCGGAAAATTTGGAAGAAATCGTCAAAGCTAGTGACGGCGTGATGGTGGCGCGCGGCGACTTGGCGGTAGAGGCTGGCGCGGAGATTGTTCCGGTTATGCAGCGGCGGATTATCGCTTTGTGCCGTAAATATTGCAAGCTGGTGATCGTGGCGACGCAGATGATGGGTAGTATGGTTGATAATCCCGAGCCGACTCGCGCTGAAGTGAGTGATGTGGCAAATGCCGTCATTCAAGGTGCCGATGTGGTAATGTTGTCGGATGAGACAGCCAACGGTAAATATCCTATAGAAACTGTTCGGGCGATGCGTAAGACGATTATCTACACCCAAGAACATAGCGAAGTGATGATGGTCGATAAGACTGAGATGCGCGAGAAAACTGATGCGATTTTAAGCTACACGGCGGCGCAGTTGGCTAGGAGAATCAAGGCGCGAGCAATTATTGCTGAAACTAATACTGGTGCTACCGCGGTTAATGTCGGTGCGTATCGTCCGAACTTGCCGATTGTTTGCGTGACCGAGAATGTCAAGACGGCGCAAAAATTAGCATTAAGCTATGCTTCTCGCCCATACATTCGTCCAAATGAGCTGAACGCTGCGACGAAGCTGGCTGAGGAATTGAAGCGGGAAGGTTATTTTGGCGAGGATCCAGTTACGGTTGTGCTGGTTAGCGGCCATCATCCGGAGCCTGGTAAAACGGATAATATTCAAATTAAGACGTTGTCATAGGAAAATATTGGGTGGGCAGACAATTTTCAAAACAAACGATTCGCGGTGTTAATCTGCGCGGGCGGACTGTTTTAGTACGCGCAGATTACAATGTGCCGCTGACAAAGAAGGGCACAATTTCCGATGATTTGCGGATTCGCGCTTCCTTGCCGACATTAAAGTATCTATTGGAACAAAATTGCAAGATCGTTATCATGTCGCATTTGGGGCGTCCAAAGGGCTGGGATATGAAACTGAGCCTGGAGGTAGTGGCTAAACATTTGGCAGAGTTGCTAGGCCGGAAAGTGCAGTTCGTTGGCGATTGTGTTGGCGATGAAGTACGCCAAACAGTACGCCGTGCGCCTCTGGGCAGTGTTATTTTGCTAGAAAATCTGCGCTTTTATCCGGAAGAAGAAGCTGATGATTTGACGTTTGCTAAATCAATTCAGCGGGCAGTTCGCGCCGATTATTTCGTGCAGGACGGGTTTGCAGTAGCGCATCGAGCGCATGCTAGTACGCATGCCATTGCGCTATGCGTGCCTGGCGTGGCGGGTTTTTTGCTGGAAAAAGAGTATACAACTATCACCAAGGCGATGAAAAATCCCCGGCCGCCGCTGGTGGCGATTATCGGCGGTGCTAAAGTTAGCGATAAAATTGCTTTGATCAAGCGGTTGATTAATAAGGCTGATCGGATTTTAATTGGCGGTGCTATGGCAAATGCTTTCTTGCAATACCGCGGCTGCAATATCGGCAAGAGTGTCTCTGAGTCTGGTCAGGAGCAGGTAATTAAGGATATTTATGATAAAGCAGAAAAAAAGGTCGGCGTAGATCATGTTGATGATTTTTTGGTTTTGCCAAGCGATGCGGCGGTAGCCCCCGATCCCTATAGCGAGCTGCCTCGCCGCGAGGTTAGCGTTGATAAAATTACCAGAGATGATATGGCGCTAGACATTGGTAGTCAGACAATTGAGGCGTTCACGAAAGTCTTGGCAAATGCGAAAACGGTGATTTGGAACGGACCTCTCGGTTATACCGAGACAAAGATTTTTTCAATTGGTTCGGCGCGCGTAGCTTTGGCGATCGCTCAGAATAAGGATGCAGTGTCAATTGTTGGCGGCGGCGATACAGCTGATTTTATCTTAAAATGGGACGGTCATGACGGGCAAAGTTTTACGCATGTTTCTACTGGCGGCGGTGCTAGTATGGAGCTGATGGCGGGTAAAAAACTACCGGGAATTGAAAGTTTACTAGACGTGTATGGATTGAGGTGATAAACTAAACATAAGGATTATCATCATGAGAAAAAAATTAATCATTGGCAACTGGAAGATGAACCTCAATATGCAAGAGGCGAGCTTGTATCTGCATAAGCTAATGGAAGTATTAAAGCCACGTCGGAATATTGAGGTTGTTGTAGCTCCTACAACATTAACATTGCAGAGTTTAAGCCTGCAAATTAATCGGCGAATTGCTAAGTTGGCAGCGCAGAATTGCTATTGGCGCGACCATGGCGCGTACACTGGCGAAGTGCCGGCAGCGCATCTTCGGGGGATTGCTGACTATGTACTTATCGGACATTCGGAGCGGCGATATATCTTTATTGAAAGCGATAAAGATATTAGGTTGAAAGTTCAGGCGGCGATTCGTAATCGTCTTCAGCCGATTTTGTGTATTGGCGAGACGGCGCAAGAACGGGCTTTAGGTGAAACGAGAGACGTTTTGGCTGATCAGCTAACTAGCGGTCTGGCGAATGTGACGGCTGAGGAGTTGGATAGGGTAGTGATTGCCTATGAGCCAATTTGGGCGATTGGCACCGGCGACAATGCTAAACCGGTTGATGTAAAAAAAGCAACGCAAATGATTCGCCAGCACGTTGCTCATTTGTATGGTAAAAAGGCAGCCGAGGAAGTACGGATTTTATATGGCGGTAGTATAACGGTTGATAGCGCAGCTGATTATTTGGCGATTTCAGGACTTGATGGATTATTGGTTGGCGCAGCAAGTTTGGACATACATCAATTTACGGAGATAATAGAAAAAGCACATAAGGGATAAAAAATAGGGGGCATATGACAGATATTGATTTTGACGAGCTGGACAAAGCAGTAAATTCCTTGATGAGCAAGCAGCGGGCAGCGGAAAATAAGACAGATGCTGGCGATAGTACGGCTTCTGAAACTAGCTTGGCTAGTGGTAATGAAAGCAACCCTGAGCTTGCTAGTCCTACAGTCTCTTCTGTTGAGAACGCTAGTACTGATCCTGCCCCTGCCCCTGTCAATAATAATGTTGGTGGTAACATTCCGGTGAGCGTGTCGCATAGTTCGCCTGCAATGCAAACGTCTGATAGTCAGGATGCTGAGGCTTCGGCAGCTAAGATTGGAACGGAAGCTCCCAAACCATCTCCAAATACTGAAGCAGAAGCTAATGCTGTTAAAGTTGCAACAGTACCTTCGGTGCCGGTCTCTTCGCCAACTTCGTCTGCTCCAGTGGTTGCGTCAGTTGCAGGCCAGCAGTCAGTTCCTGCAAGATCTTTGACTCCTTCGGTCCCTCCTATTCCTTCAGCGGCAACTAACGTGAAGTCGCCAACTGTTTCGTCTGCTCCGGCGGCCTCCTCGGCGCCAGTAGTAGCTCCCTCCACTTCAACTACGCCAGCAACGACAGTATCAGCGGCATCAGTAGCAGTTACTGCGCCGGTAGTAACGACAAATTCGCCAGCTTCGGTTTCATCGGCTCCGCCATCTTCTCCATCTTCTCCAGATTCAGAAGTAACACCAGCTGCACAAAAGCTAAAACCAGCGGCATCGACAGTGTCGGTCTCGTCCGTATCAACGACGCCAGCAGTGCCGTCCGCTCCACCGTCAAGCTCATCTGGCTCTACGGTATCGTCTTCTGTTTCGCCTAGTGGTCATACGCCAGCAGTTACGCCGGCCGTATCTCCGCCGCCAGCTGCCCCTCCTGAAGGTGATACCGTTCACGTGTCGCCAATGATAGCTAAGCGTCCGCATGGTCGTTTTATGGATGTTGTTCATCCGTCGTCTAAGTCTAAATTAGTACAGCAGCGAAAAATGACTCCAAATACATCCAAAGCGGGATTGGGAGACCAATCTGGAGCTGATTCGGCGAATAAGGACGATAGCGCCAATTTGGCGGATAAGGGTATCCGCCGCTCGTCAACGATAGGAGGAGGTAATAACCTTAATTCAAACGAGGACAACAGTGGTGTTGACACGCCAACGTCCGCTAATCCTGAAAAGTCTTTGCTGAGTTCAGCGAAAAAACGCGTCGTGTTGCCGCAAAACCCAGAGAGTAAAACAAACGATTCCCCTGATGCAGCAACGCCAGTTCAGAGTAAAAGCGAAAGTACTGCTCCAGTATCGCCTTTTATCTCTAACGTTGAAGTCGAGAAAAGGCCGCTAGGCACGCCAGCCGCCGCTACTGATGATGCAAATGACGAAGGCGCTGCAATAGCGAAAAATGATGACCATAAAAAATCTTTGGCAAATTATACGCCTCGTAAGTTGGATGTTTCAGAGGATGATCCGGACGATGAAGTCGAGCCGGGCGGTGATGTTGGGCTACCGCCAGAATTTAGCGCGGATGTTATGGCGGCCGAGGAGGCTGATGTTTCTAGCCTTGATGCTGCCGTTGATGATATTAAGGCAGCCGAACAGAGAGCTTCTAAAAAACCAAGTGATAACGACGATGTTTCGCCGCGTCATTCGCCAAAAAAAGATTCAACTGAACCTGAACCTAAGCCTATGTTTGATGCAGCAAGCCGTACGTCAAAAAATTTTGATCCTAAAGAAGAAAGCAAATCTGGCTGGCTGACAGTTCTACTGATTCTGTTATTTTTGGCAATTGGTGTGGCCGGCGGGGCGGCAGCATACTTTTTGCTGATAAAATAGATACATGACTAGTTTTACGGATGGTTTGAACGATGAGCAAGCTCGGGCGGTGACGCATGGCGACGGACCGTTATTGGTTTTGGCGGGCGCTGGTTCTGGAAAAACAAAGACGCTAACGCATAGAATTGCTTATTTGGTTGGCGAATTGAAAGTTTTTCCTAGCCGAATTTTAGCAGTGACATTTACCAACAAAGCTGCCAAGGAAATGCGGCAGCGGTTGGCGCAATTGCTGGATGAGGAGGCTGATAATCGTCAATTTATGCCGTGGATGGGGACATTCCATAGTATTTGCGTACGGATACTAAGGATGGATGGCACGCATATTGGGCTGTACAAGCGGTTTTTAATCTACGATACTGACGATCAAGTAAGCCTGATGAAGCAAATTATGAAAGTGCGCGGTCTGACGGATAAAGATATTAAGCCGCGGGCGGTGCTTTCGGTTATCTCAAACGCTAAAAATGAAATGCGCAGCGCGGAAGATTTTTCAATGTCAGCGCGCGGCCCTTGGGAGCAGAAAATTGCTGAATTGTTCTCCGCCTATGAAAAAGCCTTGAAAGAGGCGGCGGCGCTCGACTTCGATGATTTATTGACTAAAACCGTAGAATTATTACAGAACAGTCCAGAGATTCGTCGGAAATGGCAGCATCAGTTTGAGTATATTCTAATTGACGAGTATCAGGATACAAATGCTGTGCAGTACGCGCTGATCAAATTGTTGGTTAACGAACGGCGTAATTTATGCGTGGTTGGCGATGATGCGCAGTCGATTTATAGTTTTCGCGGCGCTGATTATACTAATATTCTTAATTTTGAGCGCGATTTTCCGGGGACAACCGTGGTCAAATTGGAGCAAAATTATCGTTCAACAGGTGCGATTTTAGATTTAGCAAATTCACTAATTCAGCATAATATTCATCGGACAGATAAGAATTTATGGACGGCAAATGGTGATGGTATTGATCCAAAATTATGGCAATTATATAGCGAGTCGGAAGAAGCGCTGGCGATTGCTAATGAGATTCAAGCGCAAATTGCCAATGGCCGCCAGTACGGCGACGTGGCAGTGTTATATCGGACGAATGCGCAGAGTTATGCGATCGAGCGGGCGCTCAGGCAGAGCTATATTCCGTATAAAATTGTCGGCGGTCTAAGGTTTTTAGATCGGGCGGTTGTTAAAGATGTAGTGGCGTATCTTCGATTGTTGTATCAGCCGAGCGATCGGGTTAGTTTTTTAAGGATTGTCAATGTTCCAAAGCGCGGTATCGGTACAGTGAGCGTGGCTAAATTTTTGGACTGGAATGATGCGGCGCGGCGGGATATTGTCAGCGGCTTGCTGGCGGTCGAAG
The DNA here is from genome assembly GCA_905372305.1 of Candidatus Saccharimonadota bacterium. Classification (GTDB taxonomy): domain Bacteria; phylum Patescibacteriota; class Saccharimonadia; order Saccharimonadales; family Saccharimonadaceae; genus Nanosynbacter. Next base: position 274,819 of record CAJPOP010000001.1, read on the forward strand.
AGGCCGATAATTTGACGGCGCGAGCGAAACGGCCTTTATTGGAGCTAGGCAAAATTCTGGAGGAATTACAGCAGGAGATTGACGGTTTGCCAGCAGAATTAATTGAAAAAATTATAAAAAGAACTGGCTATGGGGATTTTATCAATGATGGCACGCCTCAAGCTGAGGAGCGGATGGAAAATATTGGCGTGTTGCTGGCGGAAGCTAAAGCTTATGTTGATGTGCCAGCGTTTTTGGAAGAAATGGCACTAATGTCTTCGGCGGATACAGCGGCGGAGCAGCAGGTGACGCTTATGACGCTGCATGCCGCTAAGGGTTTGGAATTTCCGGTAGTATTTTTGGCGGGACTGGAAGAGGGGATTTTACCGCACGCGCGAGTGTTTGACAGCGGTAAGGCTGACGACATTGAGGAAGAACGCCGGTTGTGCTATGTCGGCGTGACGCGCGCCAGGGAGGAGCTGTTTGTTAGTTGCGCCAGTTCCCGGACACAGTTTGGGCAAATTGGCTATAATATGCCGTCGCGGTTTTTAGACGAGATGGGGTTGATAATCGGCGGAGTTGACAGGCCGGCTCAGCTGCCAGCAGAAGCCGATTTTTACTCAGAAGAAATTGGACTGGAAGTAGGGGATAGGGTGCGCAGCCCGAGCTTTGGCGTGGGTGAAATTATTGACAGCGAGGGCTTGGGCGTGACTGTTAAATTTGACAACGGAACAGTTAAAAAATTAAACGTTGAATTTGCACGTTTGGAGAAAATTTGATATAATAAAAAGGATTGTACGTTCGTGCAGTGTTATGAGTATCGCATCGCTAATAAAACGTCATTATAGAAGCACCGCTGTTCTGCTGGGTGTATTTGCAGTTATGTTTGGTAGTTTGCTTTTCGTTAATCAAGCGCTCGCTAATAGTGATAATCCGGTGGTCAAAGCTGGTGAAAGGCTTGTTAATATTTATGATCGCGGCACTGGGCGGACGATTATTACGAAGGCTAGGACTATCCGCGAGACGCTAAAGGCAGCCAACATTAAGGTAGATGAAAAACAGGACGTAGTAGAGCCGAGCCTTGATACGGACATGGCTGCTGAAAAGTATAATATTAATATCTATCGCGCCCGGCCAATTACGATTGTTGATAACGGTAAGCGCTTGAAGGTAACGACTGCACAGCAAACGCCGGCTTTGATTGCTAAGGCGGCGGGTTTGAAAGTATACCCTGAAGATAAAACTGTGCTTAATAAGACGGATAATTTGCTGGTTGACGGTGCGGGTTTGGTGATGAAAGTTGAACGGGCAAAGGCGGTGAATTTTGTCTTGTACGGCAAGGAATCTATTATCAGAACGCATGCGAAGACAGTTGGCGATTTGCTGAAAGAAAAGAATATTAAACCTGGCAGGAATGACACGCTGTCTGTAAATGCGCTGACGGCTATCTCTGAGGGTATGAAAATTGAGTTGTGGCGAAACGGCAAGCAAACCGTTACTGTTGAGGAAGAAGTCAATTTTGAGACTGAAAAAATCCAAGATGCTAATAAAGATATTGGACATAAGGAAGTCAAGCAGGTTGGCGAGAAAGGCAAGCGTAACGCGACATACGAGATTGAAATGAAAAATGGTATTGAAATAAGCCGCAAGGAAATCGCTAGCGTCGTAACAAAAGAGCCGAAAAAACAGATTGAAGTTGTAGGCGCAAAGAGTTCAAACACGTTTTCGGGTAGTTTTTCTGAGGCTCTAGCTCGGTTGAGGAGCTGCGAGGGCAGCTATACGTCTAATACAGGCAATGGTTACTATGGCGCTTATCAGTTTAATAGAGGCACGTGGGCGTCGGTTGCCGATCCGAGCAAGTACGGTAATGCCACGCCGGCTGAACAAGATGAAGCCGCTTGGAAATTGTACCAAAGGCGCGGTTGGAGCCCGTGGCCAGCATGCAGCAGAAGCAAGGGTTTGCAGGATATCTATAGATAGATAATCAGCGCTGGTCGGTGATACAATAATAAGGTGAACGAATTTACCTTGAAGTCGAAATACCAGCCGACTGGCGACCAGCCGACGGCGATTGCTCAGTTGGTGGCGGGGCTGGAACGGGGCGAGCGCGAGCAAACGCTGCTAGGCGTGACGGGGTCGGGTAAAACCTTTACTATGGCGAATATTATTGCTCGAGCCAATGTGCCGACGCTGGTGCTAGCACATAACAAGACCTTGGCGGCGCAGCTGTTTTCTGAGTTTAAGGAGTTTTTTCCGGATAATGAGGTGCATTATTTCGTCAGCTATTTTGATTATTATCAGCCAGAAGCCTATATTGCCAGTAGCGATACCTATATTGAGAAAGATTCGAAAATTAATGATGAGATTGATCGGCTCAGGCATGCGGCGACCTCGGCATTGTTGACGCGGCGCGATGTGATCATTGTGGCCAGCGTCAGCTGTATTTACGGCATCGGTTCGCCGGAAACGTATGCTGATATGGCGATTCAATTGACGGTCGGCGAGCGGCGGGTTCAGGATAAGTTTATTCGTCTGCTGACTGACATTCAATATAAGCGCAACGACGTTGATTTTGCGCGCGGGACTTTTCGGGTGCGCGGCGACGTGGTAGATATTTTCCCGGCCGGGCAGGACACGGCGGTGCGGGTGGAGTTTTTTGGCGATGAAGTTGAGAGACTCACGCGAATCGATCCACTGACGGGCGAGATTTTGGATCAGCCAGCTAGCCTGACGATTTTCCCGTCCAGCCACTATTCAACGCCGCGCGAACGAATTGAAAAGGCCATCATTGGCATTGAAAAGGAGTTTGACGAGCGGCTCAAATGGTTTGAGTCACACGACAAATTACTCGAGGCCCAGCGCCTCAGTCAACGCACCAAATACGACCTGGAGATGCTGAAAGAAACTGGCTTTGTCAAAGGCATTGAGAATTATTCGCGCTATCTGACGGACCGCGAGCCAGGCGAGCAGCCGGCGACGTTGATCGATTATTTTCCGGACGATTGGCTGCTGTTGGTCGATGAGTCGCATATGACCTTGCCCCAAGTCCGCGGTATGTATAACGGCGACCGAGCGCGCAAGGAAGTGTTGGTGGAGCACGGTTTTCGCCTGCCGAGTGCGCTGGATAACCGTCCGCTGAGGTTTGATGAGTTTGATCAGCATATTCATCAGGCGATTTATGTGTCGGCGACGCCAGGCGACTATGAAATTGCTCATTCGCCAAAGCCAGCTGAGCAGTTGATTCGGCCGACCGGACTGCTTGATCCACCGATTGAGGTGCGGCCAACTGAGGGGCAGGTTGATGATTTGATGGAGGAGATTCGCCAGACCATCGCTAAGGGCCACCGCGTACTGGTAACGACCTTGACCAAGCGCATGGCCGAGGACTTAAGCGCTTACTTGACGGACAGTGGTGTGAAAACGGCGTATCTACACAGTGAAATTGATACGCTCGAGCGCGGTGATATTCTCAAAGATCTGCGGCTGGGGACGTACGACGTCTTGGTTGGTATTAATCTGCTGCGCGAGGGGTTGGACCTGCCAGAAGTGAGCCTGGTGGCGATTATGGACGCTGACAAAGAAGGCTTCTTACGCTCTGAACAAGCGCTGATTCAGACGATTGGCCGGGCGGCGCGGCACGTGGACGGGCGGGTGCTGATGTACGGCGATACAATTACTGGGTCGATGCGGGCGGCGATTGACGAGACGAATCGTCGGCGGCAGATTCAGCAGAACTATAACGAGGAGCACGACATCACGCCGCAAACCATCCAGAAGAAGATTGACGATGGCCTGCGTTCCATCATCCCGCAAAAAGAATCGGATAAAAAGCCAAAGCTGGACTTGAAGAAGATTCCAAAGGACGAATATCCGACGCTAATTAAGGAGTTGACCGGTCAAATGGAGCTGCATAGCGCTAATTTGGAGTTTGAAAAAGCCGCAGAACTGCGCGATTTGATTGCAGAAATTCGCCAGACCATGTAAAATAGAGTTATTATTAGATTAGGAGGTATTATGGCAACCAAACAACAATCACAGCCAGAAAATAATGTCGCACAGCCAGAAGCAGCTGCCTCTGTGGCGCCAGCGGCAAACTATCAGGCATATCCGCAATATGCAGCGTATGTTGATCCAAATAAGGGCAAGTCAAAGTTATTGACATTTGAATATGCTTTTGCAATGGGTTCGGCCGTAGCAGCTGCTTTTTTACTTATTGACACAATAGTAAGCGTTTTCGGGCTTTGGGCTGGTACCGCGTCGGTAACCACTTCATTTGTGCGTGGACATCTATCTCCAGATATGGTAACGCCAGGTACAGGGATCGTGGCGGCGGCTGTATTAGCACTGCTATTTTCAGTTTTATCGTTTGTGTTGTTTTCGCGAGTTTCCAGGACTGTGCCAGAGCGTGAGGGTTATACTAATCGTACAGCTTATAAATTAATAACTTATGGCGGTCTTGGCGCGTTGTTATTACCAGCTGTTGGGTTGGTTGCTAAGTTAGCTAGTATCCTTGTTAACTCGCTTTTGTTCATTGGCGTTAGCGGTGCTGGTGAAATTTATAAGAGTTTGTATCTTGGCGAATTCTTACCGTACTTACTAGCGCTGGCGGTTGTGTCAACTTCGGCGTTTTTCGTCCATAAAATTGTCCAAGGTAAGAATGCCTCTAAGACCTTGACGTTAGTATTGGTTGCAGCTTCTGCTGTTGTTCTGTTGGCTGGTGCTATTACTATGGCTGTAAAGCTGCACGGCGGGACAAGTTCAAGAAACAGTGTAGACTCTGGCAGCTCTAATAGGCTGCGGCTACAGAAGAACTTTGAAAGTTACGTAAGCGACTAGACTTCCAAAAGTAAGTTTATTGTGAGTGATGGTTTATACGATAGTATAGAGGGTTTGGATATCTTGACTGTTGAGTAATATAAGAGTCTGTTCAAATGGTTATAAATACTGCCTAGCAGCACAATAGGCTGCTATCTGAAGGACATTAAGTTCGCAGATGGTCTTGTTGTATAATCCTCGCTTTACTCAGTACTAAGTTGGCTTCCAAAGTGATATAATAATCTATATGACAACTATTTCTACCAGTGATATTCAGCACCTGGCGAGTTTGAGTAGTCTGGCATTAGCCGATGATGAAGTTGATGGACTGCGCCAAGATTTGGAAAATATAATTGGCTACATTGAGCAGCTGGGCGAGCTCGATACGTCTGGCGTGGAGCCAACCTATCAAGTGACGGGCTTGGAGAACGTCTGGCGTGAAGATGAGGTTCAGCCGGGTATTCCTGCAGAAAAGCTGCTTGAGATGGCGCCTGAGAAACAGAATAATCAAGTGAAAGTGCCGCAGGTATTGTAATGAGTCGGATTAGTGATTTTACCGGGAAAAGTGCAGTCGAAAATGTCAAGGAAGCATTACGACGGGCGCGCGAAGTTGAAGAATATCATGCACTGCTGAGTTTGACAGAAGAGCGGGCGCTGGAGCGTGCCGAACTGGTGGATAAGGGTGAGATTTCTGGCCGGCTGGCCGGTGTGCCGTTTGTTGTGAAAGACAATTTCTTGGCCTTTGGAGCGCCGACGACTGCTGCCTCGAAAATGCTCGAGAATTTTAACGCGCCATTGCAGGCCACGGCGGTTGAAAAATTGGAAGCTGAGGGCGCAATTTGCATCGGCAAGGCAAACTTGGATGCCTTTGCTCACGGTGGTTCGACGGAAAATTCAGCCTTTGGTCCGACTAAAAACGCTACGGATAAAACTCGAGTAGCCGGCGGTTCATCGGGCGGTTCGGCGGTAGTGACGGCGCTTGACGTGGTGCCGTTTGCATTGGGGACAGATACTGGCGGTTCAATTCGTCAGCCAGCCAGTTTTAACGGCGTGGTCGGTGTCAAGCCAACCTACGGCGCAGTCAGCCGTTACGGTGTGGTGGCCATGGCCTCAAGCACGGACACCATTGGTTGTTTCGCCACGAACGCTGATGACGCCAATTTGGTGATGGAGATTATGGCGGGCCGCGACGACAAGGATATGACGACACTGCCGGACTTTTGGCAGCATCAGCCAGGCTTTGCCAAGAAAAAGATTGGTTTGGTTAAGCAGTGCATGACTGACGACGTGGACGCGGCAGTTCGCCAAAAAACGCTTGATTATGCCGAAAAATTGAAGCAGCTGGGTTATGAAATTGAAGAAGTAGATCTGGACATGATGCAATATTCACTGGCGATGTACTATATCATTGTGCCGGCAGAATTATCATCAAATCTGGCGCGCTATGATGGCGTGCGCTATGGTCACCGAGCGGCCGAGGTAAAAACGCTGGCGGAATTGTACGGCCGCAGCCGTAACGAAGGTTTTATGACGGAGAATAAGCGGCGGATTATGATTGGTAGTTTCGTATTGTCGAGCGGATTTTTTGACGCTTATTACATGCAGGCGCAAAAAGCGCGCACCTTACTCATCAACGAGTTCAAAAAGTTGTTTACTGAATATGACGCGCTATTAATGCCGACAGCACCGACACCAGCGTTCAAACTTGGTGAAAATACCAATGATCCGATCAAAATGTACTTGGCGGATATCATGACCGTGCCAGCCAGCCTGGCTGGACTGCCAGCGATTTCCGTGCCAGCTGGAAGTAACGACGAAGGTTTGCCAATTGGTGTGCAGTTGATTGGCGACTATAAGTCAGACGGTAACTTGCTAAGGTTAGCAGCGGAAGTGGAGGCTGTCTGATGGACGGCTTGTTGATTGCGCTGGTGGTAGCGGCGTTGTTAATCGGCGGTTTGTTAATCGTCTTTATCCAATTGACATCGCGCGGACACAAACAGCTTGACAGAGAAATGTACCAAAAAGTTTGGCGGGCAATTCAGCGCGGCGCCAAGGCAGGTAACTCGGACAGCTTGCAGATGGCAATCGTCAAAGCCGACAAGCTGCTCGACAAAGCTATGCGCGACTGCGGCGTGGCTGGCACGACAATGGGCGACAGACTGAAGGCCCGCAAGGGTGATTGGACGGATGAAAATGGTTTGTGGGCGGCGCATAAATTACGCAATCAAATTGCCCACGAAACTAAAGTGAAACTAACCGCGCAAAGTTTTCGGCGGGCTATGACAAGCTTTGAGCAAGCACTAAAAGATTTGGGAGCGTTATGATGAGTGTATATGATGAATATGAAATGACTATCGGCATCGAGTGCCACGTCCAGCTGGCGACCAAAACCAAGCTGTTTAGTCCGGCTGATAACGACGCTCGCGACGCTGAGCCGAATAGTAAAACGCACGAAATTGACTTTGGCCTACCCGGGATGCTGCCGGTGCTCAACAAGCATGCCGTCGAGCTGGCGGTGCGTGCTGGTAAGGCTCTGAACGCGCCGATTGCTCGCGTTAGCCGGTTTGATCGCAAACATTATTTCTATCCTGATCTGCCAAAGGGTTATCAGACGTCGCAGATGTACCAGCCAATCATCTTGGCTGGCTATGTCGACGCGCCGCTAGAGGATGGTTCGCTCAAACGGGTGCGGATTCATCATGCGCACATGGAAGAGGACGCTGGCAAGTTGACGCATCACGATGGCTACAGTCTGGTTGACCTCAACCGCGCTGGTACGCCGTTGATTGAAATCGTCTCTGAGCCAGACATGCATTCTGCCGCGGAGGCTAAGGCGTACGCTTCGGAGCTGCACAAATTGATGGTCTATGCGGGCGTGACGCACGGCGATTTGTATCACGGCAACATGCGTTTTGACGTCAATATCTCGGTGGCTAAGAAAGGCGCGACCGAGCTCGGTAAGCGTGCAGAAGTCAAGAATCTCAACTCGTTCCGCAGCGTCGAGCGTGCCGCTGAATACGAGTTCAAGCGCCAAGTTGATCTATTGGAGCGCGGTGAACAGGTAGTTCAGGAAACTCGCGGTTGGAGTGACGACCAGCAGATTACCACTTCGCAGCGCTCGAAAGAAGACGCTCAGGACTATCGCTACATGCCTGATGCTGACATTCCGCCAGTGGTGCTGAGTGATGAGGAAATTGCTCGAATCCAAGCTGAAGTGCCGGCGTTGCCGAACGAATACCGAGAACGCTGGGTGGATTTGAAACTAGATCATTCGGTAATTGATACGGTGCTAGCTCATCAGGAAGCTGCTAAAACTTTGGATGCCATTTACTCTCTGACTGATAGCAACGAGCAGTCAGTACTGGAGGATTTGAATGTTGATCGCCAGACTTACGACCGGCTAGCTAAACGAAGTTTTAACTTATTTGCTTCCACGCCAGACGAACAATTAGACTATCAAAAAGTCGAGTCTGGATTAGTCGGTCCGCGCCGCTTGGCGCACTTGGCTCTGCTGGCTGAAAAAGGGACGATTAGTTCGAACAGTGCCAAGGAAATCTTTCTCGATTTATTCAATGAAAAGTACGCTGGCGTTATGCCGGAGGATATAGCCAAGGAGAAAAACTTACTGCAGGTGTCTGACGAAGGCACCATCGCTGCCATCGTTGATGAAGTGTTGAATGATCCGGCCTCGGCGGCTTCCATTGCCGACATTAAAGCCGGTAAGGATAAAGCCATCGGCTATCTAGTCGGCCAAGTCATGAAGCGTTCCAAAGGGCAGGCCAATCCGAGCTTGGCTCAGAAATTAATCCGCGAAAAATTATAAAGTTCGACACTTCAGAAATGGTATAGAGAAGGAGTTTAATATAATGAAAAAACCAACCAAAGCTATCATCGCCGCCGCTGGTTTTGGTACGCGTTTCCTGCCGCAGACCAAAGCCATGCCCAAAGAAATGCTGCCGCTAATCGACAAGCCGATTATCCAGTATGTCGTTGAGGAGTTGGTGGAGGCTGGGATTAAGGATATCATTATCATCGGTAGCGCCAACAAGCGGGCGATTGAGGACCATTTTGATACGCCAAACGAAGAGCTACTCGCCAATCTGCGTGCTGGCGGCGCCAAAAAGCAACCGCTAATTGACATCGTTCAGCGTCTGTCCGAGATGGCTAACTTCGTCTACATTCGCCAGAAAGGTCCGTATGGCAATGCGACGCCGCTGGCTTGCGCCTCGCATTTAATTCGCCACGATGAGCCAGTGATTTATACCTTTGCGGACGATTTTATTGCCGCTAGCCCGAGCCGTTTCCGGCAAATGATTGAGGCATCGCAGCAGCTCGACGGGGCAATTCTGTCCTGTAAGAAAATTACCGACGATTCGGAATTTGATCGTTACGGTGTCATCAATGGCCAGCAAATCAAAGACGGCGTCATCAAAATGACCAATATCGTCGAAAAACCTGGTAAAACCAATGCGCCGTCTGATCTGGCGAGCGTCAGCAGCTATTTGCTGCCAGGCGAGATTTTTGGCTATTTGGAGAAGGCTAAGGAAAAATTCGATAGCCATGGCGAATTCACCATCCAGCCGATTATGCAGGAGATGATTGACGACGGGTTTGATTTTTACGGCGTGGAAATTACCAACGGTACGTATTATGATACCGGCGATAAATTGGAATATTTGAAGACGGTGATTGACTTTGGTCTGCGCGACCCGAATTTCGGCGAGGATTTGCGCGCTCATCTGACAAGTCGCTTGAAATAGTGTATAGTAAAAAGCATGAATGGTTTGTTGATAGTACTAGTAGCGTTGATGGCGATATTTGTCGTCATGCTGATCGTCATGACAATTTCCATTATTAAGCTGACGCGGCAGATTCATCAAACCCAGCAAAAAGTAGAGGCGATAACCCAGCGAATTTCTGGATTTAGCGGAATTATTAGTGCTGTTTCAATTGGCGCAGAACTAGCGAAAAAATTGACTTCAAATCATGGATTTTTAGCGAAGTATTTTACTAAAAAGAAAGCGGGAAATGGCAGAAAAACCAACCAAAAAACGACCAAATAAATTAGCGCGGAAAATTGTTCGCGACAATGAAAACGGCGCGCGGCAGGCGATTTTAGAAGATTTGTTTTTTGATTTTCATCGTTCTCGCCGTCAAGTCTATTGGATGAATTTTATTCGCGGTATCTTCTTTGGTATCGGCAGTGCGCTGGGAGCGACGCTGTTGATTACTTTGCTGGCTTGGCTGTTAGGCCAGTTCGCTGATATTTTCCCGCCGCTGGCTGATTTTATCAACCACCTAATAGAGACGATGCGGCACCGTCAATAACATGCTATAATTATTAGCAATGACTGGGGGAAATAGCGGACAATCTTCGCCGGCGGCTTTGAAGCCGTCAGATTTCGTGCACCTGCACAATCATACCTTTCATTCGGTGCTAGACGGCTTGACCAAAATCAATGATTTGGTTGACAAGGTCAAGGAGTTCGGTATGGAAGCGGCGGCAGTAACCGACCACGGCACGATGAGCGGTATCCTTGACTATTATAAAACTGCCAAAAAGGCTGGTATCAAGCCGATTCTCGGTATCGAGACTTACGTAGCGGCGCGCTCGCGCTTTGATCGCGACCCAGCCAAGGACAAGCAGCGCTTTCACTTGACGGTGCTGGCGATGAATAATACTGGCTTTCATAATCTGATGAAGCTATCGACGCAGGCTAATCTGGAGGGAATGTATTACAAACCGCGGATTGACCACGACTTGCTGGAGGAGTTGAACGAAGGTTTAATTGTGATGAGCGGCTGTGCTAGCGGTGAAATTGGCGTAGCTCTCAAAGAAGACGATTACGATCGCGCCCGCGATATCGCCAAATGGTATAAATCGATTCTGGGCGACCGCTATTATCTGGAGTTACAAGATCACGGCCATCCAAAATCAAATACGCACTGGGATGTCCAGGCAAAAATCAACGAGGGTTTGATTAAGTTATCGAAGGAGCTGGACATCGAGATGGTGGTGACTTGCGACGGGCACTACTTGACACATGATCACCAAGACGCGCACGAAATTTTACTATGTGTCGGCACCGGTTCGTACTTGAGCGATGAAAAGCGGATGAGTTTGAAGGATTTTGAGCTGCATTTGACCGACCCGCGCGATATCATTGATCACTGGGGCGAGGAGTATCCCGAGGTAATTCGTAACACTAAAAAGGTGGCTGACCGCTGTAATGTTGAAATTGAGTTGGGCCGCATTCTTATTCCTAAATATCCGCTTCCTGAGGGCGAAAACGAGCACTCGTATCTGCTGAGATTGACTTATCAAGGCCTATTGCAGCGTTATAATGGTGCTTCAAAAGAGGAAGCTGAGAAGCTAGATCCTGACGATATCATCCCGCAATTATCCGACGAAGTTCGCCAGCGCGCCGAGATGGAGCTGGGCGTGATGGGCAATATGGGCTATGAGGGTTATTTCTTGATCGTTCAGGATTTTATTAACTGGGGTAAATCTAAAGGAATTGTTTTTGGCCCGGGCCGGGGTAGCGCCGCCGGATCAATTATTGCCTACGCGCTGAACATTACTGACCTTGACCCGCTGAAGTACGGTCTGCTGTTTGAGCGTTTCCTTAATCCAGATCGTATTTCCATGCCGGATATCGACGTTGATATCCAAGATACCCGCCGCGACGAAGTGATTGAATATTGCGCTAAAAAATACGGCGAAGACCACGTAAGCAACATCGCTACCTTCGGCAAGATGTTCGGCCGCATGGCGGTGCGCGATGTCGCCAGGGTGCTGGAGGTGCCGTACGCCGAGAGCGACCGCTTGGCTAAGTTGGTGCCGCCGCCAAATCAGGGCCGGCATATCCCGCTGTCGGTTAGCGTCAAAGAGGACGCCGATCTGCGTAAGGAGTACGAGAATAATCCTACCGCCAAAGAAGTGCTGGATTACGCCATCCAGCTTGAAGGAACGATTCGCAGCCACGGCGTTCATGCTTGCGGCGTGGTGATTGCACCGGACACGCTGGTTAATTATATTCCGCTAGAAATGGCGCAAAAAGGCGTGGTAGCGACGCAATTCCCGATGGGCGAGGTTGAGGAGCTGGGACTACTGAAGATGGACTTTTTAGGTCTAAGCAACCTGACGATTATCAATAATGCCATGCGTATTATCAAAAAAGTTTATAAAGAAGAAATAGACCTGGCGCACTTGCCGCTTGACGACAAGCCAACATACGAGCTATTTCAGCGCGGCGACACCACCGGCGTGTTTCAGCTAGAGTCGGCGGGCATGAAACGTTACCTGCGGGCGCTCAAACCGACACATTTCGAGGATATCATCGCTATGGTGGCGCTGTACCGCCCGGGGCCGATGCAATTTATCGATAGCTTTATCCGCCGCAAGCACGGCGAAGAGCCGATTACCTACTTGCACGAGGGTATGCGCAACTCGCTGGAAAACACTTACGGAATTTTGGTTTACCAAGAGCAATTTATGCAAATTTCCAAGGAATGGTGCGGCTTTACTGGCGGTCAAGCTGATACGCTGCGTAAAGCCGTCGGTAAGAAAAAAATCGACCTAATGAAAAAAGTTAAGCCGGAGTTCGTCGAGGGCGCGGTCAAAGTTGGCGGCGCCACGCGCGAAATGGCAGAAACTTTCTGGACGCAGCTGGAGGAATTCGCTAATTACTGTTTCAACAAGTCGCACGCCGCTTGCTACGGCTTAATCGCTTATTGGACGGCCTATCTAAAAGCGCATTATCCGGACGCTTTCATGGCGGCGCTAATGACCAGCGATCACGACGACACGGATCGTTTGGCGATTGAAATGACTGAGTGTAAACATATGGGCATTGACGTATTAAGCCCGGACGTTAATGAGTCGTTCATCGAGTTTGCAGTAGTGCCAAACGAGCATAAAATTCGCTTCGGCATGTCGGCGGTGAAGGGCGTCGGCGTTGGCGCAGTGGAGGAAGTGCTGCGTGCGCGCGAAGAAGGCGCGTTTTCTTCGGTGGAAGATTTTGCCAAGCGTGTCTCGACCAGTAAATTTAACCGCAAGGCTTGGGAATCGCTGATTAAATCCGGCGCCTTTGATGATATAGGCGATCGGTCGGACTTGCTATTCAATCTTGACGCGATTACTGCTTTTGCTTCCAAGCTTCAAAAAGAAGCTGCCAGCGGTCAGACGGATTTGTTTGGTATACTTGGCGGCGAAGGATCGGGTGTGCAGTCAATGCTAAACTTGCAAAAAGCGCCAGTCCAACATACGGACAAAGAGCGTCTGGCGTGGGAGCGGGAACTATTGGGTTTGTATATTAGCGCCCATCCGCTTGATAAGTATGAGACGTATCTAAGCGAGCAAGCCCAGTCGTTAACACAGTTAATTCCGGAATACGATAGCCGGACGATGACCGTCGGCGGAATTATCAATTCGGTGCGGACAATTGTAACCAAAAGCGGTTCAAAGATGGCTTTCGTGGGAATTGAGGATAAGTTTGGCGAAGGCGAGGTAATAGTTTTTCCAAATCTGTATGAAAAAGTTGGCGCCAAGCTGCAACAAGACGCAGTTATTCGAGTGACTGGCAAGAATTCGGCGCGGGATCGCGACGGTAATTTAGGCGGCGAGAGCAAGCTGATTGCCGACGATATTATTATGATTACTGATGACGACGTCGATAATTACGAGTCGACCGGCCGTAAAATGGATGCGCCAAAAATCAGCGCCGCAGTAAAGAAAGAGCGGCGGGCAGCTTATAAAAATCAGCGCCGCAGTTCTGCTGGCGGATCGGACGGATTGAAGCAGGCGAGTGCGGCAGTTCAGCCGGCTGCTAAACAACCTGCGGTGTCCGTTGCTGCTGCGGAAATACCGGCAGTAAAATTATTTGTACATGTTAAAGATCCGAATAATCACGATGCGCTGATAAAAATGAAGTCAGTGTGCGGTGATTACGCCGGTATGACGGATGTAGTGCTGGTGCTGGGCGAAGAAAAAAAGTCAGCCATGCGCCTGCCTTTCAAGGTTGAAGCGGATGATGCGCTTATTAAGAAACTAGAGCAGCTGCTGGGTAAAGAATGCGTCAAAGTGCAGTAAGTAGAGACTATTGATTTCCAAAGAAAATAGCCCACCGAACTGGCTCAAACCGGAATTGGGTGTATTTCAACCCAGGAAACGCGGTATGCGTCTCGACCAGGTTGAGCCAATTCGGCAAGCTACTTTCGGTGGGCGCCCTTAGCCCTTTCTGGGCATACCATCCTCCTTTCGGGCGATGAAGAACTTCTCACGCTTGGTGTGATCTCTGTCGAACATGGTCCAATGGAAGATACCAATATAGTACCTTCCAGTCTCAAAGAGACACAGACCGCGGGTATACGATGCAATTCCGTCAAAGGTCAAGGGGTGAGTGTATTCGATGTAGTACATACTTCTCTCCTTTCTAGAAGAGAGGCTCGCTCAAAGCTAAAGGGCAACTTTTGCCCTAAGACTGTAGCTTGAGCAGAAGCTGATATATATCATACTGGAACAGAAATGTCAACACATTTTTCAGAAAATGTGTCATAATATACATCGTCACCTCTGTTGTTATTTTTTATAAAAATAATGCTATTTTCTGATCATCAGTCCGTACAGCGCAATTCCCGCTGCTACCGACACATTGAAAGATTCTTTTTGTCCGAACATGGGGATTTCCACGATATGCTGGCATTGTTCTAAAAGCTCAGGCGTAATGCCGTGAACTTCCTCGCCCAGCAGCAGCGCGAACTTTTCTGGCGGGCGAAAATCTGGCAGCATGGTGCTATCAGACAATTGTTCCAGGGCGACAATCGGCAAGCTCTCGTTTTGTTCGTTATCGTCCAGCCAGTCATTGATATCTTCATAAAATGCAAACGATACCAAGCTTTCCGCTCCCAGCGCAGTTTTGTGAATTTGCTGGGTAATTTTCTGTCGGATATGCGGCAGGCGCGGATCATTTTGGCAGGCTTCGCCTTCTATGTATGCGCAACTCGGCGCCTCGCGGCTTAAGCTCAAGTCTGGATATGGCGTATAGCCGCTAAGAATAATCTTCTTCACACCAAATCCTTCGGCAGTGCGGAAAATCGCCCCGACATTATGGGTTGATCGGATATTATGCAGCAGCAGCGTTATCTCCGGTTTCATGCTCTCATTATAGCATTTGCCAAAACGTAAGCTTTTTGCTATAATTTTTCTCATGGACGAGGAAAAGATCCAAGCGCGCCGTCGCGACCAAGACGAGGAAGCAACGCGCCATCGGGCGTCGATTTTAGGTTTGCCTTATTTGGATGGCCGCGAGTTTGAGGATACTATGCCGTTATTGCGGGATGTTCTGACGATTGATGAAATGTATGAAGGCCGCCTGGTGCCGCTATCATTCAATGAAGAAGATCAGTCGTACCGGTTTGCAGTGACATCGCAAACGCCGCAATCTTTAATGGCGCAGATGACCAGGGAATATACCGACGAAGGCCGGCGGATTTTTTTCTCTTTAATTTCCGGCTCGGCGTTCCGGTCGATCATGCTGCGGTTTGATCCGCCGAAAAAGATAATTTACGATGATATCGAAATTGCTAAAGAAGGCGACAGCGACACGTTGGCGCAGGTGACGCAGATTTTAGCGACAGTCGGTACAAATGATGTTTTTAACTATTTGATTGACCAGGCTGATAAATTAGGCGCGTCTGATATTCATATTGAGAATCAGCGCGAATCGATTCGGGTACGAATGCGTGTTGACGGCGCGCTGCACACTGTGGCAGAACTAAGCCGCGATCGCTACCGGGTGATTATGGCGACGCTGGCGTCTCACGCTAATATTTCCACAGCAGCCACTGAGCCTCAGTCTGGCCACATGCAGCAAGTAATTCACCGCGACGGCGCATCTCATCTATTAAATTTGCGCGTTGAGGCGGTGCCGACGATTTACGGAATGGACTTGGTACTGCGCTTGTTTAACTTTGATACATCAATGCTAAATTTGGATCTTTTAAGTATTTCCAAGGAAGAACGCGAGCAAATTGATGAAATTATTTCGCATCCGCGCGGCATGCTGCTGATGGTTGGTCCGACTGGCTCGGGAAAGTCAACGACGCTGTATAGTATTTTGAATGCGCTGAATACTTCAGATCGGAAGATTATTACGCTGGAAGATCCGGTGGAAAATACAATTCCGGGGATTACGCAGATTCCGATTGATACGACCGCCGGGCAGCGGTTTGCTGACGGTTTACGCAGTGTTTTGCGCCTTGACCCGGATGTAGTGATGGTTGGTGAGATTCGCGATCAGGAGACTGCGCGGACAGCTATCCAGGCGTCGATTACCGGACACTTGGTGTTGTCCAGCTTCCACGCCAATTCAACTGCGGCGGCGTTTAGCCGTATCATTGACATGATTGGGCAAAACCCTATTTTTAGTTCGGCGGTACGATTATTAATTGCCCAGCGGTTGGTGCGTAAACTTTGGGACGAGAGTAAGGAAGAATACGAACCGGATGAAGCTACGCGCAAGTGGGTAAAGAAGGTTTTGGCAGATTTGCCGGAGAATGTTGATTGTCCGGATCTGGATACATTCAAGTTATGGAGACCAGTACCAACTCCCGACGTGCCTTTTGGCTATAAAGGGCGTATTCCGGTAATGGAGCAGTTGGTGGTGACAGAAAACATCCAAAGCTTTTTACGCGGCGACGTGGTTGATATTCATACCGAAGCTATCGAGGCGGAAGCGAAGAAGAACGGCATGGTGACACTGCTGCAGGCAGGGGTATTGACAGCGCTGCGCGGTGAAACGACGCTGGAAGAAGTGAATCGGGTGATTTAACAGGTTTCTAGTGTATTATTAATGGACTCTATTCTATGGGCTGCTGGATTTTTAAGCGTGGTTAATCTATAATATAGGTCGTGGAGTTGTCGATAATATGGCAATAAAAAGACGTTGTAATTATTTTTTTGGCGCGATTGTAGTAATCGGAGTTATTATATCTGGCGGATTTTTATTTAATCGTATAGTAAAAGCTGAAAGTGCAGAGAAAGCCGGGTCTTCTACGCGTCTAGTGAGTATTCATGATAGAGATTCGGAAAAAACGATTGTTACGAATGCGCTGACAGTTCGCCAGGCTTTACAGGTGGCGGGCATTACAGTTGACGAAAAGCGAGATGTGATTGAGCCGAATATCGATATGGAACTAACTGGCACGAAATTTCAGGTAAATATTCATCGTGCTCGGATGGTGACGGTTATTGACGGCACGAAAAGCCGTCAAGTAATTACTGCCGAACAGTCGCCGATCAGAATTGCTAAAAAAGCGGGTATTATACTGTATCGTGAGGATAAGATTGATTTTTCTAATCCAGAAAATTTACTGGTTAGCGGCGCCAGCCTAGCGATGAAAATTGAACGAGCCAAACGGCGGACGATAACCGAGGACGTGGAGGTTGCTTTTCCGGTGGAGCAAACGAAAGACGATACGCAGCCGATTGGCTTTAAGCAAATTAAACAGCTGGGCGAAAAAGGAATTAAAAAAGTGACGTATAAAGTTGAGGCTAATAACGGGATTGAGGTTAGCCGCAGAGAGGTTTCTCATGAAATCATTAAGCAGCCTAAAAAGCAGATCGAAGTAGTCGGCACTAAGCCGAAAAATCCACTGACGAAAGGTAAGGGCGCTCAGATATTTACCGATTCCAAGGGTGTGGCGCACCGCGAAACCTATTATGATTTACCGATGAATATTGTTGCTAACGCTTGCGGCGGCGGTGGCTACACGGTGCGGGCGGATGGTGCCAAGGTGGATAAGGACGGCTATATTTTGGTGGCGGCAAATTACGGCAATTATCCGCGCTGCTCAGTAGTAGAAACCAGCATGGGTCCTGGTAAAGTGTATGATACCGGCGGTTTTGCAGCCCGGCATCCGCATGGATTTGACCTGGCGACTGACTGGACGAACGGGGACGGACGTTAGATGGTGTCAGCGCGTGGGCCGAAAAAAGAATTAGGCCAGCATTGGCTGCACGACCCAGAGATTTTGGCGGAGATTGCCGAGGCAGCGGAACTGAACAAGGACGATGTGGTTTTGGAAATTGGGCCAGGGCTTGGCACCTTGACCAGTCGGTTATTGGCGCGAGCTCAGCGCGTAGTGGCGGTGGAGTTTGACGCGGATTTGGCGCGCAAGTTACCGGGGCAATTTCCTGGCAAAAATCTGGAAGTGATCAATGAAGATATTTTGCAGTTTGATTTGAATCAGTTGCCAGCTGGCTATAAAGTAGTCGCCAATGTGCCATACTATATCACCAGCAAAATTGTCGAAAAACTAATGACGGCAGAAAATAAGCCGAGTTTGGCGGTACTGCTGGTACAGAAAGAGGTCGCCCAGCGCATCGCGGCGGAGCCTGGTGAGATGAGTATTTTAGCGGTTAGTGTTCAGGCTTTTGCCGAAGCGGAACTCGATATTGAAGTGCCGCGGCAATTTTTCACGCCGCCGCCAAAAGTTGACTCGCAAGTGGTGGTATTGAGAACTCGCACCGAACCACTGGTCGACCCTAGAGATCACAAAGATTTTTTCCGCATCGTCAAAGCTGGTTTTTCGGCTAAGCGTAAGAAGCTGCGTTCCAGTCTGAGCGGTGGACTAGGTGTTAGTAAAAACACCGCCGAACAGTTGCTGAAAACGGCTGGTATCTCTCCTGATGCTCGTGCCGAAGATTTGGCGATTGCGGATTGGCAGCGGCTACTGAAGGAGTGGCGAGCACAATGATTACTGCAGATCAACCAACATGCTTTTCGTCTGATCTATTGGTTGCGGTTTCGTCGAAAGATGACGGCACCATGCTTAATCGTATTCGCGGTCGCCACGTAGCTGAGATAGTGAATAATCGGCGGCGGTTTTGCGATCAAACTGGTGTTAAGTATGACGACGTTATTTATCACGTGATTTCATACAATCAAGCACAAACGTTTGATACTATTGCCGAAGTCACTGAAACTGACACGGTTAAATATAACAACGAGGGGATTTTTGCTGACGCGCTCTATACTGAAACGGCTGGCATCGGCTTATTTTTGCCAGTGGCGGGACTGTATCGCTACCGTCATCTATGATCCAAAACGCCGGGCGCTTATGCTGGCGCATTTAGGTCGGCATTCGACGGTGGCGCAGTTGATGACAAGGGCGATCCGGTATTTCGTCGAGCGCGGTAGTCAGGCAAAAGATTTACAAATTTGGATGTCGCCAAGCATCACCCAGAAAAATTATCGTATGGATTATTTTGATCATGCGAGTGATATAAATTGGCAAAATTTCTGCCGTCAAACGGCTGACGGAATTTATCTGGACATGCAAGGATTTAATTGTTCGTTAGCCGTCCAGGCGGGCGTTCCTGGTGATAACATTTTCATTTCGCCAATTGATACGGCAGATGATCCAAATTATTTCTCACATTCAGCTGGTGATACAGGGGGAAGATTCGCAGTGCTAGCAGAGATAAAATCTACTAAATAAGCTCCAAAACGTCATGGCAATGTTGCGTGCCATCTTTGATTAGTATTAGTATATTGCTAAAAAAATAAAGTATAAGTATAATGGTACCAAATGAATAGATGCTGGAAAACAAAAAGGCTAAAATTTGGATTGGCCATCAAGGCGTTAGCCGTGACAATAGGTGTGCTAGCAGCGTTTTCTAGTCCGATGTTTTACCCGCCAAAAGCTGCTGCCGACGCTATCAATGACACAGATTTTGTGTTTACTGTGGACACGCGCAAACCTGGGTCGCCAGATACCCAGTTCGTCATTCCGATAAGAGGAGGCGGATATAATTATACTATTGATTGCAATAATGATGGTACGGTCGAAGCAACCGCTCAGACTGGATCTTATACTTGCAGCTACGCTACGCCTGGCGTATATACGATTCGTATCGGAGGTACGTTTCCAGAGTTTTATCTCAATAACAGCGGCGATAAACTGAAGATGATTTCTATTGATCAGTGGGGGAAGAATAAATGGAGATCGTTGGTAGCTTCATTTTACGGTGCTGCAAATATGGATGTAAAGGCGATTGACACTCCCGATTTGTCGCAGACTGACTCGATATACTCTGTCTTTAGAGGCAGTACTTCTCTCAAGGGTGAGAATGCTAACTGGAATTGGGGCACCTCGACCATTACTAATATGGGTAGTGCGTTTAGCGATACTGAAAATTTCAATCAAAACATCGGGTCGTGGGATGTCTCTAACGTTGTTTTTGCTGGCGGTTTATTTAATAACGCGACAGCATTTAATAATGGCGGCAGCAATTCAATTAAAAACTGGAACACTGGCAAAATGACTGCAATGAATGCAATGTTCCAAAATGCAGTTAAGTTTAATCAGCCGATAGGGTCGTGGGATGTTTCGAAAGCCGAGTTGATGAGTGAAATGTTTAATGGTGCTCGCGCTTTTAATCAATCTTTGGCGGGCTGGCGGCTAGATTCGTTAGTTTCGACAACCGGTTTGCCCAACAGCTATTGGTCTGGCGCTCCTAGAATGTTGAATAATAGCGGTTTGTCTACGAAAAATTATGATGCTACTTTGATATCTTGGAATATTCAATCAACTAACTCGCCGCTTATACTAGGGGCCGCCGGGTTGAAATATTGCACTGCTGATGCGGCTAGAAAAAATCTAATCAAGCCAGTCGCCGACGGCGGGCATGGCTGGACTATCAATGGCGATGCAAAGGAGTGTCCGAAGCATACCGTAGTTTTTGATACCCAGGGCGGAATGGCAATTGCCAACCAAGAAGTTGCTTTTACTGATAAAATTACCGCGCCAGCTGAGCCGACTCGTCAGGGTTACACCTTTGCTGGGTGGTATACGGATAACACTTTTGCGAGAGCCTGGAACTTTGCTGTCGATACCATGCCAGACAGTAATTTGACTTTATATGCAAAGTGGATCGAGAATCCTAAGTCTGTTGCAACAAGCAGTGGTGCTTCGGAAAACAATTCAAGCTCATCAACCAAGCTGGCTGAGACTGGCTCGGATGTGTCAATGCTTCTTTTTGCGACTGCTGGATTTATAGTGACTGGATTTATTCTAATTAAATTAATAAAACGAATTTAATTTGTTGGCTATAACATGAGGGTAGGTAGCATTTATGTTTAGTTAGAGATATGCTAATTTGGTAATTAGTTTATTGATGCTCTATTGATCTTTTTGTAACTTTCGTCTTGATGCGCGATCTGTTGTTTGCTGAACGATCCGTAAAATCTATTGTCAAAAGGCTAAAGCATAAGTACAATAATAATAATCATCATGAATAAACATTTTAGAGTAACAAAAATACAGAAATTTAAGCTGCCATTAAGGTCGCTGATTTTAGTGTCTGGTGTCTTGTCGGTGATTGTTGCATCAACACTCTATTCGCCAGAAGCCGCAGCTGACGCTATCAACAACACGGACTTCGTATTTACTGTTGATACCAGAAAGCCGGGGTCGCCGGACACTCAGTTTGTTATTCCGACAAGCGGTTCAGGGTACAATTATACTGTTGACTGCAATAATGACGGTGTAACTGAGGTATCTGGGCAGACTGCCTCTTATACTTGTAATTACGCTACGCCGGGGGTCTACACTATACGCATTGGCGGCGCTTTCCCTTGGTTTATCGTAAATGGTAGGGGTGATAGGTTAAAACTGCTTTCGATTGATCAATGGGGCACGAACAAGTGGAAGAATATGCGTTCTGCCTTTGCCGGCGCGGAGAATATGGATGTCAAGGCAACTGATACACCAGATTTAAGCCAAACTACCGATTTATCGTGGATGTTTATCGGAAATAAATCGCTGAAAGGCGAGTCTGCTAACTGGAATTGGAATACATCAACTATTACTAAAATGTCGGGTGTATTTCAAAACGCAAACCGATTTAATCAAAATATCGGTTCTTGGGATGTTTCAAAGGTGACCGATACTGCTGCCATGTTTAGCGGCGCTAGCGCCTTTAATAACGAAGGCAGCGATTCTATCGCGAATTGGAATACATCGAACCTCGTGATTGCAAATGATATGTTCCGAAAGGCGGCGTCGTTCAACCAGCCGATTGGCTCGTGGGATATGAAGAAAGTGCAGTTTCTTGTTCGTTTTTTAAGTGATGCGACTTCATTCAATCAATCGCTAGCTGCTTGGCGATTGGATTCGTTGGTTATTTTGCCGGGAAAACCGTTGTCTGGTGCGGCGGCCGCGCTTGATCACACGGCGATTTCGCGCCAGAATTACGATGCTATGCTAATTGCTTGGAATGCGCAAAATCTAAAATCGCCAATGTCGCTTGGAGCGGCCGGTTTGAAATTTTGTGCAGCCGCTTCGGCGCGGGCTAACATCTTGAAGCCCGTTGCCGACGGCGGACACGGCTGGGTAATCACTAGCGATGGCAGGCTGTGTACAAAACATAAAGTAACATTTGATTCGCAATCTGGTTCTGCCGTTCCAAATAAGATGGTAGGCTATACGTATCCTTTCAGACCGCCGGTCGCCCCGACCCGCTCTGGCTACACTTTTGCCGGCTGGTATACGGACACTACGTTTGCAACAAGCTGGAACTTTACAAACGACACCATGCCAGATCACGATTTGACGCTTTATGCGAAATGGAATAAGAACCCCGATTATATCGCAGCGAGCAGCGGCTCAAATAGAAATTCGCAATTAAAATCCAAGCTGGCTGATACTGGCGCTAACATTGCAGCTATTTTCTCTGTAGCTACTGTGCTTGTAATAATTGGTTGCGCCGCGATTAAGTATAGATAGTTTTATCGGCAAAACAGACCGATTTTTGATTTTATTTATCTCGCTCTTTCTTTTACTAAAGAGGTGATATAATATATATCATGACTAAACAACACGCCTACATTACCACTGCTATTCCTTATGTCAACGGTTTACCGCATATCGGACACGCCATGGACTACATGCTGGCGGATGTGTGGACGCGGTATCAGCGGCAAAACGGCCGCGAGGTGCGTTTCCAGACGGGCGTGGATGAACACGGCAATAAAATTGCTGCCAAGGCTGCCAGCCAAAATCAGACACCGCAAGCCTATGTCGACCAAATGCATGGCAATTTCCAGAACATGATTGCCGAGTTGAATATTTCAGCGACTGATTTTATCCGCACGACTGATCCGCATCACGTTAGCGCGGTGCAGTATATTTGGCAGAAGCTGGCTGTGGCTGGCTACATCTACGAAGGCACGTACGAGGGTTGGTATTGCCAAGGCTGCGAGGCGTTCGTTACCGACAAGGAGGCCGCAGAGAATAACGGTGTTTGTCCTGACCACCAAGCGCCGTATCAGCGGCTGAGCGAAGAAAATTATTATTTTAAGACCAGCGCTTTTTCGGACAAAATTCGCCAGGCAATTGAATCAAACAAGATGAAAATTGTGCCTGAATTTCGTAAAAAAGAGTTTTTGGAATTGATGAAGGGCGGACTGAAAGACGTGTCGGTTTCGCGTCCGCGCAAGAACCTCAGCTGGGGTGTGCCAGTGCCAGGCGATGACACACAGGTGATGTATGTCTGGTTGGATGCGCTGAGTAATTACATCACGGTCATTGGCTATCCTGACCGAGCTGATGAATGGCAGGCGTTTTGGCCGGCAGATGTGCAGGTGATCGGCAAGGATATCCTTCGTTTTCATGCCGGGATTTGGCCGGCGATGTTGATGGCGCTGGACTTGCCGCTGCCAAAGGTGCTATTGGTACATGGCTTTATCAATGTTGGCGGCACCAAAATGAGCAAGAGTCTCGGTAATGGTGTTGGTCCGGTTGATATCATCCCGCACTACGGCGTTGAGGCGTTTCGCTATTATTTCCTGCGCCACGTGCCAACGCAAGATGACGGTGACTTTACCTGGGAGAAATTTGAGGCGGCCTACAACGGCGAGCTGGGTAATGACCTGGGTAATTTGGTGCAGCGGGTGGCAAAAATGGTGCAGAATTATCAAGCTGGCGTTATTGGCGATGCGCCGCAGTCTGAGCACGATATGGGGCCGTACCGTGTCGATATGGAGTCTTTGAATTTTAACCTAGCAATTGATGAAATTTGGCAGATTATCCGTTCATTGAATCAATATATTGAGCGCGTGCAACCATGGCAAGTTGCTAAAAAACGCGATAAAGACCCAGAGGCGGAAGCGCATTTGGGCGAGATTTTGGCGCATGCCTGCGGCACATTGCTGCAAGTCTCTGATATGCTTCGTCCATTTATGCCGCAAACTGCCGAGAAAATTCACGACATGTTTGCCAGTGGTGTCGTGCCGTCAGAGCTGACACCATTATTCCCGCGCAAATATCTACATACGCCCGATCCGCGCGCGCCAAAAGCAGAAGCCCAGGGCAAATAATAATGAGTCTGACGGCGGAGAATAGTATGGCGGCAGACTTACGCTTGGTTGATTCGCACTGTCATCTGCATGATACCGAGTTTTTCGCGGACAATCGCGAGGAACTATATCAGCAAACAATCGCGGCGGGTATCGGCATGATTTGTGTTGGTACTGACGAGCGCAGCAGCCGTCAAGCAGTGGAGTTTGCCGCGAATCGCGACTATACTTGGGCGGCAGTTGGCGTTCATCCGCACGACAGCAAAGATGGCTGGGGCGAGGTGAAGCGACTACTGAAAGCCAGGGCAGAGGATTCACCAATTGTGGCGATTGGCGAGATCGGTCTTGATTATTATTACAATCACAGCCCGCGCGATGTGCAGATTCAGGCGCTGGAGGCGCAGTTGCAGCTGGCAATAGATTATGATTTGCCAGTTAGTTTTCATATTCGCGATGGTGCAGCTGGCCAGATATCAGTGTGGGATGATTTTTGGCCAATTTTTGATAATTTCCATGGCGCACGCGGCGTTCTGCACAGCTTTACTGATACGCGCATCAATTTAGACAAGGGGTTTGCTCGCGGATTGTACGTTGGTTTGAATGGAATTAGCACGTTCACCAAAGACCAAGTGCAGCGGGAATTATTCGCCTCCATTCCGTTGGAGCGGTTATTATTAGAGACTGACGCGCCATTCTTGACACCAAAGCCATTTCGTGGTAAGATGAATATGCCAAGATATGTAGAACTGGTAGCAAAATATTGGGCGGATAATCGAAACATACCTTTTGACGATTTGTCTGAAGCTACGGTTCGCAACACTAAGAACCTTTTTGGCATATAAGTGGAGAGAAAATATGAACAAGGGAAGTGCTAGGTCAGGTATTTTAGGTATTAGTCCGTCTAGGCGGGGCGAGATGTCTCAGAACGTGATTGTTCCGGAAAGGCAAGGATCTTTTGATAAAGTTAAAAATAATAAACCTGATGTCAACAGTGCTTCCAGTGCTTCATTTGGTAAAATCAATAATATTGACGGCGGCGTAGCGGTAAAATCGACATTATTTAATCCTGATAGAAATATAACACCTGGCGACGAGGTAAATCATATTGACTATAGAAAGACTCTGGATGCTGTAAGTAGTCATGAAAAGAAAGACATACAGCAAGTTTTGTCTATAGGTACTAATCTTGGCGCATTTCGCACAGAGAAAGCAGAGGGCTAATAAGTGCCGAACCTTATTAAAAAAGCCCTGAAATTAGTGTTTACCGACGATGGCGATGCCGGGCTGGCTTCTGTTCTAAAAAAGAAAAATCGACCGCTAAAAAAATTTACTGAACGCGAGTTGATTCAATTAGAAAGCGAGATTGGCGCAACTATTTTTGGTGAGAAGCCAGCGCATGTGACGCGGCGGGAATTTTTTAATTTAGATAAAGACACGTGGATTTGGTACGAAGAAATTGTTGATAAAGATGGCAAAAAACAGGAGTTGACGACACGCTACGAAGTGCAGCCAAAGGGTATTTTGAAAGTTCAGCCGAATTATCGGTACAGTTATCTGGAGGGAGACGAGTTGCAGAATTTTGTACTGGCAGTTAAAGAATATTACGAACGAGTTTCCCGGGATCTATATAAACGCGACCCGCAGACTGGTTACCGTCTCTGATATAATAAAGAGGTGAAAGACAAATTTATATATCTTGATCACGCCGCAGCTACGCCGATGGATCCGTTGGTGATTGAAGCAATGCAAACGTATTTTTCTGAGAAGTTTTTTAACCCGTCCAGTCCATATGCACCGGCGGTCACCGTCAAGCGTGACTACCGCGAGGCAAAGTCGCGTATCGCGCGGGTGCTGGGCGTGGGTGCGGATGAATTAGCGATGACGGCTGGCGCCACGGAGTCGATCAATCTGGCATTTACTGCGGTGGGTGGCGTGAGTTTAGTCTCGGCAATTGAGCATAGCTCGGTTGTCAATTCTGCAAAAGCGCGCTCGGACGTTCGGCTCATCCTGCCGATGAAAAACGGACGCATCGATCCGCGGGCCGTTAAAAAACTGCTGACGCCAGACGTTAGTTTTATGAGTATCGCGCTGGCGAATCATGAGCTCGGGTATATTCAGCCCATTGAAGAAATCGCGGAAGTTGTGAGGCTCGAGCGTGTGCGGCGCCAGGAAAATGGCGAATCAACACCGCTTATATTTCATACTGACGCCTCGCAGACTGCAGCGCTGATCGATGTGAAAATTAAGCGATTGGGTGTTGATTTGTTGACGCTATCGGCGGCAAAAGTTTATGGGCCGAAGCAGGTTGGTTTGCTTTGGATACGGCCGGGCGTCAAGCTACAGCCAAATATCGTTGGCGGCGGCCAGGAGGCGGGGCTGCGCAGTGGCACGGAAAATGTGGCTGGTGTGGTCGGCTTTGCTACGGCGCTGGAACTAGCCGCCAAGCGTCGAAGCGGTGAAGTAAAACGGCTGCGAGGACTGCGTGATGTGTTGGCAAAAAAACTATCAGCGGCTTTCCCCGACATGATTATTTCTTCTGATCAGAAAAAATCGCTAGTTAATTTTCTCAATATTTCATTTCCTGGTGTTGACGCCGAGCGATTAGTGTTTTTACTGGAAGTGCGCGGCGTGCTGGTGGCGACGGGTAGTGCCTGTGCGGCTAATTCGGGTACGCGATCACATGTTTTGGCGGCGATCGGGCTGAGTGATGCGGTGATTGATGGTAGCTTGCGGCTGACGTTGGGGCGGCTGAACGATGAGACGCAAGTTATGCGGGCGGCGGACGAGATTATTACTGCAGTGCGTACGGAGCAGGAGCGAACGCGATGATTCATCGGTTAATAGGCTTGGTGTTAATTGCAGCTGTAGTCATCGTCGGCCTGAGCCATTATCTATCACCGGATGACTTGAAAGATTGTCCGCGTCCGGGTTCGGGGCAATGTCAAAAGGCAGGCGCGATCATTGTTATCAGCGGCGGCGACACCGAAGCGCGCACAGCTGAGGCAGTTAAATTATATCAAGCTGGCTGGGCGCCAACGATCATTTTGTCTGGTGCTGCAGCTGATAAATCCGGTCCGTCTAACGCCGCCGCCATGAGAAAACAAGCCGAAGCGGCGGGTGTGCCAGCTGCTGCCTTGGTGATGGACGAACGTTCAGAGACCACCAAGCAGAATGCCCAAGAAGTGGCGAGCATCATAGCGCAGCGTGGCATCAAGCGTGTCATTCTGGTCACTAGCGGCTATCACATGCGGCGAGCGCTGGCTGAGTTTTCAACGCAACTGCCGAATGTTGAGCTGCGGGCACGCCCGACGACGCATGACAAGCATTGGAGTGCATGGTGGTGGCTGACGCCGTGGGGTTGGTGGCTGGCGGTTGGTGAATTGTTGCGGATTAGCTTGTTTGCGCTGGGGGTGTCGCGCTAATGGCCCGGGTATTCGTTGGCATGTCGGGCGGCGTTGATTCGTCGGTAGCGGCAGCGCTATTGGTTGAGCAAGGCCACGACGTCACTGGTGTCTATATGAAAAATTGGTCGGAAGATTTGCCGGGTATGCATTGTCCGTGGGCGGAAGATGTGGCTGACGCCAAGCGCGTGGCAGTGGGGCTGGGAATTGATTTTCAGGTGTTCGATTTCCAGAAAGAGTACAAGCAAAATGTCGTTGACTATATGATTCGCGAATACCAGGCGGGCCGGACACCAAATCCTGATGTGATGTGTAATCAAGAGGTGAAGTTTAAGTTGTTTTTAGAGGCGGCGTTGGCGGCGGGTGCGGAGTATATTGCGACGGGGCATTATGCGCGCACTTATTCTCCTGCGGGTCCTGTCGCTCGGTCCGCCCCTGAAAATTTTTCAGGTGAGCTGAAAACATTTTCGGGTGCTGTCCCGCCTCGCGCCACCCGCAGAGCGGATTCTTGCTTGAGCGAGGGTCGGTTACTCCGTGCTCGCGATGATAACAAAGACCAAACCTATTTTTTGTACCGCGTGACGTCCGGGGCGCTAGCGAAAACTATGTTTCCGCTCGGCGATTTTACCAAGGCTGAGGTGCGCCAAATGGCTAAGGAGCGGGGTTTGTGGACGGCCAGCAAAAAGGAATCAATGGGGATTTGCTTTGTCGGGCAAGTGGGGATTCGCGAGTTCTTGAGCGAATATGTCGAAACCAGCCCAGGCGACATTATTGATCAGCAAACGGGCGTTGTTGTCGGTCGGCATGACGGCGCGATTTTTTACACCTTGGGGCAGCGGCATGGTCTGAATGTTGGTGGCGGGCTGCCGTATTATGTTGTCGGTAAGGATATGGCCAAGAATGAAGTTTACGTGTCCCGCTCAATTGATAATGCAAAATTGTGGCGGAAAGAATTGACCCTGACTGACGTTCATTGGATCAATCAGCCACCAGAAGGTGATGCCTGTCAAGTTCGGGTGCGGCATCGGGCGCCGCTCATTAATGCGGAGATTACGCGTGTGAACGACGATGCTGGCGAGAAGGTGATAGTGCAGCTGTCTGAACCGCAGCGTGCCGTCGCCCCGGGTCAGTCGGCTGTAATCTACGACGACCAGGAATGTTTGGGTGGCGGAATTATTTGCTAAGCTAGCTGCTACTAAGAAACATATTTTAGGGCTATTTCTTCCAAAGCTTTAAGGTATTTTAATCCCGGTTTTCTTGGCATTCCCTTGAACCCTACATCGGTCTGACGGCCATGAGCTGGATTTGGGCCATGGTAGTCAGAACCAGCGCTCACGGCAAGCCCAAACTCTTGAGCAAGTTCTGTCATTTGATCAATTGCTGTTACCATTGCTCCGCCTCTGGATTGGTCATGATAGTAATAAAACGCTTCGAGTGCGTCGAAATTAGTATTACTAATCACATCGCGGAGGGCTGTCATATCCATATCTTCGTACAAACTAGCAATAGGATGGGCGAAGATTGCAACGCCATGTGCGTCGTGAATTGCTTGGATAGCTTCTGCCGGCGATAGTGTTTCACGTTCTAGGAAATACGTACAGCCTTCATTCATCATAGCCTCGATAAACATACCGCGGTTAGGAATCTGGTAAAACAATTGTTTTAGGCGTTCAAAATTTTCTTCGTGTTCGACGATACTTTGAGAAATATGAGCTTTAGTAATTGATCCTTTCTCTCGGATATTGCGCAACATCAGGATCTTCAAGCTGACGCTTTTCTTTTTCTGCTCTGTCGGCTACGGCTTCTGTTAGGTTATCTACAATTAAATTATACACCTTGCGTCGAGCAACACTAAAAAGTTTAATTAGCGATTGCTTGAAGTTTCTGTGATAGGTCCATGCGCTCACGAAAATCGTAGCCCTGTTCTTCAAAACGCATCAACTGCTGGTAGTCAAATATGTTATCTAACATAGAGACAATTAGTCCTGAATAACCAGCTCGAAGATTGTCTTTGTTAGTCGAATTATTAATTGTCATATCCTGTAAGTCATAAAAAAACAAACGCATTGATCCATCGGGCAAAGCGGCAAACGATATGCTGTCTCGCGACAGGATGATTCCCGATTGTGTGAGCGTGGCGATATCGGCGCCAAAACCAGTGATATAGGAAGAAATATCTGAAAAATGTTCAATATGAGAAAGTGGACCGTGTGTATATGTCTGTGTTCCATCCTTGCTGTCAAAGACCCTAAAAGGAAGGTCAGAAAACGGTGTCATACTTAGTGCTGGTAGCTCTTGACCGTTTATAGTAGCAACCATTATTTCGTATTCTGGAATAGTGAGAAGTCCTAATTCAGACAGTAGTTTCGCGTTTTCGGGTTCTTGTAATACACTGTTCCATTTCTCTGCCTTGTGTATCGGGATCGTCAATACTATTCGGTATCGCCAGTGCTCTTCTTTTTCCATTAATGATTGCGTCAAACACTGTTTTTGAGCCGCCTTCGCCAAGTAGAC
Organism: Candidatus Saccharimonadota bacterium; assembly: GCA_905372305.1. Classification (GTDB taxonomy): domain Bacteria; phylum Patescibacteriota; class Saccharimonadia; order Saccharimonadales; family Saccharimonadaceae; genus Nanosynbacter. Next base: position 304,889 of record CAJPOP010000001.1, read on the forward strand.
CCGAAATAATAAACCTATCATCTATTTCCCTAGATTGGATATGTTCATGTGGTATATTTGGATATTATAACAGATAGACATAAAAAGTCAATAGCAGGCTCAAGACAGAATTGACGTACATAGCGAAATAGTGTACACTCTCTAGGAGTAATACATTAATCAAAGAGTTGTAAGAAAAGGAAGAAATCACACATGCTAGCAATTCGTTTGCAACGGTTGGGTCGCAAGGGTTATCCGGTGTACCGCCTGGCAGTACAAGAGGCGCAGCGTCATCCATCAAGCGGTCGCGTGGTCGCATATGTCGGTAGCTACAACCCGCATACTAAAGAAGCAAATATTCAGGTTGAATCGGCGCAGAAATATTTAGATAACGGCGCTCAGCCAACCCCGCGCGTCGTTAAACTATTGAAAGAAGCTGGTGTTAAATTACCGAAATGGGTTAAAGAGTCGGCTGCTGATAAGCATAAATCTATCCGCAACCCAGAGAAACTTCGCAAGAATCAGCCAAAGGAAGAACCGGCTGAAGAGTCTGCCGAGTAGATATTATAGAATAATTGCAAACCGCTCGTTAATCGGGCGGTTTTGTTTTATGCTATAATTACCTCTATGAACACACAAGAAATCCGCCAGAAATATCTCGAATTTTGCCAAAGGAACGGCCACGTTGTTATTGAGCGGGCGCCGCTTATACTACATAATGACCCGACGACTTTATTTACTGGCTCGGGCATGCAGCCGCTGTTGCCGTACTTGCTGGGCCAGGACCATCCGCAAGGTACTAAGTTGGCTGATAGTCAGACGTGCTTGCGCGCGCAGGATATTGAGGATGTCGGCGACAATCGTCATACGACATTCTTTGAGATGCTGGGCAATTGGAGTATGGGCGAATATTTCAAACGCCAGCAGATTGAGTGGTTTTTCGAATTTTTGACAGAAATAATTGGGCTAGATCCGCATAAAATCTACGTTAGCTGTTTTATCGGCGACGAGAAAAACAATATTCCGCGCGATGATGAAGCAGCACAAATTTGGCAGGAAGTTTTTGCTAAAAAAGGCGTTGAAGCTAAAATCGTCGAGCTGGATAGCGCTGAAAATGGCGACAGGCTGGGTATGCAGGGCGGCCGGATTTTCTTTTACAATGATAAGGAGAATTGGTGGAGCCGCGGCGGCGGGATTGATAGTACACCGATTGGTGATCCGTGCGGGCCGGATAGCGAGGTGTTTTATGATTTTGGCGAGCAGCATCACGATGCTAGTTTTGGGCAGGCGCATCCGGCTAGCGATAGCGGTCGGTTCATGGAGATTGGCAACCAAGTGTTTATGCAGTATCGCCGGCTGGACGATGGTAGTTTTGAACCGCTGAAACGCAAGAATGTTGATTTTGGTGGCGGCCTGGAGCGGATTGCCGCGGCAGCAATTGACAGTCCTGACGTTTTTAAGATCAGCCTACTACAGCCAATTATTAAAAAGCTAGAGAGTTTAAGCGGTGAGGAATACGCTACGCACACCGCATCGATGCGAGTGATTGCTGATCACCTTCGGGCGGCGGTATTTTTGGCGGTCGACGGCTGCGTGCCGAGCAATAAGGAGCAGGGCTACGTGATGCGCCGCTTACTGCGCCGGGCGATTCGTTATAGTTTCGATCTGGGGATTGAGCAGAATTTCCTCGAGGAAGTCGTGCCGGTAATCGCTGATTTATATGAAGCGGATTTCCCAGAGGTTAAGGAAAACCGCGAGAATATCATCGCTACACTGGTTAAGGAAGAAAAAGTCTTCCGCCAGACACTACGCAAAGGTCTCAGGCAAATGCAGTATTATATTGACGACGGCTTGACTGGCGAAGAGTTATTTACGCTGTATGATACGTTTGGTTTTCCGGTGGAGCTGAGTACCGAGGAGGCGTATAAACAAGGCATCAAGCTTTCTGATGATTGGCGCGCCGAATTTGATGCGCGAATGGCCGAGCAACGCCAGCGTTCCAAGACAGCGCGCAAAGGGCAATTTAGCGGCGGCTTGGAGGGCCACGATCCGATTCATCTGAAATATCATACGGCGACGCACTTGTTGGGAGCGGCGCTGCGCAAAGTCCTAAATGCTCCGGATTTGCAGCAACACGGCAGCAATATCACTGCCCAGCGCCTGCGTTTCGATTTCAATCATGATAAATTGACGCCAGAGGAAAAGCAAGCAGTGGAAGATCAAGTTAATGCGTGGATTGACGCTGATTTGCCAGTCAGCTTTGCCGTCTATCCGACTGATGAGGCGCTAAAAATGGGTGCAATCGGCGCCTTTGGCGAACGCTACGGCGATGAAGTCAAAGTCTACTCCATTGGCGAGGGCGATAATGTTATTAGCTTTGAAGTCTGCGGCGGTCCGCATGTCGAACACACGGGTGTCTTGGCTGAAGGCGGTAAGCGCTTCAAAATCACCAAGGAGGAATCTAGTTCGGCTGGGATTCGCCGAATTAAAGCGGTTTTGAAATAAATAAAAATTTATGCAATTTATTAGTGAAAAAGTCAACAATTGCCTCAAAATCACAAGCGTTATATAATAAACTTGTATGGCATTGAGAGACATGTTAAAAAAGACCGATAAAGATACTCCGGAATTGTTAGTTGGTTTGGATATTGGTACAGAGGTCGTTAAGGCGCTGATTGCCGAAATAAAAGATGATAATTTGGAAATTATCGGTGTCGGGCGCAAACAGCAAGAGATGGGCGACATGCATTTAGGTGCGATTGCTGATATTGCTGGTGTGGTCGCAAATTGCGAAGCGGCGCTTACCGAGGCGGAAGATCAAGCTGGCATACAGGGTAAACGCGTGATTATTGGTATTGCTGGCGAACTAGTAAAGGGCGTTACTAATACGATTCGCTACCGTCGTCCGCAGCCGAATAAAACTTTAGACGTGGCAGAGATGGAGTTTATCATTGAGAAGGTGCAAGAGCGGGCACAAAGCAAGGCGCAGGCGCAGATAGCACTGGAGACTGGCAACGAGGATGTTGAAGTGAAGCTAGTTAATTCGGCGCTGGTAAGTATTCATATTGATGGCTATAAAGTGTCTAATCCGATTGGTTTTCAGGGGCGGGACGTAGCAGTACAAATTTATACGGCATTTGCGCCGATGGTGCATATTGGAGCGTTGGAGAAAGTGGCTGACGAATTAGCATTAGAACTGGTGGCGGTAGCTGCCGAGCCTTTTGCGGTAAGTCGCAGTGTTTTAGGAACAGATACCGATAGTAATTTTACGGCAATTTTAGCGGACATCGGCGGCGGCACGACCGATATTGCAGTAGTAAACGACGGCGGGGTTGAGGGCACGAAGATGTTTGGCATCGGCGGTCGTAGTTTTACGCGGACAATTGCTGCCGATTTGGATTTGAGCTTTAAGGATGCTGAGAAGTTAAAACTAAATCTTAATGATGGTAATATTAAGCCGACAGTAAAAAGGCGAGTTGATGAAGCAATTGATAAGACATTAGAGGTATGGCTGTCCGGTGTGGAATTGGCGTTAAGCGAGTTTGATAATGTTGATTATTTACCAAACCGTATTTTGCTGTGCGGCGGCGGTTCTAATTTGAAAAAAATTACTGAGGCATTGGAAAAACACCAGTGGCAGGAGGATCTACCGTTTACGAAAAAACCAGTCGTGCAATATATTAAGCCTAGCGACGTGACTGGTATAATCGATACCACAGGCGATATAGCCGATCATACGTTTATCACGGTTATGGGTTTGCTGCGGGTGGGGTATGATACAATAATTGGAAACCAGGAAAGTAATGGTTTGGTCGAAAAAGTAAACAGGTTATTAAAGATTTGAAATGAATAAAGACGTTATCCATATTGACACAGAAGACGATATTACGTCAATAATTGGCAAGATTAAATCGTCAAAAGAGCGGATTATTGCCTTGGTGCCGCCGCGGCGAATCGGCGTTTTGCAGAGTGCGGTTAACATTCGACTGTTGGCGCGAGCAGCTAAATCAGCGGACAAAAGAGTGGTAATAATTACCAGCGACAATGTATTAGCGGGATTGGCGGCGACAGCTGATATTCCAGTAGCAAAAACATTGCAAAGTAAGCCGGAAATTGCGGAGATTCCAGCGCTGAAAGTAGACGATAATGATGTGATTGATGGTGGACAGCTGCCAGTTGGCGATATGGCGGATTCGGCTCGTAAAAAACCAAAAGATGGCAAGGGGTCTAGCGAGGCAGATACCCCAGATGCTGCCAATAAGAATAAATCTCCCGATAATTCAGTAAAAAATAATAAGAAAAAGCCGAAGATTCCAGATTTTAATGTTTTTCGCAAGAAGTTCGCTTTGATTGGTGGCGGCGTACTGTTATTAATTATATTTTTAGTGTGGGCGACTTGGTTTGCGCCGCACGCGACAGTAATTATTACCGCTAAAACAACGGGCGTAAAAGTCAGCGAGACGGTAAAATTAACAACCGACGACACCGTCAGCGCTAAAAATGACAGCATTAAGGTCCAAAAACGAGAATTACAAAAAGAAATCAGTGTTGAGTTTGCGGCAACTGGTAAAAAGAATGTTGGAGAAAAGGCGACTGGGTCGGTTAAATTTAGTAATTCGTCAAAGAATAGCGTGACTATAGCTGCGGGGACGATTCTTAAGAATAATGATTTGTCTTATGTGCTATCTTCGTCGGTGACAGTTCCGGCGGCGACGTTGTCATGGGATTGTTCTGATAGAACTTGCTCCGGAACGGCTACCGCCTCGGTGCGGGCAGCTGAAGGCGGTTCGCAATATAATGCGGCGTCGGGTAGCATGTCGATCTCGGTTGATGGCGTAAAGGCTTCGCTAATGTCGCCAACCAGCGGCGGGACTGACAAAACAGCTACCGTAGTAACAGCGTCTGACGTTGCCAGCGCAAAATCGAAATTAAACGAACAGAAGGATAATAGCCTAAAAAATCAGCTTGCCAGCTCTTTCGGCAGCTCTGCGAAGGTCATCACCGATAGTTATTCTGAAAATCGCTCAGATCCAGTTCCTAGCGTGGCGGTTGATAGCGAAGCCTCGGGTAGCGTGCTGCTAAAATCGACAATTACTGCCAGTATGCTGGCAGCAGATAAATCTGATATAAAATCTTTCATTGACGCTAAAATTAGAGAAGACGATATTGGCGATAAAAAGTCGCAAAAAATTTATGACAGCGGCGTAGATAAAGCGGAATTTTCTCAATTTACTGATAGAGGTGGTATTAAGAGCCTTGTTGTGACCGCTAACGGCAAGATTGGTCCGGAAATTAATGAGTCTAAAGTAAAAGAGCAAGCAAAAGGCCGGACGTACGGTGATGTGCAGTCGTCGATTGAGTCTATTGAAGGTGTTGAGGATGTCGATGTGAAATTCTCGCCGTTTTGGGTAAGATCTGTACCAAATGATATAAAAAAGATTAACGTTGAGTTTAAGTTGAAGGATGCCAAATAGGAATTTTTTGGCTCTGGATGTCGGTACGCGGCGGATCGGAGTAGCGATGGCTGATTCTCGGGTTAAAATTGCGGTGCCTTTTGGGTGGCTAGAGAATGACGAGTCAACAATTCAAAAAATTGTCGAATTGGTTTTACGAAACGATATTAATGTCATCGTCGTAGGCTATCCGCGCAATCAATCTGGCGAGCCAACGCAGCAGACGAAATATGTAGAGAATTTTGTCGATCAATTGGCAGAGATTGATTTGGATACGAAGGTAGTCTTCCAGGACGAGTCGCTGACAAGCGTCCAGGCGGAGCAAAGACTGGGTAATAAAATTAAAGATAAAGGCGAAATTGACGCCGAGGCGGCTAGTATAATTTTGCAAGATTATTTGGAGGAGAATGTATGAAAATTCGAAGAAGCCGCAGAAAATGGCTAATAGCTTTGTCGGTGCTGGTTGCTGTGGTCGGCGTGGCGTCGCTGAGTGCGGCTATGTGGTATCGACAGATGCTTGCGCCAGCTGATGTTAGTAATAAAACAGCTGTGAGGGTTGATATTAAGGAAGGTATGAACTCTGGCGATATAGCTGATAGCTTGGAGCAGAAAAAGCTTATCCGCAGCTCGCTGGCTTTTTCGGCTTATGTGCGTCTGCACAATGCTAGTAGCAAGTTTCAATCTGGTGTATATTCAGTAAAGCCGTCACAGACAGTGCCGGAAATTGTAGCTCGCTTAACTAGCGGTAAATCAGATGAGGTTTCGATAACATTTTATCCAGGTGCAACGCTGCATACGAAAATCAAAAATTCAGACGGTAGAGAAGTAGAATCGGTGTTAAAAAAAGCGGAATTTTCGGATAAAAAAATAAAAGAGGCGTTTAGCGCCAAATATACGAACCCAATTTTAGCTAGCCGCCCGAACGGCGCTGACCTAGAAGGCTACGTCTATGGTGAAACGTTTTATATTTCGCCCAATGAGTCGATTGAACAGGTGATTCAGCGTTCGCTTAGTCATTTTGAGGCTGTCGTGAAAAAATATAATCTAGTAGAGAAGTTTAAGGCTCACGGTTTGACGCTGCATCAGGGGATTACATTGGCGTCGATTATTCAAAAGGAGTCAATTGGCTGCGGTGCTGGGGCGGAGACCTGCGCTGATCAGCGAAAGATTGCGAGCGTATTTTACAATCGTTTGAAAGCGGATATGCCGCTAGGGTCTGATGTAACGTATCAATACGCTGCTGATAAGACTGGCGCAGTACGGACGCCGGATTTAAATTCTCCGTATAACACTCGTAAACACAAGGGTTTGCCGCCAGGACCGATTGCTGTGCCGTCTCTGAGCGCGCTAAACGCAGCGGCTGATCCAGAAAACACTCCATATAAGTACTTTTTGAGCGGTGATGATGACGTTACGTATTTTGCGGTAACGAATGATGAGCATGAGAAGAATATCAAGCAGCATTGCCAGAAAAAATGCCAGATTTCTTGACAAATTAGCATTTCATAAAATCTATTGACAATAATGTCAATGTCGTGTAAAATAAACAGTAGCTCGTTCGCGAGTTGAGTTGTTGGGGACTGGCACGACGAACGGCCTGCCAAGATTGTCGCTACGGATACGATAAACCAAATCATTTTAGAATATAAACTAATTATTAGGTCGACAAGGTATCCTGTTCTATTGCGAGAAGAAAGACAGTTTGGTAGTAGCACTGGCGGCAACGCTGATGCAAGGAGTACGGAGATTCGTAATCAAGTATCTACTCTTCGGAGTAAAAGAAGTAAGCTGCGTTCATTTGCAGTTTATGGCGGAATATTCATTTTAGTTATTTCGTTCCTAATATATGGATATAATAACGGCGAGTCGGCGGCGGCAGAGAATAAAACGGTTGCCTCGTCTAATACGAAATCATCAAAATCGCATAATGAAAATACCACAGCAAGTGCAGTGTCTGTTGATCAGCTGGCGGCAGCTACTGTAGTAACAAATCTTGCTGAAACGACTGAGCTGCCATCAGCTGGTGATCTACGTGAAACTACTACATCTCTGGGAATTAAGAAAGATTTATCGCAAAATGATGCCGAGGTGATCACGAAACCGGAAATTGTCAAACCTGATACTTCAGCTGGTCGCGGAATTACGACTTATGTGACGAAGAATGGCGACACTATGAACACTGTTGCTAAGAAGTTTAAAATCTCGGCGCAAACACTGCGCTGGGCTAATAATACGGATTCTGATGCAATTGAGCCAGGTAAGACTTTGACTGTGCCGCTGGTTGACGGTGTGGTTTATACGGTTAAGAGCGGCGACACCGCTCAGTCGCTAGCGGAAAAATATAAGACTAGCGCTGAGCGAATCGTACTATATAACGATATTGAGGAAAATACAGGGCTTAATGTTGGTACTCGCGTAGTTCTGCCTGGCGGCGAATTACCGGAAACTGAACGTCCAGGTTATGTAGCTCCGCGCCCGCGTTATGGTAATCGATACGCCTCCTCTTACGGTAGTACCTCTGGCGGTACAGCAACTAGAAGCTCAGCTATTGCCTCTGTTGGTAACCGATATGCTGCTGGTAACTGTACCTGGTATGCGTATGAGCGCCGTTTGCAGTTAGGGCGTCCAATCGGTAGTTTCTGGGGTAATGCTAATACGTGGGCAGCTAGCGCCAGGGCGGCTGGTCTTCTGGTCAATAATACTCCAGCGCCAGGCGCAATTTTCCAGACGCGAACTGGTTATTACGGTCACGTTGGTATTGTAGAACGAGTTGAAAACGGTGTAGTTTACGTCAGCGACATGAATTTTGCTGGATACGGTATTGTTACTCATCGTGTTCTTGATAACCCAGGCGGCTACACTTATATCCACTAGGTAAACTAAGCATATTAGCGCCTCCGCTATCTCTCGGGGGCGCTTTTTGGTATACTGAAATTATGTTTGTAGATACAGCGAAAGTATTAGTACGAGCTGGCAAGGGCGGTAATGGCGCGGTCAGTTTTCGGCATGAGAAATATGTTGACAAGGGCGGTCCTGATGGCGGCGATGGCGGACACGGCGGTGATGTTGTGTTTTTGGCGACCAAAGACTTAAATACCCTGCTGAATTTTCGGTACAAGCCAGAGCTGAAAGCAGAGAATGGCGGTGACGGCAGTAAGCGTAACAAGCGCGGTAAAAGCGGCTCGCCACTGGTTGTTAAAGTACCAATGGGTACGTTGGTCAAGCGTGACGGCAAGGTGGTAGCAGACTTGACGGCAGACCGGCAACAAGCGGTCGTTGCCCGTGGCGGCGATGGCGGCTTTGGTAACGCGCACTTTACGTCCAGTACGCGCCAAGCACCAAAGATGGCTGAGCTTGGTGAGGCAGGTGAAGAATTTGAGGCGGAGCTGGAATTGAAATTGCTGGCCGACGTTGGTTTGGTTGGGTTTCCCAATGCTGGTAAATCGACATTTTTGAGCGTGGTTTCCAATGCTCGCCCGGAAATCGCTAATTACGAGTTTACGACGTTGACACCAAATCTGGGCGTGGCGGATGTTGATGATGGTTCGGTGTTGATTGCCGATATTCCAGGACTGATTGAAGGTGCTTCGGAAGGTAAGGGTTTGGGCGACCAGTTCCTGCGCCACGTTGAGCGTACGGCCGTATTACTACACATGATTGATGCGTATAGTGACGACCCAGCGGAAAAGTACCAGACCATTCGCTGCGAGCTGGAGAAATATTCCGAGGAATTAGCGACGCGTCCAGAGATCATCGCTTTGACGAAATGTGAAGGATTGGATGATGAAATCATTGCCATGCAGTCGACGGCGTTACATAATGTAGCCAACGGTTCGCCAGTGGTAGCGATTTCGTCGCAGACGCATGCTGGTGTGACGGAACTACTACGCCTACTGCGTCGTGAAGTCACGGACTATCGAGCACGGGAAGCTGAGCTGGTTGAAGAAGAGGGCGACGATTTGCCAGTTATTGCTTTGGATGCGCAAGCAGTATCTGATGCCTGGACGGTAGAGCGGGTGGTTGGCGCGGAGCCTGACAATGTAGACGAGGAAGATGCGGTTAGCTTCATCATCCACGGGGCTAAAATTGAAAAGTTTGCTCGCCGCACTAACTTTGATCAGTTTGAATCAGTCAATCGCCTGCGCGACATCATGCGAAAAATGGGTATCACTCACGAGCTAATCCGTCAGGGCGCAGTCGGTGAGACCGTAGTGCAGATTGGCGAATCAATGCCGTTTACGCTGGTTGAGCAGTAGATTTGGGTGTCATCTCGTAGCTTTGCTATACTATAGTTATGGCGCAAACATTTTTCTTCTATGACCTCGAAACCAGCGGATTAAATCCGCGGCAAGACCGCATCATGCAGTTTGCTGGGCAGCGGACAGACATGAATCTCGAGCCGATTGGTGAGCCGTATAATCTATTGGTGACGCTGAATGACGACACGCTGCCGAGTCCTGATGCGCTGATGGTGACTGGTATCACGCCGCAAAAAACGGTCGAGGAAGGCTACAGTGAGGCGCAGTTTGCCCGGATACTCAGTGAGGAGATTTTCACGCCTGAGACTATTACGGTTGGTTTTAATAATATTCGGTTTGACGACGAATTTATCCGCCATTTGTTGTGGCGCAATTTTCATGATCCGTACGAATGGAGCTGGAAAGACGGCCGCTCACGTTGGGATTTGCTGGATGTGGTGCGATTGACGCGGGCGCTCAGGCCGGAAGGAATCAATTGGCCGCTTGACGACAAAGGTGAGCCAAGCAACCGCCTGGAGTTGATCACCAGCGCTAATGGTATAGCCCACGAAAATGCTCATGACGCTTTGGCGGACGTAACAGCGTTGATTGCCGTGACGAAATTAATCAAGCAAAAGCAGCCGCAGCTATACGACTATTTACTGAAAATGCGCGATAAAAAAGTAGTCCAGCAGCTGGTCAATGTCGACGACAAAAAACCGTTTGTCTATGCCAGCGGGCGCTACGATAAGGAATTTGCCAAAACCACGGTGGCCTTTCCGCTGACGACTAGTCGAAACGGCGGCGTGGTTGCCTATGATCTGCGCTATGACCCGACGTCATTTGTTGAGCTGAGTGTGGAGGAGCTGTCGGCAAAAATCTTTGCTTCGTGGGAGGAGCGGCAAGCTGAGGATTTCGTCAAGTTACCAGTCAAAGAATTGCAGTATAATCGCTGTCCGGCGGTGGCGCCGCTGGGTGTGTTAGAGCAGGGAGATGGCTGGCAGAAAATTTCGCTTGATCTAAAGACAATGCAGAAACATCAAAATATTTTACTGAATCACCCGGACTTTGCCGAAAAATTACGGACTATTTTTGAAAACAAGCCAGCCTTCAAGAAACTGCCCGATCCGGAAGCACAATTGTATGACGGCTTTTTGAACGACCGTGATCGTATCCGTGTCGAGGCGGTGCGTAATGCTGATGAGCGCGAGCTGGCTGATTTTCATCCAGAGTTTCAGGACGAACGGTTAGCGCCGCTATTGCTACACTACAAAGCACGTAATTTTCCGCGCTCACTCAGTGAAGATGATCTGGCGCAGTGGGAAGCGTGGCGGGCTCAGCGCTTGCAGGCACAATTGCCAGGGTTTATGACAGCTTTGCATCGTTTAGCGCCGACAGCAACTGACGAGCAGCAGTTTATTTTACAAGAGTTGCAGCTGTGGGCGGAGGCGGTATTGCCGGGTAGCGACTAACTCTTGAACTTTTTAGTTAGGTTAATTGTCTTTTGGCGGTAGTGGACGTTGTGCTGAGTTTTCAATAGCGATAAGTATATTCAGCGCTATAGCGCCATAAAATAGCAACATCAGCCAGTATGGAATTGACATACGTGTACCAGGTATAGCACCAGCTATTATAAAATTTACAATTACATCATAAAGCCCAAAGTGTAGCAGCGCGATAATTAGTGCGCTAATAATACATATCAGTAAAATACGCAACTTGAAACTAAGACTTTTGAAAAATTCCACTATCACACTCATTTGACTACACTATAGCAAATGTACTATAGTATGCGCAACGATAAGCAGAATGCGCTGCAGCCTAGATTAATGTGATCACCAGATAGACTTAAATATTTGACAAGTTATGGTATGCTGTTTGTACGCCTAAGTGCTTGCCTTGATTGGCCAGAAGAATATCCAAATGTCTCTACGTCAGAATTGACTGGCATACTGACAAAATGGCGACGTATGGATAAAGTATATGAACGACGATTTTCAAAATCTGTTCATAAGGATTTTAAAGATGAACGGGTGGATATACAGTTCACTGACTGGAAAAAGTTGTGAAAAACAGTTATAATGTAGCGGTTATGGTAGAGTTTATTCGCGTCAAGGGCGCCCGTGAGCATAATCTGAAAAATATTGACGTGGAGATCCCGCGCGATAAATTAGTGATAATCACTGGCCTGAGTGGCAGCGGTAAGTCATCACTAGCGTTTGACACGATTTACGCCGAGGGCCAGCGCCGCTATGTCGAGAGTCTGTCGAGTTATGCGCGGCAATTTTTGGGCATTATGGATAAGCCGGATGTTGATAGTATCGATGGGCTGAGTCCGGCAATTTCAATTGACCAGAAATCAACCAGCCGTAATCCGCGCTCAACGGTGGCGACGGTGACCGAGATTTATGATTACTTACGTCTCTTATTTGCGCGAATTGGCACGCCGCATTGTCCGGCTCTCAAACCAGACGGTACGCGCTGCCATAAGCCGGTGTCGCGCCGCACGGTTGAGGCGATTATCCAGGAGATTATCAAGCAATATAATGGTAAGCGATTGCTGCTACTCGCGCCAATTGTCAAAAATAAGAAGGGCGAGTTTGCGCACATTCCAGAGCAGTATCGGCGGCTAGGCTACGCCCGAGTGCGCGTGGATGGCGTGGTGTATGCATTGGATGAGTTTCCGCAGCTACAGAAGAACTACAAGCACAGCATTGAGTTAGTGGTTGATCGCCTAGTGGTGAACAATGACTTGACCAGCCGGTTGAGCCAGAGCGTCGAGCAGGCACTGGAGCTTGGCCAGGGTGTGGTTGAAGTGCTGGATGCCGATACGGATGAATCAAAGACGTTTTCACAGCGTTATGCCTGTGTTGATCATCCGGATGAGGAGATCCCAGAGCTTGAACCGCGTTTGTTTAGTTTTAACGCGCCGCAAGGAGCGTGTCCGAGCTGCACTGGGCTTGGCAGCCGATTGGAAGTCGATCCTAGTTTAGTACTGAATGAGAATCTGACGATCGCCGAGGGGGCAATTCGGCCATACAACCGGATTAATGTTGATAACTTTTACATGCGCAAGATTTCAGCAGTGGCCGAGGCGCATGGTTTTAGTATTCGGACGCCAGTTAAACAGTTATCTAACGAGGATCGTCATAAGGTACTATATGGCACTGGCAAGCAAAAATATCAAGTACAGCTTGGTAATGGGCGGCATTACGATGCAACCTATGAAGGAGTGATTCCGAATCTGGAGCGACGCTGGAAAGAGACTGATAGCGAATTTATGCGTAAGGATATTGAGCGGTTCATGCGCCAGCGGGACTGTTATGTTTGCGGCGGCGCGCGGCTGAAACCAGTCGTCCTAGCGGTAACAGTGCAGGGTCTGAATATCATGGATATTTGTGACCTCGGTGTTGATGATGCGCTCGATTTGTTCACTCACAAGTTAACACTGAACGAGCAGCAAGCGATGATCGCGCGGCTGATTTTGAAAGAGATTACCGCTCGCCTCGGCTTTATGAGTAATGTCGGGCTTAATTATTTGGAGTTAGGGCGCGCCGCCAATACGTTGAGCGGCGGCGAGGCGCAGCGAATTCGGCTGGCAACGCAGATTGGCAGCGGTTTGCAGGGCGTGTTATACGTGCTGGATGAGCCATCAATTGGCCTGCATCAGCGAGATAACGACAGGCTGATTGCTACGCTGAAGCGTCTGCGTGACCTCGGTAATACTGTGCTGGTGGTTGAACACGACGAGGATACAATCCGACAGAGCGACTTTTTGATTGACATGGGGCCGGGTGCTGGTGTGCATGGTGGCGCGGTGGTGGCGCTGGGCGCACCAAATGAGGTGGCTAAGTGCACGGATAGTATCACCGGGCGGTATCTATCAGGCGTAGAAAAAATTGCCGTACCAAAACATCGCCGCCGGGTTGATGCTAGCCGTCAGTTGATCGTTCGCGGCGCTCGCGAGAATAATTTGAAACAGATCGACGTGGCGTTCCCCTTGGGTCTAATGACGGTGGTGTCGGGTGTCTCAGGTAGCGGTAAATCAACTCTAGTTAATGATATTATCGCCAAGGAATTAGCGGCACGGCTCAACCGGGCTAGTGACGTACCTGGCACACACGATAAAATTGAGGGAATAAAGCAGTTGGATAAAGCTATCGTCATTGATCAGTCGCCAATTGGCCGCACGCCGCGCTCTAATCCAGCGACCTACACTGGCATTTTTACGCCAATTCGCGAACTGTTTGCCAGTACCCCTGAGGCTAATGTCCGCGGCTATAAAGCGGGGCGGTTCAGTTTTAACGTCAAGGGCGGCCGCTGCGAAAATTGCCAAGGCGACGGTATGATCAAGATCGAGATGCACTTTTTGCCGGATGTCTACGTCCAGTGTGACGAGTGCCACGGTAAGCGTTATAATCGTGAGGCGCTGGAAATTAAGTATAAAAATAAGACGATTGCTGATGTACTCGATATGACAGTTGAGCAGGCGGCGGAATTCTTCGATAGCGTGCCTAATATCGCTCGGAAACTACAGACACTGGTCGAAGTCGGTCTTGGTTATATCAAGCTCGGCCAGCCAGCGACCACCTTTTCGGGCGGCGAGGCGCAGCGTATCAAGCTGGCAACGGAGCTCTCCAAACGCTCAACCGGCAAGACGATGTATATTCTGGATGAGCCGACAACTGGGCTACATTCTGCCGATGTTAAGCGGCTGCTGGGGATTTTGCAGCAGCTGGTTGACGGCGGCAACAGTATGATCATCATTGAGCACAATCTGGATGTGATTAAATCGGCCGACTGGATTATCGATATGGGGCCCGAGGGCGGTCTCGGCGGCGGTACGGTAGTAGCGAGCGGTACGCCAGAAGAAGTCGCCAAAGTATCAGCCTCGTTTACCGGCAAGTATTTGAAAAATTTACTATAAAAAGACGATTGAGCGATTTCTAAAATTAGTTTGACAGGAAAAGGTGCAGCATACGATGTCTAATTGAAATCAAGTAAATTAGTACAACGATGTTTGGACTTTATTTTTTTCGGCGGCGAGTAGTTTTTGATAATAAAACCAGGAGTTGTTTTTTTATTGCTGCGCGGGATGAAGGTTTTTTGAGAGCATGGATAATCATCGGTGAAACAGAAAGGAATATAATAATAAGTGCGGCAACTTCAATGTTTATACCAGCCTTGGTTAGGAACTCTCCAGCGTAAAATCCTAGATAAATAAACAGCGATGACCACAAGAATCCGCCAATTAGATTAAAAAGTAAAAAGGTTTTATAGTGCATTTTTCCAGCACCAGCAACGATTGGCGCAAATGTGCGGACGATTGGCGCGAATCTAGCTAGGACAATTGTTACTGAGCCGTGTTTGTCATAAAATTTTTCGGTTTGTTCCAAATATTTTTTCTTAAAAAATCGAGAATTTTCTTTTTCAAACAGTTTACGCCCAACTTTATGTCCAAAACTGTAACCGACACTATCTCCGAGTACTGCTGCTATAAAAACTAAGATTGCGAAAATATGAATGTCAATATGTAGAATGTTCTGCTGAACCATGTATCCAGAAGTAAATAGTAGGCTATCTCCAGGAAGTATGAATCCTATAAGTAATCCCGACTCCGCGAACACTACTAATAAAATTGCTAATATGCCGAAGCTAGTAATTAGATGAACGAAAGACTCCATAATATTACGTATTATAGCATACAGTAACCGCTTATGTATTTTGGTATAATAAAATAGTAATATAAATTTACCTCCGAACAGGTACCCGAAAGGAGAAGTATGGGAGAAAAAATTACATTAAACATTCAGCCTCGCCAGATTCATGGTAAGAAAGTAGCCAGGCTACGGCGCGAAGGGCTGGTGCCAGGAGTAGTCTACGGCGCTAGTGTAAAAGCGTACAATATTCAAGCAGCTGCTGGTGAAGTCGCCAAAGTTGTTGCGGCAGCAGGCAAGCATACTCCAGTACAGCTGGCTGGCAAAAAACGGCAAATTGCCATGATAAAGAGTGTTGATATTCATCCAGTAAAGCGTACTATTCGTCATGTTGCCTTTCATGCAGTTCGGGCTGATGAGCCGGTGATTGCCGAAGTGCCGATTCGTTTGAGCGGTACAGGAGAATCTGAAGCGGAGCGTGCCGGCTTGATAGTCCTACAAGCGCTTGAGAAGATCAAGGTCAAGGCCTTGCCGATGGATCTGCCAGAAGCATTGGAAGCGCCGACAGACGGTCTTGTTAAAGAGGGCGACCGGGTGACTGTGGGCGACATTGTTTTGCCGGATGGTGTTGAGCTGGTCGAGAACGATGACGGCCGCGAAGGCACGGCTGACGACGACATTACGGTCAAGGACTTGGTTGTGGCAAACGTCTATGAGCCGAGCGCTCTAGCGGCTGCCAACGATGCGGCGGCCGGCGAAGCTGAGTCCGCTGACGCCGAGCAGGTAGAAGTTACGGGAGAAGCTGAAAAGACTGAAAAGACTGAAGCGTCGGAATAGTCTGGTCTTAGGTTATCAAAAAACACCGTCATGATTTGGCGGTGTTTTTCTGTTGCTATAGTTGGAAATGCTAGAAATTACTCCTCGATGAATCCGCCTGATTGCCGCGCCCACAACTTAGCGTAAACGCCGTGTTTTTTGGCAAGCAATTGATCGTGTGAACCGTCTTCGACGATACGTCCGTTTTCCAGGACGATGATACGATCGAGCTTAGCGATGGTCGATAAGCGGTGGGCGATGACAATTGACGTTCGGTTTTTCATCAACGTTTCCAGCGACTTTTGTATTAGCGCTTCTGATTCTGAGTCTAATGCCGACGTTGCCTCGTCAAGGACTAAAATTGGCGCATCTTTCAAAATCGCCCTGGCAATGGCGATACGCTGCCGCTGTCCGCCCGAAAGTTTGACGCCGCGTTCACCGACTAGCGTGTCAAAACCGTCTTGCAGTTTGGCGATGAAGTCGTAAGCACCAGCCTTCTTAGCAGCTTTTTCAATTTCAGTATCAGTCGCGCCAGGCCGGCTGTAGGCGATATTCTCGCGGACGGAGCGGTGAAATAGTAGCGGCTCTTGCGGCACATAGGCGATTTGTTCGCGCAGGCTTGCCTGGGTAACTTCGGCGATGTTTTGCGCATCAATGGCAATCTCTCCTGAGTCAATATCGGCAAACCGTAACAATAATTTGGTGAGGGTAGTTTTGCCAGATCCGCTTGATCCGACTAAGCCGATTTTTTCACCTGGCTGAATATTGAGCGAGAAATCATGAAACAAGGTGTCGCCTTGACCTTCGTCGTGAGTAAAGGTTACGTTGTCCATGACAATGCCGCCGCGTTTAATTTTTAGTTTTTTGTCGCTGCGATCAACCAGCGTCGTTGGTGTTTTAAGGATTTCTACCATCTCGTGAGCATCGCCAATAACGCGATTGTAGCTGCGCATAATGCTGTTCATATTCCACAATTCGCGCGCCACACTGCCCGTATACGTTATGATTAAGTAAACTGATGCTACTGATACTAGATTGTGCTGGGCGGCGTATACTGCAAAAGCAATTGCACCAATTCTGATAATTGTGTTTATACTAGAATAAACGGTACTAACCTTTAAGAAACCGCGCATTGTACCCAAGCTGGCTTTGCGCCATGAACCGACCGTTTTTGAAAAGCGGTTTTGTTCTAGCGATTCAGCGCCAGACGATTTAACTGCCAAAATGTTTGAAACCATGTCGGCTAATTGGCCGCTAACTTTATTGCTGGCTTTAGCCTCTTTTTCGCTCAATTTGGCCATTGGCCTAGAGCCAAAATAGACGGCAATACTAAAAATAATTGAAAAGATAAACAGGAATAAAGCATATTGCCAAATTAATGTCGATAAAATGATTATTGATCCAGCTAAGGAAATAACCAACGGCAAAATCGACCAGAAAATTGTATCCCAAAAACGTTCGACTGCACCGTTTAGTTTATTGGTTTGGCTTACAAGTGAGCCGCCGAATTTATTAGCATGGAAAAACATTGTTTGATTAGTTAACTTGTTGAAGCATCGCGAGTATAAATCGCGTTGCAATGCAGTCTCGAACGTCCAAGTGAGATACAGTACCAAGCGCCAGCCAATCACCATCGAACACAACTGGCTAATACCGTATAGGATAATTAGCGTCCATAAATTATTGGCAGTTTGCAACTGGTTGTGCTGGATAATATTAAGCAGCTCTGCAATAACAAGCGGGCCAACAAAAATAGAAATGACAATCGTAGTAATTATAAAAAATATTGCCAGATTCCTGCGGCGCCTGTAGGGCACAGATATTTGCCAGAATAAGCGTAAAATTTCTTTATCGTTAATTTTATTTTTCAAGATAACTCCTTTCGTCGATAAAATATTTTTTTGCTAATTTAACCATTCGCTCGCCGATTTCACCATATTTTATTAGCAAATTGACCTGGCTTAAGTCAACCATGGTATTTTTAATAACTCCGCCGCCCGGGTCATTAACGAACTTGCCGATTTTTTCCAGTTTGGCATATACTCGAAATTGGAAAATTTGCTTACCATCAGGTTCGGTTAAGTGCTGATATCCAAGCGGTTGCCATTCAATCACGCGCATATTACATTCTTCAATCATCTCGCGAGCAATAGTCTGTTCAATTGTCTCGCCTAGCTCGGTACGCCCGCCTGGTAAATTAAATTCTTTTTCGCATGTTAGGCTGGTGATGAGCGGTACTTGACCATCCAAGTCGCCTATCGCATAAACTTGTTGCCACGGTAAATCGGGGATTCTGCTTTTAGTAGTCACTGTGTACCAGTTTGCCAGTATTTTCTGTTTGTTATAAATGAATGATGATTCTATTTCTGGTTTCATGGCTTTCCTTATATTAAGTTTTTAATTGCGAATTAGTACCTCTTTGCCATTTGAATATTAACATAGGACTCACTGTAGATCCTTGTATGAGCAAGCGTATAGGGCTACTAATTATAAAGTATAATTGTAATTAATGTCAAATGCTATAATAATAAAAAACTAGGTAAGCATATCACAATTTAAAATAATAGGTTGCATTACTATTGTAAATCATTTACAATAGTAATATGAAGCAAGCGGCTAGTCGGAGAATTACGAAATACACAGGCGATGTACTGTCGATTATATGCCAGCTGCAGCACGCTACTAATTCTGAAATTGCTGGTCGGCTGAGAGAATCGTATCCGGACATTAGCGACACTACAGTTCATCGTATTACGCAGCGCTTATATAACGATGGCGCAATTGGGCTGGCGCCTTCCTCGAGCCAGGGCTGTCTGCGATATGATTTTTCACCGGAATCACACGATCATTTTATATGCAGCGAGTGCGATAGTTTACAGGATATTAAAGTTCCTGATTCAGTGCGTTGCCAGATCGAGCGCCAGCTTGATGGCTGCTGTTTCGATGGTCCTTTAGCCATTACTGGAGTATGTCAACAATGCAAAAATAGAAGGAGGAATTATGGCATTAATTAGTATTACAACTAAACAAGAGTTTGAAGAAAAAGTGCTAAAAAGCAAGCGTCCGGTCTTGGTTGATTTTTGGGCGCCATGGTGTCCGCCGTGTCGAGCGATGGCGCCAATATTGCAGCAGATCGCTGACGAGACAGACTTTGATGTCGTCAAAATTGACATTGATGCCAGTAGTGATAATAAAGAATTGGCTATGCATTACCGCGTGCGGGGTATTCCAAATATGAAGATTTTTGCTGCTGGCGAGGAAGTTGCTGAGCTGATCGGTATGAAGTCAAAACAGACACTAATTGATGCGTTGGAAGGGGCTAGTAAAGTAGAGAATTAGCGTATTGCACATTAATATTAACGCCAAGTATAATATAGTTTATGAAGTGTACTGATAATAGCCTGGCTTATTATTGTCTATTGGCTATAATGTCAGGCAGCGTACTGGCGGCTACTGCTTTTGCGCCCCATTGGATATTGCAGTTACCGGCTATATTAGCTACAGCGCCAATATTTTGGCTGCTGCGAAATGTGTCCGTAAGGTATACATATGCGGTAGGCGTGTGTTTTACGCTCGCTTGGCTGATACCGACGACATATTGGTATTATACTTTCATGCTGCCTGGCGTTGCGTTTGCGGCAAGCGTCGGATGGGCGGCATTGGTCTCTAATCTATTTTGGCTTGTTGGCTTGAGGAAAAAAATTGGAACACTGGCGGTCTGGATATTATTCACTCTTTTTTGGCTGATATTAACGTGGCTTCGGCTGCGATTGCCGATTACTGAGGATTGGTGGCTGCCGCATTTAGGCTATAGCATTTGGTACAACAGCGGTGTCGTTTGGCTTGGTAAATTCGGCGGCGAGATAGTAATGGAGCTGGCGCTATTGCTTAGCGGTATGGTTATTGCTTGTGTATTTGTTTGCTGCGGCTGGCGTAAGATGTTGGTAGCTAGTGTGTTAATTGTTGTGGCGTTTGTTGGGTTGAATAATATAGTTTGGAATATGCCTGCAAAACCAATTCATCCTGTCGTCGCTATACAAAAGATGACTCGCGGCGGTATAGATATGCCAGCAACTAAGCAAGATATAGAGGACCTGATAGCTATGACAAAGCAGGCGGCAAGTAGTCGTCGCAATGTACCTACAACGATCGTATGGCCAGAGAACTCAGTTCCTAAATCTTCTTATAATCGCGTAGCAGAATTTGCGGCGCAAATGCGTAGCTTAATTATATATCATACAACAGAGCGTGTTGGTAAAAAGGTATATAAAAAAGTTGTTGCTATTGACGGTACAACAGGCAAAATTATTCTTACTAATTATAAACAACACTTAGCGCCGGATGAGAGAACTGGCTTGCCGCGAATGTCGCGGAATATAAGTGCATTTTATAACCGACATATAACCGCCTATATATGTTATGATTTGCACTATCCAGATATCGTTGAACGATTACGTGGTAGCGATATTGCATATGTAACTCTCAATGACGCAGCGTATGGTTATTTACAGAAGCAGTTTCATGCAGCAGATATTGCTTTGCGCGCTGTTCAGGCATATACGTCTATTGTTGTCGCTGGGACTAGTGGTCCAACTATGATTGTCAATAGTAATGGGGTTATTCTCAGATTATTGCACAGTGTTAATGCTGGGTATATCCAGGGCGGCTATTAATACAAAAGGAAATGTTAATCATATATACTTGATATGAAATCACAAGGTAATAATTATCAAAAGCTTTTCGTGCGAAGATCGCTAAGATATTTACCGCACCATACCCTAATGTTAATTATTTACAAAAGCAAGTTGCTTCGTTTTGAAAAGGCTTTAGATACCATCGCTAAAAGGAAAATAATTAATGTAAATGATTTACTTTCATTTGATAGCTCTGAGATAAGAGAATATCAAAAACTAACGAAAGAGACTCAATTCTGGCATGGTACTGGTCGTTGGCAGCACGGTAAGGACGGTATCGTTGATGTAATGAAAAGTTTTTGCGATATTGCTGGTCTCAAGCCATCCCGCGATGTGTATGCAGTTTTTGGCGGCAGTGATCGGCATATTGTACACTCGGTTTCATTATGCCGGAGCCGGATGGTGGCGCGATCATATGCTGACATGCATGGTCTTGGCTGGAAAGAGAAAAATCGCTATGGCGACGCTCTGACTTGGACGTCATATTACTACAGTTTGTTTTATGCGCGACTATTTACGGTCAATGGGGTCAAAGTGTTGCGCCGTTGGAAAACTTGGCGTACATTGTCGCATGATGAAAATGGCGATAATACTTGGGGAAAGAAAGTGAATAAGCAGGCACGCGATGTATGGGATATCTTCTGTCTGGGTAGTGATATTTCGGGTAATTATCCAATTTTAGTTGGTGTTAGGAGTCTTGATTCGCAATTAAAACTAGAAAAACCAATGAGTCATTACGAAGTACGCGCTGATAAACGAATAGGCGTTGCAAATATTTCACACATAGAAGTTCCTCGCGATAAGCAGGACGAAATGCGAGAATTATTGCTTTCATGCGGTATCGACATACCAGTGACGAGCATTGAACTAGGCGAATGCGTCAGCGCGCAGAAGCGTTTTACTGAATTGCTCGGTTGGTAGAGAAAAGAAATTAGACTAAAGCTGACGAAGTGGATGTGATAAGATTATTATTAATAATAATATATGAAGTCACATACTGAACCGCTTTTGTATGATCAGATCGCAGCCGATCCAATGAATGATGATTTTACTAATAGAGGTTGGTTGCCTGTATATTCTGCTTCGTCAAGTTCGCGAATTGTACTGGTCGGGCAGGCGCCAGGTCGAATTGCTCAGCAGACGCTAAAGCCGTGGAATGATGCGAGCGGTCGCTTGCTTCGGCAATGGCTTAACGTAACGGACGAGCAGTTTTACAATCCTGACCTCTTTGCGCTGATGCCGATAGATTTTTATTATCCAGGCAAGGGAGCACACGGTGATTTGCCGCCTCGCTTGGATTTTGCCAGGAAATGGCATCCGCGTTTGCTAGCGCAGATGCCGAATGTGCGATTGACAATTTTGGTTGGTTCGTATGCGCAAAAATATTATCTTGATCGCCGCGCCAAGCAGAATTTGACGGCAACTGTGGCGGACTTTAATATGTATTTGCCAGATTATTTTCCATTGGTTCATCCATCGCCGCTCAATATTGGTTGGCGCAAACGTAATCCCTGGTTTGAATCGGACGTTATTCCAGTTCTACAAACGATAGTTAAGGAGGTATTGTCATGACAGTTTATAAAATTAAACGAATTTACGAATCGCCAGAATCGGACGATGGCTACCGCGTGCTAGTTGACCGATTATGGCCGCGCGGTATCAGTAAAGAACGAGCGGCGCTAGACGAGTGGGCTAAAGAAATCGCGCCAACCAATGAGCTGCGCCAATGGTTTAATCATGACCCAGAAAAATTTACAGAATTTTCAGAACGTTACAGAAAAGAGTTAGATGAAAATCCTGCCGTTATCAAGGCGAGAAATGACTGGACTAATCATCCAACCGTTACGCTATTGTATAGCGCTAAGGATGTGGAGTTTAACCAGGCGGTAGTACTTAAGCAATGGTTGGAGAAGACAGATTCTAATAATGTAATCTGAGACGATGACTATCAATACGTTTTTAGAAAAACACGACTAGCTTGATGATCGTTGACAAGAAAGTACGCAGTGAAATATCGAAACAAGAACTAAACCGCCGATACACTGGCGGTTTAGTATATTAAATATGAGTTTATAGTTTTATTTTTCTAACTTTTTCCTCTGCTTTGACTTTACAATTGGCAGGGCAACAGCGCAGCCAATCGCTCCAAGTATCGATACGACGGCGATTTGGCGCATAATATATTTACCCCTGCCGAACGGACCTTCTTCCCATGCCATATGAGCTTTCAAACTTTCTGAAGTTATCGGGCAATTTTTCTTAGTGTCTTTGAATCCGGAACTTGGCTGGCCGTTTTTGACGCAAACATATTCTGGTTCCGGTTCGGACGGCGGTATGCAGCTGACAGCAATTAATACTGCTGCAATAACCGCAAGCGATCCAGCGATGATTAATAGTAATTTTGGCGTTTTCATAAAACCTCCTTAATTTAACAAAGCTTACAGATATTGTAGCATGAGGTTTATCTGTTGATAATTTTAAGTTTACCGTATCGGGCGATTAATAGCCAAACAGTTGCTAAACCCGCTAGTATGCCGTCGCCGATTCCTGAGGGTACCATGAAAATCATCAGGATAAGGGTAATTATACATATAATCATTGCTAGCCACCAACTCCACAATAAATTTCGCCACAAACCAATTGCTGCAGCTATTCTCAGCAATCCAAAAATTATGCCGATGATACCAATCATTATCAAATTATCTCGCAAAAATGGCATTGCGAAAATATAATCTTTGGTTTTGCTGACTGGCAAAAGCGCCATCAGCCCGCCAACAATTTCAAGAGAGCCGTGAATAGATAGTGTGATTGCTGCATATTTTAAGTGCTTCATACGCTAACTAATTATAACATGCCGATGTATTGTGGAGAAATGTCTGCGGTAGTTTATTTATTAACTCAATCTAGTGGTGCAGACGGTAGTTGTAGGCTATAATAATTGTTATGAATAATGGGCAAATTCCTGAAATTAATAAAGTTAAACTATTGGTCCGTGAGTTACTAGGCAGCGATACCTCAGGTCACGCCGATGATCATGTCGAGCGAGTGGCGCTGCTGGCAGAGCGTTTTGCTAGCGAATGCAGCGAGCCAGTGGATTTGCAAGAAGTGCTGTTGACGGCTTGGCTGCATGACGTTGATGATTACAAATTGGTCGGCAAGGCGCAGGCAGAGAAATTAACGAACGCAGTAAATATTATGGCGCAGGCAGGGGTGTCCAACGACTTAAGCCGGGCGGCGCTGGAAAATATTGCGGCGATTGGTTATAGCAAACGGCTAAACGGCAAGCAACCGCAGCGGCTGGCGGGTCAAATTGTATCTGACGCTGATATGTGCGATGCTATTGGCGCGGTCGGGATTGAGCGGGCGCTGGTCTATGCTTGCCATCACGGCGGGCGGATTTTTGATCCCAAAGTTTGGCCGAATGTTAATCTGGCGGCGCATGAATATAATGCTGACGGCAATACGCATGATACCGACGGCTTCATTAATCACTTCTTTGAAAAGCTGCTGAAACTGAAAGGCTTGATGCTGACGGAGCCGGGACGAATAGAAGCGGAAAGTCGCCAGCAAATTATGGTTGATTTCTTACGCCATTATTTCCGCGAGAAGAATGCGTTGGAGTGGAGCGAGTTTTTAGAAAAATATTTGTTAAAAATAGTTAATGTAAATGATTTACAATAGGTAGAAAGGATTTTATTGTGGATAAAACTTCAGAAAATGTCTACTCACTACTTCCGGAACGCAACTTTCATGGTAGAATGGAAGATCTCAAAGTTCCGTATATCGTTGTTGGTGGTATCGGATCGCAGGCGCTTATCAATGCTGATGAAGTTGATTGGGATAATCGTATCGTCTATCTGTCTAGCGACGCATATATGTCATGTCAGCGCGATAATGGTACAGTGCGAGATCTTGACGCCTTGGTAAAAAGTACCAGTAAGGCTACTGCTAAAGCATATCAACAGAAAATCTCTGGTATCGTTGGCGATAAACTAGTAATTTCAACCTTTAAGCTTAGTCCATACGAGGAAAATGTTCACGGTAGGTTTGACTTTTCTGGTGACCGCTATGTTGATAGTGAAGGCCATCTATACTGGCGTCTGGGTGGTATCGAGACGGAAATTCCTGTAGAGAGTCTTGAGCAGTGGCTTGTCAAGAGAGGTGACGAGACGATATGTGCTGTACCTAATCCAGTTGCTCAACTAGGAGCGTACGGGTGTCGTTCAATCACCGGCTGGCGTCCGAAAGATAGAGAAAAGGTCGGTAAATTAGTAAAAATTATTACGCCAAACCGCAAAATTTCAGATATTCCGGCAGAATATCGCGGTCAATATCGTGCATTTAGGGAACAATATAAAAAAGTTGCTGCAGCTAGAAAAAAACTGGGCTTCTTTGGAGTAAGGGCTGACTTTTTGTCGCTTGTTGAAAATCAACCACAGTTTGTAGAATTTGCTCAAGGTCCACTAGAAGGTGTATTAAGTCGTGCTGTTCGTAGGGTTTGATTGTCTGGATAAGCTATAATAGTATCCGTGAATACGCACTTGCAACAAAAACTCAAAACCCTACCGCGCACTCCCGGTGTCTATTTTCATAAGTCGGCCAGCGGCGAGATTATTTATGTGGGCAAGGCGGCGGCGCTGAAAAACCGCGTGCGCCAGTATTTTCAGGATTCGCGCGGGCGGGACAATAAAACCATGGCGTTGGTGGCGGAAATTGCTGATACCGATTGGATTGAGACCGAGAGCGAAGTTGATGCGTTGTTTTTGGAGAGCGAGATGGTCAAGCGCTACATGCCGCGCTACAACGTGCTGCTGCGCGATGATAAATCGCAGATGTATGTGCGAATCGACATGAAAAGCGAGTGGCCGACCGTCAGTTTTACGCGTAATCCAGCCGATGACGGGGCGGAGTATATTGGCCCGTTTTATAATGGCTTTGCCTTGAAAAAAGCGCTGCGATATCTGCGGCGGGTGTTTCCCTATTTGACCAGGCAGCGGCGACCGGGGCAGTCGAAGTTGGATGAAGATTTGGGTTTGAGTCCGCGGCTGAGTGATGGGTCAGCCGCCTACAAAGCCACTTTGCGCAAGCTCATCAGCTATATCAAGGGTAATCGTAAAGCCATCGCCACCGAGCTGGAGCGCGACATGAAAACGGCGGCTGGGCTGCATGATTTTGAGCGGGCGGCCGACCTTCGCAATAAACTGCGCGCCATGCAGGAGCTACAGCGGCGGGTTTGTTTTGGCGACAAAGAATTTTTGGATATTTCTAAAGACAAGGCGTTGGCTGATTTGGCGAAATTGTTGGGCCTAAAAGATATCCCAGCACGCATCGAGGGTTATGACATTTCGCATATGAGCGGGCGACACGTGGTTGCCAGTATGGTGGTATTTACCAATGGCGCTAGCGACCGGGCGGAGTATCGCAAATTCAAAGTCAGTGAGAAAAATGATGACACGGGTAATATCCATCAGACGATTTTTCGCCGGCTGAGCGAGCGTAATCTAAAAAGCTGGGGCCGTCCTGATCTGCTGCTCATTGATGGTGGCAAAGGCCAGCTGGCGGCGGCCGTCAGAGCTCGTGATGAGCGTGGCGTCACTGTGCCGATCGTCAGTATCGCCAAGCGCGAGGAAGAGTTATTAGTACATAAAATTAATTCGCAGATTGATACCACGTTCATTGAGCAAATTCGGTCGCAGCCACGGACTGACATTATGATTCATGAAGATAGTGATGTCTATGTGGTGAATTTACACCCAAGCCAGCGTAATGCCGGTTCGCATTCAAAAAACTTACGAGCTAGCACGGGGCAAAATCGTGAAGAATATCCGACGGCGGACGAGAATACCCTTGCGACAACCGACATCGTCAAACTGTTCCAGCGTATCCGTGACGAGTCGCATCGCTTTGCGGTGAGCTACCACACGGCGCTGAAGCGTCAGCAGCAAATGAAAAACCAGCTGGAGGAAATTCCTGGCGTGGGACCAAAAACACGACGAAAATTGATAAGAAAATTTGGTAGCGTAACAGGCGTGTCCAGAGCTAGCATCCAAGAATTGTCTATGGCTATCGGCGAACAAAAAGCTAAAACAGTTGCCGCTTTTTTGAGGGATGTTCTTAAAACATAAGCGATGTGATATAGTGAAGACATGAAAAAGAATGGATTTACCATTGTTGAGTTAATGATAGTCATTGTAGTGATTGCTATTTTGGCGGGTATTGCTATATTTGGCTATGCATCTTGGCGGTCAAGTACTATTGAAACGGCGCTATCATCAGATTTAAGTTCAGCGGCCAGCGCTATGAAACAGGAATTAAATTTCAATAATACCTATCCAACAACTATACCAAAATCTTATAGGGGTAGTACTGGTATATCTGTGAAATGGGCAAGTTCTTCGAAGTTCTGCATAGAAGCCGAGAAGAGTAATATTAAAATGCGCTGGCTCAGTACGGAAGGCAAGGCCGAAAGAGCCTCTTGTCCAACAACTCCATAGAGTAGTGGAAGTTTTTTATTTTGTAGTATAATAGATGGTGATATGAAGAGGCAATCAGCAACTTTTTTACTGCGTTGGATTTTAAATTCAGTGGGTATTTGGGTGGCAATTCGACTGTTCGGTAGTGAGATCTCGGGATTGACATCAGTCTGGACTTTTGTGCTGGCAGGGTTGATTTTTTCGTTGGTAAATACTGTTTTAAAACCAGTTATTACTATTCTTGCCTTGCCAGCGATTTTGTTAACGCTAGGCTTATTTACTTTGGTTGTTAACGGTCTGATGGTCTATATTTCGTTAGCGATTGCGCCGGGGCTTTCCATGACGTTTGCTAACTCAATTCTTGCTGGAATTATACTTAGTCTGGTAAACTATATAATAAGTAGCGCGCTGGTTTTACAGCGGGAAGAGGAGTAATTATATTATTATGGCAATAGATACAATTTTACCTTATATTACGCTGGGTTCGGCGGCTTTGATGATCGCATCAATTTTATTGCAGCAGCGCGGGGCTAGTTTGGGCGCTGGTTTCGGCGCATCTGGAGAATTATTTACAACGCGGCGCGGTTTTGATAAGAACTTATTTGATGTAACGATCATCTTTGCAGTTATTTTTGTGTTGTCCATTTTAGCAAGCATGATTTTGCCGGGACTACAAAAATAGGAGAATAGTTTTGAGTTCGGGGGGGTCTTCTTGGAATCGGTTTACTCGGCTGAAGTTTTCCAGCAAAGTTGTTAATAAGCGCTTACAAAAACTAGAGCGTGGCAGTTTGCGGCATGCTCGTAAGTTTGTGACTTCGCGGTTAGATAGGCTATCTAGTGTGCGGCGCAACGTGTCTGGTTGGATTATTTTAGTAATGTTGATGATTGGCGTCAGTGCAGCGCAATGGGCTGCGTCCAAAGATGCTTACATGATCACGACGTATACTTCCGGCGGCTCGTATTCTGATGGCGTTCTCGGACCGTTAGAGACCTTAAATCCGATATTTGCCAAGACTAGCGCTGAGCGCTCTGCTGCGAAGCTTCTGTTTGCTGGTTTGTATAAATACGACACGACTGGAAATATAAAAAGCGACTTAGCCGAAAGTATGACAGTCAATCAGAAGGAGACCGAATATATAGTTAAGTTAAGAAAAGATTTGAGATGGTCTGACGGTAAAAATATAACAGCTGCGGATGTAGTATTTACTTTGAAGTTATTGGCGAGCCCAGAGACCAGAGCGGAAATTTCTGGTTGGCAGTCAATAAAGTTTGAGAAGATTGACGAACTTACTGTTAAATTTATTTTGCCTTCGTCGTATGCTCCATTTGCGCACGCCTTAACTTTTCCAGTATTGCCTGAGCATATTCTGAGAGATGTAAAACCTTCGGAGTTACGTGAACATCCGTTTGGTAAATCGCCAGTGACGAGCGGGCCATTTGCTTTTAGGATGCTGCAGAACGTTACATCGGATGGCAGTAAGAAAATTTTATATACTGTCGCGAACGATAATTATTATGGCGGTACACCAAAATTGGAAAGATTCCAGTTGTATGTTTATCCATCACAAAACGACATTGTAAAAAGCTTGCGAACGCGCGAAATAACTGGAACGCCGGAGCTTGTGTATAATAATCAATCGGATGAGATAAAAAATACATATTCTTCAGAGCCGCATACTATAAATAATGGCGTATATGCGCTGTTTAATTCGACGAGCCAGTACTTGCAGTCAAAACCAGTACGTCAGGCGCTAGCTTTGAGTGTTAATGTGTCAGAGCTGCGAAAGCTGTTGTCGTCTGAAACTGAAGAGATGAACGGTCCAGTGCTTAATAGTTTTCTGGATGAAAAGGTAAAACCTAAAGGCTATAGCGTTAAAAAAGCCAAGGGGATATTGGACGCTGCGGGATGGAAGGTTATAGGTGGCGTTAGACAAAAAGATAATCAGAAATTAACGTTAAACATCGTTGCGCCGAAAAATGAAAATTATGAAAAACTTGCAAAAAAGTTGGCGGAGATATGGCAGAAGGAGTTAAATATCGCTACAGATATAAAAATTGTTGACGTTAATGATGTTTCGCAAAGCATTCTTCAGAATGTGCTGCTGCCCCGTAATTTTGATGTGTTAATTTATGAGTTAGCTATGGGGGGTGATCCGGATGTATATGCTTATTGGCACTCGTCTCAGGCTACTAGCGGCGGACTGAATTTTTCAAACTATAATAATGCAGTGGCAGACGATGCTCTGGCAAGCGGACGCTCAAAGCTATCCAAGAGACAGCGCATGGATAGGTATGGTAAATTTACTTTAATTTGGCAGCAAGACATCCCGGCAATTGCGTTATATCAGACGAAAATTGATTATATTCATTTGAATTCGGCTAAGGCTTTGGCGGAGGATGCCAGTTTAGTTAGCGCGGTAGATAGATATACGGATGTCACATATTGGTCGGTAAATAAAACTCAGGTTTACAAAACGCCGTAAATTAAAGTATAATGACTAGCAAGCACAGACGTATCGTTTTCTGAGATCAAAAAACAGTACTTTGTAAGTTTTGTGCTTATCGTGCGGGCGTGGCGGAATTGGTAGACGCGCTAGCTTGAGGGGCTAGTGAGCATTGCGCTCGTGGAAGTTCAAGTCTTCTCGCTCGCACCAACGAAATTATTGTGATTTTTACTATGCCGGATTTGCTAGAAATTGATAAACGTCAAGTTAGCCAGATTTCTGGAACGCGGCCAGTGTTATGAGATGTTCAAAGAACAACTATAGTTTGGTATAATGAATGAAGTGGCGCGTTGGCGGAGCGGTTACGCAGAGGTCTGCAAAACCTTTTAGACGAGTTCGACTCTCGTACGTGCCTCCAAGTGATATGATAACGCCTGGATATCGGGCGTTTTTTATTTTTTGAGCAGTTCTTTCAACTCTGGAAAAGTTGATTGGAAAAAGTGGTTGCGGTCTTTAAAAGTATGCGCCTTGGCGGCCGGTAAATCGCGCTGAAATTTGGCAAGCTCAGTAAAGGGTACTACCGGGTCGTCTTTGCTGTGAAATAAATGAATTTCTCTTGCTGATTTTTCTAAACCAACAGCACTCGTTACTCGAAAACTGCCTAAATCTTCAACCGATTCGTCGTCATAGCACGGTGATACTAGCACTAGCCGTCGAACTGGCGGGCTAAGCGGTGATTCGTGTAAATATTTAGCCAAAAACATTGCACCCAGGCTGTAGCCGACCAGCTGAACGTCGCTGCCGAGTAGCGGCAATAGTTTTTCGAAATATATTTTCCATTCCTCGTACTGCGCATTCTGTTTGTTTGGGAAATTTGGCAGTAATACATCGTAGCCAGTTGTGGTTTGCGCCAGCCATTCGCGCCATTTTTGCACCCAAAGCAATCGTTCGTAATGGAGAGGGCTATTTTTTAGACTATCCAAGTAATTTTCATAACCGTTAAAACTTGACCCGCCGTGAACTATTACAATTTGCTTCATAAATATAGTATAATACAAGCAGCGCTGGTTAGTGAAATTCTGGCGTGTAAATAAAAATCAGCGCGAGTGGCGGAATTGGTAGACGCGAGGGACTTAAAATCCCTTGACCAAAAGTCGTGCGGGTTCGATTCCCGCCTTGCGCACCAAAAATGTACGTAGTATAATGGATATGTAAACCATAAGGAGATTTGTCAATGGGGCTAGCAATAACATTAATAGTAGTAATCGGTGTCATCATCTTGTTGGTGATAGGATTCTTTATCGGCACATATAATAGTTTAGTAACGCTGCGCAACCGTGTAGAGGAAGCATGGAGCGATATCACTGTGCAGCTCAAACGCCGGACTGATTTGATTCCAAACTTAGTCAACTCGGTTAAGGGGTATGCTACGCATGAAAAAGAAGTATTTGAAAAGGTGACTGAGGCGCGTTCGGCTATTATGGACGCCAAGGGTGTGGCTGATACTGCTCAGGCGGAGAATATGCTGGAAGGTGCGCTAAAAAGCTTATTCGCTGTCGCTGAGGCATATCCAGAATTGAAGGCTAATGAGAACTTCTTACAATTACAGCAAGAGCTGGTTGATACAGAGGACAAGATTCAGGCGTCGCGCCGATTCTATAATGGCGGTGTTCGCGATTTGAATACGAAGATTCAAACATTCCCGGCAAATATTGTCGCTGGCATGTTTAGTTTTCAGGCTAAGGAATTCTTTGAAGTTGCCGACCGAGCAAGCGTTGAAAATCCAGTTGAGGTAAAATTCTAAAGTAGGATAATCTTTACATCAACTAAGCCGCTCGCCTGTTTTCGGCGGGCGGTTTTTGGTATAATAATTTATATGTATAGTGCAATTTCTCATAATAAGCGAAACACTGTATTAATTATGGCAGTGTTTGTGGCGATTATCGGCGTTATCGGCATATTTGTCGGCGCGGCAACTGATAACTATTCTTTGGCGGCGATAGTCTTTGGCTGTTCAATTATATATGCTTGGCTGCAGTATTTTATCGCTGGTAAATTAGCTATGGTGATGACTGGCGCTCAGGAAATTGAAAAAAAGGATGCGCCAGAATTGTGGCGAGTGGTGGAAAATCTGGCGATTACTTCTGGCATGCCCATGCCGAAAGTATATATTATTGACGATCCAGCGCCAAACGCCTTTGCGACAGGACGCGATCCAAAGCACGCTATTGTCGGTGCGACTACTGGACTGCTAGAAATTATGGATAAGCGCGAGCTGGAGGCGGTGATGGCGCATGAGATGAGTCATGTGCGTAATTACGATATTCGCGTTAGTATGATTGCTTTTGGTCTGGTGAGCGCAATCGGCTTGTTTGCAGATTTGGCATTAAGGATGATGTTTTATAGCGACGATCGCGATAGAGATGTCAATCCAGTTATCTATGCTCTTGGACTAGTGGTGGTTATTTTAGCGCCGATTTTGGCCACAATTACTCAGCTGGCAGTTAGCCGGCAGCGCGAGTATTTGGCGGATGCCTCGGGGGTATTATTAACGCGCGATACTGAAGGCTTGGCAAGTGCGCTGGAGAAGTTGCGTCAATACGGCAAACCAATGCGAAAACAAAGTTCTTCAACTGCCAATTTGTTCATGAACAATCCGCTGAAGCCTGGTTTTTTCTCAAAGTTATTTAGCACCCACCCGCCACTAGAGGATCGGATTACTAGATTAAGGAATAACGCCGCAAAGATGTAATTATGACAACAAAGAAATCTAAGAAACAAGTTAACAAAGAGACGATTAAATCTCAGAGTAAAAAGCCAGCGTCAAAGAAAAAAAAGTTCTGGCCTAAATTTAAAAGAGATTTTAGTAAACTGAGTCAACGGCGACAGAATTTTTTGGCGCGTCGCCCGCATCGCAGTTTCCGTTTGTCTAAGCGGCGTGATTATCGGCGACAATTAAAGCTTCCGGGATATTGGTCTTTTACAAAGCAGGTTTTTACGATGTTATGGAAAAATAAGAAAACGTTTTTTGCGTTAGTCTTAGTATTTACGTCTTTGGCTTTTTTACTTTCAAACGCTATGTCGCAAAATACCTACCAGCAGCTAAAAGATGCTATGAATGACATGAAGGATAATGGATTTAATGGCTTTTTTACAACAATTGGAATATTTTCTGGCGTAGTGATTAATTACACAACTGGCTCGTCCGCTACTAGCCCTTCGCAGCAAGCGGCTAATGTTCTGATTGGTTTGTTTGCGTGGCTTTCGGCGGTTTGGCTAGTGCGGGCTATCTCCGCTGGAAAGAAACCAAAAATGCGCGACGGTTTGTATAGCTCTGGTTCGCCGGTAATTGCTTTAATGGTGCTGATTCTTGTGCTGCTTATTCAGCTTATTCCGGCTGCAGCTGCTGTTATTATTTATGGCGCCCTTTCTGCTTCGGGTATGCTAAGCCAGACAATTATTTTAATGCTGGCGGGCGGTGCGTCAATTTTAATTATTACGCTGTCTGCTTTTTGGATATTATCAACGTTGTTCGCGATGATTATCGTTACGCTTCCTGGGATGTATCCGTTTAGGGCGTTGCGGTTGGCTGGAGATATAGTGACGGGTCGTCGTGTTCGAATACTATTCCGGTTGTCTTGGGGCTTTGTAATTATCGCATTGATGTGGGTCGTTGTCTTGATGCCGACTATTATGATAGACGGTGCATTAAAAAGTGCTTTACCGGTCATTGATTGGATGCCGATCGTGTCAGTTGTCGGATTAATGCTGGTGTATATCACGATTGTGATAATTGCTGCCTATGTCTATACATTTTATAGGAAAGTTGTTGAAAGTGACAGTAAGCCAACGAAGAGTTGACGAGCTAAAAAAACTGCTCAATCAATACAGCTACGAATATTACGCGCTTGACCAGCCAAGCGTCAGCGATGCGGTGTACGACAGCTTGATGATAGAACTAAAGAGCATTGAAGCAGCGCACCCAGAGTGGATTACGCCAGATAGTCCGACGCAGCGGGTTGGTAACAAGCTGCTTGAAGGTTTTAAAAAAGTTCGTCACGCGCGGCGAATGGTTAGTTTGAATGACGTGTTTGATAAGAGTGAAATCGAAGCGTGGATTGAGCGTACTGATAAATTGATGCCGGGACATAAGCATGAATTTTTTACCGATATCAAGATGGATGGCTTGGCATGCGCGTTGATTTATATTGATGGCGTGTTGACGCAGGCAGTGACGCGCGGCGATAGTTTTATCGGCGAGGACGTGACGAACAATGTGCGGACTATAAAAAATGTACCGTTGCGGCTGCACGAAGCGCCAGGCTTTGAACAATTCTTGCGCGGGCGGACGGAAATTCGCGGCGAGATTGTAATGTTGAAACGCGACTTTGCTATGCTCAATGATAGCCAAAAAGCCTTGGGGCAGCCAGAATTTGCGAATCCGCGCAATTTAGCGGCAGGGACAATCCGCCAGCTTGATCCGTCTTTAGTGGCGGCGCGGCCGCTGCATTTTCGCGGCTATGATGTACTGCGCGATGACGACGCTGAAGTGCCGACCAACAGCTTTGCTTACGAGGCGCTGACTGCTCTAGGAATTACTCGCAATCAGCAGGCGAGCGTTTTTACTACGTTAGCTGATGTGATGAACTTCGTTAACGAATGGGACGACAAGCGCCATGATTTGCCGTTTAACACTGATGGTTTGGTGATTAAGATTAATGATCGAGCGTTGTATGAAAGTCTCGGGCTAGTCGGGAAAAATCCGCGCGGCGCGGTCGCCTACAAATATGCTGCTGAGCAGGCTACAACCATCATCCGCGATATCGTCATTTCCATCGGTCGAACCGGTGCGGCCACGCCAGTAGCGGTGTTCGACCCGGTGGTGGTGGCCGGTACGACGGTGCAGCACGCTAGCCTGCACAACGCCGACGAAATTGCCAGGTTGGATGTGCGCCGCGGCGATACAGTGGTGATTTTCAAGGCGGGTGATATCATCCCGCAGGTGCAAACCGTACTGAAAGAATTGCGACCGGTAGATTCTAAGCCGATTGATTACTCGGCAGAATTAGCTCGCCAATATCCGGAGCTAGAGTTTGTAAGGCCAGTAGGCGAGGCGGTGTACCGCGTCAAGGGTTTGAGCGGCCCGCTGATTTTGAAGCGCGCGTTGGCACACTTTGCCTCCAAAGGTGCGCTAGACATTGACACATTGGGTGAGAAAAATGTCGAGGCGCTGGTCGAGGCTGGGCTGGTTAATGACTTGGCGGATATTTACAAGTTGACGAAAGATGATTTACTGCAGTTGGAGCGCTTCGCTGAGATTTCTGCACAAAAACTCATTGATGCCATTGCCGCTAAAAAGCAGCCAGTGTTGGAACGATTTTTATTCGGTCTCGGCATCCGACATGTTGGCGCGCAGACGGCGATTGACCTCTCCAATAAGTTTGAGAGTATCGAAAAGTTAATGGTAGCAACCATTGATGAGCTGCGCGAGGTGGATGGTGTGGGTGAAATTGTTGCCGAATCAATCGTGGCATGGTTTGCTGATGAAGATAACGTGACGCTGCTCGAAAAATTTGCTGACTTAGGTGTGACACCGCAGTTTAGCCAAAAATCCGACAGCCTGGCTGGCCAAAGTTTCGTCATCACCGGCACTCTGCAGTCGATGGGACGCGATGCTGCTGCTGAAAAAATCCGTAATCTCGGCGGCACCTTCCAAACTGCTGTTGCAAAAGATACAACATATTTGGTAGCCGGCGGTAAAGTTGGCGCCAGTAAATTGAAAAAAGCCGAACAATACGGCACCAAAATTATTGACGAGCAAACATTATTAGAACTTATACAGTAACGGAGGCATAACCATGACACAGCAACCACATCGCGCCCTCGCCATCAAACCCGCCGACACGATTGTGTTTACCGCCATGTCCAAGAAATATTTTTACATGAGATTTTTCGTAACGAAATTTGCGCTCGACCAGGGTATTGTGCCGATTAATCCATTTGCCAGTTTTGATTATTTTTTGCTCGACGCGGTGGAGCGCGATACCGTACGGCGCGCCAATAATACGCTGGTGGCGCGCGCTGATGAACTGTGGGTATTCGGCGATATTGCTGATGGCGTGCGAGCGGAAATAGTTCAAGCCTGGCAGCAACAGAAAACCGTCCGATTTTTTGTGTTTCGTGATGATAAACATATTTACGAAGTCGCGATTAACGATGTGGTGTATGAAGATGGCGTCGAGTCCTTAATCTACATAGGAGAATAAAATGAAGAATGGTAGCGCTGATCTAAAGACTATCAGAGTCATTCGCCAGAATCATAGGTTTGCGGTTAGCGAAGTAGATTGGTTTGGCGAACGCGTGTTTTGTAAGCAGTCGCAGCCCGGAGTGACTGGCAAAGATGAAATATTGCGAGAAGCGAATGGTTTGCGAACTTTTGGTAAATTGACTCGTAATTTTAACGATATACCATTTTCTGTACCAAAGTTGCTGCATTATGACGATATGAAAATCTTAACGCAATTTATTGATGGATGGACGCCAGAGCTAGCCAACGTGCCTGATGACTTTTTTGTACAAAGCTTCGTGCAAATGGATCACTATTTTCGCAGTCAGAAACGCCGTCGCTCGCGCTGGTCGCAACAAAATAAAGACGGAGAATATATTTGGCAGAAGCTAGAGCGAATTATATCCGGGTTTAATTTAGAAGTGATACCGCCGGAAATATTTCGGGCTAGTTTGGATTTCTTGCGTGATAATCATAGCTTGTGCGAAGCTCGACCAATGCATGCGGATTTTACCGAAAATAATCTATTGTATGACGGTGATAAATATTGGCTAGTTGACTTCGAGAGTTTCCGCGATGATTGGCCGCGCTGGTACGATGTGGTGAATTTTACGTATAACCGCGAAATGGAACGCCCCGAAACCGCCGAGCGTATGCGTAATATTCGGCGCCTGGTCATTGAGCAGTTGGGCGAGGAGCCGACGACTCAGCGAGAAATCGCTTGTATCAAGATCGTACGCGGTTTATCGTTAATTATTGAACACATGACTCTCGGCGGGAGCGATCACGCAGCGATAGTTCCGCTCGACAACGCGTTGCGCCAGAGGATAATAAAATCATTAGCTGCTATAATAAATGGAGGAGATTTACTATCATGATCCGATTTTACTTACAAAAATTAGTTCGCGACAAAGTGGTAAAAAAGTGCCTGGATGATCCAGAATTTTTGCATACGGAATACCGGACATTAGACAAACAAGAGTTTCGCCGCGAGC
This sequence comes from Candidatus Saccharimonadota bacterium, assembly GCA_905372305.1. Classification (GTDB taxonomy): domain Bacteria; phylum Patescibacteriota; class Saccharimonadia; order Saccharimonadales; family Saccharimonadaceae; genus Nanosynbacter. The sequence goes on from CAJPOP010000001.1 coordinate 341,924, forward strand.
TGCTCCGCAAGGTTCACGAGGAGGCGGACGAAATTCCGCTGGACGATAATCAGCGCGGCGAATCTCTCAAAGAGCTGGCTGATTTGCAGGAAGTTGTTGACGCGCTGCGCCAAGATTTTGGCTTTTCTATAAAGCAAGTTCAAGAGGAAATGGCGCGTAAAAAGCAGGATAATGGCGGTTTTGATAATCGGCACTATATTGAATACAATGATTTTACGGATGACAGTAGATGGGTGGAAGTACTGCGTGCTCAGCCAGGGAAGTATCATGAAGAAACAGTGGATAGCGAAGAGCAGAGCCATCGTACGAGGATTAGTAAGGGTGTATACCGGCACAGCAAATCAGGCAAGCTATACAAGGTGATCGGCCTCGCATTGGAAACTGAGACGGAAGAGCTTTTGGTGATCTACCGGCCTCTATATGAAAACGAATATGAACTATTTGCCCGCCCTGCCAGCATGTTTACAGAAACAGTGCTGTTGGACGGGAAATCTGTGCCGCGATTTGAGAAAGTAGACTCTGAAACTCGAGAGCAAGCGTAATGAAGGCGGTTACGTTTATCACAGGCAATCCGCACAAACTTGAAGAAGCCAAGTCGGTTCTGAAAGGCTGTGGGATTGTTGTCGAGCCGCTACAAACTAACATTGATGAAATCCAGCATCATGATCCGCTGAAAATTACCGAAGCGAAAGTTAAATTGGCGTATGAAAAAGCGAACCAACCGGTTGTTGTTAACGATAGTAGCTGGGAAATTCCAGTACTTGGCGGCTTTCCGGGCGGTTATATGAAAGATATTGTTGGCTGGTTTACAGCTGAAGATTTTTTGGCTTTGATGAAAGATAAAAATGATCGGAGAATTATATTGCATGACGTTGTGGCGTACTTTGATGGCGATCAATTAAAGCTGTTTATATCTGATCAAACTGGCGTGTTTATAAACGAGCCGCGCGGCGAAGGAACGTCAATGAATCAGGTTGTATCAATGGAGGATAGCGGCGGGTTAACAATTGCTGAAGAGTTTGCGCTCCGTCATGACGGCGCGGAGATTAACCCTGCTCATTTTCAACATTGGCAGAAATTCGGTGAATGGTTTACTGCTCGCGACAACGACTAGCCACCGCAATGGTGTATAATTCATCATATGGATAGACTTAAGAGGCTGAAACTTTACTGCTTTTCGCCGCCAGTGATGTTGGCAACGCTGGCGATTGAAATTATTTTGGCAATTTATACGTTTTGGCGTTATAGGTTAAACGCTGTGACGAGGATTGTTATGGCACTGCTGATATGTATGGCACTGTTTCAGTGGGCTGAGTATAATGTTTGCGAAGGCACGATTTTTCTTGATAACCTAGGCTGGGCGAAGCTTGGTTATGTGGCGATTACTATGCTGCCGCCTCTGGGTATTCATTTGATTTATCAACTTTCTGGCGATAAAAGGCGCTGGATTCCGGTTCTAGGTTATATTTTGTCAGCACTATTCGTTGGTTATTTTTTACTGGAAGCCGACGGCGTAAAAGCTGGCGCCTGCTTAGGCAATTACGTAATCTTTGAGAATCGCGATGAATTTTATCCGATTTATGCGGGATACTACTATGGCTTGTTGATTATTGCTATTGTATACGCTTATATCCAAAGTAAAGCTGCTGTAAAAAATATTCGCCGATCTCTGTGTTCGCTAATTATTGGCTATATCTTGTTTATAGTGCCGACAACGTTTGTTAATATCGTAGATCCGTCGACGATTTCTGGCATTCCGTCGATTATGTGCGGTTTCGCAGTCCTGCTGGCAGGAATGTTGGTAGGGAAAGTTTTACCTGATTATTTTAATAAGTAATATGCTTGTGTTTTTTCATTAGATAGTGCATAATTGATCATGAGCTGGTGCGCATAGGGGCATCTCCTATGCTTGCCAATTGAAAGACAAACACGTTTCAAACATGCCCCGGGTGGGCGCGTAGCAGCTCTTTCATGCCGCTTATGGTATGATGTAATTATGGTTGTTATAATTTCAAAAAAGAAAGAAGAAAAGCTGGCGGAATTGGTGCGAGAGTTTTTCGCGGCTCATCCCGGTATAAAAATAATTGCCGTTACAGGTAGCGCCGGCAAGGCTAGTGCGAAAATTGCCATAGGTACAGTTTTGGCGCAGCAATTTAATATCAGGCTTAACGAAGAAGAGCCTAGGACTAAGGCTGACGTTCTATTACAGTTAATGGGTATAAATATGCCGGAAAAAGGGATATTTAGGTGGCTTAGGTTGCGGCGCAAGATAAAAAAATATATTAAAACAGAAAACTCGGCGGTTCAGTTAATTGTTCAGGAATTTAATCCGCAAGAACCTGGCTATAATGAGTGGTTTAGGAGTTATATAATTCCCTATATTACTATTGTAACTTCTGTAACAAACGGACGTATGCAGGTTGAGCATTCTCTGGAAGAGGTAGCAAACGAGATGATTTCATTAGCAAACTTTTCGCGGATGGCAATGATTAATCGCGATGATATTGATGGGCGTTTTGCGAGCTTTTTGACAAATCCTAATATTACGACATATGGCAGCGATCCGGTGGCGGAGTATAATTTTGATGACCGTAATTTTTCTTTGGAGGACGGACATCATGGCTTTATTATGTCGCCGGAAAACACTGAAGGATTGGAAGTCAACGTCAAGTTGATTGGCGAGCATAATATCCGTCCAGTAATTGTAGCAGCAGCCGTTGGTTATGCTACAGGTGAAAGCGAGGATAATATTAAAAAAGGCGTGGAAAGCTTGCGTCCGCTGCCAGGAAGAATGAATTTGCTTCGCGGCGCGGACAACACGTGGCTACTGGACGATAGTTATAGTTCAACGCCGTTGACGGCATTGGCAGCTTTGCAGTCGTTATATAAGATGGAAACGCCGCAGCGGATTGCTGTATTGGGTAATATGAACGGGCTGCGCGGCATTTTTGAACAGTCTCATGCTGATTTGGGGTCGCATTGCAGTACGGAACTGCTGGATTGGGTTGTTACGGTTGGCGAAAAAGCGAATATGTATTTGGCGCCAGCTGCCCGCCAGAAAGGCTGCCAGGTAAAAGAATGCCGTAATGCAATTGAAGCCGGAGCATTTGTTCGCGATAAATTAAAACCTGAAGGCATTGCTTTATTTAAGGGTTCTAGCGGCGGAGTGTGGTTAGAGGAGGCTATAAAAATAAATCTTCATAGTACTGAGGATGAGAAAAAGTTAGTGCGCCAAACGCCGCAGTGGATTGCCAGGAAAAATCAATTTTTCTCGCAATTTAAAGGGTAATTTGCTATAGTATAAAGTGCTTAAATAGAGAGAGGGGATTTATGGATAATAGTAAACAGACAAGAGCACAGAAGTCGCCGTCTGGATCATTGTCGAAGTCGCAAAAAAAGCCAGCCGCTTCATCTGTGCCTGCGGTACATCCGCCGTATGGTAGTGCAGCGCTAAAGCCGAAGAAAAAAGTTGGGTTGATTGTTGGTATTGTTTCTGGTGTACTAATTTTAATTTTAGCCATTGCTGCCGCGCTATTGTATTTCTTATGGTGGCAGAATCCGCAGAAGGTAGTAACTGATGCTGTAGTCAATGCCATGACGACCAAAAAGGCGGTCGTAAACGGCAAGATGACAGTGATTGCTAATAATGATAGTAAAATTGAATTAAATATCAAATCTGCTGCCGACTCGCCGAAAACCAAAACCGACGTTGAGGCAAAAATAACTCTTAAGAACGTTTCAAAAACTATTAATTTGAAGGCTGCTGTTGTTACTGATCAGGATGGTACGATTTACATCAAACTTGATGGTATGCGAAAACTTGTGGAAAGCGTGGTTAGCCTGGCAATAGAAGCAAACGTACCTAGTTCAGCGTATGAGGCCAGCCCGTCGTTAAAGCAGCAAATAGAGGCTATTAAAAAGCAAATTATATCGCAGCTTGAAGAGAAGATGTCGAAAATTGATGGTAAATGGCTAAAGACGACAGTCGAAGACATCACCAACAGTAATACTGATATTAAATGCTCGGCGGAGATTGTTAAAAAACTGCAAAATGACAGTAAGGCCCGAAAAGAGATTGCCGATATATATAGGCAAAACAGCTTCTTAATTATAAAAGATACAAAACTTGATGATCGTAATGGCGGTCGCGGCTTTGAGATAGATTTAAATAGCGATGAAGCTGCAGCTAAGGCCAAGGATTTTTCAAAAGCCTTAGAAAATACGTCAATTGGCAAAGATATTAAAAATTGCACCAAAGACGTCCGTCATAATAACGGATCAGTAAATAAAACAGGTAGATCTAACGGTACGTTGAAAATTTGGGCTGATGTCAATTCACATGCGCTAAAAGCAGTTGAGATTAAAGGGAATAGCAGTGATTCGTCGGCGAACTTATCGCTGGATATTGATACGAATAAAACCGAATCTATTGATATCCCGTCTAATGCTGCTAGCCTGAAGTCAGTTGTTGAAGAATTATTCAAGGGTATGTCTAGCTCTTCAGTGTCTCAATCTGCATAATAAATGTGCGTACGTCAAGGAAACTCCGTTTTTTGAGGCGGAGTTCTTTGATATAATTACGGGTATGAAACGATATAATCCGACGGAAATTGAGAAAAAATGGCAAGATAAATGGGAAGCTGACGGCACCTATGTCACCGACCTTGGTGATACGACGCGCCCAAAGTACTACAGTCTGAGTATGCTGCCTGGTATCACCGGGGCTGGTATTCACATTGGCCATGGTCGGACGTTTCAGTTTGCCGACATCAAGGCGCGCTTGAAGCGTCAGCAAGGCCACAATGTATATCATCCAATTGGCTGGGATAGCTTTGGCCTCCCGGTAGAAAATTATGCCATCAAGGTCGGTAAAACGCCGCGGGTGGCGCACGATGAAGCCAAGGTTCATTTTAAGGAGCAGCTGAAACGCCTCGGCTTTAGTTATGATTGGTCAAAGGAGATTTCTACTGCTGACCCGGAATACTACAAATGGACACAGTGGATTTTTACGCAGCTGTATAAGCACGATTTGGCGTACCAAAAGGAGCAGCCACAGTGGTGGTGTGATACTGATAATACAGTGCTAGCCAACGAGCAGGTTGAGGGCGGCAAATGTTGGCGCTGCGGCAACCCGGTCACCAAGCGCAACCTCAAACAGTGGTTTTTCCGCATCACCGCCTATGCTGATGAGATTTTGGAAGCGACTGACAACTTGGATTGGACGGACATGGTCAAAACCATGCAGAAAAACTGGATTGGACGGTCGGTTGGTGCGGAAGTTGATTTTGTAGTCAACGGACAGGATGCCATTATTACCGTATTCACCACACGCCCTGATACCCTGTTCGGTGCCAGCTACGTGGCACTGGCTCCGGAGCACCCATTGGTTTCTCAGCTGGTCAATGCCGACACGCGTGCTAAAGTCGAAGCATATGTTCAAGCGGCTCAGCAGAAGTCTGACATTGAACGCCAGGAAAATAAAGACAAAACCGGCGTATTCACTGGCAGCTATGCCATTAACCCAGTCAACGGTCAGAAGCTGCCAATTTGGGTAGCAGACTACATCCTCGGCGGTTACGGCACTGGCGCGATTATGGCGGTGCCGGCACACGATGAGCGTGACTTTGCCTTTGCTGAGAAATTTGATTTGCCAATTATTCAGGTGGTTGACAAGCCAGAGGATTCATCGGACATTGGTTGCTATACCGGTGAGGGTGAATTAATCAATTCTGGCCAATTTAATGGTATACGCAGCGAGGATGCGCGTGAGCAGGTTGTGGCCTGGCTCGATCAGCAGGGTACTGGCCGCAGCAAGACAACCTATAAAATGCGTGATTGGTTGATTTCTCGCCAGCGGTACTGGGGCGCGCCAATTCCGATGGTGCATGTTGACGGTTTCGGGCCAATCGCTGTGGCGGACGAGTGCTTGCCGGTGATTTTGCCAGAGGTCGAGGATTTCAAGCCGACGGGCGGCAATACTTCGGTATTGGCACAGGTTGATGACTGGGTGCGCGTGTGGGTTGATGTTGAGACTGGTAAAACTGTGCCAATCACCGAGCCAAAGCCAGCGGGCGATAATTGGCGTGAGGGGCGGCGTGAAACTGATACGCTGGACGGCTATGCTTGTTCCAGCTGGTACTTCCTGCGCTATCTCGACCCGCACAATGACCAGCAGGCGTGGGATCCAGAGCTTATCGAGCACTGGGCGCCAGTTGATTATTACAACGGCGCTGATCACGCGGTAGCACACCTGCTGTATAGTCGTTTTTGGATGCGCTTTTTCTATAAACTCGGTCTAGTGCCGACACCAGAGCCATTCAAACGGATGATGTACAATGCCTACATCATGGCGCCGGACGGGCAAAAGATGAGTAAATCCAAGGGTAATGTCATCGATCCGATGGAGATTATGGATAGCGGTTACGGTGCCGATGCGCTGCGTGTTTACGAGATGTTCATCGCGCCGTACGATATGGATGCACCGTGGGATCCGCGCGGGGTGCCGGGGACGTATCGGTTCTTAAACCGAGTGTGGAATTTGGTACAGGAGTTTGTGGTTGCGGATACATCACCATCCTCCTCCAGAGTACACTCTTCACTCGTATCTCCACCGGAGATACTTCGTGAGCGTTCGGCTGAAACGTCCGCTCCTCGCGAACGTTTCACAGCCTCTGTCGGAGGAGGTGATGCATCCGCTGACTCTTCCTTGAGCGACCCATCGTCATCGACTGATTCTTCTGAATTATTGCGTCTCACTCACCTCACTATCAAGAAAGTCACCCGCGATATCGAGGACGAAAAATTCAATACGGCAGTGGCGGCGATGATGGAAATGGTCAATAGTCTATACAAGTTCAAAGAATCACATGGCATGCAAGCTTCAGAAACATGGCGGTTTACCCTGGAGAGTCTGCTGCAAATTTTAGCACCATTTGCGCCGCACATCACCGAGGAATTGTGGCAGGAGTTGGGACATAGTGACACTATTCATGTCGATCACTGGCCGAAATGGGATGAGAAATACCTTGCTAGCGACACGATGACCATCATTGTACAGGTCAACGGCAAGCTTCGCGCTAAATTGGAGCTACCAGCCGATGCCGATAAGGATGCTATCGAACAAGCGTCACTGGCCGATGAAAATGTCATCAAATTCACAAGCAATAAACCACCAAAAAAGGTGATTTATGTGCCGAATAAATTAGTGAACATAGTTGTTTAGAAGTTTAGAATAGGCTAATTGTTCTTTCGTGATGGTAATCCATTTATATTTCTGTATTATTGATAAACGTTATAAAAAGCCAGGCATTTTACCAAAACTCCTGTATTTTACGGTGAAAACTTGAGATTTTTTGCTAAAAACATTATAATGGTCTGTAAGTTTTAAAAATAAACCGAAAGAGGAGATAAGTATGGCACAACCAAAGAAGCAGAGCAGCCCGCGCAAGACGGGTCTTCGCCGCAGTCATCTGGTATTGAAATTGGCGCGCCGCGTCAACAGCACGTCGCCAGTCAAGGTTAAGACGACCAAACGCGAGACTGGTAAAACTAAAAAATAGTAATTACGAACAGGACGCTTAGTAATGGCATCAAACCGTCATTTGGGACGAATCGTCGCGCTGCAGACATTGTACGAATATGAGTTTCGAAAAGATGCGGGCGACAAAAATCTAGACTATAAAGATATTTTAGAACGTAATTTGGCAGAGTATAAGTCGTCGATTGATGACGTAGTTTTTGTTGACGATTTAGTTAGCGGTGTGTTGTCTAGTACGGCAAAGTTGGATGAAGAACTTCGCCCGTTAGCGCCAGAGTGGCCGCTAGAGCAAATATTGCGGATCGACAGAACGGTACTAAGAATTGGCTTGTATGAGCTGCTGTTTTGTGTAGATAGCGTACCGCCAAAAGTGGCGATTAATGAAGCGGTGGAATTAGCAAAGGCGTTCGGTTCGGATAACTCGGGGAAGTTCGTGAATGGCGTGCTCGGCACGGCACTCCGCAACCTTGTGGAGGAATCCGATAGTGAGAACAAGCAATTTTGATCATATAAAAAAATATTTTGGCGGCAGGAAAAAGCCGACAATTCAGGAGATTGTGCGCGAGCCGACTGCTGGCGGCGTGATTTTTCGGCGTAATGAAAAGGGCGAAGTTAATTTTCTGTTATACCAAGACGCCCGCGATCGCTGGACAATCCCCAAAGGGCATATTGAACCAGGTGAAACGGCTCAAGTAACAGCACGGCGGGAGATTGGCGAAGAAACTGGATTAAAGAATATTGAGCTGCATGGCTGGCTGGGTAAGGTGAATTTTCGTTATCGTCGAATTGATAAATTAGTATTGATGACAACGCAAGTTTATCTAGTGAAAGCCTTAAATCCGTATGAAAAACTCCAGAAAGAAGAGTGGATGAACGGATTAAAATGGTTTAGTTTTCATGAGGCGCTGGACGAAGTCGAATATGAAGATATCGGTAAGCTAATCTTATTAGCAATGAAGCGAATTAGACAGGAGAATTTGTAAAATGAGTGGAATGAATACTGCGCCGTATCAGGATTTTGCGCGTGAAAAATTAGGGTTTGAATTTAACAATTTAGATATACTGGTTACGGCTTTAACACACCGCAGCTACGTTAATGAACACAGAAAATCGGTTCATGAGCATAATGAGCGGCTGGAATTTTTAGGTGATGCGGTGTTGGAGCTAGCGGTGACGGAGTATTTATTTACGCATTTTTCTGAACCGGAAGGGATTTTGACAGCTTGGCGGGCGGCGCTGGTGCGCACGGAAAGTATCGGCGATGCGGGCGATAAATTAGGTTATGGGCCGCTGATTCGCATGTCAAAGGGCGAGAAAAATGGCTCGGATCGGGCGCACTTGCAGATTTTAGCCAATGCGTTTGAAGCGGTAATTGGCGCGATCTATCTGGAGCGCGGCTTTGACGATGCGCGCGGTTTTATTCATAAGCATATTATTATCAAGCTGGACGGAATATTGGAATCAGGCAGTTGGCGCGATCCGAAGTCGTATTTGCAGGAAATTTCTCAGCGCGTCGATAATCAGACGCCAGTATACAAAGTTTTGAGCGAGGAAGGTCCAGATCATGATAAGGTTTTCACGCTTGGAGTATTTGTCGGTGAAGCGATGATGGGTCGCGGTACCGGCCCTTCCAAGCAAGTGGCTCAGCAGCAAGCTGCCCGCGCTGCGATTGCTAAATATAAAGAATCTGGCGAAAAATGATAAAAGTTTGCACGGGGCAAACCGCTCGTGTATAATGAAAGTACAGTTTAATTCCAGGAGGAGGGGCAGAATGTCAACAATAGATCAGCAATTTGTGGAGTATGTCGTAAAAGCATTGGTCGGACATCCAGATGACGTTGCGGTAGAGCGAGAGATTGATGAAAAAGGCGTGCTTTTGACGCTGACGGTGAATCCGGAAGATCTGGGACGGGTGATTGGCAAGCGCGGCGGCACGGCGCAAAGTCTGCGAACATTGCTTCGAGCCTTGGGTTCAAAGAATGATGCGCGTTATAATCTGAAGATTGTTAATAATGACGGTTTTACGGGTTCACAGCGTTATCGACACGATGATTCGTCTGATGAGGCTACAGAAATTTCAACGAATGAGCCTGCAGAGAGCAAATCGTCATACGCAGAGAATGCTCGCAAGGAACTTGCTGAGTTGGATGACCTTGATATTTAGCGTATGCTGTAGACTAAATATCGCCGTTACGTAAAATAGTAATGTTTTTAGGAAAAACTATTGTCGCTACTCATTCTGCTGTGCTATAATCATAAACAAGTTCAAGCACAGACTATGCGAGAACGAGCTCTATGCGAGCAACGGATAATCCGTTGAGAGCCTTATTTGTGCTAAAAAGCCGTCCTTTTCAGGGCGGTTTTTTGGTGCTACAATTAACAAGTGAGAAAATTCCAGGTAATTACACTGTTTCCGGAGATGTTTACCGGTGTCTTTGAGAATTCAATGATGTGGAAAGCGCAAAAAGATGAGATTGTTAAATTAGAAACGATTAATTTGCGCGATTTTGGACTGGGGCCGCGCCGTCAAGTAGACGATACACCGTATGGCGGCGGCGATGGTATGCTGTTGATGATTGAGCCGTTATGGCGAGCGGTAAAATTTGCCAAGTCGCGCGATGAAAGTGCGAAAGTTATATTAACTAGTCCGCGCGGACAGCGCTGGCATCAGGCAAAGGCGCAGAGCGAGGCGAATAGCGGACGTGGACTGATTTTTATATGCGGGCGCTACGAGGGGGTCGATGAGCGAATCTTAGAGGTGGTTGATGAGCAGTGGAGTATTGGCGATTTCGTGCTGACTGGCGGCGAGTTGCCAGCGATGGCGGTAATTGACTCGATAGTGCGGCTTATCCCTGGCGTGCTTGGCGGTGAAAAATCGGCGGAGATTGAGAGCTTTTCTGATGGAAAAACTCTAGAATTTCCGCAATATACACGGCCGGAAGAATACAATGGATTAAAAGTCCCTAAGGTGCTGCTAAGCGGACATCATGGCGAAATTGCGAAGTGGCGGATGGAGCAATCAGAAATTTTAACCAGCAAGGCTCGGTCGGAGTAATGTATTAAATCTAATATATTCTATCAAATATGGATATATTTTAGCGAAGCGCCTCTGTAGTCAGAGGCGCCTCATGTTGTGGTGGATGTCGTAGAGCGAAAGATACGATTTATGGTGTTTGTTTTTGTAACGTTCGCTTGCTATTACTATACGGATTTTTTTATAAAAGCGCAAGGATTTTGGTAAAAAATACAACAAACTTGAGCTTTTTGAATATCCGGGCTATACTGAACGTATGGCAGCGCAGCGAAGAAAGAGTAAGAAAACGGCTAAAATACACCTGATCTCCTTTGATTGGTTGATTAGACTCGTTTTAAGTATCTTTATCTTAATAATGTTATTGACTCAATTGTTCACGTTTGAAAATTTCCCCGGGTTGCTAGTTGGCGCTGGAATTGCTCCCGTTGTTAGTTTGCTGGCGGGTAGTTTGCTTGTTGTAGCGGAATTGGCGGCCTTACCGTATCTTTTGAAGATGAGCGCATCAAGTAACGTTATTCGAGTAAGTAAAGTTTGCGGTTTCATTATTTTGGCGGCTCTATCTGTCTTAGAAGGTATGGCTGCTGTAAATAATACTACATCTACGCTTTTTGGTGCAACAGCTAATTTGCCGGGAGGTTTATGGGCGCTGCTCTTTTTATCGGCTTTGTGGGTATTGTTGCTGCGGGTGAATTTCATTGATAAAAATTCGGTAAAGTCTGGCGCAAATTCTCGAAAAAATAAAAGAAAAAGACCAGCTAATCGCTGATCGTATCTTTGTCTTCTTGGCTGGGATGGAGGGATTCGAACCCCCGAATGCCGGGACCAGAACCCGGTGCCTTACCGCTTGGCGACATCCCAACGATGTTTATATTGTACTATAGAAGAAATATCCTGGCAAGCGTTTACGTATAAGCTCTAACGCGATATACTGAAGCTATGGATTTACAATTAATAGTGAAGCTAATCGCTGACGGCTTAGTTATTCCGGTGGCGTTGATTGGGGCATATGCTTTACTTAAAACGATACCAAACGATGAGAAATATCAGGCATATTTGCGCGTTTTAATGGCAGGATTGACAGCGTATATAGTAGCAAAAATTATCGGGGCAGTGTATCAGCCGGAGCAACTCCGTCCGTTTGAAGCTTTGGGCGTGTCGGCTGGCGCGTCATTTTTAAATAATCCGGGTTTTCCTTCTGATCATGCCTTATTTACGATGGCGATTACTTTAGCGGTTTGGTTTGAGGCGAAAAATAAAAAACTAGCCGTAGTTTGTTTGATACTGACTCTGCTGGTGTGTGCCGGAAGAGTGATTGCTCTGGTGCATACGCCGCTGGATGTGGCGGGGGGCTTGCTAATTGCGTGTGTTGGCATTGTGTGGTACGTACCTAACTTTAATTTGATAGCAAAACGCTTATAATTAAATATATACATTTGCAATTTTCTCAAGTTTACGTTACAATTTTTACATGAGTTCAACGCCAAAGATTTTTCAGCAAGAGCTATCGGAATACACCTATCCATTATCAAGAGGTAGTTTCCTGCGTATTTTAGCGCTGGCGGCAGCCAATGGCGTCATAATCTGGCTTTTAGCGCTGACGTTTGACAGGATGATGCTAACGCCGGTTTTCTGTTCGTCGGCAGACCAGGTTTCAATGTGTGTGAATAGCGCTGCTTGGTCATCGTATATTGCGCTGGTTTTGGTCGGTATAATGATGGTGCCGCTGCTAATTATGTTTGGAGTCAAGCGTCCGCTGGTTGTTGTGATAGCGGCGACCGTTGCCTTATGGGGGACTAATTTATGGACGAGCGGGCTATGGACAACTTCAATTCTATGGACTATTGCAGCGTCAACTTTGGTATATTTGGCGGTTATTTGGATTAATCGTATTCGCGGTAATGCGGCAGCAATTTTATTCGTTGCTATATTCGTCCTGCTGGCGCGAGTTGTCTTGTCCCTGTAATCCCTGTACACTAAGGGTATGGAAATCATTATCATTATTCTCTTAGTTATTATCGTTATGGGTTTGGGATCGACGTTGTTTGTGCTGCAGTCGAAGTTAAGCGAGCTGAAACAACAGTCATCAGTCGAGCTCATCAAAACCGACGTGGTGGAGCTGGGGCGAACCATCGCCAAGTTGAATGAATCAGTCAGCGATAAATTGGAGCGCAGCAATGCTCAAGTGCAAACCTCAGTCCAAAAGCAGTTGTCGGAAAGTGCTAAGTTGGTGGCGGACGTGACACAGCGGCTGGCGAAGTTGGATGAAACAAATAAGCGGGTGGTTGACGTGGCGACTGATCTGAAAACCCTGCAAAATGTCTTGCAGAATCCCAAGCAGCGCGGTGTGTTCGGCGAGTTTTACCTGGAGAGTGTGCTGGATAATGTACTGCCTGCCAAGCAGTTTCAGATGCAATATCGCTTCAAGGACGGTGAGATTGTTGATGCAGTTATTTTTCTGGACAAGGGGCAGATCTTGCCGGTTGACAGTAAATTTAGCCTGGAAAATTACAACCGGATGATTAACGCCGAGACCAAAGCCGAGCGTGAGCTGTGGCTGAATAAGGTAAAAGCTGACCTGAAGGGGCGCATTGACGAAACCAGTAAGTACATTCGGCCGCGCGAGCATACCATGGATTTCGCCTTTATGTTTATCCCCAGTGAGTCACTATATTATGATCTACTCATCAATAATGTTGGTGCGGGCGGTTCGAGCCGCGACTTGATCGAATATGCCTTTCGTGACAAGCGCGTGATCATCGTCAGCCCGACTAGCTTTTTGGCGTATTTGCAGACGGTGCTGCAGGGTCTGAGGAGTTTACAAATTGAAGAGCAGGCCAAAGATATCCAGGTACGCGTCGGCCAGCTGGGCGTGCATATTAAAAAGTTTGATGAACTGATGACCAAGATGGGCAAAAGTCTCAGTACCACCGTCGGGCATTATAATAATTCGTATAAAGAGCTGGGCAAGATTGATAAAGACGTGGTGCGGATCGCTGGTGGTGATCATCAAACGCAGCCAGAGTTAATCGACCGACCGGCGCAGGAAGAATAAATATTACTTATAGTGTAAAATAAAAACCCTCCGCTTAAAACGGAGGGTTTGTTAGTGTATAAGCGTCTTACTCTTCGTCTTTATTACGGTAATTTACCAGTAAAAACAAGTTGCCGCCGAGTGCTGCACCGATGAGCGTTGCAGAAATGACCTCCAGGCTGAGCCGCGAATAGCTTTTTTCATTTTCAGCTGTTAGCGGATTACTGCTTTGGATCTGGGTATCGGTTTTTTCAGTCACTGCTAAAGCAACAGCTGGGTTCAGTGTCGCGCCGCCGATATGGACCTCCCGCGGATAATTCTTATATGCGCCTTCTTCTGTTTTCTGGGCTGAATTTGCAGTCTTCTTTGTATGCTTAACAAATACTGCACTTTGGACGTAGCTTAGCAGGGTGCTTGATACGACCAAGCCAATTGCCAGCGCCATACCAATTCCAACAGATCGTCCAGCTAGTTTAAGGTTAGTGCGTGATAACACCGCAGCAAGACCAAACATAAATATTGCCGTACCGATCATCTCAATGGCAAAAATACTCCATGAGAAGTTCGTGAATTGATCAAAGCGAACTGAGAATCCGCCTTCTGTCATACCGCCAATCAGCACAACAGCCGCCATTGCACCGAGGAACTGCGCTCCCCAGTAGAACGGCACGAGGACGGTTTTTAGTTTGCGCATTGACCAGAGTCCGAAAGTGACGGCTGGGTTAATGTGCGCGCCGGAAATGCCGCCAATTGCCATAACTATCAGCATTAAAGCTAATCCTACGTAAAACGGCGCTAAGATACTGGCAGAAAATAGCGCTGCTAGCGTTAGGATAAACGTGCCAACGATTTCCGCGATGACGATGTTGATTAAGTTGTTTGGTAATTTAGAATCTAATTTGGTGCGTTCGCTCTTGGCCGCAACAGATTCGGTAACGACTCGCTTAACAGTCGTTTTGGTTTCGGTCTTAGCGGCAGCAGTCTTCTTTGCTTTGGCTTTGACCGGGGCTTTCTTTGAAGTTTTCTTCGTAGCCATACTCCCTCCTTAAAATAGTATCACGACTATTATAGCATAATTTGTTATACTATAGTTATGGGATTATTTGTGAATCAAAACGATCAGCGCAGCGAACTGCAAGAGCGCATTGCGGCGGAACTGCGCGAGAAAGCCAAAGCGTCGGGTCTGCAGGAAAAAGCTAGCTTGGACGGCGTGGAAGATGTGAAATATTTGGAAGATACGAAGCAGACGACGACGCTGGCGCCAGCTTGGATTTTAATTATCATTATGGCAGCGGTAGTTGTCGGTATGTTTTTAATGCAGGGGCGATGATATGGAAAAGTTGGATGAAGTTCGAGCACTATTATTATCGCGCGTAGCCGAGGCAACTGAACCGCGCAGTGTGTTGCGGAGCGCGGAGCTGCGGGAACTATATGGCATTATTGCGACGTTACCAGCCGAGGAGCGCGGGGCGTTTGGTAAGAAAGTTAATGAACTGAAGCAGGAATTAGAGCAGGCGATTACGGCTCGCGAGGATGAGCTGTCAAAAGTTGACTTGCCGCCAATTGACGTGACGGCGCCGATGGATGTCAATGCCCCACAGCCTGAATTGCTGCCGAGTGAGCGTGGTACGATTCACCCGCTGAGTGCCGAGATTGAGCGTATTTCTGACATTTTTAACCGTATGGGCTTTGTGACGGAAGAGTCGCGTGAGATTGACGACCAATTTCACATGTTTGAGAGTCTGAATTTTCCGAAGGGTCATCCAGCGCGCGATGATTATGATACGTTCATGACCGAAGAAACTGACGCTAATGGCGACCGCTTGATTGCGCCGGCGCATACCTCGACCATGCAAAACCGCGTACTGAAAAAATATCATGGCAATTTGGAAAACGGCGAGGCAATTGCCGCCATCGTGCCCGACCGGGTGTTTCGTAACGAAGATCTGGACGCGCGGCACGAGCACACATTCTACCAAGTCGAAGGTGTGTATGCTGCCAAGGGAGTTAATGTCGGCAATCTCATCGCCACCTTGCAGGAGTTTTTACAGGAATATTACGGCAAGCAGCTTGACGTGCGAGTCAATCCATTTTATTTCCCGTTTACTGAACCGAGCTTTGAATTTGCGCTGAGCTGCCCATTCTGTGAAGGCAAAAATCCGGATTGTAAAGTTTGTTCGGGCGAAGGCTGGATCGAACTCTTGGGCTGCGGTATGATTCATCCGAATGTGTTGAAGGCTGCTGACATCGATCCGAACGAATACACCGGTTTTGCCTTTGGCTGCGGCATCGACCGCTTGGTAATGATGAAATACGGCATCGAGGATGTGCGGCATTTTGAGAGCGGTAAGTTGGACTTTTTGGAGCAATTTTAGAATGGGATTGACAATGAGTAGAGATGTGAAAGAAACTGACATAGCAAGCAAGCAAGCAAGCAAGCACTCTAGTGTATCAATTCTAGAATATAAAAAATATTCATTAGATTTTTGGCTTCAAATATTTCTTAGTCTGCCACGGGTTCGCAAGATTTTTATTGAAGGGGCTTGTATATGAGTCTGACGCTGCCTGATATACAAACGAACCTCTCTGAACTATTTCGTGGCGGTGTGTATAGGAGGGAGATTATTTTTGACGTTTTGAAGATATATGGTGTATCAATCAATACTATATCCAAACTAAAAACTGGTACACTAAATCTTTCAAAAATACCCGGCGAATTTTTACGTAAAGATTTAGTTTATATTAAGTTTGCTGATGACTGCGAAGATATCCAAAGAATTGCTTTTGAACTGAAGCAATCTAATGGCACAGTTCGCTATCGACCAAAATTTATTATAGTATTGAGCGATACTAATTTAGCTGCGATAAATGTCAGGGAGCCTGATAAAACGCTTAGTTGTAAACTTGAAGATTTGGCTGACAATGCAGAATTTTTCTTTGAGCTGACTGGCCATAAGTTTGATAACACTATGCGTAAGGAGTCTCAGGCAGATCGTCGAGCAGCTCTAAAAATGATTGAACTGTATAATGAATTGCAGAAAAATAATATAGAAAAAGCAGCTGGAGAGAATAGCGTCCAATTCTTTCACGATTTGAACGTCTTTTTCAGTCGACTACTTTTTTGCCTGTTTGCTGAGGATACCGGGCTTTTTATTAAGAACCAATTTCATGATGCAATTAACTTGTATACAGAGAAAAACGGTGCGGGAGTAAGAGAGTTCTTTGAAAAACTCTTCAGCGTTCTGAATAGAGAGAATCGAGATAATCTAATTAAGCCATACAAAGACTTTCCGTATGTCAATGGATCGATTTTTGATACATCAAAACATCAGATATTAATTCCAGAATTTAGTGCCGATGCGCGTTATATTTTACTGGAACTTGCAAATTCTAACTGGGCAGAAATTAACCCTGATATATTTGGTTCAATTTTTCAAAGTTCAGTTGATATGGCTAAGCGCGACGAGCGAGGAATGGACTATACTAGCGTACTAAACATAATGAAGGTTATTCGTCCGCTTTTTCTTGATGAGCTTAAAGCAGATTTAGAAAAAATTATTGAGAGTGATCTACAAACGAAAACTAAAATTGATCGTTTACAAAAATTGTGGTCGCGAATTTCAAAAATAAAGATCTTTGATCCAGCTTGCGGTTCGGGAAATTTTTTAATTATCACTTACAAACGACTTCGCGAGATTGAAAATGATATCGTTGAAGAATTAGATCAACTAATTCCTGGTGGAATCGTTACCAGCTTTAATAGCCAAATCAAACTTGAAAATTTTTATGGAATTGAAATAGATGATTTTGCGCGTGAACTTGCCGTGCTTTCACTCTATATAGCTGCTCATCAGATGAACCTCCAATTTGAAAAGCGCTTTAACAAGAAGCTGCTGCTTATTCCGCTCCAGGATAATCCAAATATTGTGTGCGCTAATGCTGCACGGATTGATTGGCAGGAAGTTTGCCAAAATGTTCCACGCAAGCCGGAAAAGAGGGTAGAACAATCTGTAATGTTTGATTTTGATGAGCCGAAGCAAAGTGATTTATCAGAGGACTTTGTTGAATGGGACGAAATTTATTTAATTGGTAATCCTCCGTATAAAGGATCTAAAAAACAAAGCAAAGATCAAAAAGCAGATTTTGTGAGTTATTTTAAAGATGAAAAATATTCAAAAAATCTTGATTATATCGCTACTTGGTTCATTAAAGGAGCTCGGTATATTTCAGACTCAAATGCTAAACTCGCATTTGTATCAACAAATTCTGTGGCGCAAGGTGAGCATGTTTCAGCTATGTTTCCGAAGATTTTTGAAGAAGGTGTTGAAATTGGCTTTGCGTACACTTCGTTTAAATGGAGAAATAACGCAAAAGACAATGCTGGCGTGACTGTGGTAATTATAAATCTTCAAACTAAAAATAAAAGTCCAAAAAAGTTATTTATAGATAACACATCAAATATTAAGGTAAAAAATATTAATGGCTATCTTTCTGATTCAAAAAATAATGTTATCGTCAAAAAAAGCTCAAAATCAATTTGCAATTTACCGAAATGTCAAAATGGTTCTCAGCCGCTAGGAAATGCGCTTATCTTATCGGAGCAAGATAGAGACTCTATATTAGTAAACTATCCAAACGCTAGGAAGTTTATCAGAAAGACAACTGGCGGGAAATATGCCTTACATGGAGAGAGTCGTTTTTGCCTGGTGATTGAGAACGAAGATTTAGAGGAGGCTCTCTCTATTAAACCTATCGCAGAAGCCATAAAAGAAGTTAGAAAGACTCGAAAAGATTCGAGAAAGCCGGCACATAGGTTTAATAGTTTTAGGCATAATAATCGACCATCACTTGAAATAGCGAAAACCTCAAGTGAAAATTATCTATATATCCCGATGCAATTTTTTGACGAGGACACTATAATTCTTGAGAGCTCTTTCTTTATTGAAGATGCACCTCTCTGGCTCTTTGCGCTCCTTGAAAGTAAAATGCATATGGCATGGGTTCGCACAGTTTGTGGGCAACACGAAACTCGGATTCGCTACTCTTCAACTCTTGGCTATAATACTTTTCCTGTACCACCGCTTAACTTAGAAATCAAGTTAGTGCTGGAAAATTCCGCTAAAGAAATTCTTTTTGCGCGTGAAAATCATACCGAAAAAACTTTAGCGCAAATGTATGATCCTACTAAAATGACAGATGATCTGCGAGCGGCACATCAGCAAAATGACGCACTGGTTGATAGTATATATTCCCCAAATGGCTTTGAAAATAACGAACAACGCTTAACCAAGCTTTTTGAGCTTTATGAGCAAATGACATCGAAGGAGAAAAAATGAATTCAGAAACTATCAATTTAGTAAATGCTACTTATGCGCAAACTGGCGCCAGCGCCAAAACCGATAAATTAGGTATGCGGGAGATGCAAGCGCGAGCTTTCGAAAAACGCAATGCACCGAAGCTGCTAATTAAGGCACCGCCAGCCAGTGGAAAATCGCGCGCATTAATGTTTATAGCTTTAGATAAACTTTATAATCAAGATATCAAAAAAGCAATTATCGCTGTGCCAGAAAAAGCGATTGGTGCGAGTTTTCGCAACACAGAACTTTCAAAATTTGGTTTTTTCATGGATTGGGAGATTAAAGACAAGAACAATCTCTGTAATGAAGATGATCTAACCAACAAGAGTAAAGTTGAAGCGTTCAAGCGCTTTATAGAAAGCGATGATCGGATTTTGCTCTGTACGCACGCAACTCTGCGCTTTGCTTTCGAAGAGATTACAATTGAAAAATTCAATGGTTGCTTGCTCGCGATTGACGAATTTCACCACGCCTCAACGTATAACAATCGTTTAGGTGAGCTTTTGCGGGATGTGATTCATGATTCAAGTGCGCACATCGTAGCGATGACAGGTTCGTACTTCCGCGGTGATAACGTACCGATTATTATGCCTGAGGATGAGAATGAATTTGATAAAGTAACTTACACATATTATGAACAATTAAATGGCTATAAGTATTTGAAATCACTTGGCATTGGTTATCATTTTTATACTGGTAGCTATTTAGATCATGGCGCACTGGATGCGGTCTTAGACTCAAATAAAAAGACAATTATCCATATTCCGAACGTTAATTCAAAAGAGTCAACTCAGAGGGGTAAACTCGAGGAGGTGTCGCACATTTTTGAGATATTGGGAAATTGGGTTGATAAAGATAAAAACGAGATTGATATAATTCAAACTAAAGACAGGAGGTTTTTACGTGTTGCTAATTTGGTAGATGACGAACCAAAACATCGTGCAACGATTTCAAATTATCTAGCTAAAGCTGCACAGGATGATATTAACGCTGTGGATATAATTATTGCGTTGAATATGGCGAAAGAAGGCTTCGACTGGCCGTTCTGTGAGCAGGCGTTGACAGTTGGTTATCGAAGTTCTCTAACGGAGATTGTTCAAATTATTGGGCGATGTACGCGTGATAGTTTTAATAAAACAAAGGCTCAGTTTACTAACTTGATCGTTCAACCAAATGGCGCAAAAGATGAGGTTGTGATTGCTACTAATCAAATGCTAAAGGCAATAACAGCTTCGCTTCTAATGGAGCAGGTTTTAGCGCCAGAATTTAAATTCACACCACGGCCAAGTGGTGATGACGAACCGTCTAAACCTGGGACAATAAAAATCCGCGGACTTAACCCTATCGATACATCTACGCTAGAGGGGCAGAAAGTCGATAAGATTATAAAGTCGGATCTTCAAGATCTCACTGCAAAAATTTTACAAGACGATAAAGTACAGCAGGTTAGTGCAAAAGATGGCGATGACACGGACTATCTTCAAGCTATTGAGTCAACAATTATTCAGCGTCAATATCCAGATTTGAATAATGGCCAGATCGAAACAGTTCGTCAATATGTCCATGCGAATATCATCATGAAAACAAATCCGCCGATACAGAAAGGTAACGACTTGTTAGGCGATACTCAATTCTTGACGTTGGGTAATAAATTTGTGAATGTCAACGATTTAGATATTAACCTGATTGATTCTATCAATCCGTTTAGCCATGCCTTTGAGGTTATCTCAAAGCGGGTAGATAAAGATATATTTCAACAAATTCGGCTGGCATTAGAGTCTACGAGAGTAGAGATGACTGAAGAAGAAGCGCTAGTGCTATACCCTGAATTCGTAGCATTTCGTGAAGCAAATGGACACAACCCATCATTGAACGCAAAAGATAAAAGGGAAGTTTTACTGGCAAAATTTCAAGCATTTATGATTAAGAACCGTTCAAAATATATTTCTGAGGCTAAGCGATGATTCAAGTGTCAGAAAGTATGTTAGAGATATACAACGGCAAGTATGGTGACTTATTTAAGCCGACGCCTAAGAGTTTACCCAAGAGTGCCAATAGTAGATTGATTGAGTCATTTGAGAAGGTTAACAATTTCTATCGTAAAAATGGTTTTGCACCGCGTAAGGATTCGACTGACTTTAAGGAGCAGATACTCGGTCATCAATTATTGAGTTTGCGTAATAGTCCAGAAAAGCGCAAAATACTAAATGATTTTGACGAATTTAGCTTGTTGCAGTTGGTTGAGAAACCTAAAACGATGGCCGAACTATTTGCTATGGATGATGACGCCTTTGGGGGAGAAATATTTGATACTATATCGTTACCAAGATTAGAACGCCGGGTAAAAAATCATGCCGTTGTTGCCAAGAGGCGAGTAACGGATGGATCGTCAAAAAATATATTCAAAGAGCAACAAGAGTTACTGAATGAAGGTAAACGTAAGTTAAAGCCATTCAAAAGTATAGAGCAACTACAGGTTGGTAAGTTTTATATTTATGATGGCATGATGTGCTACGTTAGCGACCAGGGAGAGAAAGAGTATAAACCTGGTGGATATTCACAGCGCCGTTTACGGGTGTTGTTTGAAAATAGAACAGAATCAAACATGTATCGCCGAAGTCTTGCGCAGCGTTTATACGAGGGTGGTTTTGAGGTTGTCGACGAAGATCTACATCCGTCAGCGGGTTATATTTATGTTCTGGAGTCTCTAAGCCAAAAAGACGAAATACGTACGATTAAGAATTTCTACAAGATTGGATTCACAACAAATTCAGTGGAAAATCGTATCAAAAATGCTGAGTCTGATCCAACGTATCTGATGTCGCCAGTAAAGATTGTAGCAAAATATACAGTTTCAAATGGTATAGACCCACAAAAAATTGAGCATGTCATTCATACATTTTTCAGCAGCGCAAAAGTAGAACTGTTAATTATCGATAACTCTGGTAAAAAATATGCGCCAGATGAGTGGTATTCAGTATCATTAGAGCAAATTGATAAAGCGATAGAAATGCTAAATTCTGGCGATATTATGAATTATTACTATGATCGTGGATCAGGCAAGATACAGAAAAGGTAATATATAGTATGTTGATCAAGGTAGATATTGGTTTAATTGTTGGATAGAATTTGTCTAATATATCAAATCAAGAATCTATCTATTTCTGTAATTCTATGCAAATATCCCGATAAGGCCGCGTGACAACTTCTGCCGACTCAAGTCCGAGTTTGGTTTCAATGTCACTAATCATCGCCAGCGCACTAGTCTCATCATCTGACAAAACCTCAACTTCCACAAACGTCCCAGCGTCTTTGATTTCGTCTATGGCCACCGTTGCCTGCGGAAAATCAGAGGACTGGAACGAGCGACGGTATTTGTTGACCTCGACTAGCCGCACCATGCCGAGGTTGGCGAGCAGTTGTTTGGCGATTGCCGTGTCTCCGGGTTGAATTGGCAGGTTTGTCTCGGGTTTAATGATTACGTCGTTCGCCGTATGTGTCGCGGTCGTCGTCGCAGGCTTATATGTCACCTCGGCAAAACCATCGCGCTGGCGAATCCGCAAGCATTCAACCGTCTGCATAAAATCGACATCAGGACGAGAATAATACGTGTCAATTTCGTGGAGATTACTCTGCAGTTCAAAACCGATGTTTTGCAACCGCTCGATTAGCTCTTCAATATTGCCAGTTAGCTGACGCTTGCGTTCGATTTCTAGTAGTTTTTTGGTCATTTGGTAGCCTTTCTGACATTTATCTAATATTGTATTTGTCCTAGATAACTAATTATATAGCGGCTCATTTGCAGATTCTATGTCTTGCTGCGCCAGTAACTCACATGTTTTGTTACTATTGCGCGCCTCATAATATATAATTAAACCAACAAACCAATTCAGAAAGGAGCTACTTGCGTGAATATAATCTTTATGCGGCATGGCGAGGCTGTGGATAACGTCAGGGGCGTTTTGTCTTGCAAAGAGATACGATGTTCCGTGCTGACGGAAGCGGGTTTTCGCCAAGTTGCCAAATCGGTAAGTAAGCTGCCACGGGAGATTGATAAGATATATTCCTCGCCGCTAATTCGTACGCTGCAAACAGCCAAGGAGATTATGAAAGTTTCAGGTGCGGAGGTAATTATTGATAATAGAATCAGAGAGATTGATTGGGGTGAATATGATGGAAAACCTAATAATCCAGAACTTGATGCAGTGCGCGCCAGGCAAGCGGCAGGAGATTTTTTCGTTAGGTTTGGGCAATATGGTGATAATAAATATAGCCTGGAGTTGAGATTATGCGATTTTTTGGACGATGTCCGAAAGCGTAACTTTAAAATAATACCATCGCAATTGTATCCCACGGAGCTGTCATTTCGTTTATGAAAAGGATATTGGGACTGCAGCCTTCTCATTTGAAAAAGGGCGGATTTGAGGAGTTTAGTGATATCGATTTCTCCAAACTTGATGAATATAAGGATAAATTAGCGGCGGTTAAAATGAATCAATAGTAAATAATCCTCAGACCGCTTCCTCGGTATTATTCTTTATAAATCGTACAAATTTGCTAATTTTGGTATTTTATGATACGGTTACATAGTAATAACAACAAGGAGTAGTGATAATATGGCAACAGGAAATAATTTTGAATTTGGCGGAGCTAGTGCTAGCAGCGACATGACGCTTGTAGAAGCGCTTGCGGCTAGAGGTGTTTCTGCTGAGTCAAGCGAAGAAGACGAAAGGTTTTATGTCGTTGACGGAGAAGACGGGGAGAGGAAAAAGATCTCAATGTCGGAAGAGGGAATAACTGGATTAGAAGACGCCTCCGGTCGATTCCCGGAACAGGGATATCAAGTATATTCGCCTCGTAAGGCAAAGTGCCAGGTAATGGGTAGGGGAGCTTTATCTAGAATAGCCGTGGCTACCCGCAATGTCAAACGGCGACTTTTTGGCTAACAATTAATCACACCCAACCTTCATCAGCTACATAATCCACCACATCCATATAATACGGATCGGCGCCTGGGAATCTAGGCAGGCGCTTCAATTCCTCCGGTGTTATCCACCGGTAGCTCTCGTGTTCCCAGCTTAAAGCGACTTTCGCATCCAGTTTGGCAAGTTTTGCCTCAAATAACATATGCGTCGTTTGCCCGTATTGCTTGGCAAATAACTTTTTCAATTTCTCTGAATCAACGGATAGTCCCGTTTCTTCCTGTATTTCGCGCATTACTGCTGCCTCTGGCGTTTCTTTTGGCTCAACCTCTCCGCCGGGAAAATCAATATGCCCGGGGAACCGCGGATGCGTATTGCCTCTATGAAGTACCAAATATAACCCTTCAGAGTTCCGCAACAGTGCCTTTGCAACTATCTTAGTCATGTATATTACTATACTTTGGAGGTGGAGTCTGGGCAAGGACGTGCTAAAATAACCCCATGAAAGTTAGCGGTAAATCGGTTCAGCAAGCTGTCGTTGCCCGCGAAGTCATTGATTTATACCGAGATTCTAAAAATAAAAGCGAGACTGCCGAGTCGCTTGACGTGCTATGTTTCGCGATGGCGCGGCTGACTGATTGCGATAAAGTTGACTATCCGCCAGTTGATTGGGATGATTTGACGGCACTGTTTGATATGATCGCTTTTTCTAAAGATAGCGATGATGATAGGTGTGTGGTCGAGAAAGACATTGATGTGATATATCGGAAAGCCTTGCGGATTATTGAGGCGGCGAAGTTAGATTAACCGCTATTCGCTTGCTAAACACTGTCAATCCCGCTGCAATCGTTAGTCCATGACCGAAAGTTGGCAATTGCTGATAGTTAATGTTCGCAAATTTACTATTGTTTGGCTGTTTTATGCAGCGGTTATTTAGTCGACTATCGGTCGGCGATACGACTTGGTCGCGTGTACTGTAAAAGGAGGCGATGCGCGCGAGTTTTGCCTGCATGTTAGGTAGATTACTGGCTAATTCGCTGATCGCCCGGGCAAGTGTCTCGTTTTTTAGCCGCTGCCGATAAACATACGGCGTAGCAATTGTGGCAACAGCTTTGATTCTGTCGCTACTATCCATCGCCAGGGCGTTCAATACTACTACACCGCCCGCGCTCGCCCCGATAAGATACACATCTCCCTCCAGATTACGGATATAATCATGCAAACGGTTTTGCTTCTTATGGTAGTCATTCGCTGTATCCTCCCAGCCGAACGCGAAAACATGCGGGCAAAAACCGCGCGCTCGCCAAAAAGGACAAACCAGCTGATATAACCACTTTCGATCCCCTAAGCCGGGAACGAGAATAAGATTAGGTGTATTCACTAAAATGAATATATCACGGATTTGCATTTCACCCCTAATCTATGCTAAAATACTGAGGTTAATATCAAATCACACGAAAGGTGAGTAATGAGTCTGAGTCGAATCGGAAAACTGCCGGTGGTTATTCCGGCCGGTGTGACAATCACGGTTGACTCTGGTGATGTGGTCGTAAAGGGCCCGAAAGGTGAATTGACACAATTCATCACGCCAGCAGTTGAGGTGAAAGTCGAAGACGGACAAGTCACGGTTCATCCGAAGGATGAGTCCAAAACTGCTCGCGCCCAGCACGGTCTGATGCGCGCGCTGATCAACAACATGGTAATCGGCGTTACCAAGGGCTACGAGAAGCGTCTCGAGGTCAATGGTGTCGGTTTCCGCGTGAGCTCCAGTAACAATGAGCTGGAAATGGCGCTCGGGTTTTCACACCCAGTCAAATACAAAGCCCCAGAGGGCATCACCGTTACCAACGAAAAGATGACCATCATCGTCAGCGGTATCAATAAACAGCAAGTCGGCCAAGTCGCTGCGGAAATCCGCGCGCTGAAGAAGCCTGAACCATACAAGGGCAAGGGTATTAAGTATGCTGACGAGCAAATTTTGCGCAAAGCAGGAAAGACAGGTAAGTAATCATGGCTGAAAACAAGAAATTACTCAACCAAGCTCTTCGCAAAAACCGCGTTCGTGCGAAGGTTTCAGGCACTGCAGAGCGCCCACGCCTGACGGTCACCATCAGCAACATGCACGTTAGCGCTCAGCTGATCGACGACGTTGCTGGCAAGACACTGGCTGCCGCAACTACCGTTGGCACCAAAGCAAAAGGTACGATGAGCGAAAAATGTTCTGCCATCGGTACGGAAATTGCCAAGAAAGCAAAGAAAAGTAAAATTAGCGCAGTGGTCTTTGACCGCAATGGCCGCCAGTACGCTGGTCGCTTGAAGGCATTGGCTGACGCTGCGCGCCAAGAAGGATTGGAGTTCTAGTATGGCAGAACAAGCTGCAAATACTACCCCACGCGCAGAAGGCCGCCGGCCTCGCAGTCCGCGTGGTGGTCGCCGCGATGACCGGCGAAATGTGCGTGATGACGCACCAAAAGAGTTTGAAGAATTGGTAATCAACATTGACCGCGTGTCCCGCGTGGTGAAGGGTGGCCGCCGCTTCCGCTTTAAGGCGTTGGTGGTTGTCGGTAACCGCAAGGATAAGGTCGGTGTTGGTGTAGCCAAAGGTGCCGACGTGCAAGCTGCTGTCGCCAAGGCAACCTCGGTTGCTAAGAAGCACTTGATCACCTTGCCACTGAGCGGCGAGACCATTCCACACGACAGCGAAGTCAAGTTCTCAGGCGCCCGCGTGCTGATCAAGCCAGCTGCTCCTGGTACTGGTATCATCGCTGGTGGTGTGGTGCGACAGATCATCGGTGTGACTGGTGTTCGTAACCTATTGACCAAGTCGCTTGGTTCAACCAACAAGGTGAACATCGCTTACGCAACTATTGAAGCATTGAAATCACTCGTTCCGCGCGAACAATGGCTCAATGCTCAGCCAGTCAAAAAAGCTGCTAAAAAGGAGGCTAAGTAATGAAATACAACGATCTCCAAGTTTCAGCAAACAAGAATAAAAAGCGTGTTGGTCGCGGTATCGCTGCTGGCCAGGGTAAAACCGCTGGTCGTGGTACCAAAGGTCAGAACGCCCGCACTGGTAAAAAGCTTCGTGCCATGTTCCAGGGTGGTCAGCGTCCATTAGCTCAGGCTGTGCCAAAAGCTCGCGGCTTCAAGAGCCTGCGTACGCCAGCTCAGGTAGTCTACCTGGATCACTTGAATGCCTTTGACGGTAAAACCGTTGACAACGCGCTGCTGTTTACCGAAGGCTACATCGCCACGCCGTTCCACACGGTCAAGGTGATCGCTCGCGGTGAATTGAAAGCTAAGGTTGACCTGAAAGTACAAGCTGCTTCCGCTTCAGTCGTTACGGCGATTGAAAAAGCCGGCGGTTCATTTGAGAAAGTCGCTGTACCCTTACGCCAAAGCATGAAGGACGTTGAAGAAGACGAAAAGGCTAGCCAGGAAAAATAATTTTCAGGCAAAACCTAAAGAAGACGCCCCTTTGCGTATAAGCGGGGGCGCTTTTAAAGAGTTATTTTAATTGCTAAAATTTAGCTATATAGATTATAATCAATAGCATGAATAACGACGATAAATCGCAAGCTCCGGATATGCCGCAAGCCGGCTATACTCCGCCACCGGTTGCTCCTGGGGCGCAGTATCCAGGCGTGCCTAATGCTAATAATTATAATCAAAGCCAAACGCCGCCGCCATATATTCCAACGGTACCACCCACTCCGCCAGTAGTGCCGCGTCCTCCTGCTAGCAAATCACCTATGATTGCTATAATCTTTGCATCCGTAGTGGGCTTTGCTTTAATTATTGGAGGTATAGTACTTAATCATTTTGATAAAGAAAGTAAAAAGTGCGAGAATGCCGCTCCGTCCGAACATTCTATTTTTAAGCGGAATTTTTGCAAAGAGTCCGATGTATACGATGAAATTAGTAAAGAAGCTGTCTTTAATATTAATATCCCAGACTTTACCTCGTGCGCGCCAAGCGAATCGCTACATCAATCAGACAAAAAATCTTGGTATGATGCGTGGGTTGAATGTCTGAATAAAACATGGAAGCCGCTATTTGACAATGCCTATCCAAATAAGGATTCGCTTGATTTCCAGGGTACTGTCGTAAAAGTTGTCGATTCTCTTGAAAATAGCGGATCAACTTGTATTAGCGACGGCAATAAAACAAGCGGGGTTGAAATATCCGGTTTCTATTGCCGAAAAGAGGAAACGATATATATTGTTGCCGGTTATACAGGGGATATTGAAAGCGATTTGACGGTTTTATTCCACGAATACGCGCATCATATTGCTATGAGAATGGGTTTTCCGATCAATATTAACTTGATGATTTTTGAAATGTATAAATATTGGCCAAATCAACCGGACAGCCAAGACGCGGTTAAAGAGCGCGAAACTCGCCGTTCTGAGTTGTTTGCTGACACGATGTCGTATGCTATGCTTGCTAATACGCCGTCATTAAAGCAGTATTTGGTAAAACCAACCAAAGGTTTAGAACCGTCGACGCATGGTTCAATTCGGGCGTTACAGCTGGCTTATGAAAGAGGTGCGAAAGCCAGGACGGTGGGCGATTGCAACGCTTGGGGTTGGAGTATTGACGAAGTTGACCAGTAGATAAAATCTGGCAATATCCGGTCAAATAATGTATACTGGAATAGTTAATGAAGTTAGTGGCTAGAGGGGCTAAGAATATATGGATTGGAGAATAATTTTCCGCTCGTTGAAAAATAAAGATATGCAAAAACGGTTGCTGATTGTTACCGGGATTATTGTGGTGTACCGGTTACTGGCGCATATTCCAGTGCCATTGGCTGAGCCAACTCAGCTGCGAAGCGCAATTTCTTCGGTGCTGGGCCAGAGTGATTTGGGCGGTATTTTGAACCTGCTTTCTGGCGGCGCTTTGTCAAGTTTTTCTTTAGTGCTGGTCGGACTTAGTCCATTCATTACCGCTAGTATCATTATCCAGTTGTTAACTAAAGCTATTCCAAAGCTAGAGGAGCTTCACAAAGACGGTGAGTCAGGACGCCGTAAGATCCAACAGTGGACGCGTGTTATTACCGTGCCGTTAGCTGTCGTTCAGTCAATCGCTTTTATATTTATTTTGCGCCAGACTGTCCTTCAGGGCGGTACGACGACTTTAGGCGATCCAACTGCCATGGAGTGGATTGTGTCGGTGACTGCGATGACTGCCGGCTCAGTGTTACTTATGTGGCTTGGCGAATTGATTACTGAACAGGGAATTGGCAATGGTATTTCTATCGTGATTTTTGCTGGCATTATTAGCCAGATGCCGCAAATGGCTGCAA
This sequence comes from Candidatus Saccharimonadota bacterium, assembly GCA_905372305.1. Taxonomy (GTDB): domain Bacteria; phylum Patescibacteriota; class Saccharimonadia; order Saccharimonadales; family Saccharimonadaceae; genus Nanosynbacter. Next base: position 371,113 of record CAJPOP010000001.1, read on the forward strand.
CGATTATTTCTTCTCTAACCGATACCTCGTCTGGCAGCCTGAATTTCTTTAATTGGTTTACGATACCAGTTAATCCGGTGATGTTCTGGACGGTGTTAGCGATGGCGATCGCCGGATTGATCGTCCTGTATTTTCTGGTTAAAATTAATGAAGCGCAGCGCGTCATAACAATTAATTATGCTAAGCGCGTCCACGGCAACAGCAACTATGGCGACGTCAAGAGCATTCTGCCGGTTAAATTGATTGCTGCCGGCGTTATTCCAGTTATCTTTGCGGTGTCGTTTCTTAGTCTGCCGCAGTTCATCGGGCAGGTTATGAAAGCGTCTAATAATCCTGACTTGCTGCCGACTGCTAATAAGCTTATCACTTGGTTTCAAGCGCCTAATGCCGGTTCGTTTACTGGCGCTACTGCCGAAGCTTTCATTTACCCGACGCTATACTTTCTGCTAGTTATCGCGTTTACATATTTTTATACAGGAATTGTCTTTAATGCTAATGAAATTGCTGAGAATTTGCAAAAGCAGGGAGGCTTCATCGAAGGTATACGCCCAGGTGCTCAAACAGAGAAGTATTTGATGCGTACGGTTAATCGCCTGATTTTGTTCGGGTCGATCGTGCTGGGCATTGTGGCAATTCTGCCATTCATCGCTGAGTATTTGACGTATCACTTGACAGGGCTGAAGGGGCTGCGGTTGTCAATTGGCGGTACTGGAGTTTTGATCGTTGTGTCCGTTGGACTGGAGACATTGCGTCAGATTAACTCGCGAGCTTTGATGGTTACGTACGACGATTTCGATCCGGACGAGCTGGTTAATGACCGCGGTAAAACGAAAAAACGGCGATTGCTGCCGAAGCTGCGTAAAAAATAAATGAATAATCCTCGCTACTGGGCGGGGATTTTTATCACCGCTTATTGCTAATTCGTGTATTGCTTGGTAAATAGTGAAAATTTTCTCAGTAAACCCCTTGCGGGAAATAGCTTGTTGCTGTATAATTGACAACTGTAACTTATGGCGAGTCAAAAGGAAGTCATCAAAATGATCGGTAAGGTAGTGGAAGCACTGCCTAATACGCAATTTAAGGTGGAACTGGAGAATGGCCATAGTATCATCGCGCACATTTCAGGGCGAATGCGCAAGCACTATATTCGCTTGGTGCCTGGTGATAAGGTTGAAGTTGAGATGACCCCTTACGATCTTACAAAGGGACGAATCAGCTTCCGCCTACGCGACGACCGGCCTCAACAGAGCCGGTAGTCAAATATTAACGTTAATCTCGGGTTTACTCGGGAAAGGAGATTTAAGCACTTTATGAAAGTTCGTGCAAGTGTTAGAAAAATCAGTCCCGATGACGTACTCGTGCGCCGCGTTGGCCGTAAAAAGGGCAAGCGTATCGCCAGACTGCGCGTCATCAACAAGAAAAAACCTAAGAACAAGCAAAGGCAGGGTTAAGCATGGCTCGAATTGCTGGGGTAGTTATCCCAACAGAGAAGCAAGTGCAAATCGCGCTCACCTATATTTATGGGATTGGGCCAAAGCACGCTTCGAGCATCCTTGCGGCGGCTAAGATTGAGCCGACCACTCGGGTGAAAGATCTCACCGAGGCTGAAGAAAACAAGATTCGCGAAATTATCGACAGCGAATACACCGTTGAGGGTGATCTCCAGCGCTTGGTAACTAACAACATTAAGCGCTTGAAGGATATCAACGCCTATCGCGGTCTTCGCCACAAAGCAGGACTGCCGACACGCGGACAGCGGACTCGTACGAATGCACGAACTCGCAAGGGTCGCGCCATCGCCGTGGGCGGTACACAACCAAAAGCAGCAAGCAAGACCTAAAGAAAGGACTAAGAAATGGCAGACGCAAAATCTACCAAGAAGAAGCAGCGCCGATCAGTCCCAGCTGGTCAGCTGCATATTCAAGCAACATTTAACAACACCATTGTTACCTTTTCTGACAAGAAGGGTAACGTGTTGACCGCTTCATCAGCTGGTGCATGCGGCTTCCGCGGCAGCAAAAAAGGCACCGCCTACGCTTCACAGGTTGCTGCTGAAAAAGCTGCTGAAGCTGCGAAAACTCAGTATGGTTTGAATTCAGTTGACGTTTTCGTCAAAGGTGTCGGTTTGGGCCGCGACGCCGCTATTCGTGCGGTTGGCGCTTTCGACATCTCAGTAGAAAGCATTAAGGACGTAACTGGCGTGCCTCACGGCGGTGTTCGTCCACGAAAGGCAAGGAGGGCATAATTATGGCACGAGATAATTCACCGATTGTCAAGCAAAGCCGCCGCGAAGGTTATGCGCTTCATCCAAAAGCACATAAAGTTTTGGCACGAAAATCTGGCATCCCAGGCCAGCACGCCCACGGCCGCCAAAGTAAGCCAAGCCTGTATGCTACGCAGCTGCGCGAAAAGCAAAAAGTTCGCCGTCTGTACGGTTTGGTTGAAAAGCAATTTGCACGGCTGATGAACGAAGCAACCCGTGCCCAAGAAGGTTTGGCGGGTGAGAACCTGTTGAAGCTGCTGGAGCGCCGGCTGGACAACGTGGTGTATCGCTCTGGGTTCGCCGTATCGCGCCGCGCCGCCCGCCAGTTGGTCAGCCACGGCCACTTTGAATTAAACGGCCGCCGCGTCGATATCCCATCGATTCGTGTTAAGGCTGGCGATGTTATCACCGTTCGCCCAAAAAGCACCAAATCTGAATACTTCACGCACATCGACGACGTGATCAATAATTCAATCCAAGGCCCGCTGAGCTGGCTAAAGAGCGATAGTAAGAAGCTGAAGATTGAAGTTACCGGTTTGCCGAAGCGCGAGGAAGCAGAAGCTGACATCAACGAGCAATTAATTGTTGAGTATTACTCACGATAAAAGAAGGGTTAGGGAAGAATTATGGCAAAAGCAATTTACAATCCAGCACTCGCGAGCGTTGATGATATTTCCGCGACCAGTGCTACTTTTCTAATCGAACCGCTTCATCCGGGCTACGGCAATACGCTTGGTAATTCGCTAAGGCGCGTCTTACTGTCAAGTGTTCGGGGCGGTGCAATCGTGGCTTTCAGGGTCGAAGGCGCGACTCATGAATTCACTACCGTCGAGGGTGTCAAAGAAGACGTTGTCGATATTACGCTAAATCTGAAGAACGTTCACTTGCGGGTGTTTACTGACGAGCCAGTTGAATTGCGCCTTGAGAAGTCTGGCGCTGGCAAAGTAACTGCCGCTGATATCCAGACAAACGCTGACGTTGAAATCGTTAACCCAGAGCAAGTAATTGCTACGATTGACGATCCAAACAAGCATTTAGTGATGGATTTGGTGGCAGAGGCAGGCTGCGGCTACCAGACAATTGAAGAATCAAGCGAAAACCGTTTACACAGCGACATGATTGCCATTGATGCAATGTATTCGCCGGTGCTGCGCGTCCGCTATAAAGTTGACTCAACCCGCGTTGGCCAGGAAACAAACTTGGACAAATTAGCGATTACCGTTGAAACCAACGGCGCAATTACCCCGCGCGAAGCGTTTGAGGAAGCAGCAGCAATCCTGGTTAACCAATACACGGCTTTAGCAGGCAACACCATGGTAACTGGCGCGCCAGCGCTCGGCACAACCAAGGATGACGAAGAGTCAGAGTTGGCTATGCCGATTGAAGAACTAAACCTAAGCGCCCGCACCACGAACGCGCTGATTAACAATGAAATCCGCACCATTCGCGACCTGGTGACTTTGACCGAGCAAGATTTGCGAGAATTGAAAGGCTTTGGTTCAAAGGCGCTGGATGAAGTACGCGACAAGATGGCGGAGTTGGAGTTTTAACTATGCATAGACACGGATATCAAGGACGCAAGTTCGGCCGTGAGCGTGATCAACGGCGAGCCTTGCTGAGGGGTCTGGCAACCAGCCTAGTCGAGTACGGCAAAATCGAGACCACCTTGCCGAAAGCCAAAGAGCTGAAGCGCCACATTGAAAAAATCATCACCAAGGCGAAGAAGGGCGATCTAGCCAGTCGCCGCCAGGTGATCGCAGCACTCAGCACCCGCGCTGCTGCTTACAAACTGGTTGATGAAATCGCCCCACAACTGAGTGGCCGCACCAGCGGACACGTTCGTGTTGAACGAACACGCCTACGTGTTGGCGACGGCGCACAAATGGCAATCATCGAGTTTGTCGACGATATCAAACCAATGCCAAAGAAGGAGAAATAAGATGAAGACTTATTCACAAAAACCATCTGACGTTTCTCGCCGCTGGGTATTGTTTGACGCGAGTGAGTTACCACTGGGACGTTTGGCAACTGAAATTGCTAAACACCTGACCGGTAAGTACAAGCCAACTTACACGCCGCATGTTGACGGCGGCGACTATGTGGTGGTTATTAACGCTGCAAACACCGTCGTTACTGGCTACAAGGAAACTGACAAGTACTACTACCGTCACAGTGGTTTCCCAGGCGGCATCAAAGAAACGCAGTTCAAAGAAATGCGTGAACGCCACCCAGAACGAATTATTGAAGAAGCTGTCAAAGGCATGCTGCCAAAGAACAAATTGCAAGCAGAGCGCCTCAAGCGCCTCCGTGTATTTGCTGGCAGCGAGCATGCTCACACAGCACAAACCCCAGAGAAAGTTGAGGTAAAGTAATATGGCTACTGATACCTATTTCTACGGCTTGGGACGACGCAAAAGCGCCTCGGCAAGTGTTCGCTTGCTTCCTGGCAAGGGTACCATCACCATCAACGGCAAAGCAGCCGCTGAGTACTTGGATGGCAACAAAACCTTGCTGGCAGAAGTAACCGACCCACTGGCTATCGTCAGCAAGCAAAAGGAATACGACGTTACCATCTTGGTCAAAGGTGGCGGTCTCGCTGGTCAAGTTGACGCCATCAAGCTTGGCATCGCTAAAGCATTGACGGCCGCTCACGCTGATCTGCGCCCAGTCTTGAAGAAGGCTGAGCTGCTCAAACGTGACCCACGCGAGAAAGAGCGCAAGAAATACGGTCTGCGTTCTGCCCGCAAGCGCGAACAGTTCTCCAAGCGTTAAGCTTCCAGATTGGAGCAATCCGCCTACAAACAAATACCTCGTCTGCATGGGCGGGGTATTTCGGCGGTCAGCAAGCTTGGCGATGTTTATCTAAATTTAGCTTTTCCAGCCCTAATTGCGCAGTTCATCCTCTAATCTCTACCCATGCTATAATGGTTATAGCTATCGGCTAGGCGTTTAGCTTAGTTGTATAGCTAGAAATACAACTAATCATTAGGGGGTCGGTTATGAATAACGGTTAATGCGGACTATCAATATCTCCTCTACTCTAAAGAGTAATAAGATGGTATATTCATCCTTATATAAGGCGGTCGAAAATAACGGATTATTGGCTCATATTTATGAACATTTGCTTGCTCAGTATGTTATGAAATCTCTTCAGGGTAGAGGATTTTTTATTTCAAGCGATATTATCTTAACAGCAAAAACATATGGCGACACTTGTTTTATAGACGCCGAATTATATAACCCAGCGGCGCAAAAGGCTTATGGCGAAGCATTACAGCTGTTTGATGAATGGGATATTCCAGGAGATGCCACGCTGCGGGTGGCTGGCGAATGCGGGATAGAGATGAATCGGGTGGTGGCGGAATTAAAACAAGATGAGCTATTGCGCAGTCTAAATATGGTACAACTTTCCGCGTGGCACCAGCAAAGCGATCTGACGTATCGCAAAGCTGATGACAAAAGTTCTGTAAACACACTATTTCGTGTTCCGTATATAAAATATAGCAGAAAGTCTAAAAGTCTTTTTCCTGAATATGTTTTAGAATATTCGGTTGATGAAAAATATATCCAATCGCTAGTTGATCAAGCACTGGCAGCGGTTGTCATGCAGGTCGCGGCGCTTAACTTTTTAGTGATGATTCGTGAAAAACATACGGTATACGATCGCGGCGATCAATGGTCGGAAGCGTCAAAATCGGTTGGTTATCGAATGTTCCTTGGGCTAATCAAGAAAGACGATAATATAGTTGACCAGTTAAAGCGCGAATTCATGGAATATGTGCAATTTTTATCAGCGTCGTCGTTTTGCGATAATTTGCAGACAGAGTTAGCTAGGTGTTCGCATAACTACGAGCAAGTATTGCTGGGTAGAGATACGCTGAATTCAATCCTCGGCGGCTGCGTCATTGGCGGCAAAGGATGGCTGGAAATGGCGGATAGCGCGCGAATTCAGCAGATGCTTGCGGCGATTGAGCTGGATGTATATGGCATTTAGACGGTACTGTCGCCAGTGCTTAAGAATATCGTCAGACAAAACTTCAATCCATACTATTGTCATTATGTAAAATCCATGTTATGATACTCTAGCGAACAAAACGAAAGGAAAGAGATATAATATGGAAGGAAATACTCCTGGCAGAGGAAGTGGTGTGCCTGGCGAAGAAGTGGACATAAGGCGGTTTGAAGAATTTTCTATGACACCAGAGAGGCAAAAAGCTGTTGCGACTATAGAAGAAACGTTTGAGCTTTATAAGGAACTTAGTCAGGTCAATCAGGCTATAGACGCATTAGAATCTTTTGACAAGATAGAGCAGCAACTACTTGATGAATTAAAGGAACGTCGAGGCGCTATTATTGACAGACTGATTGAATTAGAAGAGGTCAATAGGAAAGATGTAGAACGTTCGTTTAGAATAGGCAAGCTTGCCATGTTTGGTGTGGCTACTGAAGCGAGAGAACAGGGAGCGGTATTGATTGTTAATAAGGTGCTTTTTGATGGCGACAAATCATCTAGCAATGAATCATCTGGATACCTTGGGGCAATAAAAAAAGAGTTTGGCAGACGGCTGTTGGATGACGAAAAATCCAGCGAATAATCCCAGCCAGCTGGACGCTCTGGCTTTACTGTGGTACAGTACGTGGTGTAAGTGAAGAGGATAAGGTATAGGAAAATGTGAGTTTGAGGATCATGCGGGAGAAGCTGTCGGTAGCGGTGAGGAGTCTAAGAGTTTTGAGGAATCTATAAGAGCAGTTGAAGAGATTGATCGGTCTATAGCGGCAGCTGAAAAGAGGCTTGCAACTTTGACTGGTCAGCGGGATTCCGTTGTGATGGGTGTTTACGTGAGGTAGTAGCCGATGCGGAAGATTTAGACCTCAGGCTTAAGACTCTTGAAAAAATAGGTAATGCTGCGGTGAACGCTTCTGTAAGTCAAATTAGAGCAAAATTGGGAAATCCGTCTCACGCTAGCGAGGGATTCTCAAGCGAGGAAGTGTATCATTAGATTGGGAACTGGAATAGAATGCAGTATGAAATGGCTTGCAGTTGTCGGCACGCGTGAAGTAAACGACACGATTCGCCGCGATATTGAGCAGTTTGTCGGGCAAAAGATTGCTGAAGGCGGCGGGATTGTGTCGGGTGGCGCGACTGGTGCTGATCACGAAGCGGCTCGGCTGGCGTATGAACATGGTCTGGAAGCGGCACGGTTTCGGATATTTTTGCCAGTGGAGCTGGAGCTATATTGCCAAGCATTGTATGATCGTGCGGCTGTCGGCAAATGTCGCCAGGATGATGCAATTGCGACGGTTGCTCTTTTGCGAGACATCGCCAAACATCGGCCAGGAGTACTGCGCGATGCTACTGATTTTAATGAAGTTAACGCTGATTCATTTCATGCGCGTAATTGTCAAATTGTTGACTTGGCGGACGAACTGGTGGCGTTTCGGGTCAACTATAGCCCTGGCACGACGTTTACAATTGATCAAGCTCAGGAAAAAGGTATTCCTGTTAAGGTGTTTGACTACACCATTGATTAGAATGGTATACTGATATATATGAAAGTCAGCCTAAATCTTATCAAACAATTGATTAATTTTGAATTACCGCCGGTGGATGAGTTGGTGGCGCGGGTCAATCAACAGCTTGGCGGTGTCGAAGAAGTGGTCGACCTGAAAGCCAAGTACGATGGTGCGCGAGTCGTTCGGGTGGTTGAATGCGCCAAGCACCCTAATGCTGATCGACTGAGTGTAACCAAGATTGATGATGGCGGCGTGGTAGCGGATGTGCCGCGTGATGAGAACGGTCTGGTGCAGGTGGTCTGCGGTGCGCCGAATGTTCATGCGGATATGTGGGCGATTTGGCTGCCGCCGAAAAGCGCGGTGCCGGCGAGTTTTGATGACGACGAGCCATTTGTGTTGGACGCGCGACCACTGCGCGGCGTGCTCAGTCAGGGCATGTTGGCGGCGGCTGACGAGCTGGATATCGGCACGGATCATGAAGGAATTATTGAGATTCACGAACATGACGTACCAGCGGGAGTTGAGCTAAGCGTGGGGGCAAGTTTCGCGGAAACGTTTGGTCTAGACGACTACGTGCTGGATATCGAAAATAAAATGTTTACGCACCGGCCGGATTGTTTTGGGCAACTCGGCGTGGCGCGCGAGATTGCTGGGATTTTTCATCAGCAGTTTGTCAGTCCTGAGTGGTATAAATCAGAGCAGAAGTTTGCTGAGGCCGAAGGTCTAGAATTGACAGTAACGAACGATGTGTCAGAATTAGTGCCGCGATTCATGGCGGTGGCGATTCGCAATGTTACCGTGCAACCGAGTCCACTGTGGCTACAATGTCAGTTGGTGGCGATGGGCGGCAAGCCGATTAACAACATTGTTGACGCGACAAATTACATTATGCTGATGACAGCGCAGCCAACGCATGCCTATGATTATGACAAATTGCGCGGGTCTACACTTGGGGCACGGCTGGCTCGTGACGGCGAGAAAGTCAGTCTGCTCAATGGCAAAGAATATGAGCTGACGAGTGACGACATCGTCATTGCTGACGGCGAGGGGGTGATTGGTCTGGCGGGAATTATGGGCGGTGCCGACACTGAGGTTTCAAGTGATACTAAAAATATCGTCCTCGAATGTGCTAATTTTGATATGTATGCACTGCGCCGCACCGCCATGCGTCACGGTATTTTTACCGATGCATTGACGCGGTTTAATAAGGGCCAGTCACCACTGCAAAATGCTGCCGTATTGAAGCAGCTGATGAGTATGGTTGGCGGCGTGCAGGCGAGCGAAGTGTTTGATAAGCGCAACGATCGCCTGATGGTCATGCAGCGCGATTCGCGAGTTACATTTGGCTCTGCTGGCAAGGAAACCATCTCGATTTTCGATTGGGGCGCAGTGACTGGTGTCTTAGTGTTGGAAAGTACTTTTGTGAATGAACGTTTGGGCACAGAATTTTCGCCGCAAGAAATCTGCCGTATATTAAAGAATGTTGAAATTAAGGCACATGAGGAACCCGAGCCAAGTACGCCTTATCAATTTGAAGTAATCGCGCCATTCTGGCGCACCGACATTGAGCTGCCGGAGGATATTGTCGAAGAAGTTGGCCGGCTGTATGGCTTTGATAAACTACCGCGCCAATTGCCAATGCGCAGCATCAAGCCAGCGCCAAAAAGCCCGCGCCGCCAGCTCAAGCAGGCGATTCGCCAGAGTCTATCGCGCGCCGGCGCCAACGAAGTACTGACTTATAGTTTCGTCCACGAACGTGTCCTGAAAAACGCCGAACAAGACCCGAGCTGTGCCTATCGGTTAAGCAACGCCCTCAGTCCTGATTTACAATACTACCGCACCAGCGTGCTGCCGAGTTTGCTAGACAAAGTTCACGCCAATATCAAAGCCGGCCACGACGAGTTCATGTTGTTTGAAATCGGCAAAGTTCACGATAAAGAATTACCGCTTACCGACGAGAATCTACCAAGCGAGCAGACGTTTGTCGACGGTGTTTACGCTAGCAAAAAGCCGCGGGCGGGCGCGCCATTTTATAAAGCGAGGAAGTTGGTGGATAGGCTGTTGGCGGATATTAACGTTGAGGCTGATTTTGTGAAAATAGTAGAGTCTGGCGCGGATATGCCAGCGCCGTTTGACGGCCAGCGCAGCGCTTGGATTGTCGCAAAAAATGGTGACAAGCTGGGTATTGTTGGCGAATTATCTCAGACAGGGCGGCGCAATTTCAAGCTGCCAGATTACACGGCGGCGTTCTCGCTTGACATTGAAAAATTGCAAGTTTGTCTGACTGAAAATCGCGAACATAATTACCGGCCGCTGAGCCGCTATCCGTCAACGACGCGGGATATATCGCTGAAGATGCAGTCGGCGGTTGATTATGCGTCGGTGTATGCGTGCGCTGAGGAAGTTGCGAAGAAACACCGCGAATTGCAAATTAGTATCACGCCAATTGCGATTTATCAGCCGAAGGACGATGATTCAACAAAAACCGTAACCTTGAGTGTCAAATTTATTAGCGCCGAGCGAACCTTAGCGGATAAAGATACTGCGCCGATAATTGAAGAAATAGCAGCCATGGCAGCGGAAGAATTTGGTGCCGCGCAAGTTTAGGCGGGCGATTGTTGTGCTTGGTAAAAATTGTTATAATTGGAGAGGTAAATAAAGGAGGATTATGGCAACGACGAAAAGCCAAAGGATAGGGATTTGGGTGATTGCTGGCATGATGTTTTTAGGAACAGTTGGCGGATTTATCGCTATGATGGTGCAGCCGGGCAATGACGCCAAAGATAAGGCTGAGCTGAAAAAAGCGCAGAATACGTACACTAAGGCTGTTAATGAGCGGCAAAAAAAGGTTAAAGCGCAGGCGGAAGAATTGAGTGGTAAATATTATAGCCAATTTGCAGAATATGCTTCGCGTCCGGCGGAATTCAGCAATGATGAAGCTAAAGAGTTGAAGGTTGAAGACCTCGTGGCTGGCGAAGGTGCGGAAATAAAGAAAGATACTAAATTTGCAGTTTATTATATTGGTTGGAATCCAAAAGGCGAAGTCTTTGATCAGTCGATTGATGGTAAAAAATTAAAAGAACCTTTCTCAGTTGAAGGCTTAGCAAACGCGTCGGTGATTGAAGGCTGGAAGGAAGGCTTGATCGGTATGAGAATCGGCGGCGTCCGCGAGTTAGCGATTCCGTCAAGCAAGGCCTATGGCGAGAAAGGCCAGGGAGATAAAATCCCGGCAAACACGCCATTAAAGTTTGTGGTAATGGCAATCGACAAACCGGCAGAAATTCCTGAGCCAGAAATACCACCAGCATTGGAGAAATACTATAAGGAGCAATATGGGATTTAAGGAGAGAGACGTAGTGATTGTCGGTGCTGGTCCAAGCGCGCTGACCGCAGCAATTTACCTGTCGCGTGAAGACGTGCCGACGACACTGTATGAACGCGGCGTGGTCGGCGGCATGGCAGCCATCACCGACCAAATCGACAATTATCCAGGTTTCGCCGAAGGCGTGACCGGTATGAAATTGGCATCCGAACTGCAGCAGCAGGCTGAGCGATTTGGCGCGGATATTGAGTATGGCGACGTTACGGCGTTGAAGCAAGTTGATGGCGAATTGGAATTGACAGTTGATGGCCAGCCAGTGCGGGCCAAAGCGGTATTGCTGGCGACCGGCTCAAATCATCGCAAGCTGGGCGTACCGGGCGAAGATGAATTGTATGGCCGCGGCGTGCATTACTGCGCGACGTGCGACGGCGCATTCTACCGCGACAAGCGCTTGATTGTCGTTGGCGGCGGTAACTCGGCGGTGCAGGAAGCGATATTTTTGACTCGCTACGCCAGCCACGTTGACCTATTAGTGCGCAGTAAATTGCGCGCCAGCGATGTCTTGCAAAAAGAGCTGCAAAAGTATGTCGATGAGGGCAAAATTACCGTCCATATCGGTGCGACGACTGATGAAATTATCGTCAAAGACGACAAATTCTACGGTGTCAAATCGACCCAAAACGGCGAGCAGAGAGAATTTACCGCAGACGGCTTATTTGTTTTCATCGGCCTCATTCCGAACACGCAGTTTTTGGCAGACTCAGATGTTGAGTTGGACCTCGGCGGACACATCATCACCGACGAACATTTGCATACCAACATTCCTGGCGTCTTTGCTTCGGGCGACGTACGTTCGGGCGCAACCATGCAAATCGCTTCGGCGGTCGGCGAGGGTGCAGTGGCGGCACTGCAAATTCGTGAATATTTACAAGAAAAAGCCAGAGAGGAGTAGTATATGGCAGATTTTAACCAAGTATTAACCCCGGGAAACTATCAGGACGGCGAAGTTACCGTTGTCGTAGAGATTCCGGCTGGGTCGAATCATAAAATTGAATGGGATCGGAAAGTTGGCGTTATGCGGCTGGACCGGGTTGATCCGGCGATTTTTGCCAAACCGACTAATTATGGTTTCATTCCGCAGACATTGGATGAGGACGGCGATGAGTTGGACGTGCTGTTGGTAACAGACACGCCGCTGACGACCGGGCTGGTGGTCGAGGCGCGAATCCTCGGCGTGATGAAGTTTGTTGATGACGATGAGGTTGATGATAAAATTATCGCGGTGCCAAGCGACGATCGCCATAATGGCAATGCTATTCAGTCGTTGGAGGACTTGCCGGCGCAGCTGATTAAGCAAATTGAATTCCATTTCAATCACTACAAGGATTTGAAGAAGCCAGGTTCGACCATTGTCAAGGAATTTGCTGGCGTTGATGCCGCCAAGCAGGTCGTGGCGGCGGCGATTGAGCGCTGGAACGAGCAGGCGTAATGCAAACTAACTTGTAAAGTAAAGCGACATCGCGTCTTACCGAGAATCGGGTATGCGTGTTTGTTGCAGTGTGACCGTCAGTCTCTCCGACAAGTCGATAGTTCTGCGGACGGCGTTGCCGGATGTACTCGACTTGGAGGAGACGGCTGGAAGACGAACCGCAGCAGCTGCTCCACCGTCCCCCGCCAGAGCACACTCTTCGCTTGGATCTCCACCGGAGATTCCTCGCGAGCGTTCGGGTTGGAACGTCCGCTCTTCGCGAACGTTCCACAGTCTCTGGCGGAGGAGGTGCCGCGACCGTCATAGCCTCTGGGATGAGGTGTGAGTGTTTTGCTTACCGTCGAAACAACGATGAAACACCGTCGGTTAAGCCGGTCAGGTGTGCGAGCACGCCGCCGCTTTTTGACAGTTGCATGCGCAGTTTGGTTTTGGCATGCGGCGTGATAACCATATCGCGCCAGGCTGGTTTGGGCTTGGCTGATTTGCTGGTCAAAACTTCGACGACGTCGCCATGCTGCAATTCATAAGTGAACGGCTTCATAACGCCATTGACCTTAAAGCCGCTGGCGTGCGCTGCGATGTCGGAGTGAATGCGGTAAGCATAATCCAGCGGGAAGGCGCCGCGCGGCAAGTCATAAATATCACCTTTGGGCGAATAGACGAAGATTCGATCCTCAAACAGCTTCATGCGGAATTTTTCTGAATCAAAGGCTTTACCCTCGCGTGCCCGAGCTGCCGTCTCCTGTAGATCGCGAATCCATGCCAAATCCGTCGGCAGCGCCGCGATTCGCCCCTTTCGGTAGGCGTCGGTCATTTTCTGCTCGTTATAATGGAAACTGGCCGCCAAACCGCGCTCGGCATATTCATGCATGTCTTGGGTGCGGATCTGGAACTCGACGATCTGCCCAGTCGGTGTTTGCACCGTCGTGTGTAAGCTCTGGTAGCCGTTCGGTTTAGGGTTGGCGACATAATCTTTGATGCGCTCGTAAAACGGCTGGTACATGTCGTGCAGCACGCCCAGTACCAGATAGCCGGTTGCTAAATCGTCAACGATAACACGCAGGGCGATCAGATCGTAAATCTTATCAATATCGCCAACGCGGTCGAGCTTCTTAAATAAGCTATATACGCTTTTCACCCGGCCGTCCATCTCAAACTGCAGACTCTCATTCTGGAGGCGCGCCGTAACGTCGCGGCGGACTTTGGCGAGTTTGCGCTGGCTTTTCTTTAGGCGGCTATCCATCAGGCTCTTAGTACGCTGAAAATCCTTGGGCATCAAAAACCGAAAGCTTAACTCTTCCAGCTGCACGCGGACGCGCCCCATATTCAGCCGATCCGCCAACGGCGCAAAGACTTCAATTGTCTCGCGGGCGATTTTCTTCTGCTTGTCGCGCGGCATATATTGAAGCGTACGCATATTATGCAGCCGATCGGCCAGCTTGATAATAATCACTCGGATGTCCTCGCCGACCGCGATCATCAGCTTGGCAAGGTTGTCCTTGGTGTGCGGCAAGTAGCTATCAAGACTGCGCATACCAGCGCGCGCCTGCGACACCTTGGTCACGCCGTCAACCAGAAAGGCGATGTCGCGGCCAAATAAACTCTCCAGCTCGTCCAGCGTTGCATCGGTATCCTCGACTGTATCATGCAGCACACCAGCGATCACCGTGTCAATATCCATACCCCATTCCACTAAAATCCCAGCCACCGCCAGCGGGTGTGTGATGTACGGTTCGCCGCTTTTGCGTTTTTGGCCGGCGTGCTTTTTAGTAGCGTAATCAATAGCACTGTCTAATACCAGTACCGGTATCTCGTCGTACTGCGGTGCTGCCAGATCCAATAATTCCTCGCGCGTCATAGTTTTATTATACAACTTTGTAGTATAATTAGAGAAAAGCTAATGCTACTTGGGAGGGATAATTACATGGCGATAACGAAAATAGCAATTAACGGTTTTGGACGGATCGGGCGCAGTGCCTTTAAGATTGCGCGTGAGCGTAGTGATCTGGAGATCGTAGCGATTAATGATTTGACGGACACGAAGACTCTGGCGTACCTATTAAAACACGATAGCAATTACGGGGAATATGGCCGCCAAGTTGATTTTACAGAAAACGAGTTGGTAGTTGATGGGAAAAGTGTCAAAGTGCTGGCGGAAAAAGATCCGGCAAACTTGCCGTGGGGCGAGATGAATGTTGATGTGGTGATCGAGTCGACCGGATTATTTACTGATAAAGACGGCGCGGGCAAGCACTTGACTGCCGGTGCCAAGCGCGTGGTCATCAGCGGGCCGACCAAATCTGATGGCGTTGACACCATCGTCCTCGGTACAAACGATAGCAAGATCAAGGACGCGACGCCGATAATTTCTAACGCCAGCTGTACGACCAATAGTTTGGGTGCGGTGATGGCGGTTCTGGACGCAGAATTTGGCGTGGAAAAATCAATGCTGACGACGGTGCATAGCTACACCGCCAGCCAAAGATTGCAAGACGCGCCAGCCAAGGATCTCCGCGAAGGTCGCAACGCGGCTGAAAATATGGTGCCGACAACGACGGGTGCAGCTATCGCTGTGACGAAAACCCTGCCGCAGTTGACTGGCAAGTTTGACGGCCTTAGTGTCCGCGTACCGACGCCAGTGGTGTCGCTGAGCGACGTGACGGCGCTATTACGGCGCGATGTGACGGTCGAGCAGGTAAACGGCGCGTTTAAGAAAGCCGCGCAAAGTAATTTTTACCAGGGGATTTTGGGCGTATCTGAAGAGTCTTTGGTCAGCCGCGATTTTATTGGCAATTCATGCTCGGGAATTGTTGATTTGCCGCTGACTAAGGTGGTTGACGGCAACTTGATAAAAGTGATGGTTTGGTACGACAACGAGTGGGGCTACTCCAACCGGCTGGTTGAATTGGTGGCGGACGTCGGTCATTATCTTAGACTGAGTGAATAATTCCGTATAATTTCCTATGAAAATAGCCCACCGAAAGGCTCAAGCCGAGGCTTATAAAAGCCTTCCAGGCAAGCTATTTTCCGGTGGGCTTTAACGACGAGTATGTTTCGCCGTATCGCCCTTATCGTCAAGGGTGCTCAGGGAGGTAAGCGTCGATCCCTCTGCCGAGGAAGAAATCGAGCCGGTCGATGTTGTGGGTGAGCTGATGCCACCCGCACTCCTCACATTCGACGCAGAGAGTATCTGCGTCGAATCCGATCAGTCTCCAGGTAAACTTTCGAGAAGGAAAGAAAATACTTTCCTTCTGAGGAAATTCTCCCTTGTGTGTGCAAATCTTCTCCATTGTTCCTCTCCTTTCAGAGAGCTCTCGAAGCTAAAGGGCGACTTCCGCCCTCAGACAAAACTTCGAGCAAAAGTTAATATATATATATCATACTGGTCACAAAATGTCAATACTTTTTGTCAAATAGGCATGCTCCACCTCTGGAAAAATCTCCAACTTTCCCTTGCAAAAATCGCCGAAACCGCTTATACTAAAACCATGAAAATCTATCTCGGATCAGACCATCGCGGCTTTTTATTGAAAGAAAAAGTGTTCGCATATTTGGCGAAGAATGGTTATGATGTCGAGGATGTTGGCGGCGTGGAATTGAACCCAGACGATGATTTTCCGCAATTTGCCCAAGCGGCGGCGTTGAAAGTTATCGGTGATGACAGTAAAGACCCGCGGGCGATTTTGATTTGCGGCGGTGGTCAAGGCATGTGTATGGCAGCTAACCGTTTTAAGGGAATCCGCGCCAGCGTGATTTGGGATGCCTTTGAAGCGAAGATGACGCGTAATGATAACGACTCGAATGTGTTATGCCTGCCTGCGCGAATTTTGGAAGATGACAAGGCGGCTTGGAAAGGTATCATTGAGACGTGGTTAAATACACCGTATGCTAATGCTCCGCGGTTTAATCGGCGCAATGCGCAGTTGGATGAGTTATCATGAGCGCCGTAATTACGCCAGCGATTTTAGCAGAAAACGCTGCTCAGTATAAAGAGCAAGTCGATAGAATCACCGGTTTCGCCGAGCGTGTGCATATTGATATTTCTGACGGCGAATTTGCGCCGACGCTAACGGTTAGTATTCCGGAATTGTGGGCGCCTGAGGGATGGATGGTCGATATTCACGCGATGGTTGATAAGCTTGATGAGTATATCCCAAAGCTGATTGCTCTGCGGCCAAATATGATTATCGTGCATGCCGAGGCTAAGGGCGATGTCCAAACGACGCTCACGCAGATTCGACAAGCTGGAATTAATGCTGGGTTGGCTTTGCTTCGCTCCACAGTGCCGCGAACCGTTGAGGAAATGATAAAATTAGCCGATCACGTGATGATTTTTAGCGGCGAGCTGGGCAGATTCGGCGGTAATGCCAGCCTGATGCAGTTGGAGAAAATCCGCTTGATTAAGTCAATTAATCCAGGGGTAGAAATTGGCTGGGACGGGGGCGTGTCGATTGATAATGCGTATAGCTTGGTGCAGGGCGGCGTCAATGTGCTTAATGTCGGCGGTGTTATTCAGAAAGCATCAGATCCGCATGCTATTTTCTCCAAGCTCCAGCAGGAAATTAGCAAAACGAGTGTTTTGTAAATTATGAACGAGACATTGGCGGTTGAACAGCTGGAGGAAAAAGCGCGAGAGCTAAGGAAGCTAGTTATTCGCCAAGTAGCAGCCGCTGGCAGCGGTCATGTGGCGGGGCCGCTGGGTTTTGCTGATGTTATGACGGTGCTGTATTTTCGGATTCTTAGATTGCGGCCAGAAGAACCGGATTGGCTTGATCGCGATCTGTTCGTCATGAGTAACGGCCATTATGCGCCGCTGCTATACGCAGCGATGGCGATGCGTGGATTTTTATCGGAATCAGAATTAATGAATTTGCGGCAGTTCGGCTCGCGGCTACAAGGGCATCCAGAGCGGGTAAAATTACCAGGGCTAGAGACGACCAGCGGGCCGCTCGGCTGCGGACTCAGCCAGGCTGCCGGTATGACATATCATTTGCAGTATTTGCAGAATTCGGAGCGATTCGTATATTGTAGTTTAGGCGATGGTGAACTTGATGAGGGTAATATTTGGGAAGCGGTAATGTTTGCAGCCAAGTATAAATTGGGCCGGCTAATCAGCATCGTTGATCGTAATACTATTCAAATTGGTGGCGGTACCGAGCAGGTCATGCCACTGGGTGACTTGGGTGAGAAATGGCGCAGTTTCGGCTGGCAGGTGCAGGAAATTGACGGGCATGACATGGCGCAAATTATCGCAGCAATTGAAGCAGCACAGGCAGTACGCGAGCGGCCGAGCCTTATTATCGCGCATACGGTGCCCGGGCGCGGCGTTGATTTTATGGAGAGTGATTATCGATGGCACGGCAAGGCGCCAAATGCTGAGCAGGCCGCTGCAGCTCTGGCGCAATTAGATCTATCAGCCGGGAAACAGCCGTAAGAAGGGATGGGCGTATGAGCATGTTGCGGGATGATTGGCGTGCGGGAAATACCGCGTCAATGCGGTTCGGTTTTGGTCACGGATTAGTTCACGCAGCAGTGAACAATAGTCGGATTGTGGCGCTAAGCGCTGACCTGGCAGAAAGTGTTGGCTTTGGCGAATTTGCCGAGCGAATCGGTGCGCCGCGGTTCATTGAGGTTGGTGTGGCAGAGCAAAATCTGGTGACTGTGGCGTCAGGACTAGCAGCCATGGGTAATGTTCCGTTTGCAGCCAGCTATGCGGCGTTCAGTCCGGGGCGTAATTGGGAACAAATTCGGACGACGATTTGCCTGAATGATCAGCCGGTCAAGCTGGTTGGTTCACATGCCGGGCTGAATGTCGGTGCGGACGGCGCGACGCACCAAATGCTGGAGGACATCGCGCTGATGCGGAGTCTGCCAAACATGGTGGTCTTGGCACCGGGTGATGCCTACGAGGCCGAAATGATGGCAGCAGTGATGGCGGCTGATCCGCGGCCAAATTATGTGCGGTTGCCGCGAGCTGACATGCCGCTGTTTTTGGATGGGGAAGTGGCGATTGGCCAGGCGTCTGTACTGCGGCAGGGTACCGATGTGGCGCTGCTGGGTACTGGCACGATGACATATCAGCTGCTCATGGCGGCAGAACAATTGGCGTACGCCGGCGTTCAGGCAGAAGTCGTGTATTTTAATACTATCAAGCCGCTGGACGAAACAGCGGTCGTTGCCGCCGCCCAAAAATGCGGCCGTGTGGTGACAGCAGAAGAAGAGCAAATTGCCGGCGGATTTGGCAGTGCGGTGGCGGAAGTACTCAGTGAAAAATTATCAGTGAAAATAAAGCGTATCGGCGTCCGCGACCAGTTCGGCGAAAGCGGTACGGTAACTGAATTGTGGAAAAAGCATGGGCTGGATGTCGAAGCGATTGTCCAGCAAATAAAAAGTATGTTGTAAAACGTGGTAAATAATTCCAGTGAACTAGCCCGCCGAACATCTCAAGCCGAACCGGGTCTCAACCCGGGAAATATCAAGAAAGATATCTCAATCGGGGAGAGGTTTGGCGAGTAGTCCAGCGGGCATTAAGCCCGCGTTGAGTGTCAGCGAAGTTCAAGTCCTTCAATAACGGCGGCCAGGGTGCCGCAGATAGTCACGAACTCATAGATTATCGCCAGCGAGAAGATCTCACGATCTCCTGCTGCTACGTATTGTCCAAATGTCACCCAGAAGGTGGTGTGGACGATCGTCGTCACGATAGTACTGACAATGAGAATGATGACGTTATCTTTGGCAACAGCCAACATGATGGACAGTGGCGCGAGAATGAACATCGAGATGAGGACAACGGCAAGGATGGCGTTCATGACCATCCTCCTTTCTGTTCTCTTCCACTCAAGCTAAGGGCGACTTTCGCCCCAGACTAAGCTTGGCGAAAGCTGATATATATATATCATACCGGAACAGAAAAGTCAACACTTTCACCGCATTTTCTCCAAAAGTCAAATCACCCACCCCTGTAAAATTCGCTAAAAATTATTTGCCAAAATCCGCCTCTTTTCATTTTCCGCCGCCGCTGCTATACTTAAACATAAGTAGTATAAGAGGTAAAAGGGTATATGGGACTGACAATTTCTGACATTCGGCGCAATACCACGCATGCGCGCCATTTGATGCAGCGGACACGAGCGCAACATTTTGCGGTCGGGGCGTTTAATATTGATAATCAAGAAACGCTGATCGCAGTGGCGCGGGCGGCGCAGAAGCTCCAATCGCCAGTTCTGGTGGAAGTATCAGACGCCGAGGTTAAGGCCATGGGGCTGGAGAACGTGCGCGATTTGGTGGATAATTATAAGGCTGAATACGGCATCGAGATTTATTTGAACTTAGATCATGGGCCGACGGTGGAGGGCTGCAAGCGGGCGATTGACGCGGGTTATGAATTTGTGCATATCGATATTTCCCAGGCAAATCACGATGCCTCGGATGAAGAAATCATCGCCAAAACCCGCGAAGTTGTCGAGTATGCCAAGTTCACCGGCGCGTTGGTGGAAGCCGAGCCGCATTATTTTTGGGGTTCGTCAACCGTCCATACCGAGGCGATTGACTATGAAGAAATTAAGAAAACCTTTTCCACGCCAGAGGGTGCGCGTGATTTCGTAGAGGCGACGGGAATTGACACTTTTGCGGCGGCGATTGGTAATTTGCATGGGTTGTATCCGGTGCCGAAAGTGCTGGATTTGGAATTATTAGCGCGCATCCGCGAGGCGCTGCACTGCCAGCTTTCGCTTCATGGCGGGTCAGGTACGCCGCTGCATTATTTTAAGGATGCGGCGAAAATTGGCGTTTCTAAGATTAATATCAATTCCGATATGCGCTACGCCTTTCGCACGACGCTGGAAAAAACCTTGCGTGAAAATCCGAACGAATACGCCATCGTCAAGCTAATGCCGCCGGTATATGCTGCTGTTCAGGAGGTGATTGAGGAAAAAATTCAAGCCTTCGGATCGGCGGGGAAGGCGGTGGTGTAATGGCGAAAATTATTACTGTCGGTGCAGGCGTGCAGGATGTTTTTTTAAGCCAGTCGGACGCGCTAAAACCAGTGTGCGAAAGTCCGGAGCATTGTTTTGCCCGGTTGGATTTGGGAGCGAAAGCCGATGTTAACCAGATTCATTTCGCTACAGGCGGCGGTGCTACTAATGCGGCAGTGACATTTGCTCGCCAAGGGCATCAGGCCTTATTCATGGGTATTATTGGCAAGGATCCGGCTGGCCAGGCGGTGCTGGATGATTTAGATAAAGAAGGCGTCGGTACGCAATTGGTAAAATATTCCTTAAAATACAGTACCGGCTATTCAGTACTATTGTTGGCGCCAAACGGCGAAAGGACGATTTTAACTTATCGCGGTGCATCGACGCATTATCATCCAGCGGATTTTGATATCAGCGATCAAAAAGCCGACTGGCTGTACGTTTCTACCTTGTCGGGAAACATGGACGTGCTAAACAAGTTATTCCGCCAAGCCAGAGACCAGGGGATTAAGATTTGCTTTAATCCAGGTAAAAAGGAATTAGCCCAAAAAGACAAGCTAATTGGCTTGTTGCAGGATGTCGAGATCTTAACCGTGAACCGCGAGGAAATGCAGTTGTTGGTGTCTGGTGATGATTTGGAATCTTTGGCGCGCAATGCTCTGAATTTAGTACCAGTTGTGTTGATAACCGACGGCGTGAACGGCTCTATTGCCAGCGATGGCAGGACTATTGTTCGTGCTGGCATATATGACGATCGGCCGTCAATTGACAGAACTGGCGCTGGCGATGCTTTTGCATCTGGATTTTTAAGCGCTTGGGCGGAGGACAGTAATTTAAAAAATGCAATTATTTTTGCCAGTGCTAACGCTAGCTCGGTGGTGATGAATATCGGCGCTAAAACTGGAATTTTACAAAAAGGTACGCCGCTCCACGCTATGCCAATTCATGAAAAGGAGGTTTGAAATGCCGCGAAGTTTAAGCAGGCTTTTAGGCGATGACAGTAAGCAGCGATTAGCGCTAAACGAGTTGCAGCGAATGACGCGCGACGATAGCGACGTGCGGTTGATCGCGGAAATTTTAGCGCGGGCGCATTCGATCATTCGCTCGCTTGGTCTTGATCCTGGCGATACTACCGCCGAGGAAGTTTACCAGGCGCTGCAGGCAATCGCCCCGCGGGCAGAAAATTGGGCGCCGTTTAAGGCATCCGATTGGGTATTGTTAGATATCGACGGGCAAGTTATTTCGTTTCATCCGGTTGATGTAATTGATAATTATCATTATCAATTACCGCTTGGACAACACCAAACGTCTCGAGGAAGAAGAGGTTTGGGTTTTGAAATCGCTCGCCGTTATAAAGATCATCCAAAGACTCATAATTCAACTGTCGAACGTGTCGTTTGCGAGGGCGGGATTTGTTATATTGCCTCGGCTGTTGGCGAGCCGGTCAAGTCAGAATCCCCGTTTCAATTGCCGGTAGCCAGCTCCAAACCAAAGAATTATAAGTCAGCTGGTACGCCTCTGAAATCTAAAAAATCTAGCAGTAAAAAATCTAATAAAAAACCCAGTAAAACTTGAAAGCCTCTAAGAATTATCTGAAAATCCTGAAAACTCAGAGTAATCGGGCGGTTTAATACGAAGTCTGGTCAGCAGTACGTCTTATTAGATTGTACCAGCTCAATGATCTCATCGACGCTGTCGGTGATAGTATAAATATCCAGGTCTTTCTCGACGATAGCTCCTTCGGCCAACATATGGTTGCGGAAAAAGGCGTCCAAATCGCTCCAAAACGCTGTGTCGAACAGGATCACTGGCGCGCGGTTGGCTTTTTCAGTCTGGATCAGCGTCAATATTTCCGCCAACTCATCCAACGTGCCGAAGCCGCCCGGGAAATAAATATAGGCATTAGCAAACATGGTCATGACAATTTTCCGCGGGGCAAAGTGCTGAAACTCAAACACCTCGGTGGCGTATTTATTGACTTCCTGTTCGTGTGGCAGGCGAATGTTGAAAGCGATCGACTCGCCGCCAGCAGCCCGCGCTCCCTCTTGGACGGCCTTGTTGGCGCCTTCATTGGCAGCGCCCATAATGCCGTGCCCGCCGCCGGAAACGATGGCATAGCCAAGTTTAGCTAGCCGTTCAGCCGTTTCTTTCGCGGCGTGGTAATAGGCGCTATTTGGATCGGTGCGCGCTGAACCGAAGATAGTTACTGTTTTCTGATATTTCCGAAGAATTTCGTAGCCGCTCTGGATCTCATCTTCCATCTTACCGAGGCGGAACATTGCAGCCTGTAACTGTACGTCGCGTGGAACGCAAAAATTTTTTGGGGTCATGGTTATCCTTTTGTTTTATGATATAACTCTTCTAATTATAGCATAAGCATTACTATTTTGTCAAATAGCAATTTTATGGGCTGGCTATTTATTTCGAGCTACCTGATAACGTCGGCTACTGCCGGTACAACGCGCTCGTCAAATGGCGATGGTATGACCTCGTCGGCGGTCGGGTGGTCGACGAGTGCTGCCAAAGCCTTGGCTGCTGCTAATTTATGCTCGTCGGTGATTTTCTTAACGCCGTGATCTAATGCGCCGCGGAAAATTCCCGGGAAGGCCAGGGAATTATTGATCTGGTTTGGAAAGTCGCTGCGGCCAGTCGCGATGACAGCCACGCCCGCTTCCTTAGCAATGTCTGGCATGATTTCTGGTACTGGATTTGCCAAGGCAAAGACGACAGGATTTTTAGCCATTTTTGCTACCATTTCCGGAGTTAGCAGTCCTGGCTTTGATACGCCGATGAAAATGTCGGCATCGGTAATTGCGTCGTTTAGCGAGCCGCTAATGTCTGTTCTTAGATATTGTTTTAGGGCGGTTTTTTCGGCATTCAAATCATCGCGTTCATCGGAAATAATGCCGCGGCTATCAACAGCGTAAATATTATGAACGCCATAAGCGTATAGTAACTTAGCGATGGCTGTGCCAGCAGCTCCCGCGCCAATCATGACCACTTTGCAGTCAGGCAGATTTTTACCAACGACTTTCATAGAGTTAATCAACCCCGCTAATACCACGACTGCCGTGCCGTGCTGGTCGTCGTGAAATACGGGGATATCCAGTTCGTCTTTCAAGCGTTCTTCAATCTCAAAGCACTTCGGCGCAGCGATATCCTCCAGATTGATCGCTCCAAAGCTCGGCGCTATCGCCTTGACGGCAGCGATAATTTCTTCTGGCTCATGAACGTCCAAGACAATTGGCACGGCATCGACATTGGCGAAATGCTTGAACAACAGCGCCTTGCCTTCCATGACTGGCATGGCGGCTTTCGGCCCCAAGTCGCCCAAGCCTAAAATCGCTGAACCGTCAGAAATCACGCCGACCAAATTGTTCGTCCAAGTGTATTTCGGCAAATCCGCTGGATTCTCGGCAATGGCCTGGCTAATGGCGCCGACGCCTGGGCTGTAATAAGCGCTAAGCTTATCGCGGTCAATTTCGCCGTTATCGCGCAGCGCGGTGGTGATTTTACCTTTGTATTTTTCGTGTAGTTCTAGTGCTAATTTATTGTAGTCCATACTAATATTATACGCCATGATAGCGGTTTGTTGTTATATATCTGGAAGCATGATATGATTTGGGTAGTTTTAATAGATAAGGAGGAGATGTAATATTATTATGAGGAGTAGTGTCGGACATGAAGGTTCTTTTGGTGGTAATAGGGAAAGAAAGAAACCTGGTTTTTTGCAGCACGCGGCGGCGGGACTGGCGAGTATTGCATT
This sequence comes from Candidatus Saccharimonadota bacterium, assembly GCA_905372305.1. Classification (GTDB taxonomy): domain Bacteria; phylum Patescibacteriota; class Saccharimonadia; order Saccharimonadales; family Saccharimonadaceae; genus Nanosynbacter. The sequence continues at coordinate 395,440 of CAJPOP010000001.1, forward strand.
AGCTCTCGGCGGCTGCAGTATTGGCGAAGCTGGTGCAGGAGCTAGCTCTAGTCCGGAAGCAACTGCCGCACCAGACACTACGTCCACCGCGGAAGCAGCTCCAACGCCGACTGCCGATAGAACACCGAAGATGGTTGCTCCGGGCGAATTGCCGACAGTTGAGCAGTTATCGGTGGAGAATTTGGAGAAAGCGAATGTATAATGTATTCCGTAGGAGCGTTCTGGACTAAAGACGGTACGCTCGTTTCCAGACCGATTGCGGTAGTCAATGGTAAACTCACCACGTTTGGTGAGGAAGCGTGTAACGGCGGAAAAGTGGAAGTAGGAAAAGAAGATGACGTACGGTATTTCGTTATCGTTTGGGAACAAGAGCCAGGAGCGACTGTTGTTGAAGAGGTATTTGCCGAAGATGGTGAGAATACTTATGCTGATATGAGGTTTGGCAGAGTGCCGCTATACCAGACGATTCAGGCGGTAAGGACTGATGGGCGCGACTTTACAGATTGGAGCGGGGTTACTGTTACTTTCACGCTGCCAGACGGACAGATGGTTCCGGTTGCTTGCGAGTATGATCAGGCGGCTAGCCAGGGAGCTGACTCGCAAACCTTTGTTAGCTCTAGCAATACTGAGCTTTGCCGGAAGTAGCAGCGTAAGGCAACTGAAATAGTGTTAGGTGGCGATTTACTGAACAGCCAAGGGTTTGTTAGCTAAACAAACATCTGAGAATAATCATCAATTGCCAAATAAATAATCCCTTCAAGGATGTATAGTTGAAATTGTATAACTAAAACTAACGCCATCCGAAGGAGGGATTATTTTTGAGTATAACACAGGAAATGCGTTATCGCCTTAGCGTTGTCAAATGCACTAAAAGATACGGCGTAAGAAGAGCAGCCGCTAAATGCCATACTTCTCCTGCTAGCATTTATCGCTGGATAAAAATATATGAAGGAAACGGCGGAGATATTAGTTCGCTTGCTAGCAAATCAAGGCGTCCTCATTCTCATCCAAACTCCCATACAAAGGCAGAGATAAAGCTAATTAAAGACACAAGGAGGAGAAACTCTAACCTTGGTCTTCAAGATCTGTGGCTGCGCCTAAGAGAACGAGGCTACACCAGAACCCAGCCAGCCCTTTTGAAAGTGCTAAAACGCCTTAAAATGCCGACAAACCCCAAAACTAAACCATCTCCCGCTTGCCGAAAGAGCCGTCCATACGAGCCTATGAAGTATCCAGGAGAACGTATCCAGATTGACGTAAAATATGTTCCAAAAGAATGCTTGTCTAAAACATTCATAGAGAAATATAACAGTACAGAACTATACCAATATACTGCCATAGACGAGTATTCTCGGTATCGCATATTGTACGGATACCGCGAGCGTAATACGTACTCATCCAGCTTATTCTTATGCCGAGTAGCCTCGCAATTTAAAGCTCTTGGCATAGAGGTAGAGTGCGTGCAAACAGATAATGGCGCTGAGTTCGCTAAACAATTTACTGCCTTAAAAGAGAATAACCATAGCATGTTCGAGGCTACAGCGCATAGACTAAACATAAGGCTAAAACGCATTAAGCCCTATACGCCTAAGCATAATGGCAAGGTAGAGCGTTCATACCGCGAAGACCAGAAACTACTCTATTCCGAAATGATACGATTAAACCGCTTGATAACAGATGAGAATGACTTCAAAAGAAGACTAAAACGACACCAAGATAAAACCAATAACCGAGCCATGAGACCGCTCGGCTACCTATCTCCTAAACAATGCCTAGAACAATACAAAACGAGCCGTACAGAAGAATTATTCTCAGATGTTTGTTAAACTTACAGCGATTTACTGAACAGCCAAGGTTTTGCTTGCTTTTATTATCTGATTGTGGTATAATTTGGAGGTTTATTAATTTTAACGTTTTGAGGTAAAGATATAGCAAAAATGAGTAAGTGTGCATTAAGACATTGGAGCGGTTATTCTGGCGCTCATCATGCAGGCGAATCTAAAAGGTATATGCCAAGGCACGCTGCTGAAAAATCAAATCGTGAAGGCTGCTTTCCTGGTGGCGAGGTGGTAAAAGCGGCAGTCGGTTTTATTGCAATCACTGCGGCAGCAATCGGTGCTACTAATGTTGGCGCTTCTATTGATGGTAAATATGTTGATGATGAATATGACAAGGCAGATACGAGCATCCAGCAGCCAGCGGAAAGAAAATCTGCTGAAAGTACTGGTACGCCGCCGCAGCCAGCGGGATTGGATAGTGTTATTGATCAGTCTCCAGAAGAACGTAGAATAGTGATTGATAGAGCGTCACGCGTGTCAGCTTGCGATATAAGGTCGCAACAGGGAAAACTTAAGAAAAAAGTTATATGTACTCATCCTGACGTTTTTGCCTATCTAGGCGCCAGCCCGGCAGAAGAATCCAGCAGCAACATGCCGCAGGTTTTTGTCGATAATCGAGAGCAGTCAACATCAGCGTAAACTATTTTCGGATATTTTATGAAAAACGAGGAGCTAAGCGTTGAGCTGGTGTCTCACTCGTTTGCGTGTCGCTTTTAGCCCCGCGGCTATTGTCTATCATCTATTATTGTGCTAAAATTAATTGCATTGTACAAGAGTTAGTTATTCGGGCTTTGTCCAGTGTGGAGCCGCAGGTGTACAACTGCGTGGCCAGCTGAAACAGGCTTGAGAGATGGGAAATATTATGAGTTTTCAGTTAATCAACAAAGTCAACCAAGCACAGAAAAAGCAAGCAGTCGTCGATGTCCGCAGCGGCGATACCGTGCGCGTATATCAGAAAATTAAAGAAGGTAACAAAGAGCGTATCCAGATGTTTGAGGGTGTGGTTATTCGCACTTATAATAAGCAGTCGCATACCTCGCGCATTATCGTTCGTAAAATTGCGTCAGGCGTCGGCGTGGAAAAATCGTTTTTGCTGCACAGCCCGCTGATTGAAAAGGTGGAAATTGTTCGGCGTGCCAAGGTTCGTCGCAAGTTCCTTAGCTTCTTGCGTAAGCGTTCTGGCAAATCAGCTCGTCTGACTGCTAAAAACTTTGACCGCGCTGCTGTCAATGATGTTCACGATGCTAAAGCCAAGGCTGAGGCGGAGCGCCTGAAAGAAGAGGCTGCCAAGGAAGCTGCTGCCAAGCAGGCTGAAAAAGACGCTGCTCAGGCAGAACTTGACGCCAAGGCTGCCGAGGTAGCAGCTCGCCATAAAGAAGCGTAGGTTGCAGTTCGTCTGAGCTGATTATTAGCCGTGTGACATTCAATTACGCCAACTTGTTGGGAAAATAGTACCGCTGAAAAACCGCCTCGCTACTGGGGGCGGTTTTCTCATGGTATAATGCCAATATGTCAATCTTTCATTACATCTCTGTGTTTGTTCCCGCGACTTTGGCATGTGTAGTGCCATATGTGTTGCGTCGTCATGGCTTCACTGATGAAAAGAAATATCGCTGGTTGTTATATTGTGCCTGTGTGTTGTTTTTCATTTCGTGGTATTTGCCGTCACCGCTGATTGAGGGGCGAGACACCAGTTTTACCACGCATTTCGTGGGCGGCGGATTGTTTACCGGGCTAGTGTGGGTGTACTTAGTGTTAGTGATGCGCTGGCGAGCCCACTGGCTGGTAATGGCGTTTTCGATATTTGCGCTGGTGTCGGCGCTGGGCTGCATTAATGAGCTGGCGGAATTATGTATGGTTAAGTTAGGACTAGCGCGTATTACGCTGGACGATACCAATTGGGATATTTTGGCAAATACGCTGGGTGCGGCGGCGGTGTGGATCGGCTGGGTGGTTATGAATTTGGCAACAAAAAAGGGTCGGCGCGTGCATGATCCTCGGCATTGATGAAGTTGGGCGCGGGCCATGGGCGGGGCCGCTGGTAGTTGGCGCGGTGGTTCTGGGCGGCGCCGAGATTGAGGGCTTGGATGATAGTAAAAAGTTGACTAAAAAACGTCGCGAGGTGCTGGACGAGGCAATTCGTGAGCAGTCAGCTGCGTGGGCGCTAGGCTGGGTGAGTGCCGGGAAGTTGGACGAGGTTGGTATGAGCCAGGCGCTGCGATTGGCGACGCGGCGAGCGGTGAAGCAAATTCAGTCGCAGTGTAAAGAGAAGAATTTGGCGTTTGATGAAATTATCGTTGACGGGACGGTCAATTTTCTGGCGGATACGGCGCTGGAACAATATGTGACGGTGATGGCGAAGGCCGATGGTTTGATTCCGAGCGTATCAGCGGCATCGATCATCGCTAAAGTAGCGCGCGATCAGTTTATGGCCGAGCAAGATGTGATTTATCCAGGGTATGGCTTCGCGTCAAATGCCGGCTATGGCGTGGCGAAGCATCGGGCGGCGATTGAGAGGCTGGGCGTGACGCCGCTGCATCGGCTGAGTTTTGCGCCGCTGGCGAAGTATGCGAGGATAGCAAAAATAGATGTCACTTCTTCGTCTGTCAAGGAGACTGAGGCGGGTTTGCTGTCTCCTCCGACAGAGGCTGTGAAACGTTCGCGAGGAGCAGACGTTTCAGCCGAACGCTCACGAAGTATCTCCGGTGGAGATACGAGTGGAGAGTGTACTCTGGAGGAGGATGACAGCGAACCTGCCACCTGTTCGTCTGCATCTTTCACTACACGCGCTATCGGCGACGCAGGCGAGCAAGCAGCAGCAGATCAGCTGTCGGCGGACGGCCATGAGATTATTGCCCGCAATTGGCGGACGCGGTACTGCGAAATTGATATCGTTAGTATGAAGGATGGCACTTTATATTTTATTGAGGTCAAATACCGTAAAAATGATGACTTTGGCGGCGGACTGGCGGCAATTACTACTAAAAAACAGCGGCAAATGCGCTTCGCTGCGGAATTATTCATAGCAAAACATCCGCAACACGAGGGGTGCGACATGCGGATGCTGGCGGTTGCTGTTGATGAAAATCAGGGCGTTAAGCAGCTTGTGGTCGTAGATTAAATTATTTTGATACAGCTGTATTGTTAATATCGCAATCAGAGTTTAAAACTACTACAAAAGTATCTCTTCCAGAGCCGTTGCGGCTGCTAAACGCTCGATTAACTGGTTTTTCAGCCGCTGATTCAGAACAAGATGCGTTTATTGTAACGGTATAGATGTCGCTGTTTCCTGCAGGAGTACTTTCTTCTCCTAGGGTTGAGTTTGCTGCGCTATTAACTTCATGTACTGACATTTCTGTGCCGTCAGGACACACAAATTCTACTCGCTTCGTTGCTTCCTCGCCGTACGGACTGTCTTGTTTTATGCTATCAATTCCTGGGGCTTGATTACCATTATTAGGATCGCTGCAACTTACGGCAAAACGTACATCTTTGGGAACTGTATCTCCATCACAGCCAGCAATCCCTAAAAGAGCCGCTCCAGCAAGAACTACTGCTAGGGCTTTTGTGTTTACTCTTTCGTGTGAGCCAAGACGCTCTCCTGCACTGTTTAATCCATGTTTTCCCATAAAATCCTCCATAATTTATAATTATTTACCGTAAATATACGCTGTTTCCGAACCAATAGTCAGCGTATATTAGTGATTATACCAATTCATGGACATAAAGCGAACCGCTGGCAATCCAGGTGGTAATGGAGGTGAATTAGCCTTGGCAGTTTGTGTTTTTGTTCGCTTTCGTCGTTTCCGACTCATCAGCATAGATACGCATCTATGGAGCGAATGCGACAAGCAGATGGTGATATAGAGAAAAAACACGATGCCGAAGACGACATCAGTTGATTCGATATCGTCTGCTTGCCGCATTCAGCGTTTTAGGATCTCTTCTTGATGTCGTCGATGATGGTGTTGATGACGGTGTCGAAGTTGTTGTCGTCGACCTCGTTGTCGTCGTCGAAGACGATCTCGGCGTCGATCTTGATCTTGATCTTGAGAGTAGCCACGATAGGCTCCCTTCTCAACTTCCTCGCGGCGGCTGCCGCCTGTCTCCGTCTGGAGAATACAGGCTACGCGTGATTCTCTTATCACACGAGACGAGGTCTCAACCGCCAAAGAAGTAGTATAAAATATCTCTACTATCTCTCTTACAACTTCACCAATCAAGATCTCATCTCGTGCTTACATCTGCTTGTCAATGATACACTTTCGGACAAGGAGTTTTTCACTCAACTCGTCAACAAAAGCTGATATATATATCATATCTGAATGTTAAAGTCAATGGATTTCAGCAATTTTCTTGAATTTTAGGCAAAAATAGGGTGAAAATGAGGTAAAAATGAGGAAAATTACTCTTCCAACGCTTTAATCACCGCCGCCTGATCTCGCTCAATCAGTGCTACTCTGCCGGCAATCTCGCGGATGCCCAGGTCGATGGTGCGGGTCAGGGCTGGTTCGGCGCGCAAGGATGCGGTAAATTTGGTGAAGTCGTTTAGCTCATTGCGGGTCAACAGAGCGCTGGCGGCGTAGCGGATAAAGTTATCGTAGCTTTTATCTCCGCCAAAGGTATTTTTCACCCATGACCAATTTTCTTTCAGCCAGTTCCAGGCAATTTTCCGGTTTTCCCGCGTGCGTATCAGATAAATAAACCAACGGCTGGCGTCTTGCGGGCGGATAATATTAGCATCTTTTATTGCTACTAAAATTCGTTCGGCGGTTGCTGGATTTTTCGTCGATGTCAAGCTTAGCGCGATATCAACCTGCAGGTCGGCTGACGGCGTGTTCTGATATATCGTAAAAAGCTTGTCGATCATTTCTGGCGTCTCGAAGTATCTGACATTGGCATTAATGATAAGCGGGCGAATCTCAGCTGGTAAATCCTCTGGGTCAGTCTCATTAAAACGTCGTTTAGCCTCCGCGAGCGCTGCTGAGTCCTCGCCGTATAACATCAAACCTAACGCTGCCGTGCGCCGTTCGCGGTCGTCATCAGACTCGCCGTCCTGCTCATCCCAGTCAAGTTCCATGAATGTATCGCGGGCAAATTCAACAGAAATCTGCTTTAGCCGAGCGCGTCCTGCTTCGCTGTCGTCGACGAATTTGCGTAATTCCACCAAATTTGTCCCGGCTTTATTAAAGACTCTTTCATTGGTCTCGTGCTGAAAAACGCGTGCCAGCGGCAGCAGTGCCGCCGAGCTTTCTCGTCCAGCCCGCGCCAACAACGTCATGTCTTGCAATAAGCAAATTTTATCTAACGTCGGTAATTCTGCCGCTTTTTCGATTAATCGATCTCGTGTTGCTGAGTCGTAGTGCGTTACGAAATGTCCGTTCAGTCCGCAGTTTAGCCGAACATCGCCATTTGCGGTAAAGGTTTTTTCACGCTCAGTTAAAATATCATCAAGCGGCTGATTGGCAAACAGCGGAATCGGCCACAGCGCGTCAGACGGCTGATGGTCGCCGATGAAGAAGCGTTCCTGGTTTAACGTGACAGTAGATTGCTCAGCTGAATTGTCTTGTTCGACTTGCACAATCGGCAACCCCGGCTGAGAAATCCAGGCATTCATCAATTCAACAACTGGCTGGCCGCTGGCGGTCTCTAGCTCCTGCCACAAATCATTGCCAACAGTGTTTTGGTAAGCAAACTTCTCAAAATACGATTTCAGCCCAGCCCGAAACGCCTCCTCGCCGATCAGCCGCCGCACCATCACTAACAGCCGTCCGCCTTTGGCATAGACAATTGCTGGATCAAACAAAGTGCTGATTTCGTCCGGATGGTTAACGTCGGCCTGCACGGGCTGTACGCCGTCCAGGCTATCGCGCCGCAGCGCCGCGGTGACCTCGCTCGTCGCAAAATCCTCCCACATCCGCCACTCAGGGTGTAGTGCGTCGACCGCCACATACTCCATCATATTCGCGAAACTCTCATTTAGCCACAGGTCATTCCACCACTGCATGGTCACCAAATTACCAAACCATTGATGGCTGAGTTCGTGAGCGATGACGGTGGCGATGAAGCGCTTGGATGATTCTGGCGTTAATCTCGGGTCAGCCAGCAGGCAACTTTCGCGGTAGGTGACGAGTCCCCAGTTTTCCATGGCGCCCGACGAGAAATCTGGCAGTGCCACATGGTCGGACTTTGGCAGCGGGTATGGCACGCCAAAGTATTCATCATAAAAATCAATGGAGCGCGTGGCGATGTCTAGCGCAAAATCCAGCGTCTCCTCGCTTTGGGCTGGTGTGGCCCAAATATTAACTTCAACGCCGGAGGTGGTATGAGCGGTTTTCTTATGTAATTCGCCGACGACAAAGGCCAGGAGGTAGCTGCTCATGCGCGGCGTAGTAGCGAATTTGGTTGTTAGTGCGCCGTCCTTTTCGGATGATTCAGTGACGGGCATGTTGCTTAGGACGGTTAGTTCCGGAGCAGTGACGAGCGTTACATCATAGGTCGCTTTGGCGGCTGGTTCATCAACACACGGAAAAACTTCGCGGGCGTGGTGCGATTCAAATTGGGTGGCAAACAGCTGCTTTTTGACGCCGTCGTGGGCAAAATAGCACGGATACAGCCCGTGCATAGCGTCGGTGATAGTGCCAGAAAAGTTAATGCAAACGACATGCTGGCCGCTGGACAACTCTGAGCGCGACAGTCGTAGCTCGTCAAATTCACCAAGAGAAAACTCAGCTGGCTGATTGTCGATTGTAACTGATTGAATAGTTAATTCTTTGGAATGCAGTGAAATTGACTCGCCAGTTGACTCGCCAGAAATAATCACTGTGCCAGAAAATGATTTTTCTTCAGCTCGTGTTAGGTCGAGGGTTAATGCGTAATGATTTGGTGTAAATGTGTCGATTAAGCGTGGAACTGTTTTCATATTTTCATTATAATATAGATATGGCAACGAGGAAAATCAGACGTCGGCAAATAACGGTACTGCTCGTCGCGGCGGTGGCTGGCGCGGCAGCGTGGGCAACGCAACTGCAGCAGCCGCAAATTGCGCCGACTTCGCCGTCCATGCAGCGGCAATTGTTTGGCGATTCAAACGCTCAAGCGGAATTAGCTAAACTAGAGGTTAAAGGCCGCGCGCCGAAAACTGGCTATTCGCGTAAGCAATTTGGTGATGGCTGGGGTAAAATTGACGGCTGCTCGACACGCGAGGTGATTTTAGCGCGGGATTTGGCTGATGAAAAACTCGACGATAAGTGCCGTGTGCAATCAGGCAGGCTGGATGATCCATATACTGGCAAAACGATTCAATTCCAACGCGGCAAGGAAACAAGCCAGCGAGTGCAGATTGACCACGTAGTGGCATTGAGCGATGCCTGGCAAAAGGGTGCGCAGCAGCTACCGCGCGAGGAACGGGAAAAGCTAGCGAATGATCCATTGAATTTGCTGGCGGTCGACGGTCCGGCTAATCAAGCTAAGGGTGATGGCGACGCGGCAACTTGGCTGCCTGCCAATAAACCGTTCCGCTGCCAGTACATTGAACGCCAAGTAGCGGTCAAGCGCAGATATCGCCTATGGGTAACAAGCGCGGAAAAAGATGCGATGGCGCGGATACTTTCTTCATGCGGCGGTTAAGCGGCTGTGTTTTAATATAAATACGAATATGAAGGCTTGCAGAAAAAATGCTTTGATTCTTCTCGCGCCAGGCAGGTTTTACGGACAGCAGAGTGTAGATTATAATAATTTATATGAGTCCTGAGCTTATCGTATTTGACTTAAATAAAACGCTTATTAAGGAGAATTCATGGCGCGATTTGAACTTGGCGATGTGTGTGACGCCCGCTGAAGATGCTGAGTTGATGGAGCAGGCGCGTCGCGGTGAGATTACTGATGCCGAAGGACAGGCGGAGCTTCTTAAAATTTATCAGCAGCGCGGCGACGTATCGCGTTCAAATATCGAAAAGATCCTATGGCAATATACTTACATGCCGTATGCTCGCGATGTTGTGAGCGAGTTGAGAAAACGCGGTTATAATTTGGCGATCGTTTCTGGGGCGATGGATATGCTGGTGCAACATGTGGCGGCTGAGCTGCAAATTACTTGGTGGCGGTCTTCAAATCGGTTTATCTTTGATGAGAATGAGCAGCTTATTCAGATACAATCGCCAGAAAAAGATACCAGCGACAAATTGCGCCAATTGCAGCAGTTGGTCGACGAACTAAACATTGCGCTGGCGTATTGTATGGTTATCGGCGATGGCGCGAATGATGCAGCGCTTTTTCAAGCGACGGGGAATGGCGTAACGTTCATAGACTCGCCGATTGTTGATGATGCGCGTTGGGTAGTTGACGATCTTAGCGGCGTGCTGTCGATTATTGAATAGAAGGTGTGGCCGTTGGCTAAACAGTGAAAATTTGACATCTGAGGTTTATTGATATATACTCAAATTATATCCGGCCGTCGAGGTCGGAATTTTTCGTCTCTTGGGCGTTTGATATGAAAAGTAGTATAATATATAGCGTAAAGGAGCTAATATGGAAGATTTGAACATTAAGCAGTTGACGTTGGCGGTGCGGACAATTGCCGAGGAAAAGAACCTGCCAGAAGAAACCGTTCTAGAGGTAATCGAGCAGGCCATCGCGGCAGCGTGGCGGCGTGATAACGGCACGCGCGAGCAGTTGGTGCGCGCCAGCCTAAATATCAACAGCGGCACGGCTGTGGTGTCGGTCGTCAAAACCGTGGTTGAAGAAGTTGAAAACGACGTCAACCAAATGAGCCTGGACGAAGCTAAAACAGTTGACCCGGCGGCTGAGCTAGGCAGCGAAGTGACGGTCGAGACCCACAATGTGACGACATTTGGCCGGGTGGCAGCCCAGACCGCCAAGCAGGTGATCTTGCAGCGGCTGCGCGAGGCAGAGCGCGAAGTGGTGCTGGCAGAATTTGAGGATAAAATTGGCACGGTGGTAACCGGTACGATTCAGCGGGTTGAGCCGCGCGTGGTGCGAATTGAGCTAGGTAAGGCCGTCGGTATCATGCCGCAGTCTGAGCAAATCCCTGGCGAATACTACGGTGTTGGTCGCCGCATCAAAGTATACATCAAGGATATTGAGCGCGAGGGTCGCGGTCCGCAGTTGATTTTGAGCCGCGGCAATGAAGAATTTGTACGGTTCTTGTTCAGTCAGGAGGTGCCAGAGATGGAAACGGGCGCCGTGGAGATCAAAGCAATCGCCCGCGAGGCTGGCCGCCGCACCAAGTTGGCGGTAGCATCGGCGCTGCCAGGTGTTGACCCAGTCGGTACGTTCGTCGGCGGTCACGGTACGCGTGTTCAGGCGGTGATGAACGAAATCGGCGAGCAGGAAAAAATTGACATCATTCCGTTTGAGGAAGATGCGGCTGGCTTCATCGCGAATGCCATGAGCCCAGCAGAAGTACTGAGCGTGACGGTTAATGAAGACGAAAAGCGAGCGACGGTCTATGTCAGTGAGGATCAGCAATCAGTGGCCATCGGTCGGGCTGGGCAGAATGTTCGCTTGGCAAGCCGGCTGACTGGCTATGAGCTGGACATTGAGGCAAAGGCGGCTGCTAAGCCTGAAACGAAACCTCGCAAAAATATTGAGGACAGCTTGATGAGTGCGGTTGAGGAGGTGGCGGAATAGGCTGCCTCGTGAGAATCGCCGAAAACGAAAGGAGGGCGATATGCCGGAAGATTTTTCTGAATTGGAATCTCGATTGACGGAAACGGCTCGCGCGAGCTTGGAGCGGGCTGGTTTGCTGGCGCATAATGATGGCAGCGCTTATGTCGGTACCGAGCATATTTTACTCGGCGTGCTGGCGCAGAATTCATCGCTAGGTGCGAAGATTTTGGCGGAGAGCGGCGTGACCTTGGATCGGGCAGAATTGGCGCTAAATTTGACTGCCAAGCCGCTGGTAATTACGGTGGTGCAAAAGGGCTTGAGTGCTGAAGTAGTCGAGTTAATTCGGACGTCGTGGCAATTAGCGGTAGAGTTTGGACAGGAGCGAGTTGGCACTGAACACATTATATATGGCATGTTGCAGCAGCACGAGGCGCGGGCGACCAAATTACTGCGCGATATGAATATTGATATTGAACATCTGCGCGGAAGTTTGGAAGATGTGTTTGATAAACAGCAATTTGAATCGCTGCAAAGTGATCGCGGTACGGCGGCTAAGAAGTCGGGCGATTTGAAAATTCTGGACAAATTTGGCGTAGATTTGACGCGGCGCGCCAGCGAGGGATTTTTAGATCCAGTGATTGGCCGGGCGGCGGAGATTCAGCGGATGATTACTGTGCTCGGGCGCCGCAGTAAGAATAATCCAGCGCTAATCGGCGAACCAGGTGTTGGTAAAACTGCAGTAGTTGAGGGCTTGGCGCAAAAAATTGCCGATAATAAAGTGCCGGAGTTTTTGAAAGGCAAGCGGCTTTTTCAACTGGACTTGACGTCGATGATTGCCGGGACGAAATATCGTGGGCAATTTGAGGAGCGGCTACAAAAAGTTTTGGCGGTTGCTAAGAAACATCAGGAAGTTATTTTATTTATCGACGAGTTGCACTTGCTGGTTGGTGCTGGTTCGGCGGAAGGTTCAATGGACGCGGCTAACGTATTAAAACCAGCGTTGGCGCGCGGCGAAGTGCGGCTGATTGGCGCGACGACGTTTGATGAATATCGCAAGCACATTGAGAAAGATGCGGCCTTAAGCCGGCGTTTTCAGGCGGTAACGGTGACGGAGCCGTCGCCGGAAGAAGCGGTAGCAATGCTGAAAGGATTGAGCGGTAACTTGGCTAAACATCACCAAGTACGGATTTCTGACGAGATACTGGCTGAGGCGGTGGATTTGAGCCAGCGCTACGTGACGGAGCGTTTCTTGCCGGATAAAGCAATTGATGTGATTGATGAGGCGGCGAGCCTGCTTAAGTCAAGTTTACCGGCAAGGTTATCGCGCAAGGATAAATTGTCGCGTCGAATCAAGCAGCTGGCCGGGAAGATTGACGCCGCTGTTGAGGCTGAGGATTATCAGCAAGCCGCGGAGTTTAAGATGCAAATGCGGCAATTAGAGCAGCAAGCGGGCAAATTAACTGATGAGGCTGAGACGAGGCCTAGTCTGACGGATGAATATTTGCGCCGGGCGATTTCGGCGATGACTAATATTCCGGTTGATCGTTTGTCGCTGAACCAGATGAAAGATTTGCTCCAATTAGAGAAGCGCCTGAGCCAGGGAGTGTTAGGCCAGGGCGAGGCGATTGAGCAATTAGCGCGGTCGATTCGCCGAAATAAAGCTGGGCTGAATCGCCAAAACGGGCCGTTAGGATCGTTTATTTTCCTCGGGCCGACTGGCGTGGGTAAGACGGAATTGGCTCGCGTATTGGCACGGGAAGTTTTTGGCGGCGATAATAGTTTGATTAAGATTGACATGAGCGAGTTTTCGGAGCGGCACACGGCTAGCCGGCTGATCGGCGCGCCAGCCGGTTATGTTGGTTATGATGACGGCGGCAAGTTGACCGACAAGGTTCGCCGGCAGCCGTATAGCGTGGTGCTATTTGACGAGATTGAAAAGGCGCATCCAGACGTACTAAACTTGCTACTGCAGATTTTGGAAGACGGTAAGCTAAGCGATTCGCACGGGCGGACGGTCAGTTTTCGCCAGACAATCGTGATTTTAACAAGCAATGTCGGCGCTGAACAAATGGTGCAAGATTCAGAGCTGGGCTTTGCGTCTTCCAGTCAGCAAAAATCGTCTAGCCAAGGCCGCCACGAACGGAATTCGCGGGCTGCCTTGCGTGAACTGGAGGATTTTCTGCGGCCAGAATTGATTGGCCGATTTGACGGCGTAATTACGTTTAAGTCGTTGACCCGATCAGTGGTGCGCAAGATTTTTGATAATCTAACGGCTGATTTGTTCAAGGCGGTTAAGCAGCACGGCATGACTCTTAATATTACGCCGCCAGTGAAACGCTGGCTGATAAAGCAGGGTTTTGACGAGCAGCGCGGCGTGCGGGTGCTGAGGCGGACAATTCAAGCGGAATTAGCAGATCCGCTTAGCGATGTTTTGTTATCAAACAAGACAAAACCGGGCAATATACTGGAAACTAAAATTGATAACAATAAGGTGGTGATTGATGTCAAGCGTACGTAAAGTTGCCAGCGGCTTTCTATCGCTAGCTTTGGTTGCCGGCGCAATCCTAGCGGTAGCCAATCGGCAGCAGATTATCGATGAGATTAGTTTTCGCCAATACCAGCCGAGTACTGAAATTGCCCAGATTGCTGAGCGTAGCGGTATGTCGGCAGCCGGCAAACGCTTGTTTTATATCGCGCATCCGCAGCTAAAATCTGCTGCCGAGTTTAACGAGGAATGCCGCCGCGTGGAAAAAGCTAGCCCGATTTTAGGTTGTTACGACCAGTCGGCAAGCGCTATTTATATTTATAATGTGGCTAATCCCGAGCTTGACGGCGTGAAAGAAGTGACGGCTTCACATGAAATGCTGCATGCGGCATACGCGCGGCTCAGCGCTGAGGAAAAATCGCGGCTAGAACCGTTATTAGAGCAAGCATACCAAAAAGTTAAGACAGACAAATTTACCGAGCGGATGAATTATTACGAACGCGCTCAGCCTGGTTCGCGGACGAATGAACTACATTCGATTTTAGGGACAGAGTTTGCTGATTTGGGCAGCGAGTTGGAACAGTATTATACGCGGTATTTCAGCGATCGGTCGGCGGTAGTGAAGCTGCACGCTCAGTATAGTAACAAATTTGATAGCGTTGAGAATGAGGCAAACAGTCTGCGCACTAGTTTAACGGCGCGCAAGTTGGATATTGAATCAAGGGTAAATCAGTATGCGGCTGACGTCGAACAATATAATCAGCGGGTAAGGGCATTTAATCAAAAAGCGGCCGATGGCAGTTTTGCATCGCAGGATGATTTTAATGCCCAGCGCAGCGTCCTAAGGAATCGGCTGACCGAGATAAATCAGCGCCGCACTGCACTAAATAATGATATTAGCCAGTATAATAAAGACGTAGCGCGTTTGCGGGAATTGGGTGTTAAGATTGATGAATTGAATAAAAGCCTGGACAGCGCAGAAGGAGGGCGTTGATGGCGCGAGCAAAGTCGCAATTCGTCTGTCAGCAATGCGGCGCCAGCTATCCGAAATGGATTGGCAAGTGCGAAAATTGCGGTGAGTGGAATTCATTGGTTGAACAGCTACCAGTTGACACCGGTGCGTCGGCGGTAGCTCGCAGCAGCGGTAAAGGTAAAGCGCTAACCACGCTCAAACTCAGTGAAACGGCCACCGAGGCCAAACAGGCGCGGTTGACAACCGGCGTCGCCGACCTCGACGCGGTGCTCGGCGGCGGCTTTTTGCCAGGCGGCGTAGTGCTGGTGGCGGGGCAGCCGGGAATTGGAAAAAGTACCCTGCTGGCGCAAGTGGCGGCATTCATCGCCCGGCAGCAGCCGGTGCTCTACGTTAGCGGCGAAGAGTCAGTGTCGCAAGTCAAATTGCGCGCCGAGCGGTTGGGCGCGGTTGATTCAGAGAACTTGCAGCTGGCGTCGAGCAACAGCGCCGAAGACATCGCGGCGTCCATCCAGACTGGCCAGTACAATCTGGTGATTGTCGATTCCATTCAGACGCTGTCGTTGGCGGAGATTAGTTCAGCGCCAGGTTCGGTCAGCCAAATCACCAACTCATCCAACGTCATCATTCGCGCTGCCAAGGCCGCGAACACCGCGGTGATTTTGGTCGGTCACGTCACCAAGGAAGGCTCAATCGCCGGGCCGAAAGTCCTGGAGCATTTGGTTGATGTGGTGCTGAATTTTGAGGGCGATCGCTACGGCGGTTTCCGGGTGGTGCGGGCGCAGAAGAACCGCTATGGCTCGACGAATGAGGTGGCAATTTTCGAGATGCGTGAGGACGGTCTGCAGATTGTGGCCAATCCGTCGGCGAGTTTGCTAGCTGAGCGGCAAAACCTTGATGGGTCAATTGTCCTGGCCACCATGGAGGGGGCGCGGCCGCTGCTGGTGGAAATTCAGGCGTTGGTTAATCCGACGAATTTCGGTTATCCCAAACGCGCGGCCAGCGGTTTTGATCTCAACCGCTTGAACTTGTTGGTGGCGGTGCTGGAAAAGCGCACCAAACTCAATCTCTCCGACAAAGATATTTACATCAATGTAGTTGGCGGCTTGAAACTGAGCGACCCAGCGGCGGACTTGGCAGTCGCCATGGCCATCGCCTCGGCCTCAGCTGGCCGCAAGCTCAGTGATGAAGCGGTGGTGTTTGGCGAAGTCGGTTTGGGCGGTGAAGTGCGCTCGGCTCAAGGCTGGCACGCCCGCGTCAAAGAGGCCAAGAAGCTCGGCTTTACCTACGCCATCGCGCCAAAAACTCACAAAGATGCATTTGTGCGCGGCGTCGGCGATCTCAGACAAGCGCTAATTGACTATTTACAATAACATTATTATATAAAAGGAAATTATTATGGAAAAAACAATCGAACTTCTTATCATTATCATGCTGCTGTCTATCATGGCGGAGATATATCTGCTGGTTAAGCCGCGGCGGCACGCAGATAGCGGTACGCAGCTGCCAATTTTGGTCGACACTTCAGTATTGATGGACGGCCGGGTGGTTGATCTAGCAAAGACCGGGTTCCTATTGGGGCAGATTATCGTGCCGCGCAGTGTGCTGATAGAATTGCAACTACTGGCTGACGGTGCTGATCACGCCAAGCGCGAGCGCGCCCGCTTTGGTATGGACGCCATGAAGGAACTAAAAGATGTGTTGGGTGGCTCGTTTACGTTACTTGATGACGCAACGCGCATTCCTGAGGGCGTTGATAACCGCCTGTTGCAACTCGCCAAGGAAATGAATGCTGCTATTTTGACGCTGGACTACAACCTGAACAAGGTGGCGCAAGTCGAAGGCATTCAGATCCTCAATATTAATGAATTAGCCAAGAGTTTGCGCATGAGCTATTTGCCTGGTGATGAATTGACGTTGGAATTGACGCAAAAAGGCCAAGATTCTCATCAAGCAGTCGGCTACTTACATGATGGCACTATGGTAGTAGTTGAGCAGGCTAAAAAATTTATCGGCCAGGAAAAAAGAGTGGAGATTATTCGCAGTCTGCAAACTGATGCTGGCAAGATGATGTTTGCCAAGCTTGTTGTCGAGCCGAAAACTGCTTCGCGCACGAAGGCAAGTAATAATTCGTATTCGGCGGTTTCTTCAGCCGCAGCGGCGAAATCGCGTTCAACTGGTCGCCGTCCGCAGCAATCGCAGCCGCGCAAAACTACGAAAGCAAACTCAAGTACTGTAAAAAAACGTTCATCTGCCAAAAGTAAGACTCCAGCCCAGCATGAGGCCGATTTGGTTGATTTGGCGAATAGTCAATAAATAGCAGTAGGTATAGAGAAAACCTGGTTTGGAATTAAATCATAAACCAGGTTTTTAATTTTCAGTATTCCTGTCGCGGTTAGGACAAAAGGTAAAAAAGCGCCTAGTTTATATCTCGAATGCTTTTAATCATCGCCCGAGCTTGATCCTGACGACGACTGGAAGTTGCTGCTGGATGTGGCAGTATAATATGCCGAATCTCTAACGGTTACCGTTACGCTGTGGCTGCCAGCGCTATCAATAGTTACTGTCTCGCTTTGTGTGCCGCCGGAACTAATACTGGCGTTTTTAATCGTTTTCCCGTCAACGGCTATTTCGATCGATGCCAGGCTGTGGGTTCCGGATGATACGTTAGCGCTGATAGTATATTTGTTACCACTATTACTTACGGAAATTGAGCTGATTTGCGGTTTAGTGTCGCTGCATTTGTGGAAATCATCTTCAGCATTGGCGTCGTATCCTGCCGGAACCGAGAATGACTCTTTTTTAGTAAGAGGGTCGGTAGTTCGAACGACGTCGATCTCCTCTTTTGCGCCGTCTGGCGTACAGTTAGTCGCTTTCTTCTTTGACACTTTATCAAATGTCATTTTTTGCGATGAGTTATTGTGTTTCTTATTCCACCATGACGGATATAATTCGCTGCCGACTTGCTGGATACCGTTTGGACGTTCATACCATTGACCAGGTTTCCATCTGCCATCTTTGGCGTAAACTTCGGTATGGGCGAATGACATAACACTCCTGACTACCGGCATGGCATAGTTTGATGCTGAAGTGCCGATGACGCTAGTGTCGGAGTTGCCGAGCCATATACCCATGACCAGTGCCGGACTGTAGTTGACAATCCACAAGTCCTTTGGTTGCGATCCTTTGTCGGATGTACCAGTTTTGGCGGATGTTCTTACGCCAGGAACGCCCATGTAACCATGCAGGCCAACTGTTCTATCTGACAGGATGTCATTAACTATGTATGCTGATTGGGCATCTACGGCTCGCTTGCTGCTATCTTTCCACTTTTTAAGAGTCTCGCCCTGATTGTTTTTTACCTCTATAATACTGGAACTATCTTTTTGTACGCCCAGGCGTGCTAATGTACCGTAGCCGTTGACTAGCTCGGTTTGCTTCGTGCCGCAGGCGCCGATCGCTGCACCTAGTCCATAACCGCCCGCGTTTTCTTCTTGGCGGCAATAGTTGGTGTCGCCCATTCGGCGGATACCTTCAACAACAGGCTGGGCTGAACCATTGCCGACAACGTAAGCTGCCTTAATCGCCGGGATATTTCTGGAATACGATAAAGCTTTGCGGATAGTAATACCGCCCATAAACTTATTATCCCAGTTTCTTAATTGTGCGCCATACAATTTGTCAATATTTTCATCGCTTAAGACTGAGCCGCTGCCAAATGTTGGCTGGTTACCGCCGTGAACATCAAATAACTGCGCAAACACTAGCGACTTTATGGTTGATCCAGGCTGGATATACGACGCTGCTGCATTGTCCTGACCAAATCCGCCGTAGTTGAAATCGCGGCTGCCAACCAATGCTACAATCTGGCCAGTTTGCACATCTTCAATTGTCGCAGCGCCGTTACTGATCCTTACCGAATCCGGCCGCCCTGTTGCAAAGAAATTTTTCATGTCGGTTTCAAGCTTCTCTTGGATACGCCAATCCAGCGTTGTTTTCACTGTCAGGCCGCCGCGGCCCACAACTGCCTCGCCGAGTTCTTTGCTGAGCCGATTTCTGACCATTAGTATGAAATGCGGCGCCTTAATACCTTCTAGCTGCTCGGTTTGCGGTTTGATTGTGCTGATAATGTCAATGGCTTTGGCTTCTTTGGCTTCGTTGCTTGAAATAAACCCTTGTTCGGCCATATAGTCTAGGACAGTGTGCTGGCGAGCGATAAGCGCTTTATTTCCGGCTGTGTTGTATGGATTGTAAAAAGGCGGATTTTGCGGGATACTAGCGATCAAAGCCGCCTCTGCTAGCGTCAAATCCTTAGCTTTTTTACCAAAGTATGTCTGGGCTGCCGATTCAGCGCCGTTTCTGCGTCCGCCATACGGCGACTCGTTAAGATAAAGCGACAAAATCTGATCTTTATTGTACATCCGCTCAACTTCAACAGCCAGGATAATCTCTTTAATTTTACGAGGGATACCGCTCAAGCCGCGTTTATTCGCTTCTTCTGGCGGGAAAAATACCTGCTTAACTAGCTGCTGCGTCAATGTCGAGCCGCCTTGCACCTGCCGGCCGGATGCTGTGCTGAACGTGGCGCGCATCAATCCAGAGATGCTGATACCGTGGTGTTTGTAAAAATCTCTATCCTCAATCGCTACCGTTGCTTTTTTAAGATAATCGCTAATCTGATTTGATTCAACTACCAGATGATAATTACCGGTTCCTTTATCTTCCCATAACAACACGTTATTACGGTCGTAATATTTAGTGACTGTAGTTTGGACGCGCTTGGCAAGTTCGCCCGGCCGAATTCTGTCCAAGTCCTTGCGGAAGTAGGCGAACAAGCCGCCAATTAGCAAGAGTGCTGCCAGTACGCTAACGCCGAGGATTTTCAACGCCATCAACGCGCCGCGCTTAGAAAACCAATACTTAGCGACTCGTTTCGGATGAAGCCGGTAAAAAAATCTCTTGACGGGGTGTTTTGGCAGCGTCGCTAAATACTCAGCGCGCTCGCGGGATTTTTTATCTTTTTTTGTCCGGCGTTTTTGCGCCAAATTAGCATATACATTCATCCGCTTTGCCGGAGATTTCTTATTATCCGAGCCGTGTCCAGCGGCGCTAGTCGTTGTTTTCCTCTTCACAATCCTATTATATCACGCCTATGTTTCGCTTCAATCATAAAATTGCTATACTAATCATTAGAAAAGGAGTGATATGAAGTTATCAGAGGAATTACAGTGGCGCGGATTTGTCAATCAAATGACATTCGACGATATTAGCAAAGTTGATACGCCGCGCAAATTCTATTTTGGCGTTGACCCAAGCGCTGATAGTATGCAGATTGGTAATTTAGCAGCAGCAATGATGGTGCGGCTATTTATGGAATATGGCCACGAAGCTTATCTGCTGGTAGGCGGGGCGACTGGCATGATTGGCGACCCGGATGGCAGGAAAGACGAGCGTGAAATTCGCAATGCTGATACGGTAGCGCATAATGTGGAATGTATTTCGGCGCAGTACAGGCGCGTTTTTGAGGGGCGTGATTTTCATCTGGTTAATAATGCTGATTGGTTCCGTAATATAAACTACATTGATTTCTTATATAAAGTTGGTAAATATATGTCAATGACGCAGCTGCTTGATCGCGAGTTTGTCCAAGCGCGCATCGGCGAGGGCGGCAGCGGTATCAGCTATGCTGAATTTAGCTACTCATTAATACAGGGCTATGACTTTTTACACCTATTCCGAGAGCACGGTGTTACGCTGCAGGTGTGTGGTGCTGATCAGTGGGGAAACTCGACGACTGGCGTTAGTCTTATCCGCAAACTAGAGGGCAGTGAAGCGCACGTTTACTCGGTGCCGCTGGTTATCAACAAAGCAACTGGCCGTAAGTTTGGCAAGTCTGAGGGCGGTGCAATTTGGCTTGACGAAAATAAAACCAGCGTTTACAAATTCTATCAATTCTGGCTGAACGTTGATGATGATGGTGTGATTGACTATATGAAGATGTACACTACGCTGGATCGCGAATCGATTGAAGCTATTGCTGAAAACCATGCGGTTAATCCAGGCGCCCGCTCAGCCCAAAAAGTCTTGGCGCGTGAAGTCACCGACATCGTCCATGGCGTCAATCGACGCGAATCAGTGGAGCGGGTGACGGAGGTGTTGTTTGGCGGCGGTGATTTCTGGCAATTGTCGGACGACGATCTGGATGCTTTGGCTAAAGAAATTCCGCGCGTTGATGTCGGCGTCGGCGTGATTGAAGCGTTGGTGGTTTCTGGTGCGGTCAGCTCCAACGGCGAGGCAAAACGCCTGCTAAAATCTGGCGCCATCAGTCTCAACGGCGAAAAACTGACCGAAGACCAAGCCGTGAACACCGCATCGCTGCTGAAAAAGGGTAAAAATACATTTGTGCTAATCATGGAGGGAGACGAATAATGAAGAAAATTATCGGGTTTGATCTGGACGACACTTTAGCTATTACCAAGTCGCCAATTAGCGATCGCATGGCTGGTATTCTCAGCCGGTTGCTTGAAAATTATGATGTCTGCGTCATTACGGGCGGCACATTCCAGCAGATTAAAAAGCAGGTGATTGATCGGCTTAATGTCCAGCCTGAATTGCTCCAAAGATTTCATGCGATGCCGACTTGCGGCACTAGGTATTATCGATTTGATGCTGCTGATAATGAATGGAATATTCAATATGCGAACGATTTATCTGATGAACAAAAAACTCAGATAACTACGGCGCTGGAAGAGGTTGCCAGGGAGATGGGCATTTGGTGTGATAATCCTGCGGGCGAAATTATTGAGGATCGCCACAGCCAGATTACTATGTCGGCACTGGGTCAGCAGGCAACGCCAGAGGATAAGTATGCCTGGGCGGAAAAGTATAAAGATATTCGCCCGGTGTATCGCGATAAAGTGGCAGAGAAGTTGCCTGGTCTTGAGGTGAGGATTGGCGGTACGACCAGCACTGATATTACGCTGCCAGGAATTGATAAGGCGTATGGCATTGGTAAGCTGCTTGAGCTGAACGGCTGGTCGAAGGATGAGGCGCTGTTCTTTGGCGACAAATTACAAGAAGGCGGCAATGATTTTCCGGTCAAACAAATGGGCGTCGATTCTATCGAGGTGCGAGGCTGGGAAGATACCGCCTACGCGCTGGAAGGTATTAACGCTGTTTCGTAAAAACTAGCTTCCAACTATCAATATTACTCCGCAATAACCAGGAATCGTCATTTGTCTGTCTTTTCCTAGGAGTAGATATTGCGGATGAGTAGAGGCGAGGATTCTGCCGTTTTCTGGGATGGAAAAACTTTGCGGTGCGTCAGCGAAATTGATAAAAATATAAGCGCGTTCTCTGCCTAGCTCGCGTTTAATACCCAGAATAAACCCATTGCCAGTGTCGTTTACGGTGTCCAGTGTACCGTTTTTAATAATTGGGAATTCTTGGCGTAATCGTAGTAAAGCTCTGTGTAAATTTAGCATTGACATGGGCGAGCTTTTCTCGCTGTTAACATTAACAAATGTTCGGTTTTTATTCACTGGTAACCACGGTTTTACTTCTGAGAATCCAGCGAACCGCGTGTCATCCCATTGCATCGGCGTACGCTCCAGGTCGCGGCTGTCGATGACGGAATTGGCGGGACTGAAATTGTCCTGAATATCCTCAGTAGTCAATTCGCCATTGGTCATGCCAATCTCATCACCATAGTACATCACGCTAATGCCCGGCGTGAGTAGATTAAGAAAATGCAAGGCCCGCGCTCGCTCTGTCCCGAGCCGCGAGGCAACGCGCGGCTGATCGTGATTGCCAACGCAAAAAAACGGCCTGGCTGAATCTGCCGCCTGCAGATAATTCTCAATCTTCTGCCCAGTATGTTCCGCGTGCCACTCGTCCTGGCGATATTCCATGAAAAATGCCGACGCCTTTGGATGGGCGGTCAGCACTTGGTGGTACTGCTGGTAAATATCACCCAACCTCTCGTCCGGATAGAATTCAAACACCATCTGCTTGTCATCATATTCATCACAAACTGATGCCAGCTCACGCAAATATTCTTGAAAATGCGGCCCCATTTTACAGTGGTCGTGAATGAACGCGCCGTAGGCTTCAGGATCGCCGTTGAAATCAGGATTTGGTGAATCGTCACCAAATTCCGGATCTTTAGAAATGCCCCAAATCGCGTCAACCCGCATACCGTCTACGCCCATATCAAACCAAAATCGCATCACGTTTTTCATTTCATCGCGAACCGCCGGATTGTCCCAATTCAAATCTGGCTGTGTTTTCAGGAACGAATGGAGATAAAATTGATTGGTCTGCTCATCAAACTCCCATGAACTGCCGCCTGACAGACTGCGCCAATTGTTAGGCTCCTTGCCATCCTGTCCGTCGCGCCAGACGTAATAATCACGCTTGGGATTATTACGCGACGACCGAGCCTCCTGAAACCACGGATGCTGATCGGACGTATGGCAGGGAACGAGGTCGATCATGACTTTGATGTCGAGACTGTGGGCTTTTTCTAGTAATTTTTGAAAATCCTCCAGATCTCCAAATGTCGGATCGATTTTCCGATAGTCAGCGATATCGTAGCCAAAATCAGTCAGCGGCGAGAGGAAAAACGGCGAAATCCAAATCGCGTCAACGCCCAGCCACGCCAAATAGTCCAGCTTTTCGGTAATGCCATTCAAATCGCCAATTCCATCGCCATTGGTATCCCGGAAGCTGCGCGGATAAATCTGATACAGAGAAGCGACATCTTGCCAAGTTTTCATGGTTTAAGTATAAGCGAGATGAGAACAAAATTCCAGTTTTTAGATGGTGATATGAAGATTATTGACATTCCTACTTTACTTTGGTAAACTGAAAATATGAATGGCAAGAACGATATTTGGAAAGATGAACAGTCGCGTCAGCTGGCGGATGTTCTTGCTAGTATAAGTGACCCTAATGAAATGCGAGCGTTTCTTCGCGATGTCATGACTCAGAAGGAGATTGTCGAAGTTGGCGCGCGCCTACAAGCTGCCAAAATGTTATCAAAAGGCGAAAAATACACCGACATCATTGCAGCGACGAAGCTCAGTAGCCGTACGGTTGCTCGGATTAGCGACTGGATGCAAAACGGTACTGGCGGCTATAAAAACGTCTTCAAGCATCATTCGCACGTTTGGCCAGCTCGCGCTGAGTAGTTTGCGAATAAATCCAAACAAATGCCGGCGCGACGCTGGCGTTTTGATTTTTTGACAGTTAATTTAGTTAATTTTTGGAGATATTTATGGGTGAAATAAGAACAGTGAGGTTCGCTGCGCCAGATGAGGCTAGGGAGAAATATGACGCGATTATTCCCGCGTATCAAGCGGCGTTCGCGGCAGAGCCTTGGTATGAGGTAAGTAAATGCGGCGGCTGCTCGTCAGGTTATTCTCGTCAAAATCCTGGTGATATATGTCAAGCTTGCGGCAGCACGACTGGAGACGAAGCATATACAGAGCAGGAATTGACCGAGAGATTTGATACTATCGGCGAGACGCACCCAGTGTGTTGGTATATCGAGGAGACGCCAGCGGGATTAGCGTTGGCAGCGGTTGCTTGGACGGCTGATCCAATACAGATTGCGGCGGAAAAATATCCTAGGTCGCTGGAAATGGCAGCGTGGCTTAAGCGGAAGTATGCGTCAACCGCTGCTCCTAACCCAGAGATATTATGGCTGGACGAAGTTTTTGCTAATCGCCAGATTTCGAGACGTAACAATCTAGTGAATTTCCGCTCAATGGTATACGGGTTTTCCGATCGCCTAGATCAGACGAAGGTGGCTTATCGGACTATTGCGCCAGCGATGACGCGCGCGGCCATGAGGGATTTTGGCGATGATGCGACCATTGATAAAGCCAAATCTGATGTTCCTGATTGGCGGAATTTTGTATCAATTGATCTATCTCGGTAAAAAATAATAAATAAGGAGGATAAGAATATGAAAATATTAGTAATCGGCGGCATGCACGGGAATGAAATGCTGGGCATTGATCTGGTCAAGAGTTTACAGGAAAATCCGCTGGAAAATATTGACAGCGTACTGGCGAATGAGGAAGCTATAAAAATAAATAAGCGTTTCGTCGAACAAGACTTGAACCGGTCATTTCCCGGCGTGAAATCAAGCGGCATATACGAGCAGCAGCGCCCGGTTAAGCTACTGGAAATGTGCAAAGACTATGATATTGTTTTTGACTTTCACAATACGTTTTGTCCGGATAATGATTGTACGTTTGTCGGGGAGGGTGCAAATGAAGAGTTGCTGGGCGCGTCATGGTTGCTGGGTTTGCCGCGGGTGATTGTGGCTGATTATGATTGTATAAATAAGTATGCGCTTAATTGCGTGTCGATAGAAATTAGCGTGCAGAGCAGGTTGAACGATGTGAAAGTCTGGCGCCAGAAGCTGCAAATGCTTGCTGAAAAGAAAATTGCTGATTGCCGGGCGGTCTCAGGGGTGGAGAAGTTTCGCTTTGTATATCGGATAACCCTGGAGGATAAAACAAGGTTAAACCTTGATCAGGCAAACCTACGAGTATTCCAGCCTATTGATCAGAATTTGGCAGAGAAAATGGGAGTAAAAACTCCGGCCTATCCAATCTTTATCAATGACAAATTCACGCCGTATAACTACGGCGGGCTATTGAGTAAGATAAACGATAAAAACTAAAATCACGCGCGGGTAATAACTGGTCGGACAAAAATTGGCAGTAAACATCAATACAAAAAACAAATTGGTGGCTCCTCCCAGACTTGAACTGGGGACACAAGGCTCTTCAGGCCTCTGCTCTACCAACTGAGCTAAAGAGCCACAAACTTACCTTATGATTGTACTAAAAATCTGGCTGGCTGGCAAGGAAAAAGCTGCGGCGGGTTCATCTAAACCTGAATAACTCTTGCCAGTAGCGCTGAAAATTGCTAGAATCATAGAGGTTGCCGATTTAGCTCAGCTGGTTAGAGCAGCTGTTTTGTAAACAGCAGGTCCTCGGTTCGAGTCCGAGAATCGGCTCCATGATACGCTGGAATCGTGTAGTGGCAATCACAGGAGACTGTAAATCTCCCGCCGTAAGGCTTCGTAGGTTCGAGTCCTACTTCCAGCACCAAGGAATAATTTTTCGGAAAATCGTCGCTTGCAAGAGCGGCTTTTTCTTGTATATTAAGTAACGAAATCATTGTATCAGCGTATACCTGGTGTACTTGCCTACGGAAAGATTCGTGGCGCGGGTTTATTAGATACTCAAGAATAACATGCACATCCTTACGATCCTGTAAATAAAACAGAAAATCACCAAATTTTGGTCGATAGAGACGATTAATGTATAATGAGGTTATATGACTAAAGAACACTTCAAAGCTACTGGCAATGGGGGGGGCGAAGAGCTCGCGCAGGATAAAAAACCTATGAGCGAAACAGAAATGCTTAAATTTATGGCTGGAAAAACTAAATATGGCTACCCCGCCACTCGCTACAGGACGATGCACCCCGACGAGGTAGATCCGTCAGACTTTGCTAAAATGAGCGACGAGGAGTTTAACGACTTTTTGATAGCTCTCAATCTGGTTGAAGATTACCGTACTATTCCCAGGAGCGCTCGACCATCGTCGCGTCTTTAGCTAATCAACTTGCAAAGATTTTCTGCCCAACTTCAAACAGTCTGCAGACATTCCTCTCTTGTAAAATAAGTTAATAATATTAGAAAGGAAGAGATGATATACAGACTGTTGATAGTGTGACAGATTTGGTGGTGGAGTAGGATTGGGCGACAAGTTAAATGTAAAAATTTCTGGTTGCAGGTGATCGTATTGAGATGGCGTGAATTGCGTTCAGAATGCCTTAGAAGACTGTTTCTATTGACATTTTTATCTTTGCGTGCTATAATTGAAACATGTTAGAATTATTAAAACAAATATTTACCGTCTGGAACAGCGAAAAGAACCAGCGGTTGAAGTTGCAGCAGGCATATTTAATTTTGGCAATTATCGGGCTGGTGGTCGCGGGATTATCAACGTTATTTAGCGTTTCCTCGGCACATCTGGCGGCGTCTTTTTCGGGTATATTAGCGGTTACATTTTTAGTCAACGGCATCGCCTGGGGATTGATTGATACTTTCATAACGCCGAGGCTGCCAAAGGTCAGCCAAACCAAATCTAAAGCAAAATCTAAGACGGCTAAGCGCTAGTTGCTAAATAACTGTCTAATATGCTAGAATCAAGCAGTCGGATAGTGGCTCTTTTAGTTGCAGAAACGAGCGATTATCTGATGATTATGCCGCGATAGCTCAGCTGGTAGAGCGCATCCATGGTAAGGATGAGGTCTCGGGTTCAAGCCCCGATCGTGGCTCCAAATTAGAGTCTTTTTCAGAAACCGTGGCGCAACGTACGCCGCTTTTTATGGTGTAGTATAAAGTAACTTGCCGTATATGCACAAAAAAGCGTAGCTTCTGAGCAAAACCTAAAGATTTTTTGTATCACCCAAAAACAGTCTTAAAATAAACCCTATCCACCAAAAATGTATTTTGGAAGTTTTTGGTGTATACTGGAGATGTTGTGAATGATAAAATAATACGTAAAGAATATTTAGATCAATTAAAACTTTTGAAAGACCAAAAAGTGATTAAGGTCATAACCGGCATTCGCCGCAGCGGGAAATCTACGCTTTTAGAGATCTTTCGAGATGATTTGAAATTACAGGGCGTAAAAACAAAACAAATCCAAAGTTATAATTTTGAAGATCCAGACCTAAACCAAGATTTAAATTGGCGAAGTATTTATGAAAAAATTTCTGCCAAGTTAGCGACTGGCGTCCAAAATTATATTTTTCTCGACGAAATTCAAAACGTCCCTGAGTTTGAAAAGTTAGTTGACGGGTTATTTATAAAAGATAATATAGATCTTTATATTACTGGATCGAATGCTTTCTTGCTTTCTGGCGAACTTGCTACTTTATTGACTGGTCGCTACATCTCAATCCATATGTTGCCATTCTCGTTTAAAGAATATGTTCAAATGTTTCCAGACGAGCAAAATGAAGATCGTCTATTTGAGAAATATATGGCGAATAGTGCTTTTCCTGAAGTTATAACGCTTTCAAAAGTTAATGAAAAATTAAGCAATAATTATCTAAGAGATATTTATGAGACGATTGTCGGTAAAGACATCGCTAAGCGATATGAAATTCGGAACGAAGTCGATTTCGAGCGAGTAATAAAGTTTGTGTTTGACAACATAGGCAGTCCGCTTTCTGCGCGTAATATCAGCAACGCTCTGAAAATGGGAAGTAACTCAATTTTTCATGGAACGGTAATCAATTATCTTAAGTACTTAACAAAATCCTATTTGATTTATCCTGTTAGCCGTTATGATATTAAAGGTAAAAAACTGTTAACTACTAACGATAAATATTACGCAGTTGATCTAGGATTGCGCAATATTCTACTAAGCAATTCGCCAAAATCTGACATCGGACATCGCTTGGAAAATATTGTTTATCTAGAACTTTTGCGCAGGAATGAGGGCGAGATTTTTGTTGGTAAAACACAAGAAAGCGAAGTTGACTTTATTGTCCAGAAAATGAATGGCGAGCGAATTTATTATCAAGTAGCCTATCAAGTGAATGATCGCCCTGAAACTTTAGAAAGGGAGCTTTTGCCATTTAAGAAGATCAAAGACAACTATACAAAGATGCTATTGACTATGGATTTAGTGCCAGAGGAGTTTGATGGCGTGAAAAAAATTAATGTAGTTGATTGGCTTTTGGGTAAAAATAGGGGCTAAATAAGCTATGAAACTATTTCTAAAGATATTGAGAAAATACTAATGGTAAAATAGAAAGTGCTTTTTTAATCACTATTCTCAATCCGACCGAGCACTAGAGCTTGCAGGTAAGCTTTTAGCTGCACGCAATAAATCGAGAAAAACTGCATAGATTTGCCTTGGCTAATGACGCAGCAATTTGCATAGTCTCCTATAGTAAAAACACCGCATTTTAAACCTGTATTCTACTTATCATTATCTATCGTCGGTAAAATTACCGTGATTAGCTCGTCGGTTTCTTCTTGTTTTTTCTGCTCGTCCTGGTCGTTGATAATGCGCGCAGATTCCGCCGGTTTACGTCTGCCGGCGATTACGAGCAGCATGATTATCGCTAGTACAATTATTAATATTTCCATTCGTGGTAGTATTATATCATTTTCATGATCGTGAAGTTATCGTAAATGTGCAGCGTTATTTGTGCGCTCAATAATTCCGCCTAAGAGCAGTTTAATTAGTTTTATGTCTGGAGATTTGCTAGAATAGAAGGTAGAGAATTTGAAAGAATTGCTCTATTACAACGTTTGATTTAACTTTGCAATGATTATAAAAACTCCAATTTCATCTAATCAAGACCTGATCCCAGATATTTTCCTAGCGGGCGGGGTGACGTATAGTCCGAATTGGCAAAAAGAAGCGCTCGAAATGCTAGCTGGTACTGATTTGATCGTCGCTAATCCGCGCCGCGATGAGATTATTTCCGCTATTGGCAAGACGGCGCGCCAGCAAATTGTTTGGGAATTTGAAAACCTGAAGTCTGCCAAAGTTGTATTGTTTTGGTTTCCTAACGCCGAGACGATTATTACTTTTTTGGAGCTTGGCAAAGAACTGGCGCGTAAGTCTAATATAGTTGTCGGCGTAGATCCAGACTATAGTCGCCGTTTTGATATTGAAACGCAGGTTCATTTGGAATTACCTCGCGCTGTAATTTATACAACACTAGATGAGACGGTTCGGGCAGCCGCAGAATTATGCGGAGAGGAGTTGTAAATATGCACGATCGCGTCACAGCTCAATTGACGAACCTCGCCCAAGGCAACGAATCCTACGCCGCCTTTAACCAGCGCATCGTCAACACCAAGCTGCCGGTCATCGGCGTACGCGTGCCGGATTTGCGGCGGTTGGCGAGGAGGTTGGCGCCTGATATGAGCGCGGCGGACATTAGCGAATTATTAACGGCACAAAATGAATCATTTGACTACGTGCTGCTATGCGGGCTGCTGATCACGCATGCTCGGCTTGATGATCAAACAACGATTGACCTAACCAAGCAATACCTGCCGCACGTTGATTCGTGGGCGCACATTGATATATTTGTCGAGAAAAAGCGGCGCTTTGCCGGTGAAGTGTGGCGGGATTTTGCGCTGGAATGCTTGCAGAGCGAGGCTGAATTTACAGTGCGCTACGGCATAATTTCTTTGATGACTAATTTCCTGGATGAAGCACATATTGACCAGGTTTTCGCGGCGCTGCGGGGGATTAAACACGATGGCTATTACGTCAAAATGGCGCTGGCCTGGCTGTACGCTACAGCGGCAGTGAATTTCTTTGAGCTGACGCTGGCTGAACTAGAAAACGGACACATCGACGCTTGGACGCGCAACAAAGCTTACCAAAAAATGCGCGAATCGCGGCGATTTACGCCCGAGCAGCAAGCCGTTATATTAAAAAATAAACAAGCAGGCTGACGATGATTGTAGCAGCGGCAGTACTCTTGCTCCTTACTGCTGTTTTTGTTGTGATTAAACTTTTCCAAATTCACAAAGCGCGGGAAACTGAAAAATATAACAATAAAATTTTTCTAAAAAACCTGCATAAAATTGATGGTTTTTTAGAGCAAATTGCGCATTTCAATGATTATGTAACATGGAAAAAACGCGATGAAATTCTGAAAAAATACCAGGAGACTAGCGATTTTTTCCGGGGCAAGTCCAAATTTTATAAAAAACAGCCGCGCGTTCGCCGTTTTAACGATACGTATGAAAATTTTGCTGAGTTTATTAAAAACTATAACCGGGAATACGTCGCTGCGCAAAAACAATTAAACCGCGATTTCTTTGATAATATCGAGGGCAAATCGCTGGATGATCAGCAGCGCCAGGCAATCATCACCGATGAATATTCTAATTTAATTATCGCTGGAGCTGGCTCTGGAAAGACGTTGACGATTTTAGGGAAAGTAAAATATCTGGTCGAGAAAAGAAATATCGATCCGTCAAAAATCCTGCTGCTATCGTTTACTCGCAAGACTGTCGAGGAATTAAATCAGCGGCTGCGTAATTTGGGTCTGAAAACCAAGGCGACAACCTTTCATAAACTGGGCTATGACTATATCAAGCATTTTCAGAAGAATCCGCCGGCCGTCGCTAACGAGAATTTGTTACACCAAACTATCAAGCAATTTTTGAAAAATGATATTTTACATCATGATTCTGCGCTTAAATCATTTGTGCAATTTATGGCTTGCTATCTGAATATTCCCGAGGAAAATGACGCGTTTGATTCGCTTGGCGAGAAGCTTGATATTAAAAACGGCATAGATTTTGAGACGTTAAAGTCGAAATATTATGCCAATACTTCCGGCAGCCGGCGGATTAGTAAAAACAAACTTGACACATTTTCTGGCGAGCGCGTTAAAAGCGTCGAGGAGCTGATGATTGCTAATTTCTTATTCTTAAACGGCGTGAACTATGAATATGAAAAACCGTATCCGCACGGCGATCATATGTACCGGCCGGATTTTTATCTGGCGGATTATGATATTTGGCTGGAGCATTTCGGTATTGATAAGCATGGGCGCGCCAAATGGCTATCGGAGTTTCAGGAAAAGCAATATTTGAAATCTATACATAAAAAACGCGCCAAGCACCATCTGTACCGAACCAAACTTTTAGAGACGTACTCGTGGTATAATCGCGATAATGTTTTGCTGGATAAACTGCGGGAAATGTTGGATAAATCGGGCGTTACCTTTCAGCCGCTGAGCGAGCAGGAGGTTTACCATAAAATTATCAAGCAGGATTCGTCGTTCGGAGCGGAGATTATTAGCTTAATTACTAGTTTTGTCAATTTGAGCAAATCGCGGGGACTAGCCGCCAATGGTTTGCGAAAATTTATGGAAGACAGCGAAACCGACAATCAATTTCTGAACGCTCGCCGGCAGCTGTTTTTAGATTTCGCGGTGCCGATTATCGAGAAGTATAACGCTGTTTTATCAGCGCGCGGCGAGATTGATTTTAACGACATGATTAATCAAGCTGCTAATCTGGTGCAGCAAAAGGGCGCCGCCAAAGCGTATGACTATATCATCATTGATGAATATCAGGATATTTCGGCGGCTAGGTTCAAGTTGATTACGGAAGTTCGCCAGCGCTCGGGTGCGCGGTTGGTTTGCGTCGGTGATGACTGGCAATCAATTTATCGGTTTACGGGCAGCGATATTTCGCTATTCAGTGATTTTGGCAAGTTTGTTGGCGAGCATGAAAAGTTATTTATTGAAAGAACTTACCGCAACTCACAGCAGCTGATCGATATTTCTGCCAAATTCATCCAGCAAAATCCGCAGCAGCTGGCTAAGAATCCTAAATCTTCCAAGCAGCTGAATTGCCCGGTGGAGTTTATGGCGTATGATCAGAATAATGCTTTTGCGGTGCTGGTCGATCAAATTCACCAAACTGTTGCCGAATGCGGCGTAGGTCAGCATATTTTACTGTTGGGCCGGCATAGCTTTGACCTGGATTATGTGATTTGCCAGAGGGATAACAAGGGAAAAGTTATTAAAAACCAGCTCAGAAAAAAAGTGAAAAAATATAACGAGGCTACTGGCGAATTAAATATAGCTGGGCTTGAAGGTGTTAATATTACATTTATTACTGCGCATAAATCCAAGGGTCTGGAGGCGGACAATGTGATCGTCCTAAATTTGAAAAACGACTTGTATGGTTTCCCAAATAAACTAACCGATGATCCGATTATATCGCTGCTGCTGAGCGCGCCGGAGGCTTGCCGTTTCGCCGAGGAAAGACGTTTGTTTTATGTGGCGCTTACTAGGACGAAGAATAAGGTCTATCTATTAACACTGGAAAATGAATCGCTGTTTACCAAGGAGATTAAACGGTATTCCAATTATCTAATCCAAGGACGTTACGGCGAATCGGAATTGGTTAGTTGTCCGTGGTGTAAAACCGGCAGGCTGATTATTCGCCAGAATAGCCAAACCGGCAAGAGCTTCGTTGGTTGCTCGCATTATCCGCATTGCAGCCAGTCGTATAATAATGTCGAAATTTTAAGTAAGCCAATCTTATGCTCGTCATGCCGAAGCGGCTTTTTGGTGCGCCGCCGCGGTAAGTATGGCGAGTTCTTAGGCTGCACTAATTATCCGGAATGCAAGCATACGCTGCAGTTGAGTAATTAGCAATTTTTAAGAATGTTTCCCGGGGTAAATTTGGCTGTCAAATAAGCATAAGGTATAATAATTACAAATAGACGGAGGAATTATGGACAAGCCAAATATTGCGGTTAAAGACATAGAATCGGCGCTAAAATTTCGGCGGGCGATAAAAAGTTTCGACCCGAAAAAGAAAATTAGCGATGAAGATGTTGAGCTAATCTTAGAAGCGATTCGCCTGGCGCCGACATCGTACGGGTTTGAGCCGTTTAATGTTATCGTGGCGCAAGACGCCGATCTTCGTAAAAGGATTGAAAGAGCTGCCGGCGTTAACGCTGCGAGGTTTACCGCTAGCCATCTGTTGATTTTTACCGCCAAAACCGGACAGGAATTGACGCGAAAGGACGGGCATATTGACCATATGCTGCGCGATGTGGCGCAGATGAACGCAATTGTTAGGACTGGCTATAAAACGTTTTGGAAAAAATGGGCGAAGACTGATTTTAAGATTCTGGGCGACGATGACAAGCTTCATCAATGGGCGGCGCATCAAGCGTATATTGCTCTGGGGTTTGCTATGATGACGGCAGCGGAGCGGGGGATTGATTCGTGCGCCATGGAAGGATTCTCGATTGATAAACTTGCAGAAATCCTGGAAGACGTTAAGCTGATTGACTGCGAGAAAGAACTGCCGGTGGTGATGCTGGCGCTGGGTTACGGTAATAAGAAACCGCACCTGCAAACGCGGCGAATGATGGATGAAATTGCGCGGTGGTACTAAGATTCTGTTTCGTCGGTACGGGAATTCAAAAATTTAGCTAAATCAAGATTAAGATCTTCTTTGTCTTCTTTGTCTTTCCCGATGTGTTCAGTAATTTCAGTAATTGCTACACGTTTGCCGCTATCGAAAAAACGCATCCATTGGACGCCTTTTTCGTTAATAAAACCACCGTAAAGACAATTGTGTCCAAAAACAAGATCTTCAGCAGTCAAGTAGCTAGGCTCGTCTCTCATATGTTCTGTGTTTGGCGACAACTTGAATAACAACAACATACATCACTGTATTCGCATGTTTCGTGGGGTAAAAACAACAGAGTGCGTATATTGCAGGTATATTTGCCAGATTTAGGGTCATAATCGTAGCGGCGGCTTATTCTTATTCCTTTTTTATCCAAAGCCTCTATGGCAGAGTGGAAACTAGAATCATTGCTAATTGACAGAACTTCCCTTTCATTTGGATTTCGTAAAATATCAAGAGCTTTTGAGGCGAGCGATAATTCCCCTACTATGTGAGGAACATCATGGTTACGAAAAATTTGTTGCTCTCCGTTCATACCTGGTATTATATTGGTACATTGCAAGGCGTGTCAAGTAGTCAATGTACTATAGGTTTTCTAATAGAGTTAGTTTGAGTTGTGCTAAATGTCTAGTATTTTCCGTATATGCATGCTATAATTAGTTAAGAATTTTTATAAAACTTAACGAGTAAAGAGATGGCAAAGAAGAATACGAAACGAAAGTTGATTGGTTTGGTGAGCAATTCAAGCAAACACCGGACTTACTATACTACTATCAATACGCAGAATCGTACTAATAAAGGGCAGGGTAATTTGACGCTGCGCAAATACGACCCGATTAAGAGAAAACACGTGACTTACGTTCAGACGAAGAAAAACCTTGGCCGTAACGAAGTCAAAGCCCGCAAAGGCTAACAGCTGCCGCTTATTTACGGAAATAAGCTCCTTGCCGAATGTTTTATGGCAAGGAGCTTTTCTATGTAGAATAAATTTCTGGTATTTGAAAAACAAACAACCCAGCAGCAGTTTAGGCAACAAGTAGGTGGATTGCGAATTATTAGTTTAAGTTTGTATCTGCCGCGATAATCGCCAGCGAACATCGCGAATAGCGTTCATGTAGTATAAAAAGGCGTCGTACGGCGAATCGTACGGACTAAAATATGCATGAACGTCGCCATCGGTGAACCATTTGGTGCACATATAATACAGATGGTCTGACGTCTGCAGCCTTCTCCAGTCGCTAATTAGCGATTTGTCACCGCTGGATAGTATGCTGCTTTCTAAGTCATACAAATACCGCAAAGCTTCCGACTGCAAATCATTGCCATTCCAAGCTGTCAAATCGCGCTCGCTGTCAGCCCAAGTGACTGGCGACGGCATGCTGATTTCGCCGACTGGACGCTGCGCAGATA
Source organism: Candidatus Saccharimonadota bacterium (assembly GCA_905372305.1). Taxonomy (GTDB): domain Bacteria; phylum Patescibacteriota; class Saccharimonadia; order Saccharimonadales; family Saccharimonadaceae; genus Nanosynbacter. The sequence continues at coordinate 430,795 of CAJPOP010000001.1, forward strand.
ACGCCTCGCTAACGGTATAAAATGTATTGTCAGGATTATTCAGCCAGCAGCCGACGAAACTCTCAAAGAAGTCAAAAATACCTGTCTCCGACCACTGATGTTCGCCAAATGTTTCATAATCCATGAATAGGTTAAGCAGCGGCGCGTGCTGCAGCGAATCCATCGCCCAAGCATTAAACTTTTCTGCTGTCAGCGGCCAGCCGTTCCAATTTCGATTGCTAAAGCGGAACGCCAAGTCGTCGCTTAAGCAATAATTTTTCAGAAGCAAACCAATCTTTTCTGTGCCGCTCGGGCGGTATACGTAATTCGGGCTGCGCCAATCCAGAATTGGATCCCAGCCTTCCGCCAATACGCCGCTGAAATTGTGATTCTCTGCCCATTTGGCTAGCTGATCATTATACGCTAACTCTGTATTTGCTAAAACGCGCGTTTCCACGCCAAAAATTCGGCGGATAGCCTGGCGGTGTAATTCAATCTGAGTCTCAAACTCCTGCAAAGAATAAAAGAACGCCAAACTGTGATGGTACGGACTTGATAATATCTCCACGCGGCCTGTAGCAACTAGCCGCTTGAAGCTTTCTAAAACTTCAGGATTGAACTGTTGTGCCTGTTCCAGGAATGTGCCGCTGATACTGAGAGATAGCTTAAAGTCAGGATATTTGCGCAGCATTTTTTGCAGCAGCGCATTCATCGGCAGGTATGATTTGCGGGCAATTTTATGGAAAATTTGCTGGTTGTTCTGGGCTGGATTGTGGCCGTCTGAAAAATAGTCGTGCCGCTGCGCCGTGTCGAAAACACTGTATTGCCGTAGCCGCCATGGCTGATGGACATGAAGGTAAAGCGTTATGCCGCGCCTGTCGTTCATGAAATTACTCCTTTGGATAATGAAATTTTATACAACTTTAAACACTGGCGCGCTGCATCTTGCCAGGAAATCTTCGCGTATTCATCTTTCACATTTTTCTTCAGCGTCTCTCGTAATGCTGCAGATTGGGCGATATTAACAATCTCATCAGCCAGGCGGTTAACGTCCCAATAATCAAACCGCATAATATTATTTAACACTTCGCCAACTCCGGATTGGCGGCTAATTAATAGCGCAGTGTCATGATGAGCCGCCTCCAATGCGGTTAGACCAAACGGTTCAGACACCGAACTCATCACAAATACGTCGATCAGATGGTATATATCGCGCCATTGCTTGCCGCGGACGAATCCGGTAAAAATCACTTTATCGCTAATCCCCAGGCTGGCTGCTAGCGTAATAAGCTCGTCTCGCTGCTCGCCGCTGCCTGATAAGACGAAAGCGATTTTATCGTACTTGCTCAATGCTGCCGAAGCGGCGCGCACGAAGTAGGTTAGTCCTTTCTGTACTGTCAGCCGCGTCAATGTGCCGACAATCGTGTAACCGTCACTTTTCAAGTCTTCAAGGTATTTGTAGGTGTCGATATCGTACTCGTGCGGCGGCAGGCTAGCTAGGTCAATGGCGTTATAAATCACCTCAATTTTCTCTGGCGGGATGTGGTAATTTTTGACAATTATGTCTTTGGTGATTTGGCTAACAGCGATGATTCGGTCGGCCATCATCAAACCGTGCTGCTCAATCTCGTGTACCAGCGGATTACCAAGCTGCTCGCCCGAGCGGTCAAATTCTGTCGCGTGTACGTGCACAATCAGCGGCGCATTGCTGTTTTCCTTAGCGATAATACCAGCCTCCATCGTCAGCCAGTCATGAGCGTGAATGGCGTCCGGCGGATGCTTGCGGACAAATTGCCGGACGAACTTACCGTAACGGCGCTGCACTGCCCGCATTGGTGATAAGCCGTGCTCGTCTTTAGCGTTTTCCCGGTCTTCCGGCGTGCCGTGATCATATGCGCCCAAATTGTAATAATTTGGCGGCAGCGGCGTCGCCGAATACACATTCATATAATCGATACCTGGATGCTTGGCAGAATAAGGAACGACAAAATCAATATCAACGCCCTGGGAAGCGAGCGCTTTTGACATTTGGTAACAGGCCACACCAAGACCGCCGCTATTATGCGGAGGCAACTCCCACCCAAGCATCAAAATCTTCATCTCTATCCTATTGTAGGACTGTGCTTATGTTTTTTCAAGGGGTTTTGGTATTTTTTTCACAAGTTTTTATTTTCACGGATCGCAGACTTTTTAATGATGTGAATTTTACTGAAATTTGTAGTTTGCGAGAAAAAGAAAAAGCGCTTTTGCGCTTTGGATGAATTGGTGCGGGTAGAGGGAGTCGAACCCTCGTCTCATGCTTGGGAAGCATACATAATAGCCGTTATACGATACCCGCGCTGACTATATTATACACTATGCTTTGGCTATTTTTGCAGGACATTACTTCCGGATTGACATAACCGGTTTCCTTGCTACAATCAAAGTATGAAAAAACAAAAACTTGTAATTATATTAGTTATTCTAACACTGATCGGGGCGGGGATAGGCGTATACATTGCTGTACGCATTGCGCCAAAAAATAAGGACAATGCCAGCCGGCAGCAGGAGCAAAAGACAGCCTCCAGTTCTAACTCTACTAAGTCTGGTTCTGGCAATAGTTCTGGTGGTAGTAAGTCTAATACAGATTCCAAACCTAAGCAGTCTACGCCGAACCAGCAAGAGAAGAAGTCTGAAAAACCGCAGCCAAACCAAAAAGAACAGAGAATTGACCCTGTACGCCCGAAGCATAACCCAGCCCCGCAACCACCGGCGAGTCCAGCCTCGCCGCCGCCGAAAAACAACCAACGGCCAGCTCCGCAACCTCAGCAGCCCGGTAACTCGCAGCAGCCTGCGCCGAATCCGCAGCCAAATCCAAATCCGCAGCCGCAACCAGCAGACCAAGATAAAAAGTATGACATAGGCCCGCCAGATGCTTTGGAGATTCTTGAGCTGATTAATTACGCTCGTAGTAAGGAAAATCTGAAACCGTTAAAGATGTACGAGCCGCTTAATCGAACAGCACAGTGGATGGCGAATGACATGAAAGAGAATGATTATTTTAGCCATTATAAACCAGGCACAACTATTCCGCACGGACTGCTTAAGGCTAGGGCTGTCTGCAACGCGCCGGCCGAGAATCTGGTGCAAACTTCGCCGCCAGACTTGCACACTAGCCGCGTAGCCTTTAACGCCTGGATGCAATCGCCGCCGCACAGGCAATCCATCATGTCGAGCACTTATACGCTAACCGGATTTGGCATCGCCGGCAATAAGATTGTGGAGCATTTTTGTTGATTTACCTAAGCTTCGTCAACTATATTCATATTGACAGCATCAGAAAAAATCATCAACTCGGAGCCAATTTTTGAATTGTGGTGAGCAGAATATCTGAGGTCAAAAGTCCGGTATTTTCTGTCGGGGTAGATGTCGAGGATTTCTTTTTCATTGTCGTAGCTCAGAATCCATTTTGCTTTGTGATGCTTGTTTAGTGAAGCGGCGAGTCTCTGATGGTCCTTTAACTTGAGGGCGTTTAAGTAAAGGTCTGCACCTTTTACAAAATATGGCGGGTCAACATAGAAGAAGCTATTTGGATCTTTCGCGTAACGCTCAATAACATCTACGCCGTCCTCATTGAGAACAGTAAGTCTGTCGCTATAAAGTCCTATGAGTTTTATTTTCTCGATGAGATTTTGTTTATTGTATCGAGCGTCAATTTTCCATTCGCCAAGCTGCTGCTTGCCGCCAATCGGCCCTGCGTTTAGAATGCCAGAGCGATTAGTTCGATTAAGGAAGAAAGTTGCAAAACCAAGTGACAGCCTGTCGGATGTGTCGACCGCCCTATAGATTTTTTTCTGTCGTTCCCACTCTTCGACAGTTACGGGAGTATTTAATACTCGCTCAATAAAATCTGCATTATGTTCCTTTAAGGAAAACCAAAATGAATATATGGCTGGATCATAGTCATTAACAACGATTCTACACACCTTCTCAAGCAAAAGAAGTGATATGGCCGCTCCAGCACCACCAGCATAAGGCTCTATGTATGTAATATCTTTCCATTCATGTTTTTCTATGACAGTGTCGAAGAAAGCAAAGAGAGCTGTCTTGCCACCTGGATAGCGCAGGGGGGTAAATAAGTGTTTTCTATGGGTTTGTGTTTTTATCATTTTCCTCTGCTTCAATTATACCCTGAATCAGAAAGTTGAATACAACTTCGATATTTTTCCAGAACTTTCGAATGCTATTCTCATCAGCAAAATAACCGATATTATGTACGACTTGATTAAGATTCTGCGTGTAAAGCTGGGAGTTCAAGGCGCTAATGACACCTCTTACGTTCGCATTGTTGGTGGCGTATGTTGCCGATATGTAGTTTATCTTTTCTCTCAGCTGCACTTTATTAGAACCGTTGCCGGCAACTATCAGATTATTGTTGCCGTCGAACCTTTCACCTCTGGATTCAAGATACCTGTGTACTGTTACTTCAAGTAGAGTGCGCACCAGCATTGATGTTGCTGTTGGACAGTCTTTGACAATCACTCTTTGTAACTCTTTGTGAATCTCGTTAATTTTCTCGGATTGCTTGCCGAGCTTTAGCCTTTTTGCAGTTGGCTTGATAAGTGTTGGGTATACCTTTTGCTGAGAATTAGAGTATATTGTCTTCCCTTTTTGTGTGATTTCAATCTCCTCCTCGCCAAGTAGGTTTGTTGCTCTGCTATCCTCTAACTCTTTATTGATGTTTTCTATGCGAGTGTCATCAAAGTCGAGTGCGCTAAGATATTTCTGCTGTTTTTCAATTGTGTTATACGCGCGCGACCAACTCTCTCCGCTGGAAGGCTTATTCGTCAGTAAGTCATAAACGAAAACTTTGAGCTTTTTTAGCAACAAGTCTTCGTTTCTTATGTCTAGCGTGCCGTCATCAAGAACATCGTAGCCAAAGAACGCAGCACCCGGGGTACTATCAACGATGCGATAAAAATTAGTTACCCTCCCTTCACCGAGTGCGTCCTTTTTCATTTGATAAGGCAGGTCAATTTTATCAACCAGATCAGCAATCGCGGCTCGTTTCACTCTCTGTCTATAATTGGCATCACCGCGCTTCTTGGTACGTACACCATGTCTGTCTCTTTCAACCTGACCCCACGACTTTTCGTTGTTATTTTTCAAATGTTTACGTTCAATATACCGGTTTGCTGTATCGATACTGTCGGTTACAATACAATCAAGAGTTGTTGTGGTGGTAATATGCTTATCTACGTTCAGCCCTTCAAAAAATGCGGAAAAGTTGCCAGCCAGCGAGGGGTCGGCAATACATTTGTATGCGACTAATCGTCGATTACCCTCATAAACAACATGCTTACCATCCTTGCTAATCACAACCAGTCGCTCCAATTGGATTAAGTCGGCGTCATTAGTAATTTCTGAAGCAAGATTCTTGATTGAGAATTTCTTCTCATTGCTCAAGAAAGTATCAATAAGTTCTTGCTGACTCTTTCCAAATAAGTCATCGGTTAGACGGGAGTTTTCATCCCACAACAGCAAATCTCTAATTTGAATTTTATTTTCTGTCAACATAACTATTGCTTATTATATCAAAATTCTAGGGAGATTTTGTTATAATAATAGATGTATGATTGCGAAAACTGTAAACTCACATAATATTGCAAACTGGAAGGAAGATGTTTATAAGTCAGTCTTGTTTTATAACGATTGGTTTGTCAATTACGCTCCCGAGGCGTACAAGAAAACTCGAAGCCAAACGGCTGGTAGTGTTACGTCCGCACTGGAAATAACGAATTTTTTATTTGACATATCGCCAGCGAAAATTATTGAACATCCTGAAATCTTGCCGATTTTGCGAATGTCCACCGTTCCACCTATTGCACGAGATCGCCTAACTGGTCTATCGCAAGCTCCGAAGAGTCTCGTTGATAGTATCGACAAAAACAAACGCATACCAACACGCATGACGAAAGAGGTGTTAGAAAGCGGGCTTGAAAAAATTTCCAATACTCTCAAAAGTATGCTCGATACAGATATTTTTACCTGGATTGCAACTGGTAAATTGCCTACCGAAGAGGAGGAGACCAGGGCATCAATTATTATCGCCGATCGGCTGTGTGGCATGGTTGCTGACCCGATTATTAGGAATGCACAAGAACAGCGCCAGTTAGCGTCTATTAGGCAGTGGCTCGAAGCTCGTGACTACAAAATGGCAGCAAGAACCGTCAATGAGAGTGATCCCACATCCATGCAACCGGGTACGTTTTCATTCAGGCTTAATGTGCCAGTTGTGCTCGATGGTGGATTAAACATCAATATACCGGTTGATGCCGTTATTCAACCAAAGAATGCTAAGCAAGGTAGTATGCCGCTTCTTATGGAAGCAAAATCGGCTGGTGACTTTACGAATACAAACAAACGACGCAAAGAGGAGGCTATAAAGTTTTCGCAATTAAAACGAACCTATGGAAGTGAGACGAAGTTCTTCTTGTTCTTGTGTGGTTATTTTGATTCTGGATATCTGGGTTACGAAGCGGCAGAAGGTATTGATTGGGTGTGGGAGCATCGCATAGACGACCTTAGTCTATTCGATTTATAACAATCATGAAGACAAAGACACGGGAAAAACTGCAGAAAGAACTAGATTCTCAGAAAACCGAGTTGTTTCGCAACCAGATGGGGCAATATGCAACACCAACGGCATTAGCTGATGAGATTGTCAGACTTGGCCTATCTTATTTGGAAGATAAGGATATTGGATTCATTGATCCGGCTTTTGGGCTTGGAGCGTTTTACGATTCGCTAGAGCGTATTGCTCCGGCTTTCAAGAAGATAATATCTAAAGCTACTGGCGTAGAGATTGATGCGCACTATTTCGGGCCATCTACTAAGTTATGGAAAGATTCGCTGATTGAGGTAATTAATAGCGACTTTACAAAACTAAAAGCGCCAAAAAAAGATGAAAACAAGTACAACTTCATGGTTTGTAACCCGCCTTATGTCAGGCACCACCATATCAAATCGGAAGACAAGTCTCGCTTACAAAGCCTTGTTTTTGAACAACTGGGCGTTAAATCAAGTAAACTTATGGGTCTATATGGTTATTTCATGATGTTGAGTCATCAATGGCTCAGCAAAGATGGGGTTGGTGTTTGGCTGGTACCGACGGAGTTTCTTGATGTGAATTACGGACTTGCGATTAAAGAATATCTAGTAAGTCGCGTAAGTATTTTGAGAGTCCATACATTCAGGGCTGAAGATGTACAATTTACGGATGCCTTAGTTACATCAACTATCATTGTATTTAAGAATACTACTTCAGATGAAAATCACTCCATTATTTTCACAAAAGGTAGTAATCTTGATAGACCTATCAATTCGATATCGATTTCTCAATCGCAACTCGATTCGAGAAAAAAATGGAGTAGACTAATTGCTGGTGCTCTGGAACCAAAAGAAACAACTCTACGATTTGGTGATGTTTTCAGCATCAAGCGTGGTATTGCAACTGGATCAAACTCGTTTTTTATAATTTCAAAAGATGAGGCTAAAAAAAGAAATATACCAAAAGAATTTTTACAGCCAGTTTTGCCAAGTTCTCGATATGTAAATAGTCGCATTATTGAGTCGGCTGATGACGGTAGTCCGATTGGTAAAAAAGAGTTATTTTTATTTAACTGCCATCTTGCTGAGAATATTTTGCAAAAGGCCTATCCTGATGTTTATGCTTATGTTCAAGAGGGGCGCGAAAAAGGTATTAGCGAGGGTTATATTTGTAAAAATCGAAGCCCTTGGTATAAACAGGAGCAACGTAAAAGCCCTGACTTGTTTATAAGTTACATGGGGCGCAGTCGAAATGGTAAATCACCTTTCAAGTTTTATTTGAATCGCTCAAAAGCCATCGCCACAAATGGTTATTTAATGATTTACATCAAGCCTGAATATAAATCTATTCTTGAAGATGAGTCTAACGGCAGACTTAAGTCTCTCGTTCAATGCCTGACGGATGAAATATTAATAAGCGGAGGAAGGAGCTACGGTGGAGGATTGCATAAACTAGAGCCATCAGAATTGGCAAACATTCCTCTTCAGGGCATAAAAATAGAGCCACCTCAGCAAATGCTCGCGATCTAGAGTAACAGTCGCTAAAGCGACACGTCTCCGTCCAGAAAACACCCTTTTCAGCTAAAAAATAAAAATATTGGCGGGAGAAATTTCAAAAAGATAATTCAAAGAGCTTTTCTGGTGAGGCGAGCAGACATGTGCGTCCACGAGCGTTGGGTTTAAGCCTATACGGCTCAGCTTTTACGCTTGAAATGGGTTCGAGCTTTGGCATATATTACCACCAATAGAACTAAAACGGTCGCCCATTTGGGCGACGAAATATCAGCAATTTTGTATTGGTGCGGGTTAGGAGACTCTAACTCCTGGCCTCTTCCATGGCAAGGAAGCGCTCTAACAACTGAGCTAAACCCGCATAATGTTTGCTGCGTATCTCGCCGGCAAATCGTCACAATTTTGCGAACTTGCCTACGATGTGCGATGCAACAGCCAATCTTTCGATTACATAGTAAGTATAGCAAACAAAACCGCCCATTTCAATAATCTTCTCACCAATTTCTCTTCGTATGATCTGGCGTGGCGTCTTTGTAATCTTCCAGGTGCTGGTTTCTTTCCTGGGATTTACGCTGTTCGTTGTAGGCGTCGATGAATCGCTTGTCCAGTTCTTTAAGTTTGCCGTCGGTGTTGCCTGCGTCAACTTTTTCTTTATAGCCAGGGTTGGTGACTGAAATACCTTGGTCGCCGTTTCTAAGTTGTTTTATTTGCGCCAACTTTTGCCGGATTCGCTGCTCAATAACGATTGCCGTTTTGCCGTCGTCATTGCTCGCGTCGACTGTCCTGCTAGCAAATTGCACGCCGCAACTATCTTCGCCGTCGTGAAGTACGGCGTTTGCTTCGTCGTAGCGGATGATTGCCTGGTCGTAGCGTTTTTCGCTGGCGAGGGCGTCTGCTTGCGCCTCGATTGATAGCGCCAAGTTGATGCGGACAGGGCATTCGCGCGTTTTCGGCGCTTTTTGCAAGGCTTGTCGGAATTGTTTTTCTGCCGAGTCGTAGCGAGCTTGCTTATATAAAGTGTTCCCGTCGTTAAAAAATACTTTATAAGATTCAAACAAATTCATGGTATAAATTGGCGATAAGCGAAAAGAAGCCTGGCTGTTGTCGCCGTCTTTATAAGCGGCGTGCGCTGCTAGCGACAACAAGGGGAAGCTTGTTAATTTAATAGCAACCAGCAGAATCACCGCGCAAACAGGGAACGAATAACGGAGCAGTTTCCGGCGTTTTTCTCGGCGGATTTTTTCAAAATCTAGTTTTTTCAGGTCAAATGGACGATTCTTACTCACGATTTTCTCCCTCCGACGGCGTTATATTCTGAAGTTTGCATAGAGGCAAATATATGTTTCTGATTTCAAAGGCCAGCAAAATAGCAGCCGCAAATATCGCTATCCAATATATATCGTTGTAGCCATCAAACGAGCGGCTGCTACTGGCGGCTTTGTCGACAGAGCTGTTCTTGACGACGGCGTCGATGGAATTTGGGTTTTGCCGGTGCGTGTACGGTAAACCTGTTTGATTTGCAATGTTTTTAAGATTTATCTCGTCGATTTTCGATACGGCATATTTCAAATCTGGCCCGCGCAAATAAAAACTGTCAAAGCCGCCGCTGTAACTTGGCGTTTTCATTTTTCCGCCGGCAGCGGTGCCGTAGCCCATGATCGCGCCGCCGCCCAGTAGCGGCTTCAAGCTGGCGAATGACTTTGGCGAGGCGTCGCTGGTCTGTTCGCCGTCGCCCAGGTAAAATAGCAGCGAGGTGCGCTCGGGATTTTTATGCTTGGTGCGAGTAATCTCCGAGGCGATGGTGTCAATCGGTGTATCAATTGAGCTGCCCATGGCATAGCTTTCGCTGATGATATTTACTGTGTCAACTGCCGATTCAAACATTCTGACGTCTGTTGATAACGGCGAATTGACGAAAGTTTTATTATTGAAAGTTATTAGGCTAAATCGCGCGCCGACCAGCTTTTTGGCAATTTCTTTGGCGTCGCGGCGCATGCCGTTGATTCGCGGCTGGCCGTTATCATAATCCTCGGCAGCAGAACTCATCGTTGTATCTATAACAACATAAACATCGATTAGCGGCGCGCCCCATTCTTTCACCTCGCCAGGAATAGCTGGGCGAAAACAAGCGGTAATGATAAGCAAGGCAATACAGAACCGCCGCAGCCACGCTCGCCGGTTGGATATTGGTTTGGAAAAAATTCTCCAACCTGTAAAAATTGCAGCAACTACCAGAATTATCAGCAACAGATACCATGGCAAAATCGGTTGCACTATCATATGCGAAGCCTCCAATCGATAATAATAAGGGAAATTATGATAATAAGCATGCCGTATAGCAACAATTGCGGCTGATCGGTGCGAGTAACGCGCGGCGTGCCTTTGAAGCGGGAGGCGTCTTGGGTGGCGATTTTTTGGACAATGTTTGGAATTGTGTTTTTGTCGTGCAGTGCGTAGTAATCGCCGCTGGTCGCCAGCGTGGTTCGCTTCAATTCTGCCGCTTCTGCTTCGCGATTTTTATTACTATTCGGGTAAATAGCGTATACGCGGATGTCTTTTTGCTTGGCAAGTTCTGCTGCTTCGGGCAGGGAAATTATCGGCGTGCCAGCCAATTGGTTGTCGGTTCCTAAAATGATACTCCGGGAGCGTTTGCTGTCTAACTTGTCGAAGCGGCCGATGCAACTTGCTAGCCCATCGCCGATCAGCGATGAGCCTTGTCCGCTCGAGACTACCGTACCAGATAAAATATCGAAATATTCCAGCGTTCCAGGCGGCGTCAGCGCTTTTTCGATTAGCGCTAATTTACTATCGATGAGACTCGCGTCGTCTGTCAAAGGAAATATCACTGCCGGCGAGCGGTCAAACAGTACCAAACCGAGTCGTTCACCGTCAAATTTTCGCGCCAATGTGCGGTAAGTTTTAATAATCTCTACATCATATTCATACATCGACCGCGATACGTCAAGGCACAGCACAATGTCGCGATTTTTCACCTCGGGAGAAACGACAGCCACCGACGACGGGCGGCCAGTGAGAATAATCATCATAACCAGCAGGAGCGCGTGCAGTCCCAGTACAACCGCCAATAGTTTTTTGTACCGCCTGACCTGCTGAATATAGAGCGGGAAAGCGCGCAGCCGCGATGTATTAGCGATAGGGAGTTTTTGCCTAGGCGCGTCATGGCGTTTCGATCGGCTGTATCGGCGGAGTATAATCGGCGTGGCAAACCACAGCAGGGCGATAATTATAATTAACGCCAGCGATAATTGCCAAAAAACTAATTCCATGCCGCTACCGTCTTTCTGGCTAGTGCTGCCGCCTCGGTGACGCTGCCTTGCTCGACCGCAGTAAATTCAGGAATATAGAATTGTTTGATGGCAGCCGCCAATGTTTTATAACGAGTCTTTTCTAAATCTCGCAGCGTCAACGTGTCAACGCGGTGGCCGTTTATCTCGACGACGAACATGCGAAGAATATGGCTTAATTTCTGGTGGGCTTTGCGCGAGGATAGCTTTCCGGCAGCGTGATTTTGTTCAATTTCGTCGATTAGCTGTTGGTATTTCTGTTTCAAATCAGTCAAATCTGGCGGCCTGTACGGTTTTGGTTTGAGCGTAGCCAGGCTGCGGTGGGAGCGGCGGCGAGTAGAGTAAAACACAAATCCGTACCATAAAATAATCGCGCCTAAAAGCAAGCAGCCGATAACCAGCCACAGCGGGTCATAATCTACCCATTCGCGAAGCTCAGTGCCAGCGTGCATGTTTTTGCCTTTCTAACAGTGAAAAGAAACTGCCGACGACATCCTCTTCTCCGGAAATTCGCTCGCTAACGACGCCCAAACGCTCCAGGGTCGTGGAATATTCGCGGTAGTATGATTGCTGCTCGCGGTCGAAATCAGCCTGCAGTTTCATTTGTTTGCGAATAAAATAAGGCAACTCAGCCAGATCGTCAATATCGTAAAAACTGCGGCTGCCGTCAAGTCCTGAAATATCATTAATCGTAATCCATAATATCTCGTGCTGGGCGCGCAGCCGCCGGATAATATGCTGGTGCTCGCTGGTCAGTTCATCGTCGTTGGCGACCACCACCAGCATCATCTTGCGCCGTAAGTTGCGTGCAATATATTCAAGCTGATTCACGATATTGCTCGGCGCTGCTGCTAGCTGAGTACTCTTTTCAATGTGCCGCAGTAACTGCTCAATATGCCGGTCGTCGCCTTTGAAAGGAATATAGGTGTTATTTTTGGCGTCGCCGGATACCAGTCCGATCAAGTCGCCGTGCCGTAATACGATGTAGCCTAAGACTCCGGCAGCCATGATACTGATGTCGCGCTTGTTGCTGCCAGTTTTACTGGTCGCTGCCATGTGGCGGCCAGTGTCGACTACTAGTAAAATATTATGCTTGCGGATTGCTTGGTAACGCCGGATTCGAATACCGCTGCTGCGAGCAGTCGCTTTCCAGTCGATATCTTTTACATCGTCGCCAGGAATGTATTCGCGCAAATCGTCAAAATCGAGACTGCGCCCCTTGAAAACCGAGCCATATTGACCGTCCAGCAAACTCCGCACCTTTTCGTGGGTGTAGAGATCCATCTTGGCTTTGACTTTGGCGAAGAGACTTGGCATATTACGGCACAGGAACAGCGTTAAATATCGAATCAATGATAACTTCCGGATGAACTTGGTCGGCGATGGCTTCAAAATTGAGGATAATGCGGTGGCGCAATACGCTGTGGCGTAATTGTTTGACGTCCTCTGGAATAACGTAATTGCGGCCGTTAATCAGGGCTAGCGCTTTGGCGACTTGCTGGAAAGCGATGCTGGCGCGCGGGCTGGCGCCGTATTGGACGTAGCGTGCTGTTTCGCTTGGTATGATTGAGGCTGGATTGCGCGTTGCCGAGACAATTTTCACGATATAATTCTTAATAGCGTCGTCAATGTATACTTTTTGCGCCAAGTTTTGCAGCGTCTCGACTGCCGCCAGCTCGATATTCGGCGTATTGCTATTATTCGGCGCCTCGCTTAACTTGCCCGATTCTATGCGTTTCAAAATCTCTAATTCCTCGTCCGGAGCAGGGTAGGACAAAACTTCTTTCAGCAAAAAGCGGTCTAGCTGCGCCTCTGGCAGCTCGTAAGTTCCTTCCTGCTCAATCGGGTTCTGAGTGGCCAGCACGATGAAAGGCTTCGGTAGATCGTAGCGCTGCCCGCCGATACTGGTCTGCTTTTCCTGCATCGCTTCCAACATGGCGCTTTGGGTTTTGGCGCTGGAGCGGTTAATCTCGTCTAGCAGCACGAAGTTGGCGTGCACCGGGCCCAGCTCGGTGCGGAATTCGCCCTTGTTATAATCGTAAATTTGCGTACCGATGATGTCGCTTGGTAGTAGGTCTGGCGTGCATTGAATACGCTTGAACGAACCTTGCACGCTGGCGGCTAGCGTCTGCACGGCTGTCGTCTTGGCAAGTCCTGGTACGCTTTCTAGCAGAATATGTCCGCCAGTCATCAAGCTAACCATCAAAGCCGTCCGCAAGTTTTCTTGTCCGACCACTCGCGACGAGAAAGCATCGAAAACAGTCTGGATATTTTGGTTAGCTGCGGCCAGCTCGTCGTCGCTAATCGGCGCAGACGCAGGTTGAAATTGCGTCGCTGGCTGTGCGGCAGACTGGGATTGTGCTGCTGGCGTGGTTGCAGGTTGGGGTTGTGCTGCCGGCTCGGTTGCCGGTTGAGATTGCGCTTCTGGCATAGCTGCGGACGCACCATTGTCTGCTGGCGAATCCGACTGAGCTGGCGCTGGTTCTTGGTCTGCTGATATAAACGGATTTGGATTCATAATAATTATTCCTTTCTATGTCCAATATTGCGAAATATTCGTTACCAACAAGCGGCACTCTTCCGGAGTGTAACTATCCTTTTGTTCAAAATAATGCTCTGCCGGAAACATATGAGTCATGACGTCCAGGGCGACGTCTTTGTCTGTTTGTAGGTGAAAATAATCTGCCGCCGTACTATCTACATTGCCGCCCAGCCCATATAAGGCTCTGTAGCGCACACTCTTCAAATATTCCAGAGCCATCGCAATCTCTATCCGATCCTCGACGATGTCGCCAGTCAGTAGCAGCACTCTTCCGTTGAGTCCTTCCTTAGAAAATGTCCCGTACTGATCAAGGATGCGATTCAGCTCAGAAAAGGCCTGGCGCTTCATATCTTCCAGTACCGAGCGGGATTCTAGCTCAATGCCGTCGCGCTGCGGTTTTTCCAGATCAGGGTTCCACGTGAACATGCCTGCCGGGTCAACCAGCCCGACTACTCGCGGATCGCCAGGGATAATGATTCGCTTGCTAAGCAAAGGAAACACCCAAGCATTAATCTCGCTCGCCAAACCAATGCAAGCTGTCAGCGCATCTTCTTTCAGAGCGATAACGACCGCTTCCTGTCCCTTCAAATCGCTCACGCGCCCCGCCAAAGTCCGCCCCAGCTCAACCCTATTGATATAGTACATACTGATTATGATTATGCCTGAAAGCGCGGGAGAATGCAATTGCGGCGGATACTCGTCTGTCTCAGACTGCAGCAAGCTAGACTATATCCATCGAGTGTATGATTTTAGTCCCGCCGTTCTACCGCAATCGTACACTGCGCCATCAATGCCACTGCTGCGCCGAGTGCTGCCAGGGTTGGTAGTAGCAAGGCGCCGACCACGCCAGCAGTGACAGGGAATTCCATGATGCTTTCGCCTTTTTCGTTCTTGATGATAACGCGGCGGACGTTGCCTTCTTTGATGAGTTGCTTGACTTTCTCGACAACTTGATCGCCGTTGACGCTAAATTCTTCGGTACGGTGTTGCTCGCTCATACTACTCCTTACTTTTACCGCCGCGAATTGCGTTAATCAGTTCAATCGGGAAGAGCATCATCGTCTTTTGACTTGGCTCAGTGGAGATTCTCTCCAGGGTGTTTAGAGTGCGTAGGTTAATCGCGCCCTGGGTTTTTGCCAGGATCTCTGCTGCCTGCGCCAACGTTTCGGCGGCAGCTTTTTCGCCGTCGGCGTTGATGATGTTAGCGCGGCGTTCGCGCTCGGCTTCGGCTTGCTTGGCCATGGCGCGCTTCATGTCGCCAGGTAGTTCGATATTTTGAATCTTAACATTCTCGACATCGATACCCCATTTGTCGGTCTCGGCATCAACAATTTCCTTGATCTGCTGTGAAATCTCCTCGCGCTTGGCCAAGAGGTCGTCCATATCAACGTTACCGGTGACGTCGCGCAGGGCAGCCTGGGCAAATTGGCTGGTAGCGTAGATATAATTAGTCGTCTCCAGCACCGCCTTTGGCGCGTTAATCACTCGGAAGTAAACCACTGCGTCAACGCCGACGGTGACGTTGTCTTTGGTGATGACTTCTTGTTTCGGCACATCAATTGGCGTGGAACGCACATCGACCATCATCATCGTCTGAAAAATCGGCACCACCACCCTTAGACCCGGTTCGCGTACGCCAGTAAATTTACCAAGCGTCAACACCACGCCGCGCTGATATTGATTGACTACTTTTATGCCGCTCAGCACATAAATAGCCAAGATGACTAAAATTACTATCATTATTTCCATAAATTCCTCCTATTCGTATAATGCTATTTTAGCATATTTTGTAATTGCCAGCATAAGAATTAGTGTCAAATCTCCGTAAAAGAGTTATACTAGACATATCATGAAAAGAGCTGTCATGAAGAGGCTGCTTCCGCTGTATTCTGGCAAGTTCTTCTTAAGCTTTGTGCTTTGGTATTCAACTGAAAAATTGTTCATAAGAAGTATCGGTATTGACAATTTTGGCATTAGTTTAATTACAATCGTCCTGCTGGTGTCATGTATTTTGACCGAGATTCCGTCGGGGATTATTGCTGATCGCTGGAGCCGTAAAGGTTCAATGGTACTTTCTGGCTTATTTCTTGGGATTAGTAGCTTGGTGGCTGGTGCTAGTGACAGTATTTTTATGTACTCTGCAGCCGTTGTAATTTGGGGCTTTCATGATGCGTTTTCGAGTGGTACTGGTACGGCTATGATCTATGATGCTTTGCTGGAGGAGCAGGGGCATGCTAGAAACTTTAATCGAGCATTGGGTTTATATGAGGCTTTGGGCGGAGTAGCCTTAATTCTCAGTAATTTTTTAGGCGGCTGGATCGGTGGCTATTCGCTGTTGTTGACATTTAATTTAACAACTATTCCGATCGCTATATCTGTGATTTGCCACCTGCTATACAAGGACGCAAAAATTAGTCGTGAAGTAGCTGATGAGAAACTTATCAAGCATGCTAAAAATACCTTTAAGTGTGTATTCAAGAGTAAGAGTTTGATTTGGCTGATGGTCGTGACTATGATGGTGTTTTGTGTGCAGAAAATAAATCGAGAGGCTTATCAATTGTGGTACATTGCGCTGTCGGCTCCAGCTATAGTTTTTGGGATTGCTGGGTCGTCTATAGAGGGCTTGGGTGGCTTGGGCGGTTCGCTGGTTAAGTATCTCGGTTCAAAAAAGGTGAATATAGCTTTATCAATTTTGTTGGGACTGGCTTCAGTTGTGCTTTCATTAAGTGCTGACTTATGGATAACTATCATCGCTCAGGTGCTGATTGCGGTAGTCTCGGGTGCACTTTTATTCCATTTTATTGCACAAATACAACATCAGCTGCCATCTAGATATCGAGTTGGCTCTGGCTCGGTGATAACTGCCGTGGGGCGTATTATCCTTATGCCGTTAATATTTATTTTTGGAATAATATCAAATCAGAATGTGTTTGCCGCTGGTTGGATGCTAGTTGTTCTGTCGATATCGGCTGTCATAGTGCAGCTAAAACTCGGTGAATAGCCGGGTAACGTCATGGATATTATGTATAATAATCATATGAACGATGACCAGCAAAACACGAATCCGCAGCCGCCAGTGCCGCAAGCAGTGCCGACGGCTCAGCCGCTACCTAGCCAGCCGCCAGTAACGGCAAATCAACAGCCAGCAATGTCCAATCAACCTTTGCCGCCGCCAACCAGCCCGGCGCAGATACCGCCGAACCCCGCGCCAGTTAACACTAATCAGCCAAATTCCGCTATTCAACCGCCCGCAGCCTTACCGCCGAATTCCGCGGCGCCTGGTTATTCTGGGTCGGATAATTCTGCTGGTAATTTTTCATGGGAGGCAAAAAATTATCCTGGTCTGACATATCGTATGGGCAGACTAACCGCCATGTCTTTCCTTGGTTTGATAGTTATTATCATTATAGGATCTATCACTAATACGATAAACAAGCCGTATGGCACCGTTCTTCTTGTCAATGTTTGGCTGCTGCCAACTATATTCTTCAGTGTTAATATTAGTGTGCGGGCTACATGGCTAAAATGGATTCGCGACATGAGCGGTGTTATGTGTATTACCGATATCATCCTGTTTCTTATACATTTGAAAGTTGGAGTGCTTGGTGGTTCTAGTCCTGGTTCTACAGGACCGTCGCTATACGTATCCGATCCTTCGCTCCTCAGTCTACCGTTTGTCGACATGTTAATTACTATTGGAATTTATATGCTGTTTATCATTCCGCTGGGTATCGCATATCTCGTTACCAGGGTGATGTATAAGAGGGAAATAGGGCAAAATCATAGCTAATATTATGGGACGAATACCGCTGGCCGAGCAGATGCGGCCGCAAACCCTGGATGAAGTAATCGGGCAAAGTCATTTGCTGGGCGAGGGCGAGCTGCTACGTCAAATCGTGAGGCGCGCTGAGCCAGTCAGCTTGATTTTGTGGGGGCCGCCGGGGACGGGCAAGACGACGCTGGCGCGGATCATCGCCCGCGAAGTCAATGCCGAGTTCATTGAATTGTCAGCGGTGACCAGCGGCAAGAAGGATGTTGAGCGGGTGATTGAACATGCCAGGCAGAACTGGAATTTGGGGTTACGGACAATTTTGTTTGTCGATGAAATCCATCGCTTCAACAAGGCGCAGCAAGATGCGTTTTTGCCGCATGTCGAGAGCGGGCTGATGACCTTGATTGGGGCGACCACCGAGAACCCGAGCTTTGAGGTGATCACGCCGCTACTCAGCCGGACGCGGGTGCTAGTATTGCACCGACTGACCAAAGATGAAATTATACTAGTGCTGAAGCGGGCGCTGAAGACTTTGAAACAAACCAAGCGGATGTCGTCCAAAGCTCTAGACTATTTGGCGGAATTGGCGGACGGCGACGCGCGAGTTGCCTTGGGTAATTTGGAGTTGGCGCTGAGCTTTGGTGAGAAAGTCACGCCCGAGGTGGTCAAGGCGGCGGCTCAGCGGCGATTACCGGGCTATGATAAAAAAGGCGACGCGCATTATGATGTCATCTCAGCGTTCATCAAGTCGCTGCGCGGTAGCGATGCAGTGGCCGCGGCGTATTATTTGGCTCGGATGATTGAGGCGGGTGAAGACCCGAAGTTTATCGCTCGGCGGATGGTGATTTTTGCGTCAGAAGACATTGGGTTGGCGGGTAACGGCGCGCTGAGTCTGGCGGTCGCTACCTTTGAAGCGGTGGAGCGCGTTGGGCTACCTGAAGCCAAATATAATCTATTCCACTGCGCTATCGCTCTGGCTCGCAGCCAGAAGTCACGCGAGATTACTGATTTGATGAATGAGGCTTTTTCTCTGGCGCACAAGTACCCGAACTCGCCAGTGCCGCTGCACCTTCGAAATGCCGCCACTAAGCTGATGAAAGATTTGGGCTACGCTAAAGATTACAAATGGCAAGCTGGCTTCCAGCACGAAAAAGGATTCTTACCGGAAGAAGTCAGGGAAGAATCTTCTAACCGCTGATAGACTTTTTATTGAATCTTCGCCATAAAATCCACACAAAAACAAACGACAAAGTTTGCGCTAAGAATATTCGCGCAATTTGCAAGCTATCATTTCCTTGGTTTGAGACGACATGCACAATATTAATTATCGCATTATTAAAAAAGTGATCTGCTGCGTCAAGCCACAAACTTCCTGTCATTTTATATAGCCAGCTCATTTTTAATCCAAACATGAAGGCAAACAAAACATAACCAACGCTAAAAATTGCTGTCTGAACCAGCGAAAACTCGCCATCAAGGAACGATCGAATCGGCATTGCTACGTGCCAAAGTCCGAATAGTAGGGCGCTTATGAAAATCGTTGCCGCAAATTTATATTTTTGGCGCAGTAATTTCTCGAACAATCCGCGAAACAGGCTTTCTTCCATCCAGACATTGAATATATTAAATATAATAATTGACCCAATTCCCACGCCGACGAATTGTTCGGTGCTAGCGAGTGAAAAACCGCCAGCCTTCATTAAAATGTTAGGTTTAGCGCTGGAAAAATACAGAAATCCGAATTCGATCAGCAGCGTAACTGTATAAAAGCAAAGCCCCAAGGCAAGTCCCAGGCCGATATTTTTCAGCCAATTTTTGCGTGTAAAGCCAATGTCGCGCCAACGAGCGTGCAAATATTTCAGGCAAACGAAAATTATTACTATACCGAAAATCTTATGCACTATATTCTCACTGAGTGCTGATTGATCGGTACGCAAAGCTAAAAATTCCCACATTCGCACAGCGAAACATGTAAAATACAGCAATAGACAAAGTGACAACGGATTTTTAGTGCGCTCTGTGAACATAGGTTTATTCTAGCACGTTAGGAATTTTACTGAAAAGCGAATGAAAATATCGCCTTTGTCGCAATAGTATGGTACATTAAACGTATGAGCAGCAAGAGCGCAAAGAAATCCGAGCAGCGCAAATCTAATCAGCAGCAAGATAGCGCTCAGGCAAGCCAAAACAAACAACGCAATCAGCCTCCAGTTCAAGGCGAACAGCCTCAGCCGCCGCAAGCTTTCCAGAATCAGACCGCTCAGTATGTTGTTTTTAATTATTCGAAAAAGGGAACAGTTATTGGACAGTCTGTTGCTTATGGAATCGGCTTATTCTTCTCAGTGGGTTTTGCTGCTCAACTTTTAAGTATGAATACTTCCATAGAAAAATTTACTGACGTATCGAGCTATTTTTTCATCCAATCAGTAAAGGTGTTTATGTCAGTTGTGTTGGGGATATTGATAATAGGGTCCATTGGCCTGTGGATAACTTATTTATCAAATAGGGATAAGAATATAGCCAAGGTTGCCGCAATTTGCACGCTTTTTATATCAATAGCTTCTTTTGTTACGTTATGGCTTTACTTGAATTTCTATGCTGTCGTCGGTTTCGGCGATGTAGCGTTCTTTCTTTCGCCTATACCTTTTGGTGTAATGATTTTAGGAATTGTTTGGTGTACTAGTGTCTTTAATTATCAGAATGAAAAGTCAGCGCATTATGCAGTTCCTTCGGGTGGTCTACCGATAGATTTACAGTGTCCTAATCAGCCGCAGTCTCAATATTCGCAGCAGACTCAGCCGGCAGCAGCTGTGCCGCCGCAAGGTCAAGCGCTTTATTCGTCCGTACCGCAGCAATATTCGCAGAATACCGTCTCGTATCCTGACGGCTATGGTAATTACGGCGTTCCTCAACAAGCGTCCCGAGCTGGCATGATGCCTATGGCGCTGGCAATCTTTGCTGGTATTATGTTGGGCATACTCTCTGTGGTAGGGTTCAGCCAAGAAATTGTTGGAACTGGCATAACAGTGGCATATTCAATCGCAGCACTCACAGCGTTTGCCTCGTTGGCGGTTTTGCTTATTACCTACTTTAGCGCAGCCAGCGCGTTGAAGCCGCGAGTCAGAAAAATAATCCGCATAGCTGTTGGCGCGCTGCTGCTGATTTTGACAGTGCTTGCTACGATAAACTCTGCACTATCGTATGGAATGTCACATACAGAGGGTTTCGGGGTGGCTGATACTGTTGCGTTTGGTCTTGTTGTTGTAATTCCAGTGACATTACTGTCTATTAATTTATTTATTAGTTCAGAAAAAGAATAGCAGGCGCGCTTAATCGTGTGATACAATAACAAATATAATAAATTATAACCTTTACGGAGAATCAAATATTATGGCAACGAAGAAAAACGCTAATTCCAGTTCTAAAGACAACAATACTTCCAATGCCGCTCAGCCAGTGCCGCAGCCCGAGGCTACTCAGCCGGTGCAAGCGCCGCAGCCAGAAGCAGTTCAGCCTGCTGTTCAGCAGCCAATGCAGAGCGCGCCAGTGCCGCCAGTAATGCCGCAACAGTCTCAGCCGTATAATCAGTACGCTCAACCGCAGCAGCCATATATGCAGCAGCCGCAACCAATGATGCAAACGCCGATGCAGCCGCAGCCTCAAATGCAGCAGCAGATGTCTCCGCAGCCGATGCCAGGTCAATATGCTCAGCCTCAACAACCGATGCAGTATGTGATGATGCAGCAATCGCTGAAGGGTGTTGGCGGCTGGCTAATGTTTTTCATCATTTGGTTCGGAATTGTTGCTTTAAGTGATATAGCGTTGTTCTTTGTCGCAATGATGAACTTGTCGTTGCCGTCAAACGTTGTTTCTATGATATTCGCGCCAATACTAGCCGGCGGATATATCGCCTCTCTTGTATTATTATCAATGGAGAAGAGAATTGCCAAGATATTATCGTGGATCACGATCGGCGTTTCGGCTGTATATTCAATTGTGAATATGATAGTTCTGTTCGCTGCTGGCGGCGTTGACAGTACAGGAGAGAGAGTAACGGTGTTTACATTGTTGAGCTTTATCACTGTCTCTGTTGCGGTTCATAGTTTGATGGCTTTGTATTTTGTTTTATCAAAGCGCGTCAAGGAAACCCTGGTCAAATAGAGGTTAAACTATAAAAAAGACCGCCTTTTACTCGGGGCGGTCTTTTCGTTTATTTGGCTAATAACCGGTGCTTATTACACTCAACTAGCACGCCTTCGTATGGGCGCAGCTCAACCGAGCCGTCTTCGCTAATATCTGGATAGTCGATCGGGTGCGTGGCGCATAAAATACTACCGGCATGGGGCAGAGTAACGCGGTGCTTAGAGTTGTTAAAATTCAGCGCTATAAAGACATGCTGTTCCTTACTAATCCATCTTGCATACGCAAAAATATTCTTGCCCAAATCGCTAAGCGGCTCATACTCGCCAGTGCGCAGGATTTCGTAGCGGCTGCGTAACATCAGCAGGCGGCGGTATAGCGATAAGAATGAGTCCGGCTCGTTTAGTTCTAGCTCGACATTAACATTCTGGCAATTCGGATTTACTGGCAGCCATGGTTTGGCTGTGCTAAATCCGGCATTTCGACTGGCTGTCCATTGCATTGGCGTACGCTCTGGATCACGTCCGACAGATTCGTCATTGCCATGGCTAAAGACCGACTTATCCTGGATCTCTTCAAAGCGAATCGGTCCATTACTCATGCCAATCTCGTCACCGTAATATACCACCGGCAGCCCTGGCAGCGTCAGCTGCATCAGCGCGATCAAGCGAGCTTGCTCCTCGCCGCCAAAACGCGTAATAATGCGCGATTGGTCGTGATTACTGAAACAATAGACTGGCGTGTGTACATCGGGATTGATCATGCCTTGGAATTCGTTGACAATTGTGCTTATTGACTTGGCATTAAACTTGGCGTTTAAGCCTTCAAAATTGAATGGCATTGATACCTTTGGATTGACACCGTAAAAACCTAAGTACTGTTCGCTAGTACTATAGTTTTCATCCGGATAATCTTCAAAAACCATAATTCGATTCGGATACGAGGCGACTATGTCTGTCAGCTCCCGCAAATACGGGAAAAGATTATCCCAGAAGCGGCTATATTTGTGCTGTAAATCGTCGAATTTCGCGGGCGGTTTCTTACCTTTGTAACGCTCGGCAACTGGGTCGTCGCGCAGTTCCGGATCTTTGCTAATCCAGCGTACCGCGTCCGCTCGAAAACCATCGACGCCCAAATCAAGCCAAAAACGCAGCACCTTTTTCATTTCGAAGCGTACCGCCGGATTATCCCAATTTAGATCCGGCTGCTCTTTCAAAAACGTGTGTAGATAATATTGTTGGCGTCCTTCATGCCATTGCCAAGCGCTGCCGCCGAAAGTACTCAGCCAATTGTTCGGCTCTGAACCATCAGGTTTAGCATCGTGCCAAACATAAAAATCATTCTTATCATTGTCTTTGGAGCTTTGCGATTCTAAAAACCACGGATGCTGGTTGCTGGTATGATTGGGTACGAAGTCAACCATTACCTTAATATCGCGAGCGTGCGCTTTCTCGACCAATTCTTTGAAGTCGTCAAGCGAACCGAAAATCGGATCAATATCACAGTAGTCCGCCACGTCGTAGCCCATATCGGCTTGCGGCGACGGATAAAACGGCGAAAACCAAATTGCATCGATGCCAAGCGAATTGTCGCCGCCCTTAATGTGATCAAGCCTCTCAATTACACCGCGCAAATCGCCGATGCCATCGCCGCTGGAATCCATAAACGATCGCGGATAGATTTGATAAAATCCGTTAACGTCGCGCCATTTTTTTGTCATAATTACCCCCTCTTAATTATATATTAAACTAAAAATTCTACTTTTTATTAGCGCGCTTTCGCTCATTAGTGTCGAGGAAGCGTTTGCGCAGGCGCAGGGACTTTGGCGTCACTTCCAGCAGCTCGTCGTCCTCGATAAAGTCGATGCATTGCTCCAGGCTGAACTGTGTAAATGGCGTCAATTGTACCGTGCCGTCGGACGATTTGGAGCGCATGTTGGTCAGATGCTTAGCCTTACAGACGTTAATTTCGATGTCTTCTTGGCGGTTGTAGATGCCGACGATCATCCCAGCGTAGACTTCCGTACCCGGTCCGACCAAGAGTTCGCCGCGCGCCTCGGCCGCCTGCAGAGCATACGGTGTGGCGGTGCCAGCCTCAAAGGCGATGAGCACGCCGCCGCGGGTCTTTGGCAATTTACCGCCCAACGGTTGATAGCCATGCGGCAGGGAATTCATAATCACCGTGCCTTTGGTGGCGGTCAGCAGTACGTTGCGCAGGCCAATCAAAGCCCGGGTCGGCAGCACGTAGGTCATACGGGTAGCGCCGCTGGCGGTGGTTTCTTGCGATTTCATTTCGGCGTGGCGCGCACCTAATTCTTGACTGATCGCGCCGATAAATTCGTTGCCAACTTCGATTTGCAGTTCCTCAATTGGCTCTTTTTCAACGCCGTCCTCGGTGATGGTCACTACTTGCGGGCGGCCGACTTCGAACTCAAAGCCTTCGCGTCGCATGGTCTCGATCAAGACGCTCAGGTGCAGCTCGCCGCGGCCAGATACCGTAAAGCCGATACCGTTTTCTTCAACACGCAGCGCCACGTTGGTTTCTAGTTCCCGCCGCAATCGGTCGCCAATTTGCCGTGAGGTGGTAAATTCGCCCTCACGCCCTTTCATCGGACTAGTATTTGGGCCCAGATACATGCTCAGCGTCGGCGCTTCAATGGCAATCGCCGGCAAGGCTTCGGGCTGCTCTTTGTCAGCAATCGTATCGCCGATGTGCGCTTCACTCACGCCAACCAGCGCCACGATATCGCCAGCAAATGCCTCGTCAAGCTCTTCGCGGTTCAGCCCGCGGTAACCAAAAACTTTCTCGATTCGCGCTGAACCCGACACTTCGCCGTGCTTTATCAAGCTAACCTGGAGGCCGCGCTTGACCGACCCGCGAGCGATCCGCCCGATGGCATATTTTCCCTGGAAGGTGTCGTACTGCAGGCTGGTCACCAGCATCTGGAAGCCGCCGTCAGTCGTGACGCTCGGTGCCGGGATGTCGTTGATAATCGCTTCAAAAATCGGTGTGAGATCGGCGTCTTCACTCGGGTCGGCAGGGATCTTTCGCCAGGCTTTGCCATCGCGCCCGATGGCGTAATAAATTGGATAATGCAGTTGACTGTCATCAGTCGCTAGCTCCAAAAATAGATCGCTCAGCTCATCTTCGACTTCGGCGATTCGCCTGGCCGGCTTGTCAATTTTATTGATCACCACTACTGGTTTTAGCCCCAATTCCAAAGCTTTTGAAAGCACAAACTTCGTCTGCGGCATCGGCCCTTCCTGCGCATCGACAATCAGCAAGACGCCATCCGCCATCTGCAGTGTCCGCTCGACCTCGCCTGAAAAGTCCGCGTGTCCCGGCGTGTCGATGATATTGATTTTATAATCGCCGTAAAAAATCGAGGTTTGTTTGGCGGTGATGGTGATACCGCGTTCGTGCTCCTGATCGCCCGAATCCATGATCAGTTCTTGGCTCATCTCGGCCTGGTTGTCGCGGAATGTGCGCGACTGTTTGAGCAGCCCATCAACCATGGTCGTCTTGCCGTGATCGACGTGGGCAATAATGGCAATATTTCGAATCTTGCTAGCGTCCTTCATAAAAATATGGCCTGATGTTAATCGCAGACCTTCCTTTGGTTGTTAATTGTAGCACAGATGAGCGGGGATGGGAAGATTAGCGTTTATTAAAGAATTTAGCAGGCGCCAAGGCTATGCTGATCATCGCGAAAAACTACAGGATATATAGTAGCATCCGGGTCGCTATTAAGAATTTCGTCGGGGATATTTGTCTGATGCATAGTTTCTGTATCGGGTAGATGTTTGTATATTCCGTGACATAAGATAATTGCTAGAGCATGGACCGCCAATCTACTTGTCGTAATGAAGTTTCCATATTTCTTTTGTTCAAGATATGGCGGTTTTTCTGGTGTGAAACAAGCAATATAAGTAAGTAATTTTTTGGATTGTTCTTCCTGCCAACCACAAGCGGTAATGTCATCGGATTTGCTAAGCGGGCTAGTATCGTTGCCAGTTGATCCACGCATATAGAGGTTATGTAGTTGCCTATGAGAACCTTCTTCGGCAATGGCGATGTTAATAGCACTACTATCCGGGTAGCAATAAGCTATGCCTATAGGAACTATAAAAGAGCCACTACCTTGTATATCAAACAATCCGACATATATATCTGGAGATTTCTGGTTTAGCATAGTAGACTATATTTTTAGCAAATTCTATTTATTATTGCAATATATGTCGGAATTATTCTGAAATTAAAACGCGCTCCGACCGGTATGCTCGCGCTATTTTCAATGCTGTTCTGGCAATCGGCCCAGCAACCAGTATTTGCCACCAAAACGCCGCACAGAAATTAATCGGCCAAGCTGAGGCAAAGCGCAGCGGCAACTCGGTTAGCGGCGTACCAGCCAAGACAAGCCCGATCAAACTCATCGCCAGCGACATACCTGTCACCATGCACACTGTTCGCGCCAGTGCATGAGCTTCTGTGCTGTCTTTCGCCTGGACAAAACGCTTCATAGCTTTTTGCGCCAGATTCGACACGATCAAACTCTCAACAATCATAACAATGGCAAGAATCACCGGCTGTAGTATCAGCGCTCTTCCCAGTGATTGCATCGACACGCCAGCGTGCAAAAATGTATTCAGTAAATTCATAAAAATTGACATAGTAAACGCCATCACGACGCCATAAAATATTCCTTCTCGCTTAGTGCGGGGCATATTTCCTCCTTTGGTTAATGATTTTTTGGCAACAAAAAAGTTGCGCGTTATCGGTGCAACTAGGGTGTTTTATATTTACAACATTACGCTTCCACTCAGAGTGAAAGCAACGTATTGACCTCTGAAAATCTTAGCAGGGCGGTGCGGTTTTTGTCAAGGGTTCATGTAGCACTCTTTGGTAATATTTACGAGAACAGTCATGCCGTTTGATGTATACTTAATAAGTATGATAAACGAAACCGCAGAAAAGATTACATTACTGTTTTATAAGCTATGGGTCAGTAAGGGTGTTGTAACAAATGAGATTCTTACTATAAAGATTGAAGATGGAGAAGCTGAATTTGAATGTGAAGATGAGTTGTTAAAACAGACTCTCGTGGCTATTGCTAATGGAGATATTATCCTACTAAAGAATGTTCTGACATTCATGCTACAGAAAAATATTATATGTTGTCGTACCAAGAAAATGATTGATGGAATGCTGCTTTTTTATGGTATAGAAATGAACCACAAATCTATAGACATGATTGAAGGGTCCGCCAGTAATAATAAAGAGTATCAAAAATTCTACAATAATACCTTTGCTTTGAATATAAATTTTAGCATGTTTAGCAATTCTGGCTCTCTAGTTGAAGGACGACTCGGAGACATTGACCTTAGTTGGATAAAAGATAAGTTTAGTAAATAAGATTAACCTGCTAGGTAATGTAAAAGATACTTTAGTTAAATAGAGGGATTCAGCCAATGTCTCAAACATCACACTCAAATTCAGCTTTACAATTATATAAATTCTGCCCAAAATGCGGCGGTAAATTTGTTCATCGCGGCGGTAAATTTGTTCATCGCGGCGGTAATCACCTGAAGTGCCAAGACTGCGACTATAGCTATTTTGTCAATCAAGCGCCGACTGCCGGAGTAATTATTTTTAATAGCGAGGGCAGGGTGATGATGGCTAAGCGAAAGTTTGAGCCGAAAAAAGGAACATGGCAATCAATCGGCGGATTTGTTGGATTAGACGAATCTTTGGAAGAGGCCGCTGTGCGCGAGGCTAAAGAGGAGCTTGGCGTGAATATAGAAATAGATAATTATCTAGGCAGCTTTCCTGAAATTTATGAGTTTGGCGGAGTTGCTGTACCGTTTTTAGCAATTTACTTTACTGCAAAAATAATTGATGGCGATCCGATACCAAATGATGACGTGGCGGAAATCGGCTATTTTACACGCGACGAGTTGCAAAAACTAGATATGACTTATCCTGCACTGCGTGAATTATTGCTTGCAAAAATGCCTTAAGCTTATTTAGTACTATTGCTCCGGAGTCGTGTTATGGCAGGGAAGTTAGCTGTGTTATCCAACGCTAAAGATAAACAGATTTAACAAGCTGAGCAAACTTTTTAGTAGGGACGCTCTCAATGTGGATACCGGAACGCTCTAATCCCTTCGACTGCTTAATATCGTCATTTGTTAGCATCAAGCTATTCGGCAGTTTGTCGGTAGTCTGTACAGTCTGTATTAGTTCGCGCAATGCACAACATCCAACGAGCAGTACTTTCGGTATCATCTGTGTGGTATGTCGTATTTGTTCCTCAATATTGCCTTTATCGTACCAGGCGTAGACGACAGGACTGGATTTATCGCAACTCCAACCTCTCGTGATCATATCTACTATTGATGTTCCATCGGCGCGGCAAATCCGCTCATTATCTTGAAGCGGCCGTAAATCTTTATGGTTACCGCCGCGCTGCAGAGTTAAATCATATCGTATGACGTCGCCAATAGAAATACGGCTGATTATCCCAAGTGTTGCCCACTTTCTGGTGGCATGCTTATCAGGTTGAAGCTGGCACGCCTCAACAACTGCTGGAATTTGCCTTCGACGAAACACGCCTTTTTCTACCAATAAAGAGGTCTCATATGTTTTCGCGTCGATTACTTTAGGTCTCTTGAACATTTCAGTCATAAATTGGTGGAGATAGAGGGACTCAAACCCTCGACCTCAGCAATGCGAATGCTGCGCTCTATCAGCTGAGCTATATCCCCATAGGGTCGATGAAAACCTGATCTAACCTGATTTTAACATACTGCTATACATAAAAACAGAGGCTAACTGTAAAACCCGACCATTCGGGTGTTTGATTTTGCGCTAGCATAACAAGCTAAAAAGGCCGCTGCGACTTCATAGAGACTACCTCATCAGCAGTTATGCGATAATCATCAAGATATTTATTAAGTCTGTCTTTTTCTTCTTGGGTACCGCGCCACTCTTCAACTTTCCACGGGTCGTAATTATCAAACAATCCGCCAACAAACTCTCCAAGTCGTCTTATTATTCCTTTTCTTTCTTTCTTTCTGGCGCCTGACCGCAGTGAGGACACGATCCTTGTCCTCTATAATTTTCAGATCCTCCAAAATCACGACCTCTAACTGCAACAGCCAAAATAACCCTCCTTCAATAATTAGATAAAGCTAACTCTGGTGGGAAATACAGGGCTCGAACCTGTGACCTCACGAATGTGAATCGTGCACTCTAGCCAACTGAGCTAATTTCCCGTACTAGCCACGATTTTTCCAGTAAAACCGCTCAGAGCTATTTTATACCAAAACGGTGAAAAAAGAAAATTATACTGCGCTGATTTGTGTTATAAAAGTGTGAAAAGTTTTTTAATCAAGCAAAGACCTAGTAGAGCGAAGCTGAAACTATCGCATACTAAAAGTGACGTCAACCTTTTTGACATTCGCACCAAGCACTTCTTCTAACTGCTCGGGATTGGTAACTTTGCCGATGCGAACGTACTTATATGGAGTGTCAATTGATTTATAGAACAAGACAATAGTTCGTACGCCGTATAGCATAATGTCGCCTGTCTCGACTCGTTTGGGCTTCGTGTGATTTGCTGGCAAATCTTCCGGCGAGGCGGCAAATTTTTCATTTGCCAAATGGTCTTCCATCTTCACTGTAAAAGGAAGCTGAGTGAAGAGAGTTCGTGTCGTTTCATTATCCGCCAACCTCACGTCAAATTTCTTATCGCCAACCGTCATAACGATATCCGGACTAAAAGGCTTATTATGCTTAGGCTTGATAGCGGTTTGTTTTGGCGGCTCGCTGAACTTATCACGATAAAAATAACAAGCCGCTCCTCCAGCGAGAACAAGCAAAATGGCAGCTATAATCAATATTTTATTCATACGCATTATGATAACAGTATAGCAAACAAAAATCTCTCTTGATAGCTCTTTGTTATTTATGTATGGATATGAATGTAAAAATTCTTCAACAATTCAGATTTGGTGAGATTTTACGCCCACGCTAGAACCTATTTTAGCACAAAGTCGCAAATCTGAGTAATCAGAGCAAAGCTCTGTTCGGCGGGTCGCCCGCGCCCCGACCCGCCGAAATGCCACCAAATAACTGAAGCTAGTGGATTTTACGCAAAGTTTTCATTGCCCAATCATAATGACTGGCCGTTGCCGACACTAAGTAAGAACCAAGCGATGAACTGCCAGTCCAGTCATATACTTTTTTCTTGAATAAATCATCGTTGCTGTGAGATTTTATAATATCCATGACTCTTTGGTGCGTATCTTTCACTAAGCGTTTAGCTTCATCTAGACTAACGCTCTGATATTCATTCCAAAATTCAAAATTTAGTTCCGGTGTAGTTCGCCAGTTGAACCTCTCAGGCAAAAAATTAGTCTTTTTTCCAGCCATATTGTCGTCATGCCATGCGATTACCATTTCGTGCCACCTAACCAGATGCATCAGAACATCGCGAGCATTTTTGTCTTGAGTGCCACACATAACTATTCGCCCCTTTCTTCAATGAGATCCATTAGTTTTTCGAAATTTTCATCAGCTTGTTTGATTAAATCTTCTTTTGTGGATGGTCTTGGCATAACATTTCCTTTCTATTTAATATCTACTTACTATTATATCGCATAAATATGACAACAGCATGTCATATTTATGTTAAAATAGGTACGATGAAATTAAGTAGATTATTTGAAATCGTTTATCTCTTACTGGACAGAAAAAAAATGACTACTCGCGAACTCGCAGAGTATTTTGAGGTATCAACAAGAACGATCCTGCGTGATATTGAGGCGCTATCTATTGCTAGTGTGCCTGTCATTACTGATAAAGGCAGAAATGGCGGTATTTATATCATGGACAGCTTTCGGTTAGACAAAACTACATTATCAAAAGAGGAACAAGAGTTGATAATCTTTGCTTTGCAGAATATTACTGCTTCTGGAAATATCGAAACCAAAGGGACTTTATCGCGATTGTCGGCGCTGTTTAATGAGCCTTCGCCCAGTTGGATTGATGTTGATTTTTCGCGTTGGGGACAATCCAAGTATGACAATAATTTGTTTGACACACTTCGTCATGCGATACTGAAGCGACAACAAATTGCCTTCCGATATGTCAGTAGTACGGGAGAAGTATCGAATCGTAAAGTTACGCCACTTAGATTGATATTCAAAGGGCGAGCATGGTATGTTATCTGTGTGAAAAAACCAAATCAGCAAAAACTTTTTCGACTTAGCCGAATGCTAGAGGTTAGTATTGCGGGAGATAGCGATATTGACGATATAGTCGTCATGCCACTAGAGGAAATAGCTTGTTCGGACAGTCTGATCGATTTGGTTTTGCGTTTTTCTCCAGTGGTAGCGTATCGAGTATATGATGAATTCAGCCAATCCGAAATCCAGCAGGATGTGCGTGGTCATTTAACGGTTACGACTAAGTTGCCATATGATAACTGGCTGATCGGCTTTTTGCTTTCGTTTGAAACCGAAGTCGAGATTGTTAAGCCGAGAAAGCTAAAAGATGATTTACTCATCGAAGTACGCAAAATGATAGATCATTATTCATAAAATCCACTAGCTTCAGTTATTTGGTGGCATTTCGGCGGGTCGGGGCGCGGGCGACCCGCCGAACAGAGCTTTGCTCTGATTACTCAGATTTGCGACTTTGTGCTAAAATAGGTTCTAGCGTGGGCGTAAAATCTCACCATTTCAGAGTAAAAATCCAAATCGTCGCCTTTGCGGGCGATTTTTTGGTTTACATTTCTTAATTCTTGCCACAGGCAAAAACCACTTTCCGCCCCCTTTCGGAAAGTGGTTTTTGAGCTTGCGCTTGTAGGGGTTTGGGTGAGGGTTTTGTTATGGTACAATAAAGGAGCAACACAATTTATAGACAAGCTTTGTTTTTGGCTTAAATAGCCGACTTGGAACAGTTTAGTTTGTCTAGATTGTGTTGCACCAAGTCGGCTTTTTAAGTTAAAAGGGTGAAAAATGGAAAAATATATTTTGTACGCACGCAAGTCAACCGATACGGAAGACAAGCAAGTTTTGAGTATTGAAGCTCAGTTGGTAGAACTGAGAAAATTTGCCAAAGATAATGGCTTGGTGGTGATTGACGAACTCATAGAAAAACGAACTGCCAAAATGCCAGGTCGTCCAGTCTTTAATTCCATGATAAAACGTATTGAAAATGGCGAAGCCAATGGTATTTTGGCGTGGCATCCAGATCGCTTGGCTCGTAATTCGATAGATGGTGGACAAATTATCTATTTACTCGATCAAACCACACTCAATTATTTACAATTTCCAGTATTCCAATTCGAAAATACCTCGCAAGGCAAATTTATGCTGTCGATTATGTTTGGCCAATCTAAATATTATGTAGATAATTTGTCTGAGAATACCAAACGAGGTTTGCGCGCTAAAGTTAGAAACGGCGATTTTCCTAGCCAAGCCCCTTTTGGCTACTTAAATGATAGTCGCAGTAAAACTATTGTTTTAGACAAACGCTATGCACCACTTGTAAAAGAGATTTTTGAAAAATATGCTCGTGGCAACCAAACTATGAACCAGTTGGCAGATTTCTTGCGAGACAATGGAGCAATTACCAGAACTGGCAAAGTTTTCAAAGACGATAAAGTGAAGTCTATTTTGCAAAACTCCTTTTACTATGGCCATTTTCTCTATAAAGGTGAACTTTACGAAGGTCGCCACCAACCAATTATTTCTAAAGCTCTTTTTGATAAAGTCCAGCTAGTTATTACCGAGCGTGGACATAAGAAACGAGCAAAAAAGCCAACCGTGCCATTCTTGGGGCTGATAAAATGTGCTAATTGTGGCATGAGTATTACTAGCGAAGCTAAAACTAGAACTCAGAAAAACGGCAATTTCCACCGCTGGACTTATTACCGCTGTTCACGTAAGAAGCGAGCTATTAAATGCACCAACCCACCAATTAGAGAAAAAGATTTGTTGCCCCAGCTTTCGGCATTACTTGGCAAGTATGCAATGAGCGAAGAAATGTTTGCTTTTATAAATGAACGAATTGAGCAAGACGAGCAAGCTGAAATCGCTGACAATGTTTCTTTACTGGACGATTTGCGAACGCAGATCGCAAAACTAACCAATAAGAAACAGATTTTGCTGGATAGTTATTTAGATCAGGACATTGATCGCCAAACTTTTCTGACTAAAAAGAGCGAGATTCTAAGCCAAAAGAAAAGCCTAGAAGAAAGTTTGGTTAATTTACAAGTCAACCAAAATGCTTGGATAGAACCGATGAAAAAATGGCTAGAAACTGCAAAATCTATCTGTTATTTATTAAAATCTGACGATTTTGATGGACAAAAAGTTGTTCTCGCAGAAATCTTTGGCTCGAACCTGTTTTTACATAACAAAACCCTCACCCAAACCCCTACAAGCGCAAGCTCAAAAACCACTTTCCGAAAGGGGGCGGAAAGTGGTTTTTGCCTGTGGCAAGAATTAAGAAATGTAAACCAAAAAATCGCCCGCAAAGGCGACGATTTGGATTTTTACTCTGAAATGGTGCGGATGAAAGGACTTGAACCTTCACGCCGTGAGGCACATGCTCCTAAGGCATGCGTGTCTACCAATTCCACCACATCCGCATAACTAATTGTTAAGGACACGCCTGCGTGTCTACTAATATTTACGTTACCCACGCAGTCACCACATCCATGCGACTATATTGTTAAGGACGCGTCTGGGTATCTACTAATGACTTGCGCTAGCCACGCAGGTATCGCATCCGCGCACTTCCAAATTATATCAAAGCAAAATGTACTTATCAACTAAGCGCGCTTATGCTAAAATTAAATCAATAGACCAAGGAGGATTGATGAATAAAATTGCGACATATCTGAATGAGCATTTGGCGGGTGAAGTCATTACTCATGATTCTGTTTTACGCCAAGCCGAGACAGACGGCAGTATTCTGGCGCGTCGGCCGGATATGGTGGTGCGGGCGGCTGATATGAATGATATTCGCAAGGTGTTGCGCTTTTGCTCGCAGTTGGCGGAAAAAGGCCACGTGCTGCCAGTTTTCGCCAGAGGTAGTGCTACAGACGCGACGGGAGCGGCGATCAATAAAGGTATCGCAATTGACTTGAAAACACACATGAACCGAGTGGTAGGCAGCGATCCGAAGCAGCGGCTAATTCATGTTCAAGCCGGCCTCGCTGTTTCGGCGGCAAATGCGGCGCTGGCGACGCACAAAGGACTAGGTTTGCCAAACGTTTCTTACACCGACGAAGACGGAACGATTGGCGGTGCGATAAACACTTCTCCGGCCGGCACGATGACAGGCGCGCACGGCTTTTTCGCTGACACAGTTCAGCAGTTGGAGGTCGTCCTAAGCAATGGCGACGCTATTCAAACCGGGCGGATTTCCAAGCGCGAACTGAATAAGAAAAAGGGCTTGTCGACATTTGAGGGCGAGGTTTACCGGGAAATTGACAACTTGATCGCCGATAATGCGGAGCTAATTTCTCAGCTTGATCCCGGTTTGCCGGATACGGCGGGTTATAGTGCGATTGCCAAAGTTAAACAGAAGGACGGGTCGTTTGACCTAACACCGTTATTTATAGGCAGCCAGGGCAGTTTGGGTATTGTTTGCGAGGCGATTTTACGCGCAAACTTTGTTCATCCGGAGTATTCGGTGGTCGCTGCGCCGTTTAAGCATATTGCCGATGCCCAGGAGGCAGCAAGTTTGGCGATGAAAAATAAAGCAGCCTCGGTCGAATTGATTGACGGGCGGATTTTACGCCAGGCGTATCTGGCGGGCAAGCGGCTTGAGTGGGCGCCGAAGGAATGTTTCAGGGGCGCGGTTGTCATCGCGATATTTGACGAATTCTCAGACCGTGCGCGGGTGAAAGCCGCTAAGAAAATGATGAAGAAGTTAAGCGCCATAGATGCCATAAATATTTCATTGATTGACATGGAAGTCCAAGGATTGGCTAGTTTGCATTCCAGCTTGGCTTTGATGGAAGCGCCGAGCGAGCCGCATATGACTGCGCCAAGGGCCTTTTCCGGAATTTGGCTGGCGGATCAGCAGATTGCTGGTTTCGCGGAGGATTTGAAAGCTCTGGAATTGACGTACGGCTATGCGTTGCCTATGTTTGTCGATTTTAGCAATAATTATACGGCCTTATATCCAAAGTTTGATAGTAAAAAAGTCAGCGAGCGCCAGAAAATTTTGCAATTGTTTGCAGAGGTGGCGCAGCTTGTTGATAAGCATGAAGGCTCGTTTGCGGCGTTTGGCGGCGACGGCCGGCTGAAGTCGAGTTTTATGTACAAGCATATGCCGAACGACGAAAAACAGTTGTATGCCAAGGTGAAAAAGATTTTTGACCCGATGGGAATTTTTTGCCCGGGCGTTAAGACGGAAACGCCGATGAAGGATTTGGCGGCAGAGATGAACGCGTGGTGTAAAATTCGTAATCAAGCTTGATGTTGGATTTCTTTTGGATTATAATAAGCAGTACGCGGATGTGGCGGAATTGGTAGACGCGCTAGCTTCAGGTGCTAGTGCCAGCAATGGCGTGAAGGTTCAAGTCCTTTCATCCGCACCAGGACACGGAAAACTTCGGAATTGTCGCTTGAAATGGCGACTTTTTCAATTTTGTGCTATGGTAGTCTCCATCGCGTAACTTCCGCTGGTGGAAATACTGCCCAGCATCTTGTCGAATGCCGCTTTGTTCTTTTTCCAGGTAGTTTCCGCTGAAGATAAAGATATTGCGCGGACAATACCATCGTTTCTGCCGACGACAAGGCGGATTTTTATGATGAACGACGAATACTCTATTGGGCAGCTGACAGTGACAGAAATCAATCCTACGACGCCGTTTGTATCGGATTTGTCAGGTGATTTATTGACGCTTGGCTTCTGTTTGCAACCTATATTGCCAGCCGAGGCAAGTTCATCGCGGATTTGACTTGGGTCAAACTCATTCAAAAGAGATTCCCGCAAGGTTTCATAATATTCCGGCAGGGCATTGGTCGGTGACGTTTGCTGCTTTATCTGGCTGATTAGCAGAACCGACGACGATTTGTTATCCTTCAGCGAACCGTCGCCGTAAATCACTCGAGTTACGGTGTCATCTGATGTATCTCTTGCTTCTTTATTGTATTTTTTCCATTGCCTGGGCAATAACCAAGATGTGCGGTCTAACGAAGTTCGGGTCAAGTCTTCTTCTTTAACCAAATCGCACGTATACACCAAATAACTGAAAGTGGCGACGCCGCTGATGATTGATATGAGAATGAGTTTGATAATTGTGTGTTTTTTCATGAGGTATTACGCTCATGATAGCAAATTTTTAGTGTGGAGGGAAGAATGCGGCGAAAAGAAATATACGCGCTGGCTTGAACTTGTAGACTTTATCTAAGTAATTGAACTAGGCTCGGGGTTTATTGCTGGGTGTGGCTTAGCAAGAACTCTCCAAAAGTTCTAAGTCTTTCTTGTATTTCTTCAATATGTTTTACGGATCTTCTGCCCTCATTATTATGAGAGTTGTTAACGTGTACTGCGAGATCTCTAAGAAGAGAAAATGCACCTTTGATGAGCTCTGTGTCGTTGCGTAAAACACGGTCAACTACAAGATTCGCAAGAGCATTGGATGTGTCTTTAATCATATTAAGATATGCATAAGCTGGAGAATTGTCGTCAACGGGTGATGCCTCATCATCCCTGCTAGCAATATTTACACACTCAATAAGACCACTAGCTCCCCAGGCGACACGTTTAGCGTAGCCGTCATACACTGAAGTACCATCTTCAATGTATACGGCTCCTTCCATCAAACAACGATTTAGCTCATTAATCCCACTGTTAAGAATATTAGCATATTCTAGAGAAGCTTGACCAGCACGACTCTCTGGGCTATCTGGAATTTTAGGCTTCGCCCACTCAACGAGATGGCCAATTGACTCGTTAAGTATTCTGGTGTAGTACGCACTTTGGGGATCTGAAGGGTCTTCAGTAAATGTAGATATTTTGATATCGTGAATCGTACCCTTAGGTTCTTTCTCGTTGCTTTTGCTTGTATAGTATCCTTCCTTGCTCATAATAACAATACTGTCACTTTATAAGAAAAATGTCAACTATCTTGTCAAGTTTTTCTGTTTTTTTACAATTTTTGCTACAATAACAGAGATGCAAGACACACGAAATGTGATTGACAAATTCAAAGGTCGGAGCGAGACGGAGATCGTGAAGGAGCTGGATACCAAGGATCATGGTCTGGTGATTGCTCTGGAGAACACTGAGCGGGATTTTAATATGGGGACGATCGTCAGGAGCGCCAATGCGTTTGGCGTGCGGCAGATTTACGTCATCGGCAGGCGGCAATGGAACAAGCGCGGTGCCATGATGACGGATAAATATTTGCACGTACATTACGTCGGTTCGACAGCGGAGTTTGCCAGACTAATGCGGGCTGAAAACAGAACAATCATCGCGATTGATAATATCCCGGGCAGTGTCAATATGGCGGAGACGACCCTAACAAAGCGCGCGGTGCTGGTGTTTGGCCAAGAGGGTCCGGGAATCTCCGAGGAGATGGCGCAAGCGGCAGACAAGATAGTGGCTATTGAACAATTCGGCTCGACCCGCTCCATCAATGTCGGCGCGACAGCGACTGTGGCGATGTACTGCTGGCTGCAGCAGCATGTGCTAAATTAAAATTTTTCATTCTTTGGCAAGTTTCCTAGTCGATTTTTTGTAAAACAATCCCGGTTCTGGCCGGCAAATACACCTGCAGCTGATGTCCATTTTCCTGGGGCGAGGTGAAATATCGCGTTGAATCGTCGATGCGATTTTGTCCGCCAAACCGCTTGTCGTCGCTGTCCAAAATTACACCGTATGATCCCGCCGCTGCCGGCACGCCATAATCCGTCCACGACTGGTTGGGTGAAAAATTCATGATAAACAGCAGATCGCCGCGTATGAAACTAACCACATGGTCGTGTTGGCGAATGGTCAGATAGTGAATGCCCAGGTCGTCAACCGCTTGGATGATTTTCATCAGGTTGGCGTCAAATTCGCCCAACCATTGGTATTTCAAAAATCCATTGTCGCGTAAACTCCACTGGCGCCGCGCGTGCTTGAACGACCAATTATTACCTTGGCGCGGAAAATCGATCCATTCGGGATGCCCAAATTCATTACCCATGAAATTAAGGTAGCCGCCGCCGTGCAGCCCGGCGGTCAGCAGGCGGATAAGTTTGTGCAGGGCTATACCACGCTCCACGGTCAGGTCAGGGTCGGCTTTATCCATATGCCAATACATTTCTTTATCAATCAGTCGAAAAATCAGCGTCTTGTCGCCAACCAAGGCTTGGTCGTGACTTTCGGCGTAAGTGATGACTTTTTCCTCTGGGCGGTGCGAACTCAAGGCGTGCGCCAATTCGCCCAAGTCCCAATCTTCGTCGCGCTTTTCCTTCAGTGTTTTAATCCAGAGGTCGGGTGCACCCATCGCCAGTTGATAATCAAAGCTCAGGCCGCCGTGTTCTGTCGGCGCCGCCAAGCCCGGTAGCCCGCTCATCTCCTCGGCAATGGTCGTGGCATCAGGACGAACAGCGTGAATGACGTCATTTGCCAGCCTGAGGTAGACCAGTGCGTCTCTATCAACGTCGTCGCCAAAATAATCATCATAGCTGGTAAAACTTTTACCCAAACCGTGGTCGTGATATAGCATGCTGGTCACGCCATCAAACCGAAAGCCGTCAACATGGTACTCGTCCAGCCACCAGCGGCAATTGCTGGCCAAAAAGTGCAGCACTTCTGGCTTGCCATAATCAAACAACCGCGAATCCCATGCTGGATGATCGTGAGCTTTGAAATATTGCGTCGGGCTGCCCGCGAAATTACCTAGGCCTTCGACTTCATTTTTAGCGGCATGAGCATGAACGATGTCAATGATGACCCGCAATCCCAGTCCGTGCGCCGTGTCAACCAACCGCTTAAAATCATCCGGCGTACCAAATCGTGACGATACCGCGAAAAAGTTGCTGACATGATAGCCGAAACTACCGTAGTACGGGTGCTCGGCGATGGCCATCAGCTGGACGGTGTTGTAGCCGGCTTGTTTGATGCGCGGCAGGACGTTCGCGGTAAATTCGTTGAAGCTAGCAACCTTTTCCTCCTCGCTGCTCATGCCGACATGCGCTTCGTAAATCAGCGGCACATTGGGCTTTGGTGGCACCGGGTGTTGCCACGCATACGGCGTTTCCGGCGCCCAAACCACTGCTGAGAAATCGACCGAATTGTCATCTTGTATAACGTAGGTGGCGTACGACGGCAAGCGCCAGCCATTGCCGCCCGACCAATAGACGCGCAGCTTGTATTTTTGCCCGTGGCGCAGCGCACTTTTTGGCAAGCTGACACTCCACTCGCCGTGTTCACCGCGCTGCAACGCAAGCTTCTGGCGCTCCTGCCACTCGGAAAATTCACCAACCAAATACATTTTCGTAGCATTCGGCGCCCATTCGCGAAATGTCCAGCCCGCCGCCGTCTGATGCAGTCCAAAATGACGAAATCCCAGCGCAAAATCCGCTGGCGATTTACCATCCAAAACCTTCTTTAACGTCGACGAGACATAAACCTCACGCGCCTTGATGGCGTGTTTATGCAGTGATAGCCACGGGTCAAGGTCAACCAGCGTTTTCTTGCTCATGGTTATAGTATACCGCATGAGATGGTGGTTGTGCTTGAAGTTCGCTATGTTGCAATATACGATACATATATGGATTTGTGGTGCGGCGATTAAATTGGACTGCGGTTTGGCGGTGATTTATCGCGGAAGATGCTTTGCTCTCATACATGGAATATACAAATAAACTTGTAAAAAAAGAAATATTGTATTATTATAAAAATCATGTCAGAAGAATTATCCCCGTATAACGAAATTAATAGTATCGAAAGAAATCTTAGTTGTGACGAAAAAGCCATGCTTAGCGTGTACGATCTTGCTAAGACTTTAGGCGTGTCTCCTGGTGAGACGGTAGCGCCGTTACGCCCAGATGAGGTCGATAATGCTGCAATTGTTTATAATAAAATGCGAGATCCAAATCGTGATTATCATGGAGAAGACTGGGAGTCGTTGCCTATCGCTTGGGAGAGTCCTTGTGTTCCAGTTACTGCAGATATGGCGCAAAAAGTGCGAGAATTCTTGGCGACTTGCAGGGGGGAGTCGAATAGCGGCGATGATACAGAAAGAAAGACGACGGCATTAAAAGTATCTATTGGACGGTATATGATGGAAGGTGTTGACACAGTACCGGATAAACCTTCTCCTGATGTAATAATTGACGTAGATTGTAGTAGCGGCGGAGTGAGAATTCATGGCGTTAAGACGGAAACAGGCGGCTATGAGTTTAAGCGGACTGTTGTAGATTATATTGATGGTGAACCGGTTCCAGAATATGAAGATCCGCTGTCAGATGATACCTTAGAAAAGCTGGCTGAAATAATTGAGTATGTTAATGATGGTACTTGGCAAAATGAACAGGAGTATCTTCGCGTAGAGCAAATGCTTGGAAAAGAAGAGTCGTGGGAGCCGCGTACGGTAGATGACAAAACGAAAAGTTTTTATGTCGGGGATGTTTTGCAATTTTTGTCTGGACGCACATTAGTTCCTCGTAGAAATGGTTCTGATAATATGGACATGATGCTGCAGATTGCTGATCATGTTACGGACGATCCTAACACTTCTACAATTACAGGTCCTGTGCGTATATTTGACGAGGTGAGAAAGTTCTTGCTTGAGAATGAAGAAATTGCTCAGTTGCTGAGGAGTTCCGATGCTGAAACGGTGAAAATCTCGTCGGTATCAGAGGCGTCTAGCTATCTGCGCGGTGTTATTGATCAATATGGGGAGACACACATTGCACTAGAAAAGATGCCTGAGGGTAGGCATGTTGTGATTGATAGGCTTACTGAAGAGGCTATTGAGGCATATCAACGCGGAATAGGGATTATTAGATTTGGCGACGAAACAGACTTTTAATTATTGGCTTGGGTCATTTTAAAAACCTAAGTTTTTTTATGAGTTCTTTGGTTTATTTGTCTACTAGGTAATCTATCGCGAGGCAACCCTAAGGACATTTCATGATATAATCAGACAGATTATGCAACAAAAACCATTTTCTTTTGAAATAACGTCTAGGCTGGGCGACACGCTGGCGCGCACTGGCGTTATTCACACGCCGCACGGGGACATTAAAACGCCGGCGTTTATCGTGGTCGGTACTAAGGCTAATGTCAAGGCGATGGTGCCAGAGATGGTGGCGGATGTTGGCGCGCAAGCGGTGCTGGCGAATGCCTATCATCTGTATTTGCAGCCGGGTCATGAATTGATTGAAAAGGCTGGTTATTTGGGCAAGTTTATGCATTGGGACGGGCCGACATTCACTGATAGCGGCGGCTTTCAGGTGTTGAGTCTGGGATCGGGTTTTAAGAAGGTTTTGGCGATGAGTACTGATGTTGATGAGGAAATCGCCATCGCTAAAAAATCGTCGCGCCACGCTTGGGTTGACGAAAACGGCGTGATGTTCAAATCGCACCTGGACGGCTCGTACCATAAATTTACGCCGGAATTATCCATGCAAATTCAGGCGGGCATTGGCGCGGATATTACCTTTGCCTTTGATGAGCTGACCTCGCTGATTGATCCGTATGACTATCAAGTGGAGGCTTTGGCACGGACGCATGCGTGGGCGGAGCGCAGTTTGGCGGAAGTGAAACGTCTGCGCAAGGCTCGTCCCGACAAGCCGTATCAAGCATTATTTGGCGTGCTGCAAGGCGCAAATTATGAAGATTTACGCAAGCAAACGGCTGCGTTTTTAGGCGCAATGGATTTTGATGGCTACGGCATCGGCGGCGCGCTGGAAAAGGAAACCATGGCCCAGACGATTCAGTGGGTCAATCAGATCTTACCCGAGAACAAGCCGCGGCATTTGCTCGGTATCTCCGAGCCAGACGACATCTTTGCGGCGATTGAGCAGGGAATTGATACCTTTGACTGTGTCAGTCCAACGCGCGTGGCCAGAAATGGCGCGGCTTATACGCTGTCTGGCCGGGTCAATGTTCGCGGCCAGAAATACCGCGAACTGTTTGAACCAATTATGGAAAATTGCGATTGCTATACTTGCTGCCACTACACTGCCGCTTATCTCTGCCATTTGCTACACGCCCGCGAATCTCTGGCCGGCACACTGCTGTCGATTCACAATGAACGATTTATCGTCAAACTAGTTGATGATATTCGCGACAGCCTAGAGGACGGAACGTTCTACGAATTTCGCGAGGCGTTTCTTCATAAATATTATGCAAAATCATAAAATTAGCCCATAATGCTTTACTTCTGATATATAAAATAATACAATTTACCTAACTAAACAGAGGTGTTTGGTTCGTAGTATTAACAAGTCCGAAGCGGACGGAACAGGAGGAATAATATGGGTAGTGAAAAAGGATATTTTGGTACGCCAGAAAATTCACTATTAAGACGGGGAGCTGCAGCCGTAGTAGCTGGAATATTAGCATTGTCTCTTTCCGCCTGTAAAACAACAAATGCAACTTACCCAAATAGTGGCAGCGAGCTTTCTACTAGCGTAGGTAATGGCGATGAGGCAGCGCCGGGTGTGAGCTACGATAATGACAATGGCAAATGGGAAAAAGTTGAAGCTACAGCAGACACCAACACTGATCCAAGAAACGGTCTTGCTGTCGTTGATGGTGTTCTGACTGTTTGTATTGGAGACGACTTGTACAAATATAATAAGCCGGAAGATGATACATTGAATTCGTTTAAGATTACAACAGATGAAAATCTTGTTTCCGTTAATGACCCGACCTGCATAGGATCTCATCCTGACAATAGTAGCGGATGGGGTACTTATATAGAAAACGATAGCAATGAAAAAGGTGTTATGTCATGTGTAAAATATAAGGACGGAGAAGCAGAGGTTTATGCTGAAACGAACAAAACAGACACGACAGTAAAACGGAATGCAATAAGGGGCGGATGCTATTTTACGAGAAAAAATAACTCTCAATAAAACAATTTTCATAATTAAATTACCTAACCGTTATTTACAATTATTCGGTTATTCGCTATAATTAAACGCATACGCCGTGAGGTCTGTTTAATGGACTGTACCCGCGTGAAAATATAATTAAA
The DNA here is from genome assembly GCA_905372305.1 of Candidatus Saccharimonadota bacterium. Classification (GTDB taxonomy): domain Bacteria; phylum Patescibacteriota; class Saccharimonadia; order Saccharimonadales; family Saccharimonadaceae; genus Nanosynbacter. The sequence goes on from CAJPOP010000001.1 coordinate 473,865, forward strand.
TAAAGGAGAACTTCTACAAATGGCAGATGCATTTGACCGAAGCAAACCGCACGTTAACGTGGGTACAATGGGCCACGTTGACCACGGTAAGACGACGCTGACTGCTGCAATTACCGCAGTGTTGGCAAAGCGCCTCCCAAGCGCAGTTAACAAACCCGTTGCGTACAATCAGATTGACAATGCTCCGGAAGAGCGCCAGCGCGGTATTACCATCGCTGCTTCGCACCAAGAATACGAGTCGCCAAAGCGCCACTATGCGCATGTTGACATGCCAGGCCACGCTGACTACGTCAAGAATATGATCACTGGTGCTGCCCAGGTTGACGGCGCAATCTTGGTGATTGCTGCAACCGACGGCCCGATGCCGCAAACCCGCGAGCACGTGCTGCTAGCAAAGCAGGTTGGCGTGCCAAAGATCGTTGTCTTCCTTAACAAGATGGACATGGCTGACGCAGATATGGTCGAGCTGATCGAAGAAGAAGTTCGTGAGCTGCTTGCTAAGAACGGCTTTGACGAGAATGCTCCAATTATCAAGGGCTCGGCTCTTAAGGCATTGGAAGGCGATGAGAAGTACGAAGATTCCATCATGGAACTAGTCGAGGCTATGGACGAATACATCCCAGAGCCGAAGCGTGACCTGGACAAGCCATTCTTGATGCCAATTGAGGATGTCTTCTCGATCAAGGGTCGCGGTACTGTGGCAACTGGTCGTATCGAGCAGGGCGTTGTCAAGCTGAACGACGAAGTTGAAATCGTTGGTCTGAAGCCAACTCAGAAGTCAGTGGTGACTGGTATTGAGGCGTTTAAGAAGTCTCTTGACCAAGGTCAGGCAGGCGACAACGCTGGTGTCTTGCTGCGCGGTATTGAGCGTACTGACATTGAGCGCGGTCAGGTTCTGTGTAAGCCAGGTACTATTACGCCGCACACCGAGTTTGAGGCTGAGGTTTACATCTTGAAGAAGGAAGAAGGTGGTCGCCACACTCCATTCTCCAAGGGTTACAAGCCGCAGTTCTACTTCCGCACCACTGACGTGACTGGTGAAGTTGAATTGCCAGCTGACAAAGAAATGGTTATGCCAGGCGACACCGTAACCTTTAAGGTTAAGTTGCTCGCCCCAATCGCTATGGAGCAAGGTCTGAACTTTGCTATCCGCGAAGGCGGCCGTACCGTTGGTGCTGGTGTTGTGACGAAGATTGATAAGTAATCTCGCGCCGCAAACCTAATGAAATCCCCCGGATTATGCCGGGGGATTTTTAATGGAGAGGTATAAGCTTATTACTCTGTGGACGGACAGCTAAAATGTAACTATGTCCGAGGCTGCTCTAGTAGGTAGGTTCTTTAGACTATTCTCCTTCACGCTTAATTGTATAGAATGTTGGCACCCCAGGCTTTTTGTAATCATTCTTTTCTATTATAATATTTTTATTGTTACCGCTGCCATTACTGTTTAAATCCGAAAGAACTATCTCTCCTATTTCTACCAAATTGTCGTTTTTTACTGTTTTAAAGCCATATTTTTGATTTCCGCATTCGTGGGGGCTTGGCGAGGTGTCTGAATTATAAAAAGAATTATATCCATTAATTTCCCATTCAATTCTTTGCTTATCGCTAGAGCCTGATTCTAGATCTACGTTTGATGATGTAAAACTAACAGTCTCTTCTCCATCGCAGATCACTATGCGGCAAGGACCTGCACCGAGTCCATTTCCATCGGAAAGACAATATCCAACCCAGCCATTTTCTACGCCAGTCGTTGATTGTTCAATAACATTATTGACAGATCGCGAACCCGAGCCTCTGCCAGCCGCAGTGCTTTCGCAGCCAGCAACTCCGCCAGCGGCTGACGCAACCACCGCCAATATGCCAGCTATCCTAGCTAACTTACCTTTTCTAAAACTATCTAAGAAGTTGCCTCCCCATGAAGGTTTTTCACCGCTTGCCATAATGTTAACCCCTTTCGTCCGCTGTCGGACAATTATGATGTTCTCTAGACCACCTCGGTCTAGTTACCCCAGATTATACACTATTTGTAAAAAAGTAAAAATCTTGACAATTTGTTACAGCTTATGCCAAAATAAATTAGCGAATATCATAAAAATCAAAAGGAGATTTTGGTGAATAAACAAAAATTGGTGATTGTTGGCGGCGGCGGAATGGTTGGCGCAACAGCAGCGTATGCGTGTGCGCTGCGCAGTGTGGTTGAGGAGATCGTGCTGATTGACCGTAACGCGGATTTGGTCTGGGGTCAGGCAGCTGACATCAACGACGCTATGGGAATTGACCGCAACGTCGTGGTGCATACCGGTAATTATTCTGATATCAATGATGATGATATCGTGGTCATCACCGCTGGCTCGCCGCAAATGCCAGGACAGACGCGGCTGGAATTGGTTGGCGTCAATGCTAACATTATGCGTGATATCGTGAAAAACATTATGGCGGCTGGCGCTAAACCGTATCTGGTCGTCGTCAGTAATCCGGTTGATGTATTGACCTATGTGGCGTTGAAAGAATCGGGACTGCCGAAAGCCAGAGTGTTTGGCACGGGAACGACGCTTGACACCTCGCGGCTGAAATCGTATTTGGCGGATGCGTTGAATGTTGACAGTAAGGCGGTTGACGCTTACATTCTCGGCGAGCACGGCGATTCGTCGTTTTCAACCATTGAGACAGCGCAAGTCGGTGAAGTGCCAATCAGGGAGTATCCAGGTTTTACTGATGAATTAGTAGATAATATTGAGCAAAAAATCCGCGACCGCGCTTATCGCGTGATTGACACGAAAAAATCGACATATTTCGCTATTGGCTTCGTTATTTCTAAGATTGTCTCGGCACTGCGCCATTCAGCCCACACTGTGTATCCGGTTTGTTCGCTGGCTGAGGGTGAATATGGTTTGGACAATGTCGTGCTGGGTTTGCCTTCTACCATTTCGTCAGACGGCGTGAAGATTCTGGCGGGTTATCCGCTAACCGACCGTGAAAAAGAACTGTTGGCACACTCAGCCGAAGTCGTCGGCGAAGCCATTCGCAGCCTTGATTAACCGCAAAAAAATTGTTATAATCACCAAGTATTATTAAATTGCCCCGAGAACTCGGCCAGCCGTTAGGAAATAATATCCGCGATGCGAACAGAGGTTACGGGGTCGCACAAAGGAGGAGCTATGGCTCAAGATACAGGAATTAAAATCCGCATTCGGTTGAAGGCGTACGACCATAAGGTTATCGACCAGTCGGCAAAACAAATTATCGATACGGCAATTCGCACTGGTGCAAACGTCGCCGGTCCAGTGCCGCTGCCGACTCGCCGCAGCACCTACACGGTAGTAAAAAGCCCGCACGTTTACAAAACAGGCGGCGAGACTTATGAGTGCCGCGTCCACAAACGTTTGATCGATATCACTAACGCCACGCCAAAGACTATCGACAGCTTGCAGAATTTGAACTTGCCAGCTGGCGTTGATGCTGAAATTCGTATGTAATCTTACCACGTCAGAAACTTCCGCCTCTTGAACGGGGCGGATTTTTTATGCTATAATCCTACCAAGTTTATGGCAAAACAAAAAAGACCGCACACCTACGCACGCAACCGTTCAAAATCCAGCGAGCTGTTTAACCGCAAGGGTCGCGAGAAAATTTACGAGAATGATAGCGCATTTTTTACTAAATTGGTGGCTTTTGTGATCCTTAGCGCCTTATGGATTAGGTTGAAAAATCCGATTGAAATGGGGGTCTTTTCCGTGCAGGCTGTGCCAGCCGGCTTGCTGATCGCACTGCTCTTAGTCTTAAAAATCGAAAAATACCAATTTAACCGAAAAATCTGGTACGTCACCCTCATTTTAATGGCAATTTTAACGTCGTTTACGCCAGTCGGCGTGATGATTTGATTGATACTTGCAGTTGAGATGGTTAAAAGAAACCTTGGAAAAAGTGGATGCCATAACGTATATTTGACATTTTAACCATTTTTAGCTACAATCAAAACATGAAAAATATTGAATCTACCCCCCCCATCTTTATCAAATCCATTAGCAGGTGTTAGTGTTTACCCGGAACTCATCGCAATTGAACCGTGGTCTACGCCAGATCCAGAAGTTAGAGCCTATTTTGAAGGATCTCGTCCGGACGTCTGGCCTGTACTTCCGCCAAGAGATCAGCTCAATCCGCATGCGCGGGAGGCGCTGGCTGTTTTTGATAAAGCGGACGAATTGCGGGCAGATCCTGGGTATGAAGAGGCGCTAAAATTGGCAGATTTACGGGTAAAAGCAGCTATTGAAACTCGTAGACAGCAAGCAGCAGAAGAACGAGTAAATAAGGAGATTAGGCAAGGAAAGATATTTCCAGAAGACAGAGAGAGTAAAATAGACTACTACGCAAAGCGATTTGGGTGGGTGAGCTATGAGATTGAAGATCAAGCTCTTTTAGGCGGATTGCCTGAGGATAGCCCTCTATATGAGCCTCTTCAGCCGGGAAGCTCGGCTTTAGTCAGGCTAACTATATTGGAGAGTCTTGGATTTAATGAAGAAAACGTCAAAGGCTCTATTGCGTTTGAAGGTATGGATAACTACAACATGAAAAGTCATGGGGAAGTCTTGGGGAGCGAGCGATTCTTCAGTGAGACAGACGATGAGCGCGAGATGTGGCTGGTACAGCTTCTTTATAATGCCAAGTATGTGATTGCGACAAGGCGATCTGATAGAGAGAAACGCGACGAAGCTGCCGATAACATGGTAGTACTTGGGGGTGGGAATCGTATGAGCCTAAGGAACACTATTATTGATTGGGAGCGTCTTGATCGTGAGCGTGAGTATTTTTTTGAAACAGGCCGTCGTAAAAAACCGTATGAGAGCTGATCTTCTTAGGGACTATCTTTCTTAAATTTATATTGACAATTTGGCAGGGAGTGTGCTAGAATTACAGGGTAATTTCTATTACGCGTAATATCAACTGTTCTCCTTGATGAATGAGCAGGTCTGGCTATAGTTGAAGTGTTTATCGTGAACGCCTCACTCAGAACCCAGAAACCGCACGTCATCAGGAGTATTTAAGTGGGAGTGAGGAAAAGTGAAAACACTTCTCGGTACCAAACTTGGTATGACCCAGCTCTTGGCTGAAGACGGCAAAGCCATTCCGGTGACGCTGATCCAAGCCGGCCCTGTCACCGTGACTCAGGTGAAGACTGTCGAAACCGACGGTTACAATGCGGTACAGGTCGCTTATGGAGAGGGTAAGAACCTGAGCAAGGCCGTGGCTGGACACGTCAAGCCAGCCCAAGTGACCCCGAAGCACATTCGGGAATTCCGCGTCGACGAGATCCCTGAGGGTATCAAAGTTGGCGATGAAATCAACGTTTCCGCGTTCGAAGTCGGCGATTCTGTCGATGCGACCGGAACCAGCAAAGGTAAAGGTTTCGCTGGAACCATTAAACGCCACAATTTTAAGCGTCACCGCAAGACGCACGGTGGCAAAGGTAATACTCGTAAGCCAGGTTCAATTGGCTCGATGTATCCACAAAAAGTGTTCAAGGGTAAGACGATGGCTGGCCACATGGGTCACGAGCGTGTTACGGTCAAGAATCTGGAAGTGGCATATGTTGATCCAGAGACCAATCTGATCGGGGTGAAGGGCGCTGTCCCTGGGCCACGAAAAGGGCTGATTATTTTAGGAGGTAACAAGTAATGGCTGAATCAACCAAACTTCCTAAAGACATTTTTGCTGTTGAAGTGCCAAACCACGAACTGTTGAAATTGGCATACGACAGCTATCTGGCAAATGCCCGCCTGGCAAGCGCCACAACCAAGCAACGTGGTGAAGTTTCCGGCGGTGGTAAAAAACCATGGAAGCAAAAGGGAACTGGTCGAGCACGTTTCGGCTCAAGCCGTAACCCAATCTGGCGCGGTGGTGGTGTGGTCTTTGGCCCACGCGGCAACGAAAACTACACCAAAAAATTGTCTAAAACCGCCAAGAAAGTGGCAATTCGCCAAGCCTTGACGGTAGCCAATGAAGCAAAGAAGATCGTCGTCAAAGACATCAAGACGACAGGCAAGACCAAAGAGGTCGCAACCTTCTTGGCTGACAACAAGTTTGAGCGCCGCGTACTGATCGTCGTAGACGAAAAGACGCCAGAATTGATGCGCGCAACAAACAACATCCAGAACGTACTGGTGATTCGTGCGAGCTACCTCAGCGTCTACCACATTCTGAATGCGGATACTATTGTCATGACCCCGAAAGCTCTGCCAGTAATCACTGAATGGCTGGGTAAGGAGGAAGCGTAATATGAAACAGATGACAATTATCCCACGCATTAGCGAGAAGGCATACGCACAGAGCGCCAACGGCGTGTACGTGTTCCGCGTTCCGCTCAACCTGAATAAAAACGAGATCAAAGCAGCAGTTGAAGCGCAATTTGACGTTACTGTCCTGAAGGTGAAAACCTTGGTCCAAGACGGCAAGGCTGTGCGTTTCTCACGAGGCAAAAACCGCTATCCTGGCACAACCACACGCAAGGATTGGAAGAAGGCTTACGTGACGCTGAAAGATGGCGATAAGCTCGATGTGTTTGACGCAGTAGAGCAGCAGATGGAGGAGACCAAGTAATGCCAGTGAAAGCTTACAATCCAACCACTCCTGCTCGTCGCGGCATGACGAGCCAGGACTTGTCGGATATCACGACAAGAAAACCGCTCAAAAGTCTGACCAAAGCCAAAAAGCAAAATGCTGGCCGCAACAACCAAGGCCGCATCACCGTGCGTCATCGCGGCGGCGGCGTTCGCCGTCACTACCGTTTGGTGAACCACAATTTGCCGGCTGGCCTGACACTGACGGTTGAAGAAATTGAGTACGATCCAAACCGCTCAGCACGCATCGCTCGGGTGAAAGATCAGTACAATTTGTACCACTACGTATTGGCCGACACCTCGATGGTTAAGGGCAAGACGATTCAGACTGGCGAAGAGGCGCCAATTGAGGCTTCAAACCGCCTGCCGCTGTCTGCTATCCCTGTTGGTACGATGATTTATGCTATTGAACTGACTGCCGGCAAAGGTGCGCAAATGGTGCGTGCCGCTGGTGCCAAAGCTCAGTTGATGGCCAAAGAAGGCAATTACGCAACTATCAAATTGCCATCTGGTGAAGTTCGCAAAGTTCGCCTGGAAGCAACCGCTGCCATCGGTACAGTCGGTAACGTCCAGCACCAGAACGTCAAGATCGGTTCAGCCGGCCGCCGCCGCCGCAAGGGTATTCGCCCAACGGTTCGCGGTGTGGTCATGAACGCCGCAGATCACCCACACGGTGGTGGTGACGGTGGTCGCCACGGTACCGGTAAAGCACCACGCACGCCATGGGGTCAATTGACGCTGGGTTATCGAACTCGCCGCCGCAAAGGCTCAAATAAATTAATCGTACGCACGCGTCACGACGCGAAGAGGAAGAGGTAAATCACGATGAGTCGTTCATTAAAGAAAGGTCCATTCGTCGATGTGAAGCTTGCGAAAAAAGTCGCTGCTCTCAGCCTTGACGATCGAACCGTTATTAAAACGTGGGCGCGCGCTTCGACTATCACCCCAGAAATGGTCGGTCGAACGATTGCTGTCTACAACGGTAAGATGCACGTGCCTGTGCTGATTACCGAAAACATGGTTGGCCACAAACTCGGTGAGTTTAGTCCAACTCGTAAGTTCCGTAAGCACGGCGGAAAGGATAAGAAGTAATCATGGCTGATACAACTTATACTGTTCGCGCTTACGCCAAAGGTGTTGACCAAACACCACGCAAGGTCAGCCTGGTGGCTGCACTGGTACGCGGCCGCACCGTTGCTGACGCATTGGTCATCTTGGAGCACGTGCCAAAACGCGCTGCCCTGCCAGTCAAAAAGGCCATCGATAGTGCCAAGGCAAATGCCATCAACAACCACGGTCTGGACGCTAAAAGTTTGGTAATTACCACGTTGAGCGTTACCACTGGTACGCGTCTACGCCGCTTTAAGCCAGCGTCACGCGGCCGTGCGTTGCCATTCCAGAAAAAGACGTCAAACATTTTGGTTGAAGTAACTGGCACCGAGAAGCCAAAGAAAGCACCTGCGAAAAAACCAGAGACCAAGGCTAAAGCAGAGACCAAACCTGCCAAGCCTGCAGCGAAAAAAGCCGCCGAAACCACGGCAAAAAAGGAGGAGAAGTAAATGGGTCAAAAAGTGAATCCAATCAACTTCCGCCTACAAGTTCACAAGAACTGGAGCTCTCGTTGGTTTACGGCCAATAAGAAAGAGTTTGCGGAGGCAATTCGCCAGGATCACGAAATCCGCGAATTGATTGAGAAGAAATTTGCCTCACGCCCAACCATCAATCGCATTGAGATTGAGCGGAGTGCTAACCTGATCACGGTAACCATTCACACGGCAAAAGCTGGTGTGGTGATCGGCCGTGGCGGTGCAGGCGTGAATGAATTGAAAAAGCAAGTTGAGAAGATCGTCGGTCAGGCGGTTCGCATCAACATCGAAGAAGTGCGCCGACCGGAACTAGCAGCCAAATTGGTGGCAGAAAACATCGCCCGCCAGTTGGAACGCCGCATCAACTTCCGCCGCGCAACCAAAATGACCGCACAAAACACCATGAGTGCTGGCGCCAAAGGTATCCGCATCGAGGTGGCTGGTCGTTTGAACGGTGCTGAAATGGCACGCCGCGAAAAGGTGATCGAAGGCTCAGTGCCACTGCACACCCTTCGTGCTGATATTGACTTCCACTGTGCTCGCGCCCAGACACCAGCTGGTATCATCGGCGTGAAAGTGTGGATTTATAAGGGAGAAAGGAGTCGCTAAATGCTGTTACCAAAGAAAACCAAGCACCGCAAAGTGCGCATCGGTAAAAACCGTGGTCAAGCAACCCGTGGTAATTACATCGCGTTCGGCGACTTTGCGCTGCAATCACAATCAAACGAGCGCATCAACTCCCGCCAAATCGAGTCTGCTCGTCAGGCAATGACCCGCTACATCAAGCGTGGTGGTAAGATTTGGATCCGGATTTTCCCACACACCCCAGTTACTCGCAAGCCACTTGGTCTGAAGATGGGTGGTGGTAAGGGTAATCCAGAGTTCTTTGTTGCTAAGGTAAAGGCCGGCACGGTGATGTTTGAAATGCAGGGCGTTTCCGAGGAAGTAGCCCGCGAAGCAATGCGCCTGGCGAGCCACAAATTACCAGTCAAATGTAAGTTCATCAAGCGGGAGGACGCATAATGGCTGAAGCAAAGAAAACTGCAAAAGCAGCAGTTGTGAAGACCGTTGACGACTTGAAGAAGGAGCTCGCCGAAAAGCGAAATGACCTGCTTCAAGCAAAACGTTCTCACGCTGCTGGCGAATTAGTTAATCCAAAAGCGCTGCGTTCACTCCGCAAGGACATCGCGCGCCTGCTGACACAAATTAACGAAAAGGAGAGCAAGTAATGGCCCGACGAACACTGATTGGCGTCGTAACGAGTGCCAAGCGCGACAAGACCATCACCGTGACGGTCACCAGCCGCGAAACGCATCCGCTCTACGGCAAACAGTACACCGTGACTCGCAAGTACACTGCTCATGATGAGACCAATGAGGCAGGCGAAGGCGACAAGGTTCAAATCGAAGAGACCCGCCCAATTTCCAAGACCAAGAGCTTTACACTGGTCAAGGTGATTGAAAAGTCTCGCGGTTCTATCAAACTAAAGGCTGAAGTTTCTGGCGAAACTGAGGAAGAGACCAAGGAGGATGACAAATGATCCAACAAGAATCTCGCCTCAAGGTAGCTGACAACTCGGGTGCCAAAGAAGTATTGTGTATCCGCGTTCTCGGTGGCACCCGCCGCCGCTACGCTCGCGTTGGTGACGTGATCGTCTGTTCAGTCAAAGACGCCAGCCCAACCGGCAATGTCAAAAAGAAATCTGTCGTTAAAGCTGTGGTAGTTCGTACCCGCGACCAAATCCACCGCAAGGACGGCTCAACCATCTGCTTTGATGATAACGCCGTGGTGATTATCAACGATGACAAGCAGCCAAAGGCTACCCGCGTCTTCGGTCCAGTACCACGCGAACTTCGCGACATGGGCTACATGAAGATCATCAGCTTGGCTCCGGAGGTACTCTAATGGCTCGTATTCACAAAGATGACACCGTAAAAATCATTGCTGGTAAAAACAAAGGTACGACCGGTAAAGTCTTGAAAGTTAACACCAAAGATCAGACCGTTTTGGTCGAAGGTGTTGGTGTCGGACACCGCCACGTCAAGCCAAGCCAGTACAATCCAAAAGGCGGCAAGAAAGATATCCACGTACCAATGGACATCAGCAAAGTCGCGCTGGTTGTTGACGAAAAGTCAGGCAAAACCAGCCGGGTTGGTTTAGTAAAGAACGCTGACGGCGACAAAACTCGCGTCGCTCGCCAAGCAAAAAATAAGGAGATTAAATAATGGCAGAGAAGAAAACCGTCGTGCCAGCTCCTCGCTTGAAAGCCTTGTACCAGGAGAAATACCTGAAGGAACTGCAAGCCGAACTAGATCTAAAGAACGTGCACCAAGTGCCAGCTTTGGAAAAGATCATCGTGAGCGTTGGCACCGGCAAGAAGAAAGATGACAAGCGTCACTTTGAGATTGTCAAAAACACCGTTGAAAAGATCACCGGTCAGGCACCAGTTGCCCGCCAGGCAAAGAAGTCAATCGCTGGCTTTAGTATCCGTAAAGGCATGGGCGCGCCAATTGGCGTCAGCGTCACGTTGCGTGGCGGCAGGATGTACGAGTTCATGGATCGCTTGATCAACGTGGCACTCCCACGCGTACGCGACTTCCACGGCGTCGGCCTGAAGTTCGACAAAGGCGGTAACTACAACCTGGGTATCATCGAGCAGTCAATTTTCCCAGAGTTGACGTTCGAGGAAACGCAGATTTTACACGGGTTGCAGGTAACATTTGTTATCAAGAACGGCAGTAAGGAAGCATCAAAAGCCTTGCTGGAGAAGTTCGGTATGCCGTTCGAGAAGAAAGGAGGCGTCAAGTAATGGCTAAGAAATCAATGATCGCTCGCGATAAAAAGCGCCTGAAGCTGATCGCTAAGTTCGCAGCCAAACGCGCTAAATTGAAAGAGCTTGGCGACCTCGACGGTTTGCAGAAATTACCTCGCAACTCGAGCCCAACTCGGCACAAGAACCGCGACAGCATTTCCGGCCGTCCACGTGGTTACATGCGCCAGTTCGGCCTGAGCCGCATCAATTTCCGCGAAAAAGCAGCCAAGGGCGAAATCCCAGGCATAACAAAGAGTAGTTGGTAAGAAGGAAAGGAGATTCGACAATGTCTATGCAAACTACAGACCCAATCGCCGACCTTCTGACGCGCATTCGCAATGCGAAACTGGTTGGCAAGACGGAAGTTCGTGTTCCGTCCAGCAAGATGAAAAAAGTCATCGCTGAGCAATTAGTCAAAAACGGCTACCTTGCAGATGTTAAATTGGAAGATACCAAGCCTCGTGGTGTGCTGGTCGTTACCATCAACGAAGAAGGTACCAACAGCACCATCAACGAGATCACCCGCGTATCAAAGCCAGGTCGTCGTGTTTACGTCGGCGCTAGCGAGATTCCAAAGGTGAAAAACGGCCGCGGTCTAGTACTCATCTCAACCTCAAAAGGTGTCATGACTGGCGCTGAAGCAGCCAAGGCTAAGCTTGGTGGCGAGTTGCTGTTGAAGGTGTACTAATCTAAGGCATACTGTCAGTGAACGCAAAAGCGCTCGGGAGTCCGGGCGCTTTTATGATGTAATAAGCTCATGGATACAATGTATCTAGGATTTGCTTCTGGAATTTGCATTTTAAGCAGTTTCCTGCTACAGTGCCGACAAGTATAAATTAAAGAAAAGGAGTTTTACGTATTATGAATGAAAGTTTAATGGGGGGCGTTCAGACGATAGGACAGAGTCGTGGCACATGCTTGCCGACCTGCAAGGCGATTTCGCAGCGCTAGCAGAAAAAACTGAGGATATGTTTGCTGACCCGGAAGTTATAAAGAACGCCGCGTTTGTTGGCTACCTCTTAGGAGTGAGAAAACACAGAGAACTTGGCGATAGAGCTGCTGACGTTGATCCAGAGACAATTGCAGGAATGCTTAAAGATGTAGTACAAGACGTCGCTTCACGCTTAACCTCGCAGGATGAACTTAATCAACTAAACGGCAGAGTCGTAAGACGAGGCGGGCAGCCAGGCGAAGCTAACTTTTAGCGGCGCCTCTTTACGAGTTAGCTCTTTTGCAAATCCGCCTAGCGAGCGCTCCCATCTAGCGTTTGACCTAGGCGGATTTTCATTTTATCGGCAATACTATATAATATGGTCTGTATGAGATCGCGCGTCAAACTTCATCCGTTATTTTTCGTATCTTTCGCGCTGATGGGCGCGGGCGCGCTGCTGCAGGTGCTAGCGCCGAACAAATATGAAACCGTTTGCCTAGTCGCCAATATGACCGGCGTAATAACGTTTCTTATAGCCATGATCGTGCAGATAGTCGCCGGCGAAAACAAGAAGCCGCGATAACGTACGGTGCTAATTACTAGCTATCTCTTCCAGTGCTTGAGGGCTAATATAGAATTCGCTGGCAGCTGGCTCTATTGACTCGTTGTTATTTGGAACAGGCGAATCGCTCATAGGAACACCAGAATCGTCATATACATCCCAATTGGTAGATCCACCAGGATGGTAAAGCATATCACCATTATCTGCTTTATCCCACAGCTGACTATCAGCGCTTATCTCTATCTCGTCACCAGCCCCGTAAGGACGGCAACCTACGCCCAGCTGCATCGTTATTGTTCGATTTTCAGGTACTTTACTTAAGACGGGCGTCCGACCTATGAGAGAGAGTTCTTCATGTTCCGGCGTATATGTTTTATCAACAACCTCGCCAGTACAAGTTTGGTTATTTAATCCTTCTTCGTACCTCTTTCTTTGCTCTTCTTCAATATTTTTCACACCTGAAACTACCTTGAGACCCAAGCCAACGCCCACACATACTAACACAAAAGCGCCAAATCCTTGAAGAGCTGAGCTTCTCTTTAGTTCGTTATTAGCTCTTCTCTCTACTGCACTCCAGCTAGATCTACTTTCTCTTCTCATGTGGATAATTATATCACAACAAACATTAGACAACTAGGACGGTTATTGCACGTACTTCAGTATAGTTCGCGACACAGATTAGCTAGAACTATGTCGCGCTTTATCCCTATAAATGTTACACTTGTTAATATGTTTGACCGCTTCATCCATCGCTGGCTGCGTATTCCGTATGTGCTTAATTTGCATTATTTTTCTCGTCCGAGCCGGCCGAAGGCGACTATCCTCTTGATTCACGGGCTGGGCACGTCGTGGCAAACTTGGAAGCCGCTGGAGCCGTACCTACCGAAGGATACGCGGGTAATTGCCATTGATATGCTGGGTTTTGGCAATTCGCCCAAACCTGATTGGAAGTCTTATGATGTGCGCGACCAAGCCGCCAGTATCGCCGCTACTTTACGCCAAAAGGCAATTACTCGCCTCGACGTTGTCATCGGACATTCCATGGGTTCGCTGGCCGCAGTGGAGCTAGCCAAACAGCATCCGCATTTAAGTCGTTCGCTCATCTTGTGCAGTCCGCCGATGTATCGCCCGCAAATAGACGAGCGGTTTCATCATCCAGAGAAAGCCCTGCGCGCTTTTTATCGATTTCTTCGCCGTCATCCAGACGGCTCAAAGCGCATTCTGCAATTTGCTGACCATCATAATATTTGGCCTGACGCTGGCTTTCAGGCCGACCAAGTCACTGCCGATTCTTTCCTGACTGCCCTGAACACTGCCATAATCAACCAGACGGCACTGGATGACGTTGCTCAATTGAAATTGCCAATTACTATTCTGTCCGGTAAGCTTGACCCGCTGATCGTTGAAGGAAATTTGAAGAAGTTAGCCAAAGAGCATAAAAATATCATCCGTCGGTCGATGACTATGCAAGGCCACGAAGTAACAGACGCCTACGCCAAACGTTTGTCTGGACTTATCAAGCAGCACCTGGCGGGCGAATACCCGCGCAAGAAGCCGCCGCGGCTTAAAACTGTTCCAACGAAGCTCAAGCGTGCAGCCCTAAAAGGAGCAGCTAAAGCGCCGAAAACTCTCCGTGCTGTCCCGAAAAAACTGCGCCCATCTGGTAAAAAACGCCGCAACGCCCAGGAGTCATTCGCGGCTAGCCAGAAGCACGCTCAAAGAATAGGCAGGAAAACTTAGTTTTTATAAGTTATTTGCGAAAATATCAATGAAAGTGTAGAATAATATTCATGAGTTTAGATAGAGATTTTGGTAGAAATTTTGGTAGCGCGGAAACCTCCGTACATAATCCGTGGGTATCGGACGTTGTGCCGCCTATTGAGCAAAATTTGCATTCTTTTGAATTTCCAGAAGATGTCGAGACAGCGCTACGAAATGCAGAAATTTTGCGTGCTCAGGCTGAAGATAGATCGGGAATAATAACAAATCCGATTATAGCAGCCAGAAAAGAACTTAGTGACCTTCCTGAGTTTGACATATTGTCCCGTACTAAGGGTGGTTTTACGATCATTATAAAGCGGGAGACGCGTCTGTCGCTGATGTTATGCGGTATACTTTAGGAGCTGCTACTGCTAAACCTGAGGTCATGGAGTATGTAGGTTTTTATTGGTTGACAACATTTGGTACAGAAAAGCCTATTTTTCCCTCCGATGCTGATAACGAAAGAAATGCAAACGTTTCGGCAGCAAGAGAGTGGTTTTCTAATAACCAAGAAGTAATGGCTAATGCCCTAAAGATCCGCTTTATCAATTGGCTAGCAAATTCGTATCTAGCCATTCGAGGGCTTTAGATGAATTTGATTTAATTTGCGGCGTCGGTATTCGCCAGGCTTTGGGCAACCTAAAGGCTTTGCCTTTTGATGATGACACTACAGAACAAATAAAGACCTCCCTCATGGCAAGAATTCAAGAGGAAAGGTCTGAGCTATTAGAACAATGCGTGCAGTCAGAAGTAGACAGTGTTAAGGAAGAAATTGGCAAATGTAAGGACGGCATCTTGCTCTCAAGTCCTAAGGAGTATGATTATAAACTTGATGATCTACAGAGGAGTTTAGTCCATGACGAGGTACGTTCTAGAATAAATGAAGCAGACGCCGCCGCCGCGATTGAAAGCTTAGAGAAATGGCGCGCGTTTGTTACTGATGCGTTCGACGACATTGAGTACATGGACAGTTCAGATATACTTGGTGAAAATCATTAAGAGTAAAACCGCCGATATCTATTAAAGAAATAGATGAACGCATGTATTCGGGAATAATGACAGAAGCGGAAAAAGGTCAATATCTAGCCCTAAGAGAAAAAATTGTCCAGTATGAAAATATAGTAAGAGAATATTCGCCGCTTGGGATGGATGATGGCGATGATTTTTCAGAACACAGACAGGCTATACTTGATGATGAGTATTTTAAGAAAAGGTTTGCCCAGGAAGTTAGGTTTGCAATTGATCCGGTTAGGCTTGCGAGGAAACTTGCTGGCGGCAGCGACTTTGTTTTTGACGATGAATTAACATCTCGCGCCCTTCATGTTTTGGCATCTGAGGATGAAGATTTTATACAAAAGCTAGGTTTAGCAGATGAGGCTAATAAAGTTAAAGCGACACTTCAAGAAGGACGGGACTCCAGAAAATTCGGAGATCTTGATATCATTGACTCTTTGCTTAAAAGTAAGTTTACGGAAAAGGAGCGAAAGTGTCTAATGCTTTTGGGGGCAAAGAGTGTTTACGAAAGCATAGTAAGTTGCGAAATCTATGAAGATGAAATTAGAGATACAGTCAGTCTCGTGATGGATAGGCTCGATTTGGCTGGAGTGGAACATGAAATCAGCGAGGATGATTTCATTGAAGCTGCGATAAATACCTGCAAATAATAAATTGAAATAGACGGCTCATAGTTGCTATAATTATCCTAAAGGAGTAACTATGAATCATACAATTTTTGACGATATCGTATCAGGTAAAATGAAATCTTGGAAGGTTTGGGAGGACGAGAAGTTTTTAGCGTTTTTGACGCCGTTTCCAAATACACCGGGCTTTACTGTGGTAATACCGAAACAGAATCCAGGCGATTACGTATTTTCCTTGGATGATGAATTGTATACTGAGATGATGTTGGCGGTGAAAAAGGTTGCCAATATCTTAGAAAAAGCTTTCGATACGCCGCGAGTAGCGTTGATTTTTGAGGGTACGGGCGTGGCGCATGTTCATGCCAAGTTAGTGCCGCTGCATGGAGATTTGGCGAAGGGTATCGGCTCGCCTGTATCTCACGAGCAGGCGTTTTACGCGGAATATCCAGGCTGGCTGACCACTGCTGATGGCCCAAAAATGGACGACGCTCAGCTGGATGAAATTCAGGCACGGATTTTGGCAGCGCAGGGTAAATAATTGTTTGTGTAAATTGGAGGTATAAAATGGCTGCAGCGCTAAGCGGTAAGAAAACAATACTAATTATAATATGCGTGATACTTGCGCTGATAGCAGGATTTGCGGCTTGGGCGTTTCTGTGGCCTAGCCGCAGCGCCGACCTGCAGAAAGCTAATATCCAGCGGCGCGATTATGACCAGTCGGTGGCGGATATCCAAAAAGTCATTGCCGATGATACCGCTAACAGCGAAGTGCGGCCAGATTGCCGGCCGATTTTGAAAACTCACGGTAAGAAAACTGCTCGCGCGGTGATGATTCTTCACGGCGTTAGCGGTTGTCCGAACGGCCCAGCGGAGTTGGCGGAGCGTTTCTATCAAGCCGGGTACAATGTTTACGTGCCGCGGGCGCCGCACCACGGACTGAGCGATAAGAAATTACATAGCCAAGTGCGCGCCGCCGAATTGGTGAAATTCATGAGCGACAGCGCTGGATTAGTCAGCGGTTTAGGCGACGAGCTGGGCGTGATCGGCCATTCCGGCGGCGGTACGCTAGCGACATGGTTGGCGCAATATGGCGGCGGGTTGTTCTCGCGAGTACTGCTGATAGCGCCGTACTACGAACCGGACGCTTCAAAAGCGCCGAAATGGCAAATGCCGCTGCTGCGCAATGTTTACGGCAACCATTTGCTACCAGATCAATTCTTTGACGATATCTTGTCGTACCGGGCGCTGGCGAATTACGTGATTATCAAGCAGAATTATCGCAATGACCTCAAAGCCGAGGGTCTGAAATATGTCGGCTTGATAATCGGCAGCGAAGACGATTTGATTGATAAAACCATGGCGCTGAATATCGCCGAAGGTATGGCTAAAGCCAGCGGCGCCAGATTCAGCTACGAGACGACGCCAGCCTACATGGGCGCTGGGCACGAATTGCTGTCGCCGGATGATAAAATTGTCAAGAAGTACAAAAAAGAGCTGTACGACATGTACGTGCGAGTGTATGAAAAGTGATTGGAAGTGTCGAAGTTCGCGCTGGAAAGGAAAATTACTATAACTAATTATAAGACAGGCGGTCTGGCGTTTTGATGGCGCGCAAAAATACTATTCTCCTAGTTGAAGACGAACCCGCCGTGCGTCAAGGCACCGAGCAATTCCTCCGCCAGCGCGGCTTTACGGTGGTGACGGCGACCAGCGGCGAGGAAGCACTGGAGAAATTTACTGAGGCAGATGTGATTATCCTTGACATCATGCTGCCGGGGATGAGTGGCATTGAAGTATTGCACCAAATTCGCCAGACGAGCGACGTGCCGGTACTGATGTTGACGGCGCTGCATGATGAGCCGACGCAAGTTGTGAGTTTTGACGAGCTGGCGGATGATTATATGAATAAGCCGTTTTCGCTGGTGATTTTGGAAAAGCGAATTAAGGCACTGCTTCGCCGTCAGCAGTCTGTCAAAAAAACCTTGTGGCAGCGCGGTCTGGCCTCGGTGGATTTTGCAGCCTATCAAGGGTTTTATGATGGCAGCGACGCCCACCTCAAACCTAAGGAAGTCCAACTCCTCAAGCTGCTCGTCGATAATCCAAACATGGTCTGGAGCCGGCAGTCTATCATTGATAAGTTATGGCTTGATGACGAGGTGCCGTTCGACCGGGTGATCGATGTCTACATCAAAAACCTGCGCAAGAAATTACACCTGGACTGCATTATCACGGTGAAGGGAGTGGGCTATCGCTATGAAGAATCTTAAATTATTCCCCAAAACATTTCTGGTGTCAATCGGCCTATTTGCGGCGTTGATTATCCTGGTGCATGCGCTGGTCTACACCTTGATGCCGCAATTTTATTTACAGCAAAAAGAGCGCGAGGCGGCGGATAATCTCACAGCATTGACAACCGAACTACGTGGTAAATCTACCGAGGACATACGTCGGACTAGTCAAGAATTTGCTCAGATGAAAAATGTTAATATCACGCTGACAATTGACGGGCGCGACCAGTATTTTCAAGGTTTTCAGTCGATCAACATCGTGACCGATAGTGGTAAATCGGTCGATACTAGCGTGGTAAAAATTGCTGACGGGCAGACTGTCGATCCGCGCTCGGTGATTTTGCGGCATGGCAGTGTGACGAACAACCAAGGCCAAACGATTACGGTCAAGCTGCTGGCCGACGTGGCGCCCGTCACTCAGGCCAAGCTCGCCACCTTGCAGGTGTTGCCATATACCATGCTCGGCTCGCTATTGGTGGCGCTCGTGTTTTCGTACTTGTATAGCCGCTTTGTGACGCGGCCGATTCGCCAGATGGCGGCGGTGACCACGACCATGCAGCGGCTGGAAAAGGACGCGCGCTATCCAGTGAATAGCCGTGATGAAATCGGCGTGCTGGGGCGAAATATTAATGAACTCTATCAAAATCTGTGGCAAACGATTCGCTCGCTGGAGCATGAGAATAAGCGGATAACCCAGCTTGAGAAAGAGAAAATCGCCTTCCTCCATGCGGCCTCGCACGAGTTGAAAACGCCGCTAGCAGCCCTCCGGATCATGCTTGAGAATATGCAACTCAACATCGGCGAGTATAAAAATCGCGATCATTACCTGGTGGAATCGGTGGCACAGGTTGACCGCTTGGCGGCAATGGTGAATGATGTCTTGCGTTCTGGCAGTGTCGCCGAGCAGGCTCTGCGTCAGGAGAAGCGGCTAAGGATTGATAAGCTAATCACTGAAGTGGTTGACGATTACCGCCTGCTAGCAAAAATGCGCGGCATGACTTTCGGGGTTAATACAGAGCCGACGACCATTCGTATTAACCGCGACATGATGCGCCACGTCATCTCGAACCTGGTGTCAAACGCGGTGCGCCACGGCGACGCCGGGAGCGTGATAAAAATTACCTGCAACCAGCATGAGCTGGCCATCGAAAACGCCTGCAAACCACTCACCAAACAACAACTCCAGCACGTCTTCGACCCGTTTTATAGGAGCAATGCCGCCACGAAACAGCACGCCGACAGTAGCGGCATTGGCCTCTACACCGTAAAAATGCTACTCGACGCTAAGAGTCTGGATTATGAGTTTGTGCCACACGGGCGGGGAATGCGGTTTGTGGTGAGACTATAATTTTACTTGTTTATCGTAACTTATAATATCCACACCCTGCCGCATTAAAAACTTTTGCGCCTCATCGTCCAACCTGCAATTCATAAAGCGCGATCGCGCCGCCAATTCGCCGCTACCATAAACAAATTGCGTTTCCTCGTCGTATTTCATGCCGCGAAAGTCGCAGCCCTCTGCCTCAATAATAGCTTTGACGCCGCGAAAATCCACATTCCGAACCGACGAATTGGTAAAATAAATCGGCTGCCCGTAAATATGCTTTGCACCGTCCAGATTACAGTTCTCAAACATAAAAAATCCCATGACAAACTGGTCAAAATCAACACCAGAAAAATCCTCATCTACAAATTGAACAAGTTCGCCCTCTTGGATCGCGGGGTAACGCTCACGCTGATAAGCTGGCAAATCATTGGCACGAATGGCAGCGGCGATGTTATCAGTAAATCTCATAATAATACAAGGATAGAGCAGTTTTTGATTTATGCCAAAGGCAAGGGCAGACATGCTTAGGTCTGCGAAGTAGCGACTAGATTAGACTAGCCCTGATCCTGACGGGGCACATCCTGCCAGCCACGGTTCTGAGGGATGTCTGCGAGCGTGCCGTCGGCGTTGTAGACCGCCGTCGCATGCCCGATGGAGCCATCTCCAGTGGGTCCGTGCTGGTTGTAGTAGTATCCGCCCGGAACGTTGGGATCGTTGGTCGAGTTGACGGTGTGGGAGGTCCCATCCGGGTCGATCCAACGCTCACCATCCTGGTAGCCGCTCATGGACTACACCTTTCTACTAGTGCCTGCTCAATGCGCAGAATTACGCAAAAAGCTGATATATATATATATCAATACTGGAATCCTTTGTCAAGCGATTTTACGGAAATTGCAGCAAAATGTATTATTAGTCCATGGACTTAATCTACGCGACGACTAATAAACACAAATTTGCTGGCGCTAAACAGGCGCTGGCAGGAACGGACATCAACTTGATCGCGCCAGACGAAACCTTGCCTGATGTGCCAGAAATCCAATCCGACGATCAACAAGCCGTCTCTGTCGATAAAGCGCTAAAATATTACGATCTACTTAAGCGTCCGCTGGTGGTAATGGATTCAGGTCTGTTCATCAACGAGCTGGGCGGCTTTCCCGGCGTTTACACCAAATACGCGCTCGACACCATCGGTATTGACAGGATAATTCAGCTGCTCGGCGCCGCCGCTCGGGCGTACACGCAGCGCACGATTACTTACTTTGATGGCGGTGAACCGCGGACATTCACCCTGAAAATCCACGGTACACTGTTGAAAAATCCGCGCGGCAACAATGGACGCAATTACGACAAATATTTCTTGCCAGAGAATAAAAACAAAACGCTCGCTGAAATGACTGATGAAGAGAAAGCGGAATTAACAGCAGTGGTTTGGCAAGAGTTGGCGGCGCGGCTGTCTGTGCTAAAATTAAACCATGAATGAATTCATTTTAGTAGCAGTGAAATTATTGATTGGCTTTTTCGCGCTGACGATAATCATCAACGTTTCCGGAAAAGGTAACTTGTCGCCATCATCTGCCAGCGATCAAGTGCAGAGTTATGTACTGGGCGGTATCATTGGAGGCGTCATTTATAACAATAGTATTCAGATTTTGGAATACGTCGGTATTTTGTGCATATGGTGCGCGCTGGTGCTGACATTGAAATGAGTAAAGCAGTATAACGTGAAGGTAAAGCAGCTGATCGACGGCAGGGCATTGATAATCATTGATAATGGAAAAATCAACATTGAAAATTGCAAGAAAGTTGGTTTGAGCGCTCATAACGTATCGTTCAAACTGCGAACTCACCATATCTATTCAACGAGAAAAGTGAAAAGAGCCGTGGTGGAGCAAGACGGCGAATTGATCATCACTCATGAAGGGGAGGAAAATCCGAAATTCCCATTGATAACAGATGGGCGATTGCAGACTGATATTTGCAGGTAATTGGCAAGAACGAGAAATGGCTGCTCAAAGAAATGAAAAAGCAGGGACTGAAGGCGTATAGCGACGTATTTTTGGGAGAGTATGTTGATGGTAAGCTGAATTTGACGGCTTATTGATAATAATATTTACGCTATCAATTGCTGAGTGGGAGTATGCCACGGCATAGTAGACACAATCACCATCCCGCCTATTCGTGCTACAATTAAATCATGAAGATTGTTGATGACTCGACCCAACAGTGCGCCAGCAAATCATCGATATCATCACCGGAACCGTCCGTGAGTGAATATGTCTTTGACCGAGAGAAGTGGCAAAGCTTAACAATATTTGAGCAAATGGGCAACATCGGCTCGGAGGTCGGGCGAGCCTTTGCCGCCCGGCGCCGCGGCGATGCGGCTGCGATGACTGGCGCCTGGCAGCGCGGCTTGGACTTATTGGACGCCACCGCCGAGCAACTCGCCCGCCAAAAATCGCCAAAACTCCGCGAAGTCCTGCGCGCCCGCGAGCTATTCGCTGGCATGGAAGACGAATCGCTGGAGGGCTACTTTATGTGGTTTGCGCTAGCGGCGCGGAGGGGGAGATAATAAAACGTATGAAAATCATCACCAAAAAATCTTACCCCGATTTATTCGAAAAAGTCCTAGCGGGCGAGAAAACATTTGATATGAGGGTGGCCGATTTTGACATCCAACCCAGCGACATTCTGGAACAGATTGAGGTAAATTATGACGGAGCGCCGACCGGCCGCAAAGTCCGTCATGTAGTCGGCGAAGTTTTACGCACGAAAGAAGTTGATTTTTGGAAGCAAGAAGATATTGATCAGTACGGCTACCAGGTGATGTCGCTTGCCGAGCGGGTTGATTAGTACAAATTTTAGAAAGTTACTGCGATAAGGAGCAAAGATGACCAAATCCATCATCTGCAAAGACGTCTTCGGCAATCAATATACCGTTCCTGTTGACGAACTAAATATTCGCGTCGGCGTGTACGCAATTATTGTTGAGGATAATAAGATTCTTTTGACTCAGCAATGGGACGGCTATAGCTTGATTGGCGGCGGTGTCGAGAAAGGCGAAACGATTGAGGAATCAATTGTCCGCGAAGTCAAGGAAGAGACTGGACTAACCATCATGCCAGATAAAATCATTCACCAGGCAACTACTTTTTTTAAGCGCAACGCCGAGGCGCAAGCTAACCAGTCAATCCAACTGTACTTCACCCATAGCCAGCTGCACGGGCAAATCGATAACGACAACATAACCGACAGCGAAAAAACTTATACTAACGGCACGCCGGAGTGGGTTGATCTGGATAAAGTTAATGATATCGATTTCCGGCATAGCGTAAGTTTGAGGGCGATTTTAGGGGCATATGGTGAGGGTAAATAAGTAAAGCATTAGGAGTCTGCGTAAATAGTGTTGAATGACGTATACTTAATATCATGACGAGTCAGTTCCACCCAATTCACTTCATCACCTCCAACCAGCGCAAGTTCACCAGCCTCCAAAAACTCCTCCAACCGCTCGGTATTGATCTGCAGCAGCTCGACTATGATTTTGACGAGGGGCGGGGCTGGATATTCAAACGATTGCCAAAAGTAAACTATCTCAGGCCAAGAAAGTTTTTCCAAACAAGCGCCTGATCGTTGATGATCGCGGCTTTTTCATCCCAGCGCTGAAAGGTTTTCCGGGGCCGTTTGTTAAATTGCTACTGGACAGTTTTAGCTATCCAGGGATTATCAAGCTAATGCAAGGTGAAACTGATCGCCGAGCCATCTTTTCTTTCGCGGTTGGCTATTTTGACGGCGAAAAAGACCATATTTTCGTAGCCGACGAGGAGGGATTTATCATTGATGAGCCGCGCGGTGATAATCTCCATGGCTGGACGGAATTGTTATATATTTATGGACACCCGAGCTTTCCCGGCCGTAGTTTGGCAGAATTGAATGATGAGGAGTGGAAAGAGTACTTGGCGGCAATTGAGGCGGTTGATGGATTTGTGATGTTAAGAGATTATTTGGCAAAAACATAAGACACCCCAGCGCCAAAATCAGGAACATAAACCACCCAAAAGTAATGGGTGTTTTTTGAGGTGCGAGGCGAGGTGTCTCGCGCCTTTTCTTATTTATCCAAATGATATAATAGAGGGTAGTATGAAGATCTCCTTGTTCCAGCCTAACACTGCAATAAAGCGCCAGGCAACTCAAGCATTTTTTGACAAAACAGAGGCAAAACCCCGCGAAGAGGGCGTTGACTTCTCGCTAGCGCTCATTATGGCTGGTGTGCCAGGCGCTGGTAAAACAGAGTATATTAGCTCGTTCATTGAAGAAAATGAAATATTCAAGCGTAACGCACTGAGGATTGACTTGGATGAAATCATCACTATTTTTGAAGAATATCAGCCTGAAGAAGACAGTAGATTTCGCAGTATCGGCAATAGGATTGTTGAGAATATTTTGGATCGTGCTTTTAAGGGCGGCTATAACTTTATACTAGATGGCACATTTGCTGGCGCCAAAGCAATCAATAATGTGCGACGCGCCATTCGCCATGGCTATCTTGTGTATATCGTTGTGCTAATCGAGGATGTTGAGCAAGCTAAAGAATACACGCGTATCCGTAAAGAAAAAACCAAAAGAGAAATTAAAGACGAGGCATTTACTAAGACAATATTGGGAATAAAAAAGAATCTTAAAATTATCCAGAGTGAATTTGTTGATAAAGGATTGCCTGTTGCCGTTAAGTTTATCAAGAAACATTGGCAGAATAGCACGGTTAGCTACAAAATAACGTGGTCTAGCATTGATGACTTATACAAAGAATGATAGAATACTCCATATGGATAAGCTTAGAAAGACCGTAGGAGTAAACTCTCTAAGAAATAAAATCAAAAAGCAAGCAGCGATAGCTCGTCAAAATAAAATGAAAAAGATCCTAGAGGATCCGAAGAAAATTCGTTCCGCCGCTCAAGGCGCGGTTAGACGGCAGCAGAAATTGGCCGGAATTAGGTAAGTAATTTTGTACCCAAAGAATTAGTCAATGTCAACTTACTAGCCGTACACCACAGCAGGGTGTATAATTAATCCTATCAATAAACCATAAACAAAGGAATATATGAATATCAAACCTCTAGACATAGTATCTATGATAGGTATTATTATCGTAGTATCAAGTAGCGCTATCTCTACATATATTGCCGTAAAAGCAAGCAAGAAGCAAAAAGCTCAGCAAGAAAAAGACGCTAAAACTAAAAAGACAGAACCAAACAATCCCGCAGCAAACACCAGCGAACTCCGCGCTGAACTAGATGCTTTGAAGAAACGGGTTGCAGCGCTGGAGAAGAAATAGGCAATCACAACCTAAAAATGTCATCATCTATTAGGACATTTTGTCCTAAAGTATAATGACAAAATAAGTATTTCTGAAGTGTTAAATGTACATTTTTGTCCTCATCTATTGATTAGTGAAAAATAATCCGTTGTGGTTTCATTGTCCATTTCACATTCCCTTCACACGCTCCTGCTACACTGACATAGAACCAAGAAAGGAGATCTATGTCATTTATACAACGTGCCTGGTTGTATATCACCAGGAAAAAACTCAAAACGCTGATTTTGCTGGCGATTTTGCTGTGTATGTCGACGATTATGCTGAGTGGATTTGCCATCAAGCATTCGACCGACGCGGCGGCGCAGTCGCTCGACAAAACGCTCAAGGCCGGCTTTACGCTGGGCAATAATCCGCGCACTAATCCAGGAACCGCCCGCGGTTCGGGAACGGTGTCGAACAAAGACATTGACGCGGTGAAAAATCTGGAAGGTGTGACGGATTACGTCAAGCGCCAGAACGCCACGGTCGATTTTATCAATACCAAACTGGTGCCACTACCGAGCGGTGGCAGCGGCTATGACGCCCAAAAAGACAAGCAATTTGGCAACGCCGCAACCATCATCGGCGTTAATAAATCTGAGTCCGAGAAGAAGTTCCGCGCCGAGTCGCTCAAGCTCATCGCTGGCCGGCACATCACCGAGAACGATTCGCACAAGATTTTGGTGCACGAAGATTTTGCCAAGGCCAATAACCTGAAGCTTGGCAGTAAAATTAAACTGAAGGCTAACCAATACGACACCGACAACGAGCATCCATCCAAGGACGAGGTTGAGGTAGAAATCGTCGGTATATTTAACGGCAAAAACCCAAAGCAAGCGACGTATCAGGTGGAGCTGTTCGAGAATTTGTTCCTGACTGACCTCGCGACAACTCGCCGATTGAACGCGTATACCGAGCAAAATGAGATTTACCAGGACGCCACGTTCTTCACCAAAGGCACCAAGCAGCTGGACGAGGTGATGGCACAGGCGAATAAATTGCCGGTCAATTGGCAAAAGTATCAATTGAATAAGAATAGCCAGGAATTAGCCGGCGTGACTGGCGCGGTAAATGGCGTGTACGGCTTGATCGACGGTATGTTGTGGGCGACGGCGCTGGTCAGCGTCGCGGTGATCGGTATGGTGCTGTACTTGTGGATGAACGAGCGCAAGCGCGAGGCGGGCGTGCTCTTGGCGACGGGCGTGCCGCAGTCAAAGATTGTGTTGCAATATATCGCTGAGCTAGTGATGATCGCGGTGCTGAGCTTCGGTGCGTCGTACTTTACCGCAGGGCTGATTGCTCAACAAATGGGCGATCACGTGGTGTCGCAGGCGGCACAGAGCGCCACACGTCAAGCGGGCAGTTCCCTCAACGGTGCGTCGCTCGGTGCTGACGCTGATTCGGTGACGTCATCACGCACGCTAGAGAAGGTGACGGTTGGTGTGCAACCGACAGATCTGCTGGCAGTGTGGGGCGCTGGGCTGGCGGTGATTATCATCGCGGTGCTGCTGGCCTCTCGACCAATTACCCAGTCAACGCCAAAAGAATTACTAACCGAAGTGGACTAGGGGCGAATGATGACGATTATCAAACGAGCCTGGACGGCTGTGACGCGTAAACGGCGTCGCAGCCTGACCATCGCCCTGATTATGACGCTGATTTTCACGCTGCTCATCGGCACGCTGACAGTGCAGCAAACGATGGCACAGCTGAAGCAATCGGTTGAGCGTAATATCCGCGCCGGCTTTAGTATCGCCAGCAAGCAGCCGTCGGGCGAGGTGCCGATGGATATCGCGCAGCGAGTGCAGCGCCTGGACAAGGTCAAAGCGCACAATTTCCAGGCAGAGACCACTGCGGGACTGCCGGGCAAGCAATTAATCGACACGGCAGGCAGCGGCGTGCAGCTGGACGCTAACGTGGCTGGCGAAGCAAAAGTTACGGGCGCGACACAGAGCGATCTGCTCGGCGAGTTCACCGGTAAATTTTACCAACTGGAGCAGGGTAGGCACTTGACCGAGCGCGACCAAAATGCGGCCCTGATTCATAAAACATTCGCCGAGAAAAACGATATCAAGCCAGGCGACAAGCTGGACATCACCAAAGACGGCCGGCGGGTGACGGTGACTGTCATGGGTATCTTCAGCGGCAAAGGTGAAAAGCCAGCAGTCTTACAGTCCGACATGGCGGAGAATCATCTCATCACCAATCTGGCTGCGGCGCAGCAGCTGACAGGTAGCCAGCAGTTGACGCGGGCGACGTATTTCGCCGAAAATCCGCACCAGCTGAAGTCGCTAACGGATCGTGTCAAAAGCCTACCAAACGTCGATTGGCAGAAATTCAGCCTGACTGACAACGGGGCCGTGTTCGCTGGCATCCTCCAAAACATCGCTGGCGTTCAAAACATTTTGACGATTGCCACCATCGGTGCAGCCGCGGCAGGGTTGGCGGTGCTGTCGCTGGTGCTGGTGTTCTGGGTGCGCGGCCGCTTGCATGAAATTGGCATCTTGCTATCCATCGGCACGTCGAAGCGGCAGATTATCGGGCAGTTCTTGGCGGAACTCGCAATCATCGCCGCAGTCAGTTCGGTGTTCGCACTCGCCATCGGCTCGGTCGCCTCGTCGCAGATTTCTACCGCCCTGACAGCGCAAACCGACCAAAGCCAGCGCATAGAAAAGACTGCGGTGCAAGCCGCGCCACCAGCAACTTATCTGCAGGCTTTCGCCTTTGGCTACATGGTCGTTCTGCTATCAGCCATCGCTGCCACTGCGCCAATCATGCGCCAATCACCAAAGCAAATTTTAGCAAAACTAAGTTAGGAGTACTATGTCAATACTTACTTTACGCGATATCATCTATTCATACGCCGATGGCACTAGCAATGTGCTCAACGGCATCAATCATAAATTTGAAAAAGGCAAGTTCTACGCCATCGTCGGTAGTTCTGGCGCTGGTAAATCGACCCTGTTGGGGCTGCTAGCAGGGCTGGACACGCCGACCGGCGGGCAGATTTTGTTCGACGATGAAGACATCGCCGAGCAGGGGTATTCGCATCATCGCAAACACAATATCTCGCTGGTGTTTCAGAATTATAATCTAATTGATTATCTGACGCCGCTGGAAAACTTGAAATTGGTTAATCCTAAAGCCACCAACGAAACATTGCACACCATGGGCCTGGACGATGATCACATCAATCGCAATGTTATGAAACTGTCTGGCGGGCAACAACAGCGTGTGGCGATTGGGCGAGCGCTAGTATCCTCCGCGCCGATCATCTTGGCGGACGAGCCGACCGGCAACCTGGACGAAACCACCGCCGCCGACATCATCGACATCCTGCGCCGAGCCGCCCACGAAAACGACAAATGCGTCATCGTCGTCACCCACAGCAAACAGCTGGCCAAAGAGGCGGATGTGGTGTTGAAACTGAAGGATAAGAAACTAAAGAAGTAAAATCAATAATACTGCTCATCAAGCGGGCTGATTAACGCAATTTTATAAAGCCAGAATGAATTCACTTGGATAAGGTTGACAGTATAAACATAAACTTCCAGCATAGCGTTAGTTTTAAAGCGATTCTGCGGGCGTATCATAAAGCAAAGTAATAGATATTTGCATATTTCGCCCGCCAGCGCTATAATCGCCCCATGACCATAAAACAGCAGTCAACAAGTATCGCCTGGCAAAGCACGCGTTTTCGCCGCGGCTTGTTGAATTGTTCGTAAATTTCTTCTAAAAATACCAACCATGATTAGAGGCCGCGCGCGGCCTTTTTTTATATAACCAAAGGAGGAATTATGAAGCAAAGAATAATTATCATTGGTGGCATGGGACCGCAGGCAAGCCTGGAGCTACACCGGCGGACGATTCAGCAGGCGCTGGCAAACGGCGCGAAGGATGGCGCGGATTTTCCGTACATCGTTCATGTGTCGCTGCCGGTTCTTGATTTTATCGCCAATGAATCGCGGCGCAGCGAAGCCTTGGAAATTATCATAAACGAACTGAAAAACATTGGCGCGTCGATGAACGACGTTATCATAATCGCTTGCAATACCGCGCATTTATTGCAGCCCGATATTGAACAGCGGCTGAATATTCGCATAACTTCCATGGCTGATACCGCAATTGATTATGTTAGCCGCCATCATAAAACAATTCGATTGCTAGCGTCGCCGACGACCATCCGCACTGGACTATATGACAAGCCGTTGAAAGCCGCCGGAGTAACCGTGTTAACGCTGGATGAAGATGAAGAACAAGCGCTGGAAGTGATAATTCGCGCAGTAATTTCTGGTCAGACAATGCCGCAGTCAGCGCTGGATAAAATACCAATAACAACCCAATCCGAGCAGGCAAACGCAGCAAACTATATTAATAATTACCCCAGTAGTCCGCCGATACTATTAGGCTGCACCGAATTATCCTGCGCCTTCGCCGAAAAACCAAACACCATTGACCCAATGAACATTTTATTACGTTACTTAACAACCAAAGGAGTGTTATAATGAATACAATGAAACCATCCAAACCCGTCATCCTCACCGGCGTACGCGCCAACAACGATATTCACATTGGCAATTATTTTGGTGCTATCTTGCCGATTGTTGATATGGCGAAGCGCCGCTCGGCCGATTATGATATCAATCTGTTCATCCCCGATCTGCACAGTTTCACCACGCCGATTGACCACAGCAAATTGTATGGCAGCATTCTGAACAATGCGCGGGTTTATACGGCCGCTGGACTGCCGCTGGATAACGAGGCGATTCATCTATACCGCCAAAGCCGCGTCCCGGCACACAGCGAGCTGGCGTGGATTTTGGACTGCTTCACTGGGTTTGGCGAGATGAGCCGGATGACGCAGTTTAAGGATAAATCCGAGAAGCTTCATGGCGACCAGATTTCCGTCGGCCTCTTCAACTACCCAGTCCTGATGGCCGCCGACATCTTGCTTTACGGCGCTACCTACGTGCCAGTTGGCGACGACCAGACGCAGCATTTGGAATTTACCCGCGACATTGCCGAGCGGATGAACCGCAAATTTGGCGATTTGTTTGTCGTGCCTAAACCAGTTGCTCAGCAGCATCAATTCTTTGGCAAAGACCAAGGCCTGAGGATTAAAGACCTAGCGAACCCGACCAAAAAGATGAGCAAATCCGACGACAGCGGTAAGGGCGTCATTTTCCTCGGCGACAAGCCAGAGGCAGCGCACAAAAAAATCATGAACGCCACCACCGACTCACTGGGCAAGGTGCAGTACGACCGTGAAAACCAACCGGGCATTTCCAATCTGCTGGAGATTTTGACGCTGGTACGCCAAGACGGCGGAAAAGACGTCAGCTTGGAGCAGACCATCAGCCAGTACGCCGGCATGGAGCGCTACGGCGATTTCAAGCGAATCGTGGCTGACGAAGTAGCGGAATTCTTGGCGAATTTCCAGGCGCGGCTGGCGGCAGTTGATGAGCCGGCAATTGAGTGCAAGCTAGAATCCAGCGAGTGCGACATGAACATCGTCGCTAACCTAACCTTGCACCGTGTCCAGACAGCCGTGGGGCTGCGGAGATAGTATGGTGATGGCAAGTTGTCTCACCGAGCCAGGAACGCTGCCAAATCAAGCGCCACACATTTCTAGCCGTTTAGGTACCCGAGGATGCGCCGCGTGAAAATTTCGCCGCGCACCGTCCTCAAGATCGCCAGGCTGTACCAACTGGCGGATGACAACACGCCCGTCAAAGCCCTTCGCCGCCTGAAAATTCAGACGGATGAATCGCACGTGCTGGCAGAATTCATCCTGAACAAACAGCATTTTGCTGTGTTATATGGTTCAACTGTTGACGAGGAATCAATTGACGAATTGTGGTCTGATAAACCCGTCAATGCTGAGATGTTGCCAAATCCGCTTGACCCAAGCTTCACCGAAACGCCATTTCAGGGCAAATTCGTCATGATGTTTCGAATCGTGCCGACCAAGCAGCGCCTGGACGTTCACTTGTCCACGGACTTTGACCGGTCAATTTCACGCAGTCTCTGGCAAAAATACATCAAAGCCGGCTATGTGTCGGTCAACCAGCGCGTGGTGACGACGCCGAAGTTTGAGGTTGACGAGACCGATGAGATTGCTGTCAAGCTGCCAGAACAGGAGCAGGCCAGTGCGGAACTGCCAATTCTATACGAAGATGATGATGTGATAGTGGTGAATAAACCCAGCGGTCTCCTGACCCACGCCAAAGGCGGGCTATCGACCGAACCGACAGTGGCGGAAATTATTCGCCCCAAAACTTCATTCGCCTCAGGTACCGACCGGCCGGGCATCGTCCATCGGCTCGACCGCGACACTTCGGGTGTGCTGATTATCGCCAAAACTGCTGACGCTGCGACCCACTTACAGCGGCAATTCGCCCAGCGCACCACCAAAAAGACCTACCTCACGGTGACCGACGGCGTACCGAAACTAGCCGCCGCGAAGATTGACCTGCCAATTGGCCGCAACCCGTCCGCGCCCAGCACCTTCCGCGTCGACCCGAACGGCAAGCCTGCTCAGACAGCCTACCGCGTACTGACGTCAACTAATACTCAGGCGCTGATTGAACTGAAGCCCACCACCGGCCGCACTCACCAACTCCGCGTCCACATGGCGCACCTAAACACGCCGATCCTCGGCGACCGCGTCTACGGCAAGCCAAACGCCGGCCGCCTGATGCTCCACGCCCACAAACTGGAAATCACGCTGCCATCAGGTGAACGAAAAACGTTCGAGGCGGCCGTTCCAGAGGATTTTTTTACCTATTTTCCTAAGGCATTACTTAAGGAAAAACCATGAAAACACCGACGCTGTCCATCAAAGATCGCTCTACAATCAGCGAATTTGCGAGCAACCTGCCGCACGCGCTGCTTATCGCGGCAGAGCAGGGATTAGACGGAATCGGTGCGGCTAATGAGTTGGCGAATTCAGAAAACAGCGATGTATTTTACATCAAACCTGCAGAAAAAAAGCAAACCATCGCCGTTGAGCAAGTGCGCAGCCTAATAGCAAGTCTAAGAACGTACGCCAATAAGCGCCGCGTGATCATCATTAATGACGCCAATCTGATGAGCGAAGCCGCCCAAAACGCGCTGTTAAAGGCGCTGGAAGAGCCGAATAAAAATACTCATTTTATCCTGGTCGCAGAAAACCCGAAGCTGCTATTAGACACCATCAAATCTCGCTGCCAGCTACTCCAGCTTCATAAAACTTCTCCCAGCCAAGACGCCAAACTATTATCTCAGCACAATCTGGACGCCAGCACCAAGCAGCAAATCCTCTTCCTGGCTGCCGGCCGGCCGTTGCTGATCAACCAATTAGCAAACAGCCCGGGAAAATTTGCCGAATATAAAGAAATCGCTGTCGATGCCAAGCAATTATTAGCCGCCAAAAATAATTATCAAGCCTTAAAACAGCTCGCTAAATACTTTACCGACCGCCAAAAAGCGCTGCTACTCACCGACATCATCGTCAACATGATCCGTTTTCAAATACATTCCCGCGGCATTGACGCTGCCGTATCAAGCAAGCTCGCCGCCGCCGAAACAGCCGCCAAATCGTTGAAAGCCAACGGTAATGTACGCCTAGCTTTGCTGCAACTTGTGATATACTAATAGCGGTATGTTTGGACTACTACTCATTCTAATTTTGATGATTTGGGCGGTTTTTTATCATCCGTCAATCAAAGAAACGGGCGATCTGCCGACAAAAATTACCAATAAACTTGATCAATTATGGAATATTGCCCAGGATTCGATTCGCGAGAACAAATATTTGCGCGCCGAAAAAGCACTATTGACTATCTTGCGCGTCGATGAAAAGAACGCCACGGCGTATAACCGCCTGGGGATTTTATACGCCAAGCAGCGCGCCTACAAAGATGCCATTGAATGCTTCGAGATCGCCCAAAGTCTGGAGCCAAGCGCCTCAAGCCTGCACAACGTCGGCCTGATTTATTACGAAACAGAAAATTATGAAAAAGCAGCGCTGGCGTTTGAACAAGCCCTGGAAATAGAAGGCGATTTGGCAGCGCGCTACATCGCCTATGCTAAAGTTCAGGAAAAGCTGGGGCGCAGTAAGAAGATGATCAGCGCCTTAGAAAAGGCGGTTGAATTAGAGCCGATTCCGCAGACCTTGATGATTTTATCAGAAGCATACGACAACGCTGGTCAGGAAGAGCTAGCCATCCAACTGCGTAAAAAAGCTACCAGAATGCTGACACCGAACGAACCGGCAAAAAGCCCTAGTCCCAACGCACCGCGGACGCGCCAGCAGCGCCAAATTCACCAGCCGCGAAAAGTCGTTATGTAGTCGTTTCAGTAGCAGCGGTTTCATCAAACAAGGCTCATTTCCTCTTTTTTGGGACGGAATAGTTTGCTATAATAAAGACGCTGCCGAGCGAAGGGGCGTAGTACAACGGCTAGTATAGCGGTCTCCAAAACCGCCGGTCTAGGTTCGATTCCTAGCGCCCCTGCCAAGCTTCGTCCGATTCCCTGAAAGCAAGGGAATCTTTTTTATTAGTCAAAACTCTGCTATAATTTTTTCATATGAGACCGCTACTACCATCATCGCCGCACATTATCGCCATGGTCGGTGCGCCAGGCTCTGGAAAAACTCAGTTTGTTTCCGAATTTGCTAAGATATTCAACGCGCCAGTTATCGATGCTAGCCAGTTTGAAGCTTTAACAGATGATACTAAATTGATCTCCGACATAACATTGTCAATCTTAGACGAATTCTTAAAAACTAAGCACACCGTCATTTTGGATGGCGCAACCGACCAGCGAACAACCCGGATAAAAATTAACCGGATGGCGCGCGAGCGCGGCTATAAAGTCCTATTGGTTTGGGTGCAGACAGATTTGGCAACGGCGAAAAACCGCTGGATGAAGCAATCAGGCGGCGACGAGCTGCTGTTTGAAAGAAGGCTTAAGCAGTTTTCACCGCCGCACGACAGCGAATCTTATGCAGTCATCAGCGGACGGCACACTTTCAGTACGCAGGCGCGCGCCGTACTGAAGCATCTGAGTATTAGCGCGCCCAGGCCGGAAATCCATAGGGAGCTTCGCGTGAATAGCCGTATTGATATAGGATAGATTATGCCCACAATCACCGATTCGGAATTCGGGGAAATTGTCGTAAAAAAACAAGGATTAGCGAAAAATATTAGCCTGCGAATCACGCCGGACGGCCGGTTGCGCGTCACTATGCCGTCATACGCGCCACTGTTAGCTGCCAAAACTGTAATAAAAACATCGCGCTTACAAATCCGCAAATTATTAGACCAGCACCAATTGCAATTTTCTTACACAAAAGACCAGCAAATCGGTAAAAGCCACAGTTTAATTATTCGCTCGACCGCCGGAGCAACAACCGTAAAAACCGCCGGCACGCGCATAATTGCCAGCATAAATGAAAACGAAGACATAACGGCTGCCGCTAACCAGCAGCTTATCCGCCAAAAAATCGTCGCGGCACTGCGCAAGGAAGCTAAAAGTTATTTACCCCGGCGATTGTCATTTCTGGCCGAAGAACACGGTTTTTCCTTTAAGCGGACAAAAATTACTCACGCTTCCAGCCGCTGGGGCAGCTGCTCATCAACCGGCACGATTAGCCTGAACATTGGACTAATGAACTTGCCGTTTGAGCTTATCGATTACGTAATTATTCATGAGCTTTGCCACACTCGCCACATGAATCATTCGGCAAGTTTTTGGCGCGAGGTCGCTCGATTTGACCCCGGCTATAAAATCCACCGCGCCGAGTTAAAAAAATATTCGCCGCACATATAGCTAATATAACCGTAAAACCGCCATGCGTGATATTTGCGCTTATGCTATACTATTGACATGTTAAAGGGTGTCTTAAAAAAAGAAAAACGCACATCCATCGCCTTAAAAAGCGGCATTTTAGTTGCCTCAATTTCCTTAATGTTTCACGGCTTATTAATTCAATCCGGCATTATGCCAATATCAGAAACCGCCATCGGCTTGCCGCCAAATTTGGCAATCGTCTTATCCATGAGCTGGCTAGTAATCGGCGTTACGGCATTTTTATCGCGGATTATTGACGGCGGCATATCATCGGTGCTTATTCTTCTTGTGTATTATGTATTATCGCTGGCGCAATCGCTGTTTATAACCGGCTTCATTTCTCCGTTCACCGCCTACTGGATTTTATTGATGATTATCACGTTCGCTATGCTGGGCAAAAACGGCTTGCTGGCCGGTATTTTGGCATTCATCACAGCCATCACTATCAGTTCTATCTTAAACATAGAAACCCATCCCGAATACACCATCATGGCGATTCTTTCCGGCACGTCAGTCATCGTCTGCAGCCTGGTCGCCTCGTCGATTTATTTCACTCAGAAAATCGTTAACAGCAAATTGAATGAAAGCCGCGAGCGCGAAAACGTTGAAAAGGGCAAAGTCCTAACCCTAATAAATAACATCACCGACGCCATTATCAGCACCGACGAACACGGCATTATTACTATGTATAATTCTGCGGCGTTAAATCTTATTGATACCAATAATAAAATTAGCGGCAAACCGATTGACGAGATTCTGCACCTGGAGACCACCAGCAAGGCGCCGCTCGACACGTTTAAGGAACTATCCAAGTCAATCGCTATCCGCCAGCGCGACGATATCATAATGCAAGTGGATAGCGACGAAGCGCTGCGCCTGGAAGTGACATTTGCGCCCGTACAAGGCGGCGATAAAATGTCGCCGGACGGCTATGTCCTGATTCTCCGCGACATCACCAAGGCGAAAAGCCTGGAAGAGGAGCGCGACGAGTTTATTAGCGTGGTAAGCCACGAGCTGCGCACGCCGATCACGATCGCCGAAGGGTCGCTCAGCAATGCTAAGCTGCTCATTGAAAAAGGCGCTGCCAACAAAGTTCCCCAGGCAATTGACGAATCGCACAAACAAATTCTGTTCCTTGCCAGAATGGCCAACGATCTAAGCACGCTATCCCGCGCCGAGCGCGGCGTCGACGACAAGCCAGAAATCATCAACGTAGCAGAATTTGCGGCACAGCTAAACGATGAGTACGCGCCGCAAGCCGCCGAAAAAGGCTTGGCATTCAACTTGGATATCGGCAGCAGCCTGGGCGAGGTCAAGGCCTCCAGTTTATATTTGCAGGAACTATTGCAGAATTTTATTACCAACGCCATCAGATACACCCCTAAAGGTTCGGTGACAATATCTATTAAAAAACAAAAGGATGGACAGATCAAATTCAAAGTTAAAGACACCGGAATTGGTATCGGTAAAGCTGATTTGGGTAAAATATTCGATAAATTTTACCGCGCTGAAGATTACCGTACCCGCGAAACCAGCGGCTCGGGCCTGGGTTTATACGTCGCTGCCAAATTAGCGCGGAAACTTAATTGTAAGATTGAAGTGCAAAGCCGGCTAAACCACGGATCAGCGTTCAGCTTCAGCCTCAAACCGTTCAAGAAGTGATTTGATAATTTCTGGCAAATGAGCTATACTTGACTTGACAGTCTGTGAAAAACAGACTTTTTAAATTGGGAGAAACTATGGCACAGAAAGGCAAGTCAAGCACCAGCAAAACCACGGTTCATCGCATTAAAGCTACCGGCGATGCACCGAAAAAAGCCAACAAATCAGCTAAAACCAAAGACGCAAATACTAAAGAAACCATAAAAACTGCAAAAACTAAGATAAGTAAAAAACCAAAAACCGTAAAAACTACTAAAAAATCGCCAAAAAACACTTTAAGCGCAGTTGGCGGTTATTTCAAGGGCGCTTGGCACGAGCTAAAGTTAGTGCGCTGGCCAACCCGCTCGGCAACATGGGCAATGACCGTCGCCGTGCTAGCCTTTACTTTTATATTTGTTATTGTAATATTGCTGCTTGACGCTGGATTTAACTGGGCGTTTGAGCAGATTTTGAAATAAGGGAGGATTGTTATGAGTTCAAAACGATATGATGATAGCCGACAGTGGTATGCCATTCATACTTATTCCGGCTACGAAGAAAAAGTAGCTGAGTCTATTCGCCAGCGCATCAACGGCGTCGATATGGCCGACAAGATTTTTGATGTTATGGTGCCGAAGGAAAAGCAAATCCAAATTAAGAACGGCAAGCGTAAGATCATTGATGTCAAAATTTTCCAAGGCTACGTGCTGGTAGAGATGAAATTGACCGATGAAACTTGGTATATCATCCGCAACACGCCGGGCGTAACCGGATTTGTCGGCGCCGACACCACGCCAACGCCAGTTTCTGAAAAAGAAATTAATAAGATTAAAAAACGCATGGGCGTCGAAGAGCCAAAGCATCAAATTGACTTCTCAGAAGGCGAAGTTGTTTCAATTATTGACGGACCGTTCAAGGGCTTTGACGGCGCAGTTAGCGAAATTGACGCCTCTAAGGGTACGCTGAAAGTTATGGTCAGCATGTTCGGCCGCGACACGCCAGTCGAGCTGGATGCACTCCAGGTAAAGAAAGTCTAACTTGCCTAAGCGTTAAAGCAGCGTCCGATTACCGTTCTATTTTTACCAAACATCCGCCGCTTTTACTGTCTTGCTAATTTTAGCAAGGCAGTGCTGCACTGCGAAAACAACTAGCGCCGCGATAATTGCCACCAGTAACACTACCGTTATCAACCACTGGCGCGGATCATATAACGATATTACCAAAGCTAATACTGCGCCAACCAGAGAAACTAGCACCTTGCCAAACAGCAGTAAGTTCAACGTTACAGATTTGCCGCACAGCTTTATAGCCCGCCGCAGCACGGCCGAGCTGAAGCGTCCCAGCCAGTACGGCAGCACGATTACCGCGCACAGCACCGCTATCGTAACTATCGAAGTTAACACCACATCCAGCGCCTTAATTGCGAGTGGCAGACTAGGCGGCGCAGCCTCAGGCGGCGAGGACGGTAAAATCGAGACGCAAATTATCTCTGGACGTATGCCGATTATCTCCAGCGCACCGCTCCAGGCTAGCTGCAGCAAACCTACGCCGATAGCGATAGCGCACGCCGTAACTAATAGGTTATAACCAATTGCGCCGAAAATATTAACAACGCGCCGAATCGGCAAAATAGTTCGCATGCTCATGCTTGAATTGTAGCATAATTTCCGTTATAATAACACGCGTTACGCACTACAAAATAGTAAGGAAAGAGTTATGGCAAAGAAAATTATCGGTAACTTAAAGTTACGCATTCCGGCCGGCCGCGCGACTGCCGGACCTCCAGTCGGTTCGACGCTCGGCCAGTGGGGTTTGAATATGATGGACTTCATCAATCCATTCAATGAAGCTACCAAAGGCATGATGGGCAAGGATGTGATCGTGCATCTTCAAGTTTACGAAGACCGCACTTTCACCTGGAACTGTCTGGGACAGCCGGTGGACGACTTAATCCGCGAAAAAGCCGGTATCCAGAAGGGCAGCGGCAAACCGCACGTAGACAAAGTCGGTAAAATTACCCGCGCGCAGCTGCAGGAAATTGCCGAGGTTAAAAAAGACCAGCTAAACGCGATTGACATTGAAGGTGCTATGAAAGTTGTTGCTGGTACAGCCCGGTCAATGGGCGTAGAAATCGCCGACTAACTGGCGAAAATTTAATAGCCCCGATACCCGTCGGGGTTATTTTATGCCAAGCAACTTGAAATCTTTAGACTTATTTTTATATGATAGTGAACAATATTTTGGATAGATCCGTTAAGGAAGCGCTGGCGAATGACATGCTTATCGTCGCAAAAACCGACACAATTTACGGCATTTTAGCGCGGGCAGATTCAGTCGAATCCATGAAAAAATTATACGAAGCCAAACAACGCAGCCTAGAACAATCGTCGATAATCTTAGTCGCGGATGTAAGCAGCATTCCCGGACTAACCAGCGAGCAGCGTAAAATCTATCAAGAATTATCCAACCATCAGCCGACCACAATCGCCATCAGCGTCAGCGACAGCTTTTTGCCGCACTTGCCGCGCAGTAACGGGACGCTAGCGTTTCGCGCCGTACCGAATTCACCGCTGGCTAGTTTGATAAAATCCACCGGCTGCCTGCTAGCGCCCAGCGCTAACCCTAAGAACTTGCCGCCAGCCAGTAACATCACAGAAGCAATTGAATATTTTGGCGAAACAGTAGCAGTTTATGTCGACAGCGGGGAAGTATCAGGCGCGAAGCCATCGCAAATCGTCGCTTTTGGCGATGAAAATCAGATGATATATATTAGGAAATAAACTTCGCCCGCGCCAGAAACCCCCGCGCGGGCGAAAACGAACTATGAGAAGCCAGCCCTCCAAACGATAGCTGGCTCAGCCTGTCTTAAAACGGATGAGAGATGCTCAAATCCGGATATTTTTCAGCGATTCGCAGCAGCTCGTTATATTTGGCAATTCGCTCCGAACGCGACATCGAGCCAGTTTTTATCTGGCCAGTACCCAAGCCAACCGCCAAATGCGCAATCGTCACATCCTCGGTTTCGCCGGAGCGGTGGCTCATCACCGTATTCCAGCCGGCATCTTTCGCCACTTGTACTGCTTGAATAGTCTCAGTGAGCGTACCGATCTGGTTCGGTTTGATTAAGATCGCATTGGCGGCTTTTAGTTCAATACCGCGCTTCAGCCGCTGGACATTAGTTACTAGCAAATCGTCGCCGACCAGCTGAGCAAAGTTTCCTAATTCAGCAGTCAATTTTTGCCAATCCAGCCACGCTTCCTCGTCCAAACCGTCCTCAATCGACAAAACCGGCACGCGTCCCAGCAGCGCCTTATACGTGCGAATCATCTCCTCAGCGTTCAGTACGCGCTTTTCTGTCGCCAGATTATACTTTCCGTCTTTATACAATTCGCTTGCCGCCACATCCAGCGCAAAACCGAAATCTGTACCCAATTTATAACCAGCCTGTTCAATCGCTCGCGACAACAGTTGCATCGGCTCCATATTACCGCCGCGAACCTTCGGCGCGTAGCCGCCCTCGTCGCCGACAGTTGTCGGATAGTCCTCGGACTTCAGAATCTTCGCCAACGTGTGAAAAACTTCCGCGCTCATCTGCATCGCATCGGCAAACGTCGCCGCGCTAATTGGAATAATCATATATTCCTGAAAATCAGTCGCGCCGAGCGCATGCTGGCCGCCGTTCATCACGTTAATCATCGGCATCGGCAAAGACATCCTCGGCGAACCCGCCAAGCTATTGACGTATTCAAACAACTCCATCTGCCGCGATTTAGCAGCTGCTTTCGCCACCGCCAGCGACACCGCTAGGATAGCATTCGCGCCCAAGCGGCCTTTATTCGGCGTGCCGTCCAGCTCGCGCATTTTTTGGTCAATTTTAATCTGATCAAACGGATCATCGCCCTTCAAAGCCTCGGCAATTTCTCTATTGACATGGTTTACCGCCCGTAAAACGCCTTTGCCGCCGTACGCCAGCTCATCGCTATCGCGCAGCTCCACCGCTTCGAAAGAGCCAGTACTGGCGCCCGATGGCACTGCCGCCCGCCCGAACGAACCGTCGCTCAATACGACGTCCGCTTCCACCGTCGGATTACCGCGCGAATCTAAAATTTGCCGCGCATGAATGTCTGTAATTGTGATATTCGTATTTTCTTCCATAATTACTAGTGTAGCAAAAAATGGGAAAATATGTAATAATGCATATTCAAAATGTTTTTATTGATCTTGGTTGCTGCCAGCAGAGCCGCTCGGTTTTGCGTGCCGTTTGACAAAATCATACAAAAACTCTTCTGCTGTTCGAGCTCTCCCTCTGTAAACAATAACAGGCTCCTCTATAGTAACTTCTCCCAAAGAGGTGTCCGATTCAGGACTGTCGCATACCACCGCCTTAACTTCAGCGTTAGTCCTATCACTTATACCAAAAGTAAGCACAGGACCAATACACTTTCTCGTTAGTATATGAACAGTCTCTTGAACGCTGCCAACTATTTCATCAAACGCCTCCAAGCTCTCGCCAATAACGCGGCGATCGTCAGTGGCTCGTGAGAGTTCATCTGATGAGTAACCTTCAAGACTCGCTTCTGCAACACTATACAGTTCAGATGCAAGTCTCGATAATTTTTCTACTTCAGAAACTAGAAGCGGACAGTCTTCGCAAGATTTCGGCACATGTATCTTGGGGGGGGTGAATCCATCACCAAGACCAGCTTCTTGCATCATTTCCTCAAATTTACTATCATCCCCACCTGTATTACCATTTCTTTCCATAGATTATTAATCCTATCACACTCTACTAAATTTTGCAAATATATTGTGCTGTATAAACTAACCGCTCGCCAATACCACTAAGACTTATCGTCGCCGGCACCGCGAATTTCTTCTATACAGTGCGGGGGAGTGATGTATTTTTCTCCTTCACCGCAGGGCTATTACATCCCCTAAACCCAGCGCTTTGGTCTGCTTCTGTAGCTATTACAGCACCAGGGCAATCTGCGGTTACTTCATCAATTTCACGCTGCGCTGCCTCGGTCTCTTCCAAACCGACATCTGCAGTATGTTCGCGCGTGACGCCCCCTACATAAGGACACCCCTCACACCGCTTCGGAACATCCAGCTCAGCCGCTCCGGATCCACTATCAGGCTTTCCTTCAAAATCATTGCCATCTCCACCTATACCGCTCACACATTCTTTCATCCCTCAATCCTACAATATTTTATTATTCCTTGCAATATTATGTTTGGATAGTGGCGCGCAGAGAAGAACAGAAGTCGCGCCCAAATACGCCTATGCTTGCCCTGATGCCAGCCAATAGTATATAACTAGTCTTTATGGAACGCCGCCAGCCAGAAATCGCACGAATAGATTTACTTTCCGAGTTGGAAAAATCAGACTTTTGGAAAAATGTTGAAATTATAAACCGAGAATTAGCCGCCTATAGC
This sequence comes from Candidatus Saccharimonadota bacterium, assembly GCA_905372305.1. Taxonomy (GTDB): domain Bacteria; phylum Patescibacteriota; class Saccharimonadia; order Saccharimonadales; family Saccharimonadaceae; genus Nanosynbacter. The sequence continues at coordinate 515,653 of CAJPOP010000001.1, forward strand.
AGCGAAAAGCCAGACGATATACCGCCACGGTATCATCCTGACACATTAGCGCTGGAACTTTCAGCGTGCCACTCCAATCCTCAGTATCTGGGTGAGACAGCCACCGTGACAATCGCTCATGAATCACCAAACGGCGAATTAAGCATTGAGCAAATAACTGGCGAGTTAGGATTGTTCACTTGCGTCGACGTTACCTCAACCGAAGAATGCGACGGTGTCGAAATCACGACCGACCAGCGCGCGGCAGCGCTTCAAATCGGCGAAACAGCCGTTCCTTTGTCGCCAGAAACATTGCTGCAGCTTGATATCGAAAAGCCAACGCCAGATGAAGACCCGAACGATGCATTCTCCTATATCATGAATCAAGTCCGCAAAATCGACGCCCTGCGGACGAAACCAAGCTCCCGGGCAGCCTCGCCGAACGAGCAGTCCATGCTTGTTGAAAACGTCAATCAATATCTTGATGATATCGCCAATAACGACACTATGACAATCGTAACGCTGCACCCAGATTCGAAACGTGATAATAATGTTATTTGGGTCAAGTATATTTACGTAACAATAGAGAATGACTGCACGCAATTTGAGATAATCGACATTAACGACAGAACCTGCTACATTCCGCAAGAAGACGTCATTAACATTGAAATGACTGATAATCCAGTTAGTTCTGATGAAAACATTGACGTCATAGACTTTTTTAACAACGAAGCATTACAGAGAGCAATCAATGATTTTGAGGCCGGGATAGACGACCTAGATAGCCTGTCAGAAAAGATAGATCAGATTATCGGCTATGATTATTTCTGTCAGAACGGCATGTTTTCAGGCCAGGGTGTTTTATACCGGCAGACTGCTTCGGGGGAGGTTTACAGAGAACCAACGACGTTTACCCAGCTATTGTCTCAAGGTTTTGATGTTTTAGAAATAGATGGAAAGAGACGGTTAGTTATTGCCCTGGAAGATCTCGACAACCCATCAAATGATTTATTTTATCTCATTCCCGATAGAGCACACCTCAACCAATGCATTCGCCAAACCGTTCCGGACGCTCTAAGAATTGAACCATATAACTACTTATCTGAAGATCTGCAGATAGCCGCACGTGCCGCAGAAGAACTGATTAAAAGCTATGCATTTATGAACACTGCTGATATTGAGCAGCAACGAATAATGTTTGAAGATCAAGAAGCCGTAAAAAATGTACGATCAGATCTATCTCGTATTTTTGATATTTTATGCCAAGAATGTCAGATATGCTGTATGGCTAAAAAGTACTGGGCAACTGATCTTCATGCTTACTGGTCGGATTCATATTCACCTAAAGAAATCGCTCAATCGACACCTGCGACAATCAAGTCAGGCGAGGAATTCCTTGAAATTTACGGCGATGTCGTCGACTTTATTATACCAGAGATGCTTGAGAGCGATAAAAAAATAACCTCAATGGAAGACTTCCCGCTCAGCGAAGGAAAGCCAATGATACAAATTATAGATGCAAGAGGCGACCAGCGTGTATATTTTGTGCCAATTGCTGATTTCCTTAGCGTCAGACCGCTCACGTAGTACTGGGAGAAAAAGGCTAGCCGCCAGCGCCCCATTATGCTATAATCAACCCATCATCAAATCAATGCTGGGAGGCAGATTCGCCCGAGAGGTCGCGAGTCGCCGCTTGTACCACAGAAAGGATTAGTATGGCCAAGAAAGCCGAACTGCTGGAAAAAGCAGCAGAACTAAAATTAGCAGTCAGCGAGAAGAACACCATCGCTGAGATTGAGGCGGCAATTGCCGAAGCTGAGTCAGGCGCGCCTGAAAATAGCAAGCCACACGAAACCAAAGACAAAGACGTCATCGCCGAGCGCGAAGCCGTCGTTGCCAAGGCTGGTAAGCGCAGCCAAAAAGCCCTCGACGAGGCTGCTGAAAAAGCTGAAAAGGAAGCCCGTAAAGAAGCTGGCGACACCACGCCGCAATCCGACGACGCCGAAGCGCATGTTAAGAAAGGCCCGAAGCCAATCACGCGTCCGCGCCTGGAGCGCCGCGGTAAGAAATACCAGGAAGCTGCCAAGAAGATTGAGAAAAATAAACTGTACAGCCTTGACGAAGCGTTGAGACTGGCGACTGAGACCAGCCCGGTCAAATTCGACGCCAGCGTTGAAATCCACGTTCGCCTGGGCGTCGATCCGCGCCAAGCCGACCAGAACGTCCGCTCGACCGTAGCACTGCCGCACGGCACCGGCAAAGACGTTCGCGTGGCGGTTTTCGCACCGGAATCAGAGCATGCCGCTGCCAAGAAAGCTGGCGCAGACATCATCGGCGATGAGGAATTCCTAAAGCAGCTGGACAAGGAAGAATTGAGCTTTGACATCTTGGTCGCAACTCCGCAATACATGCCAAAGCTTGGCAAATACGCTCGGCTACTCGGCCCGCGCGGTTTGATGCCAAATCCAAAGTCCGGTACCGTCGCCACCGACGTCGCCAAAGCCGTGTCTGAAGCCAAAGCCGGCAAGGTCGAATACCGCGTCGATAAGCAGGCCATCGTCCACTTGGCGATTGGCAAGGTCTCGTTTGGCGCCGACAAACTAGTAGAAAATGCCCGCGCGTTCTTAACGAGCTTGAACGCCCAAAAGCCATCCAGCCTCAAGGGCATTTATGTCAAATCTATCGCCGTTGCCACCACCATGGGGCCGAGCGTAAAGGTTGAAACTTCGCTGTAAGGTTGGCTTGTTGGCATAAACGCGCTCCGCATTAAGCAGGGCGCGTTTTCATATTCCTGAAAATTAAGGCCAACATTGTCTTGCATCCCGTTGTCATTTCTGCTACAATTCTAAGGAACATTACCAAAGACAGCGTGCGACCGAAGGGAACTGAGGTGTAAAAATGCCGCCGAGGGATGAAACAAAACTGTTTTAATCACGTCTTTGGTAGTGCGAGAATCAAAGACGTTTTTATTTGCCCAGTTAAAACTTGGGCAGATCAGAACCAGATTCTCCATTACCGCACGTTAACAAATCGGTCGAATCATACAAGAACCAATCAAAGAAAGGATTTTTATGGCAATTTCACGCGATAAAAAACAAACTTTGGTTGCTGAACTAACCGAGCTTCTGAAAAACGCCAAAGGTACGGCATTTGCGCGGTACCAGGGCCTGAGCGTGGCTGAATTGCAAGAGCTGCGCAAGGCTGCTCGCGAGGCAAGCGTCGTCATCAAGGTGGTCAAAAACCGCTTGGTACGCGTGGCGCTGCAGGGCATTGATACCTACAAAGAAACCGACACTGACTTGTTGGCCGGCCAATTGGTTTACGCCATCAGTGCCGAAGACGAAGTCATGCCAGCCAAAGTCCTGGACACATTTGCAAAGACACATCCAGCACTACAGTTGGCCGGCGGCTTCTCAGGCGAAGGTCTGAGCATCAACGAAGCTGACATCAAAGCGCTGGCTGGCTTGCCAAGCAAAGACCAGCTTATCGCCGAAGTGGTGGCACAGCTGCTCTCACCAGTCCACGACACCGTGGGCGCGCTGGGCGGCAACTTGCACAGCTTACTGGACGGCATCGAAGCCAAAGCTGCGGCTTAAGTTTAGCAATCAATCATCTACCTGAGTTCATAAAATCTTCAACGCCTCCTCTTTTCGCGCCGGGCGCTCACGCGCTCGGGCTGCAATCGCTGTACGGAGACTTATGAAGATTTTACAAACTCAGAAATTAATCAATAATCTAAGGAGAATACTATGGCTGATATTAAAAAATTGGCTGATGAACTGGTCAAACTGACAGTTCTGGAAGTTAATGAATTGAAGAATTACTTGAAAGAAGAATACGGCATCGAGCCAGCTGCAGCCGCAGTCGCGGTGGCTGGTCCAGCTGCTGGCGGCGACGACGGCGCTGCCGAGGAAAAAACAGAATTCACCGTCACCCTGAAAGAAGTCGGCGCACAGAAAGTTGCCGTCATCAAGGCCGTCAAAGAAATCACCGGCCTGGGTCTGGGTGAAGCTAAGGCTATCGTCGATGGCGCTCCAGCACCAGTCCTGGAAAAAGTTTCTAAAGACGAAGCTGAAGCAGCGAAGAAAAAGCTGGAAGAAGCTGGCGCAACCGTCGAGCTTGCGTAATTTGTTTGATTTTACAACCGATTTGTTTTCGTTTTACCGTCGCCTGCTTATTGTGGGCGGCGGTTTTGATTAGGCCAATTATTGAAATCCGCGTCCTAAGGTGCCATAATGTAACCATAATGAATAGCTTATCAACCCAAAGCTACAAAGGTTCGCGGGATTACTTTCCCGAGGATAAGCGCTTGCAAAATTACATCTTTAATATTTGGCGTAAAACAGTGGAAAGTTTTGGCTACGAGGAATACGGAGCGCCGCTGCTGGAACCATTGGATATTTATTTAGCAAAATCAGGCCAAGAACTGGCGGGCGAGCAAACATACGCTTTCCAGGATCGCGGCGGACGAATGGTAGCGATCAGGCCGGAGATGACGCCGTCAATCTCGCGGATGGTAGCAGCGAGGCGGCAGGAAATGCCAATGCCGGCACGGTTATATTCAATCGCCAATTTTATGCGCTACGAGCGGCCGCAGCGGGGCAGAGAGCGCGAGTTTTGGCAATTAAACGCCGATTTGTTCGGTGTAGACGGCGCCATAGCCGACGCAGAAATTATTGAGATGGGACATGCCAGCATAATCAATTTCGGCGCCAAGCAAGACATGTTCACCGTGCGAGTCAATCACCGCCAGCTAATCAACCGGCTAATGGACGGATATTTGAAACTAGATATCGTCGGCGCCTCAATGATGACCAAGCTGCTTGACAGAAAAAATAAAATTTCCGCAGAGGAATTTAAGCAGCAAGCAGTTGAGATTTTCGGCAGCCAGGCAAACGAAGGTCTGCCAAAACTTGCAGAGATGATCGGCATAAAATCGGTGAACGACTTGCCGGAAGAATTATCTGACGATCCTAGCGTTAAGCAGATTCGTGAAGTCATGGATTTGCTGGTCAAAAAAGGTATAAAAAACGCCATATTTGACATAACGCTAATGCGCGGATTGGACTATTATACAGGCACAGTGTTCGAATTCTTTGACAATTCACCGGAAAATAACCGGGCGCTGTTCGGCGGCGGCAGATACGACGGCCTGGTCGGACTGTTTGGCGTTGAACCGATAGCCACAGTTGGCGTTGGTCTGGGTGCAACGACAATGCAGCAATTTCTGGAAGTCCACGGTTTGCTGCCGCAACTAGCTTCGCACACCGACGTTTATCTCATTCCCGTAGACAAAGAATCGCTACCCGGCGCTGATACGCTGGCGCAAAAACTGCGGGCCGAAGGCGTAAAAGCCGAGCTGGATATAACTGGCCGCAAGCTAGACAAACAGATTAAAACTGCCGCTAAAAAACAAATTCCATTCGCAGTATTCATCGGCGAAGATGAAATTAAAAACGGCATGTACACGGTAAAAAATCTGGCGGAGTCAAACGAGCAAAAAGTTGACTTTGACAGAATGATCACAATTGTCAAAGATCGGCGCTACGACAGCGACGATGACGACTCGCTGTTTGAGATATAGCCGCATCTCTGTTATAATTAGTGTCTATGAAGACGACTGTAAAAAAATTATCAGACACCAAAGTCCAATTGTCGGTTTCTTTGGAACCGAGCGAATTGGCAGCTGCCGAGCAAGTTTCTCTGGCAAAATTGGCGCGCAATATTAAAGTTCCTGGATTCCGCAAAGGTAAAGTACCCGCCAGCGTTGCCGCCAAGCACGTTAGCCCAAGCGCTTTGCAAGAGCAGATTTTAGAAAATGCCATCTCTAAAGCCGTCGCCGAGGCCTTTATTAACGAAGATATCCAAGCGCTGGAGCGCCCAAATGTCGAGGTTAAAAAGTTTGTACCTGGCGCGGAACTAGAATTTACAGCCGAAGCAGTAGTTGTGCCGCCAGTCAAGCTGGGCGATTATAAAAACCTGAAAGCCAAAAAAGCCGCTGCTAAAGTCGAGGCTAGCGAAGTTAACGAAGTAATTGAACGCATCCGCCAAAGCTATGTTAAGAAAACCGAAGCCAAGCGCGCCGCAAAAAACGGCGACGAAGTAATTATCGATTTCACCGGTAAAAAGAACGGCACGGCGTTTGACGGCGGATCGGCTAAGGATTTCGCCTTAAAGCTAGGCAGCGGGCAATTTATTCCCGGATTTGAAGAGGGGGTGGCCGGTCATAAAGCAGGCGACGAATTCGACTTGGAGTTGACATTTCCGAAGGATTATCACGCTAAAGAAATGGCTGGGCAAAAGGTCGTGTTTAGTGTCAAACTGCACAAAGTAAACGAGCTAGAATTACCGAAGCTTGACGATGAATTTGCCGCCAAATGCGGGCCATTCACCGAAATGAAAGAACTAAAAGCCGACATCAAGCGCGAACTAGCAGAGCAGAAAAAACGCGAAGCGGAAGAAAAATTGAAAGACGAGCTGGTTAGCGAACTGACAGAACTTAGTAAGGTTGCGCTGCCGGAACTGCTGATTGAAGATCAGCTGCGGTCGATAAAACAGGATTTGATGCAGAATCTGGCGTACCGCGGGCTGTCGTTTGATAGTTATTTAAGTTCGCAAAAGTTCAAAGACGAAGACGATTGGCAACAAAAAGAAGCTCGTCCAACAGCTAAAAAGCGCGTGAAAGCCGGATTAGTTTTAGCTGAATTATCGAAAGTATTGAAAATCGAAGTGTCGCGCGAAGAATTACTGGAGCAAATCAGCGTATTCAAACAGCAGTACGGCAAGGACGCCAAAACCGCCGCCCAGTTCGACAATCCGGAGGTTCACCGCGATATTGCCAACAGAATGATCACCGATAAGACTGTCGACAAGCTCGTAAAACTGAATTCGTAATTTCGGCGGACCTGGTTTACGGTAAATATACGCCAATGATATGTCAAGCTTAACTCGGACTCTTTCAGGCAGAACAGACGAAATATCCAGGCGGTGCTTTCTTAAAGCTGCTTTTGAAGCTGCTTTTTTAGGCGGCGCATGTGGAGCTGTATATTTTTGGTTATCCGGCGACAGCCCTCACATTCCCACGCCTGGCGTATATCAGGAAAGAAACCCGCAATTTTCTCCAGTCACCATCAATCTGGGCGTTGTGGCGATCGCTGCCGACGGTGCGGCTCGTTATGACGGCGACGATAAGATCAGAAGAGATATAGCCGAACAAACCACCCGAATCACTCGCACAACCAGCGGCGCATATCGCTTTAACCCCGCATTTTTCAACGACAATACCGAACCCGACAGTTCGCGCCAAACTAAGCAGGGAACGACAGAAGCATATTATTCCGACGGCCAGCTGGAAAGAATAGCAGACAACTATCATGCCAAGCTAGGCAAAACTTCAATAGTAATGCTGGTTGTTGACTGCGCAGGCATAGAAAACGGTGAGATTGGCGGCGAAGCCATCTATAAGGGAGAAGGATCTTACCCTTGGATTCGTATACCAGCAGTAAATAAATTTGCCAGCGGCGTTTACGCGCATGAAATCGGCCACCTCCTAAGTCCCAGAGGCTTGGGCGAAGGATTGGGACACGAACGAGTCATGAACTGCCATCTGGAAGACGCAAACGGCAATCCAACGCAGCTGTACGCAATTGACACTATCCAAAATCTAATTCGCAGCGGCTGCGGGCTGATCAATAATTACGATGGCACAGTAGATCAATACGCCTCGCCGCGCTCTGTCATGGGGAATTCCAGCGCGTACAAAGAGGAAGGATCAGAAGAACGGCCGATTTATTCGCCGGCAAATATAGCTTTTCTGGATCCGCGGCGGCAGGTAATCTGCATTGAACCAGAACCAGGAACGTATCCATTATCCTACGAACCTGGCAAGCTGTTCGGGGTGGAAATAATGCTGTCGAAAGACCATGCGTTGAAAAAGATACTGCCAGACGCCGACACGCTATTCTTCGGACCGATTGTCCAAAGCGTAAAAGATGAAAACACGCCATTTGAGTCTACCGATGCACAGAAAACGATCGGCGTATTTGCTACCTGGAACGACGGCAGAGAAACAGCGCTGCTGGACATTAGCCTGTTTCGCGATATCATTCCCGGCGACAACACAGAGAACGTGATCTACGCCGACGAGCAGCTGAATATCGTTGTTGTGTCAGGATACGGAGATGAAGGAGAATACATGAGGACTATAAGACTGGACACCTCTGAAGGACGAGCAGCGCTGGAAGAGGCCAAACAGCGCACTGGCGAACGCAACCAGTTGCTATTAGACGCCAGAAAAACCGATAAGAAAAAGCCGTATTAGCTTGATTCTAAACATTAGACATAATTATGGTATAATATATCTATGAACAAACCAACCAACTATCTCATTCCTACTGTCATCGAAAAGTCAGCCGACGGCGAGCGGGCGTTTGATATCTATTCACGCCTCCTCAATGAGCGGATTATTTTCCTCGGTGAGGAGGTCAACGAGCATACCGCCAATAGCGTGGTGGCGCAGCTGCTGCACCTGGCGTACGTTGATCCAGAAGCGGACATCTCGCTCTACATCAATAGTCCGGGCGGCAGCGTGTATGATGGCATGGCGATTTACGACACCATGAATTTTATCAAGCCGGACGTGGCAACGTATGGCATTGGCTTGCAGGCCAGCATGGGTGCGTTTCTACTCAGCTCTGGCACTAAAGGCAAGCGGTTTTGCCTGCCGCACGCCAAGGTAATGATCCACCAGCCGTCCTCTGGCACGCGCGGCAAGGTGACCGACATGGAAATTGACCTGAAAGAAACGCTGGAAGTGAAGGAAATGCTAGCCAAAATCATGGCCAAAAACACCGGCCAGAAACTCAGTAAGGTCAAGGCCGACATGGAGCGCGACTACTGGATGGGCCCTCAGGAAGCGGTAAAATACGGGCTGGTGGATAAGGTGTTGAGTAAATTGTCGTAGATTTGACGGCTTTTGTATTACTAATGTATTGCAATTGTATAGTATTTGCGCTATAATTATGTATATGAGTAGTACACAATTAACCATCCGCACCGACGAAGCAACTAAAACCGCCATTGCCCAGTTTGCTAAAAAACTGGGATTAAGCACCAGCGCTTTCGTGATGGCAGCAGCCCGCGAGGCGATGGAAAACGGGCGAGTAACGCTCAGCGCACCGCTGGAGCCGACGCCATACTTGAAGGAGATTATCGAGGAGACGGAGCAGGATATTGCAGAGGGCAATTATCACAAATTTAGCTCCGCCGAAGAATCGCTAGCTTTTTTAGACAAGGCAATGCGCGATGATAGCTGATTATTCGCGTCAATTTATCAAACAATTTCGCAAGCTAGACACAAAAACGCAGCTAAAAGTAAAGAAGCATATTGCGCTGTTCATGAAAAATCCGCACGCCGCCAAACTGCGCTGTCACACCTTGACCGGTGAATACAGCGGACACTATTCCATCAGTGCCGGCGGCGACCTGTGGCTGCATTTTCGCTATTTGTCAAGCGACGCGGTTATCTTTACCGCTGTCGGCAGCCATGCGCAGTTGCATAAATAAAACTTACAATTCATAAATACCATCAAACCGATTGCCTGCACCATATAACCCAGCCTGCCTGACGATTTCCCGCAAGTTATCCAGATTACGCGGCTGCTGAACAGCACCTAACCAACTGTCATTAACGCGCTGATATAGTTCAAGTATCTTTCCGCCAAATTTTTTATTAACCATCAGCTCTGCCCGATAGCCGCGCCGCATTGTTTCAGTTTGTCCCGCCAAATAGTCCTTAAAGCTTGGATCAATCTCACTTAGCCGCACAGCCTGCCCATCCATCGAAACAACAGGATCAATTGACCGCGGTTTCAACGGCGGTAGCCCGAGCGAAATACGGCCCATTTCCTGAGAAACTTCTTGCCTCGCTTCATCGTCTCTGGTAACTTCCACGTGCGGCGAAACGAGTCCAAACTCCTCTGAAGGATGACAATACGATTGCAACGGATCAGGGAAGCTAGGGAATGATGAGCTAACATTTGACAGTAAATAACTTAAGTCAAGCTGCCTAGCCGCAATATACGCTTGCCGCTGATCAGAGGCGATAGTCTGCATCGTCCGAGACAGAGCACCGCCGTCGCCAACCGTAGACAAGGCAAATCGGAAATCCGCATCAATACCATGTATACGATCGCGCGGATGTACCGGATGCTCCAGAAAAACACCATCGCTAAAATGACTCTCCAACAAAGCCCGCTTCACTGCCGTTTGCAACAACTCCAACTGAAGACGATGAACAGGTTGATTCCAGTGCTCAGTCGGCAAAATACTATACCCAGCTGCAAATCGCCGCGCGAAATCCTCATTTGTTACCTCAAGCATTTGCTGATCGTTAATCCGAAACAGCGATTGAGGATTCTGCAGGTTCTGCTGGTAACGAGCAATATCCGTAGCTCTGCCAGACCAGCGCAAAATCTCGCGCAAACCATAGTCAACCCGGTCAACACACAAATCAGGCGACGGACACTCCACCCAATCGTCAACCTCTGGAAATACCGTCTCATCAAGCGTCAATCCGTATTTTTCCAGCAGCACGTCAACACCAAACGTCTCCAGTAAATCCCGCAAATCCTGATCATGCAAATTCTCGCCGCCCTGAATCCCCTGAAACATCCAGTCGCCCAAATGCGAAAAGGCAGTCTGCCCAACATCAGAAAACAGCGTCCTTAGTTCCAGCACAGTTCTTTGCCGATCGTCAAACCGTTTATCGCCCTCCGTCATTTTTCGAACAAACGCCAAACTGCCCCAGACATGCTGCCACCGCGAAAAGTATGTCGTATTCGGTAGTGTCGCAAAACGCGGCGGCAAAGTTAGCTGCTCCACTGCTTGCAGCCGGCGAAACAGCGGCGAACGAGCCAAGTCCATCAGCAGCGAATCATACGGCTGCCTGTCGCCAATCTCGCAATCCCCCCAAACCACATCATGAATCCGCATTTTATCATCTTCAAGCTCATACACAGGCAGCTCCAGTATATCCATCACCACACTGTTCTGACCCTCTGGGCTTTGTGGAAATATATATTCTCTCGTTGGTTCGCGCATATTGTCTAGTATATAACTCCTTTGGCGCAAATCGAAGCATAAGCACCAATTATTAGCGCTGGAAATCATAAAAATACGCTAAATATAGCGTGACGTTATTAAAACTACCGCCAATCTCACTTGTGTTTGTATTGGAAACTTGCCATAATTAAGTAAAGGCTAAGGAGAGAAGTATGAGACAATATCTGGATACACTGCGGCATGTTCGCGACAATGGCGTGGAAAAAGGCGACCGCACCGGTACGGGTACGACGGAAGTGTTTGGCGTGCAGACACGATATGATTTGGCGGACGGGTTTCCAGCCATGACTACCAAAAAACTGTATTTTAATAGCGTGGCGCATGAATTGCTGTGGTTTCTGAAAGGCACGGGTAATATTGAATATCTGGCGCAAAATGGCGTACACATTTGGGACGAATGGCCGTATAAGAATTATCTAGAGAAAACCGGTCAAAGCATTCCAGAAATCAATGGCGAGGAGTGGCGCGCTGGCATGAAAGAGTTTATCGGTAAAATTGCGACTGACCACGCATTTGCCGAAGAATGGGGTAATTTGGGGCCGGTTTACGGCGTGCAGTGGCGCAAATGGCCCGACGGCAAGGGCGGGACGATTGACCAAATCCAAAACGCCATCGACATGATAAAACATAATCCGACGTCGCGGCGCAACATTGTCAGCGCCTGGAACGTGGCGGAAATTGACGACATCGCCCGAGCTGGTGGATTGCCGCCGTGCCACACCATGTTCCAGTTTAATGTTCGGCCAGGTGAAAATGGCGAGAAAGATAAACTGGATCTGGCGCTGACGCAGCGTTCGGCGGACATGTTCCTTGGCGTGCCGTTTAACATCGCTAGTTACGCACTGCTGCTGTCGATGATCGCTCAGGTGACGGACAAGCAGCCCGGCGAATTCATCCACACCCTGAATAGTGCGCATATTTATAACAATCACCGCACGCAGGTCAATGAACAATTGTCGCGCCGTCCGTTGCCGCTACCGAAACTGTGGCTAAATCCGGATATTAAGAATATCGACGATTTCACGATTGACGATATTCAGTTAAACGGCTATAAGCACCATTCGGCAATAAACGCGCCGATTGCGGTGTAGTAGAGCTGTCAGGAGACTTGGAGGACAAAACACCGCCAGCCATTTTTTCAAAAAACTCTCCTCGGGGAACAATCTTACCATGAGGGATTTGCCATTCATCAATTTCGCTGACTATAACCCGCCCATTAACTGTCCGTACAACAACTTTGTTCCCGTCTTCATCCAGTACTTGTTCTGATAAAAACGCCCCAATCTTAAGCTTACCCGGATTTACTAAGTCAGCTTCAATCGAATACGGTTCAGCCACAGTTCTTCGTAGACTCTCTAAGTCCTTTTGCCGTTCCGACCCGTCACGCTCACTCGGGCCAAAAAACATCCTAGTATCCTCTAAAGGAAATTCACCAAGCGTACAAACCACTAAACCAGTTTCGCCAATAGCTCTACCTCCTTCTTTACTCCTCTTTCTCTCTTCAAAGTATAGTCTAAACCCATAGCCTGCTCTAGAAAAACGCCTAAGATGATACACAGCCAACGGGTCGTCTGAAAGCTCCTCTTCTCCTGGAATTTTTGAGGCTGACCATTCTTTCCTCACTTCAGGGCCAATATCAAAAGCTATATCCGAAAACGGCATTGTTTTAATTACTTTTTTTGACCTTTCACGCCCTCTACCGCTTTGCTCCATAATACTTAGGCTCCCTTTCAATATAATGCTTACACCTTTATATTATAGCAAAAAACATAACCATTGTCAAGCCAAAAACTCTAAGCAGTCCGTTGGTACATTACAAAATCAAAATCATACTTATTTTCAGCGTCAGCGGGGTGATGGACGCGGCTAGTTTCCTGCCAGACAGCCATGTCCAGTTCTGGGAAAAAAGTGTCTGCATCTGGGAATGACGCGTCAATTTCTGTGGCGTAAACAGTGTCAATCTCTGGCGTTTTCAACGCATCGCCATACACCCGGGCGCCGCCAATAATGAACGTCGGGTAGCGCGACAACGCCAGGGCGCTCGGCAGATTCATGGCGGTCAGCACACCCTTAACGCCCGTTGGCCGCGAGGAAATGACAATGTTTTCACGCTCTGGCAGCGGACGACAACCAATTGATTCAAAAGTTTTTCGACCCATAATGACATTGCCACCTTTAGTCAACTTCTTGAAATGCGCCAAATCCGCCGGTAGGCTGCGTCCCCACGGCAAATCGCCGCCTTGGCCAATGGCGCGGTTTTTATCATAGGCAACGATAATGGCTTTCTCCATAACCCCAGTCTAGCATGATGTAAAATTTACGAAAAGCTTGCCCGAGCGGGCAAATATTGTCATAATAGAATTACTCGGGGGAGTGAGGTAAGATAAACAAGAGGAGGCGCGGCATGAGCGTGTATTCAAACCGGGAAATTTTGGCAGCGATCGAGGAGGGGACGATCGTCTGTACGCCATTTGATCCGGACAATGTGTCAGAGGCTAGCCTAGATTTTACGCTAGGGCATTATTTTTATAAACAGGAATTTGACGATCAGTCAAGCGTTTATAATCCATTTGACGAAGCGGAGGTGGCGCGGTATTTCAAGGGGCCGCTGATGGCGATACCGCACGCCGAGTGGTGCGAACATAACGGCTTTACGCGGTTTCGTAATATTCCGGATGAGCATCCGATCATTGTACTGCGTCCTGGCGAGCGGATTTTGGCGCATACCCATGAGTTCGTGGGCATTCGGGCGCATGGCGGCGCGGCCGAGGTGAAGAGCCGCAGCTCGTGGGGCCGTAATGGTGTGGCGGTGTGTTTTGACGCGGGTTGGATCGACCCGGGTTATATCAATCGGATTACGCTCGAGATTTACAATTTGAACAAGCATGAAAGCGTGGTACTGCCAGTTGGCGAGCGCATCGGGCAATTAATTTTCCACCATACCGGGCCGGTGGATGGCGGCTACGCCGGCGGACGCGGCGGCATTAGCGGCAAATACCAGCACACCGACGACCTTGCCGAGCTTATCCACAGCTGGCGGCCAGAAAAAATGCTGCCGCGGGCGTTCAAGGATCAGCGGCACGTACCGGTGGCTATCGCCGGGCTGAGTGAGGGCATCAAATGAACCGTCCCGGTCGATACATCGTCATCGAGGGCAACGACGGCACGGGCAAGTCAACGCAAGTAGCGAAACTGGCGGAGTATTTTCGGGCGCGCGGGCAGACGGTTTGCGTGGTCGAAGAGCCAGGCAGCGATGATCCAGAAAAATCAACGCCGATAGCTAACGAACTACGAAACGTCATTAAAAACGGCGATTTGGCGCGGTCGGCGGCCGTTAACGTAGCATTATTTTCGGCGGCGCGGCGGGAATTGTGGCGGGAAAAGATTCGGCCGGCTTTAGAGCGCGGGGAGATTGTCCTGAGCGCGCGAAACTATATTTCAACGCTGGTTTATCAGGGTCAAGCCGAGGGGTATGACGAGGCGGAAATCCTGCGGCTAACAAAATTATTTACCGATGAGAAATATTTGCATCCAGACGTTATGATCGTTCTGAGTTTGAGTCATGACAAGCGGGCAAAACGAATCGCCATGCGCGGCGAGCTAAAAAATCCCGACACTTTTGAGTCGCGCGGGCAGGATTTTCAAGAGAAAATCACCAATGGCTATCTGAAAATTGCCAAGGACTACGACATTCCGGTTGTCTTAGCGGATGGAAATGTCGAAGAGGTTCATGATATGCTAATTGATGAGATTAAGGCAAATGGAGGAATTGATGTTTGAAGAGCTACAAATAGGCAGACTGACACCAGATGAAGTCGACAACAAGACTACACAGGATATCTGTGATATATGGTCGGGCGCCAAAAGTCTTACTGATGGAAAGAAGACAGATCCTGGGTTGATGCGTATTATTTATGGTAACAATAGTCCAGACAATTTACGGCGTGAGGCGTGTAAGTGTGATTCTGGAACTTATGCAGTAAAAAGGCTCGGTAGCGGTTTACTAGCTGCTGCGAGAATTACCATTGTAACGAGTAGGATGGCTCCGCAATATGGCGATAGTCAAGCGGGTAGGCCTATGTATATGGAGATTTTTGGCGCGAGTGATGATGCTGAAGAGGCTTGGCCAGACTATCTCCAGAGTATGGTAGATCAGGCACGAAAGGATTTTGGTCGATCTATGGGGAGTAGGGTTACTAAGCTTTGTGCTTACGCCTCTCCTGATGCCGATAAAAGATTTGGTGATGCTGTTAGGGATATTAATCCTCGTACTTATGAAAAGCATGGTGGAGAGGGAGGGTCGTTCGGTGCTGTAGGCGGAGTGTCTGGGCTTTACTTTCGGCATGATGTGGAATTTGAGACTCCTCAGACTAGTCACATACGCAAAGCTCTAAGTAACGCTGCTCGCCCACTACTGGGTGCTTTTAGAAATCCACTCGGTAGTCCTGTTCCAGCTCGCACTGGGTCTACCGAAGAAGTACCAGTCCCCGCCTAAGAATAAATCCCCGTAAAACCCCTTGATTTTATTGACGATCTCCGTCATAATGAGTATTTAGAGAAGTAGTGTATTCATGGCGGGTGAAAATTGCGAGCGGGCAAATCGTGGTTTTAGGCTATGAATTAGAGATCTTCACGGCCGTCTATTAACCACTAAACAAAGCGAGGAGTGTTTACGCCTGTGGCAAAAAAACCATCCACAAGCAGCGATCGCGTCTATTTCACCTCTGGTGATAACGCCCTGCCGCTGCCAAACCTAATCGCTCACCAAAAAGATTCTTGGCGCTGGTTCGTCGAGGAAGGTTTGAGCGAAATATTTTCAGAAATTAATCCAATTGACGATTACACTGGTCAAAAATTGTCGCTAAGATTTGGTAAATATTATTTTGGCGAACCAAAATCCACCGACCAATTTGCTAAAGAAAACAACTTGACATTTGAAGCGCCGCTGCACGCCACAGTGGAATTGACCAATAAAACCTCCGGCGTGGTTGAGGAACAGGAAATTTATCTGGGCGACTATCCGTGGATGACTGACCGCGGTACGTATATCATTAACGGCACGGAGCGCGTGGTCGTTAGCCAGTTGATTCGCTCGGCAGGCGTATTCTTTACGGCTGATACAATCAACGGAAGAA
Organism: Candidatus Saccharimonadota bacterium; assembly: GCA_905372305.1. Classification (GTDB taxonomy): domain Bacteria; phylum Patescibacteriota; class Saccharimonadia; order Saccharimonadales; family Saccharimonadaceae; genus Nanosynbacter. The sequence goes on from CAJPOP010000001.1 coordinate 531,888, forward strand.
GATTCTACGGCGCTAAAATGATTCCAGGCCGCGGCGCTTGGCTGGAGCTGGAGACAGCACCAAACGGCGTAATTTACGTAAAAATTGACCGGCGGCGCAAGATGCCGATTACCACTCTGCTGCGAGCATTAGGCTATCCAAAAACCAGCGAAATTAAAGAATTATTTACCGACATTGACACCGGCGATGTGAAATATATCGAGGAGACGCTGGATAAAGACTCGGCCCGCGGCGCAAACGAAGCGCTAATCGAGGTTTACCGCCGCCTGCGGCCGGGCGATTTGGCGACGGTCGATAACGCCCGCCAGATGATTGAGCGGATGTTCTTTGATTTCAAGCGGTTTGATTATTCCCGGGTTGGCCGTTACAAACTAAACCAGCGCCTAGGCTTGGACGTAGCTAACACGATAGAAAACCGCACATTCCAGATGAGCGATTTGGTAGCAATCATCCGCGAGCTGATCCGGCTTAACAATACCCAAGAACCAGCCGACGACATCGACTCGCTTAGTAACCGGCGTATTAAACTAGTCGGCGAATTGGTTGCCCGCCAGTTCCGCGTGGGTATGCTGCGCATGCAGCGCAACGCCATGGATCGGATGAGCGTGGCAGATTTGGAAAACGTTACGCCAAGCCAATTGATCAACGCCCGCCCGGTGGTCGCTGCGGTACGCGAATTCTTTACCAGCTCGCAGCTAAGCCAGTTGATGGACGAGGTTAACCCGTTGTCAGAACTCAGCCACAAGCGCCGACTGAGTTCCATGGGGCCTGGCGGTTTGAGCCGCGAACGCGCTGGCTTCGACGTGCGCGACGCTCACCCAACGCACTACGGCCGCATTTGTTCGGTGGAAACGCCGGAAGGCGCTAACGTCGGTCTGGTGCTAAATTTGGCGACCTATGCCAAGGTTAACGAATACGGATTTATTGAAACGCCATATCTTCGCGTCAAAGACGGCCGGGTGACCGACGAAATTGTCTACCTGGACGCCTCGCAGGAACTGGGCGAAGTCATCGCTGACGCCGGCGAAATCCTGAATGAAGACGGCACTTTCCGCGATGAGCGCGTTAATGCCCGCAATAACATGCAGCCATCGCAAGTTGACGCCACCCAGGTCACTTTCATGGACGCAGCGCACCGCCAGATCTTAGGCTCAACCGCGGCGTTAGTGCCATTTATCGAAAAAAACCGCATCGACCGAAGTTTGACCGGATCAAACATGCAGCGGCAGGCCGTGCCTTTGCTTATGCCGCAGCCAGCGACAGTCGGCACTGGCATCGAGCGCGACGTAGCAAAGAATAGCGGACATCTGATTTTAGCAGAAGCTGACGGCGAAGTTGTTAAAGCCGATGCCGATGAAGTTCATGTCAAATATGCCGATGGTGTTAAAATTTACGAATTGCGCCATTTTGTTAAGAATAATGACGACCGCTGCTATAACCAAAAAACGCGCGTTAACCGCGGCGATCGCGTAGAAAAAGGCGATGTCTTAATCGAGGGCGCATCAATCGCCGAGGGAGAAATCGCGCTGGGCCGCAACTTGCTGGTCGCTTTCATGCCATGGGGCGGCTACAATATGGACGACGCCGTGATTCTGAGCCGGCGCCTAGTACAGGACGACGAATTAACCAGTATTAATATTAAAGATTACAATGTTGAAGTCCGCGAAACCAAGCTGGGGCCGGAAATCGTCACCCGCGACATTCCGAACGTATCGGAAGACAGTCTGCGCCACTTGGATGAAAACGGTATCGTACAGATCGGTTCCGAAGTAAAAGCCGGCGACGTACTGGTCGGTAAAATTACGCCGAAGGGCGAGCAGGAACTTTCGAGCGAGGAGCGATTACTACGGGCCATCTTCGGCGAAAAAGCTAAGGACGTACGCGATACGTCGCAGCGCATGAACAATGCTGGCGGCGGCAAGGTTGTCGGCGTCAAGATCTTTAGCCGGGAAAACGGCCACGAATTGAAAGCTGGCGTCTTAATGCAAATTCAGATCTTCGTCGCGCAGCTGCGCAAGATTAGCGTCGGCGACAAGATGGCAGGACGCCATGGCAATAAGGGCGTCGTCGCTAAGATTTTACCGGTGGAAGACATGCCGTTCATGGAAGACGGTACGCCAGTTGATGTGATTTTGAACCCGCTGGGCGTGCCAAGCCGCATGAACCTGGGACAGTTGTTCGAAACGCACTTAGGGATGGCAGCCAGGGCTTTAGGCTACCGCGTAGCAACACCGTCGTTTAACGGCGTTAGCGACCAGCAAATTTCCGACGAACTGGAAAAAGCAGGTTTTGCCCGCGACGGCAAGAGCCAATTGTTTGACGGCCGCACTGGCGAGGCGTTTGAAGAGCGCACTACGGTCGGCGTCATGCACATGATCAAGCTGCACCACATGGTCTCTGATAAAATTCATGCTCGTTCGACTGGCCCGTACACCATGGTCACCCAGCAGCCGCTCGGCGGCAAGGCCCAGAATGGCGGCCAGCGCCTCGGCGAAATGGAGGTGTGGGCATTGGAAGCCTACGGCGCCGCTTCGACGCTACAAGAAATGCTAACCATCAAGTCCGACGATGTCTACGGCCGCGCCAAAGCGTACGAATCGATCATTAAGAGCGAGCCGATTGTCGGGCCGAAGCTGCCAGAGTCATTCAATGTGCTAGTCAAGGAATTGCAAGGATTAGGACTCAGGGTTGATTTAATTGACGATGACGATACGGTTGATGCTGAACATGTCATCGCTTCAAGCGGCCCGGCCGATAAAACCGTACCGCAAAACGCAAACGACGATGATGACGACGATCAGATTTATCTGGACGAATCAGATGATATCGGCGACATTAATGACGGCGTCAGCGTACAAGATATTGATGAAGTAGAAGAAATAAAGGAGGAGGCGTAAGATGGCGCAATTTGCATTTAACGCCACAGGTATTAGCGATTTTAACGCGGTACGCTTGGTGGTTGCCAGCCCGGAAGATATCCTAAAGTGGAGCCACGGCGAAGTCACTAAACCGGAAACGATTAACTACCGCACCCAAAAGCCAGAGCGCGACGGCTTGTTCTGCGAGCGAATCTTTGGCCCGGTCAAGGACATCAATCCGCATGATTCCAAGCTCAAGGGCGTGCGCTCGCGCGAAGCTGCCGTCGATAAAAACGGCGAACTGGTCACCAAATCAATCGTCCGCCGCGAGCGCATGGGCCACATTCAACTGGCCGCACCAGTGGCGCACATCTGGTTTATGCGCGGCACGCCGAGTGCCATGAGCCAACTGCTAGGCATGACTGTCCGCAACATTGAGAAAATCGTTTACTTTGCCACGTACGTTATTCTGAGCGTTGACGAAGAAACTCGCAATCAATACCTGGCAGACTTGGAAGCGGAAACTGATCTGGCTCGTAAAGCTATAAAGCTCCGCTACGAAAAAATGGCGGAAGAAGACAGCGCTGATACCAAGCAGCTAGCCAAGGAACAGAGCCGCGAAGTTGATGAGCTGGAAGAAAATTACATTGGCAAGAAATCTCAATTGGAGAGCTTGAATAAGGGCGCGCTGATTTCAGAGACTGAATATCGCAATTTGCCGGAAGAATACGACGAGCTGATTGAGGTTGGCATGGGTGCGAGCGCGGTGAAGGCGCTGCTCGATGAAATCGACCTGCCGAAGCTCATCGCTAAATTGACCGAAGAAGCCGAGGGCGCGAAAGGCCAGCGGCAGAAGAAATTGCTCAAACGCCTGAAAATGCTGGAAAGTATGGAAACTGCCGGCATTAAGCCGTCCAGCCTATGCATGACCGTTCTGCCAGTGATTCCTCCGGATCTTCGCCCGATGGTGGCTCTAAGCGGCGGCCGGTTCGCGACATCAGACTTGAATGATCTGTACCGCCGGATTATCAACCGTAATAACCGCTTGAAAAAGTTGGTTGAGTTGAATGCGCCGGAAGTTATTCAGCGCAATGAAAAGCGCATGTTGCAGGAGGCAGTAGACGCTTTGATTGACAATTCAGCGTCGCGCGGCCGGGCGGTCAGTTCGACTGGCGGTCGCCGCAGCTTGAAGAGCTTGAGCGACATGCTAAAGGGTAAGCAAGGCCGCTTCCGCCAGAACCTGCTCGGTAAACGCGTCGACTATTCTGGCCGTTCGGTGATCGTGGTTGGTCCAAAATTGAAGATTCACCAATGCGGTTTGCCGAAGCAAATGGCGCTGGAACTGTTCAAGCCGTTTGTTATCAGCTGGTTGATTAAGAATGAATTTGCCCATAACATCCGCTCAGCTTCACGCCTAATTGAGGCTGGCGAGGCAGTGGTTTGGGACGCGCTTGATTCAGCAATTGAAGGTAAGTACGTGCTGCTTAACCGCGCGCCAAGCTTGCACCGCTTGTCAATTCAAGCTTTCCAGCCAGTTCTGGTCGAAGGCAAAGCGATTCAGTTGCACCCGCTGGTGGCGAACGGATTTAACGCCGATTACGATGGCGACCAGATGGCGGTTCACTTGCCGCTATCGAAGGAAGCTCAAGCCGAGGCGCGCGACCTGATGAGCGCCACCAACAACCTGCTGAAACCTGCCGACGGTTCGCCGGTGCTTAACATCGGTCAGGATATCGTGCTGGGTAACTATTACTTAACCTACGACAAGCCAGCCGCGCAAACAGATAACATCAAATCGTACAGCTCGGTTTACGAAGCGGAAATGGCATATGACAACGGCGTAATTCATTTGCAAACGCCAATTCGTATTTTCGCCAAAGGCGCGATACGTAACACGACACTGGGCCGCGTCTTCTTCAATGAAATGCTGCCGGAGGATTTTCCGTACGACAATAACGTCCAGTCAAAGAAACAATTGAAGAAAGTTTTGGCGCAAATATTTAACAAATACGGCGCCGAGGAAACTGCCAAAATCGCCGACCGCATGAAAGGCCAAGCCTTCCGCTTCGCCACGACTGCTGCCGTATCCACCGGCATGACCGACTACGTGCACTTTGACGAAATACCTGAGTTTGTGGCTGAAGGGGACGCCAAGGCTGCTTTGATTTCTGATCAATTCGACCAAGGTCTGATCACCGAGGATGAACGCTACAACTTGACGGTGAATGCCTGGCGAAACGTTGATAATAAGATCACTGCTTTCTTAAAAGACCAGTTGGCACACATGGATACCAGCATCTCGGTGATGGTTAACTCCGGCGCCCGCGGCGACATCTCCAACGTGAAGCTAGCCAGCGCCATGATCGGCATTCAGGTGGATGCCGCCAACCGCGAAATTGAGCTGCCAATTCGTAGCTCCTACACCGGTGGTCTGTCCAGCCTTGAAGCCTTCGTGGCAACACGTGGTGCGCGTAAAGGTTTGATCGATACGGCGCTTAAGACTGCCGACTCGGGATATCTGACCCGGCGTTTGGTAGATGTGGCGCAAGACGTCTTTACAGTTGAAGACGAGGTTGGCGATGACGAGGGTTACGCAATTTACCGTTCAGAAACTGAAGAAACGATGATCGACTTCTCGAACCGCTTGGCTGGTCGTTACGCTGCTGAGACGATTCCAGGTCACGTCAATAAGGACGAATTAATCACTCGGGAAATCGCTGACTCAATTGACGATGATGAAAGCATCCAGAGTGTCAATATCCAATCAGTTCTGTCAACAAATAACCTAAACGGTATTCCGCAGCGCAGCTACGGTGTTGACATGTCAACTGGTAAATTGGTTGATAAGCATCAGCCAGTCGGTGTTATCGCGGCTCAGTCAGTCGGTGAGCCAGGTACTCAGTTGACCCTGCGTACTTTCCACAACTCCGGTGTGGCCGGTGGTGACATCACCCAGGGTCTGCCGCGTGTTGAAGAATTGTTCGAGGCGCGCACACCAAAGGGTCAGGCATATGTTACGGAAATTGCTGGCCTGGTCGACGTTTGGGAAGATGGCAAAAAGTACATCGTCCAAGTTACCCCAGAATCCGGCAAAGTTGAGCGCTTGCCGCTGGATGGCCGAACCATCGTGGTCAAGGCCGGTTCAAGCGTCAAGGCTGGCGACGTGCTGGCAACTGGCGAAGATGACACTCGTCCGCTGGTCGCACCATTTGACGGCGTGGTTGAAGCGGCGGAAGACACCTTGGTTATCGCTGCTGAAGCTGGCGCACCAGCTCGTTACGAAATCCCAGGCACTATGCAATTGGTTGTTAAGGCTAACGACGTTGTCGAAGCTGGCGACCGATTGACGGCCGGTTCATTGAACCTACACGACTTGATGCGCCTGAAGGGTGTCGAGGCCACGCAGCGCTACATCATTAACGAAGTCCTGCGCATTTACGCCGCTCAGGGTCAAGACGTGGCCGACAAGCACCTGGAGATCATCGTTCGCCAGATGTTCAGCCGTGTCCAGATTGAAGATGCGGGTGATAGCGACTTTGTGACTGGCGACATAGTCTCTAAGGCTGCGGTGGTGAACACCAACAAGCAACTGGCGGCTGAGAGCAAGAACCTCATCAGTTACACCCAGTTGCTACTCGGTATCACCAAGGTGTCCATCTGGAGCGACTCATGGCTATCCGCTGCGTCCTTCCAGGACACCACTCGCGTGCTGATCAATGCTGCCGTCTCGGGTCGCGCTGACCACTTGCATGGCCTCAAAGAAAACGTCATCATCGGCCGCAAGATTCCAGTAGGAACGGGTGCTGTCGAAGAAACGGAAACCGACGAGCCAAGCGAGGATGAGTTCGCTGATAGTCAGGAAGAGGAATTAGCTGTAGCCGCATAAGCCAACCAGCTTTCTTTCTCAGAAAACCGCTCCAATGGATAGGGGGCGGTTTTTCTATAAGAGCCGCGCGAAAGAGACGGCAAAAATTTGACACGTAAACATAGCTAGGTAATAATAAATGTATGCGTGAAGTATTTTTGTCGGAAACTATACCGCAAAAAGACTGGCAGCAGACACCGCCGCCAGACGGCTGGGATAAAGTTGTTTGCGGCAGAATAAAAGCCGACAACGGCCTGGGTATCTATATAGCTGATGCCCGCCAGAAAGACGACCCCAGAAAAAACGATAGAAACACGACCGTCATCTTACCCCCATGGGCGGACGGTACGTATCATAATCCTATATCCCAGGCTCGAGCGAAAGTTACCGCAGCGCTAGAGAATGGGTTAGTGATATACATAGACAATCCAGGAGTTGAGCTTGAAACGCCGCGCATGGATAAAGATGTCCGCTGGGCGCTTTGTCAAGGCAATTTCGAACCTGGCGCCGTAAAGCAGTGGGATGCTATCAGCCAAGCACTAGACGGTGCTGGCTTGGATTTTAACGCAATTAACCGCGTTATAGGCTATTCGCTTGGCGCCCACGTTGCGGCGGCGATTGCCCGGACTGCACCGGGGGAAGTGTATCTGGATCGGCTTGATTTATGGGAAGCAGCTGGTCTTAGTAAGGATTATAAAAACGGCTTGGCTGGTTTCTGTAAATTTGTTGGCAATTTCCTGCAGCACGGCAGCGACCAATGTCCAGAGATATTACAAATAAATCCTAATTGGGCAGCTGAACTACGCGAAATTGACCTCAAATCTACCTTAGCCAAGCTTGCTATTCGCCGAACAGCTGGGCTAGCTTGCTACCCGATAGCGATCAACCGCCATAATATTGCGAAAACAATCGTTGAGGCGAAAGGTAGGAAAGATCCCGCAATCGACGGCGATACAACGGTGACTGTCCTAAACGGTACAGAAAGCTTGATTAGTCCCAGCAATTGCAACGACCGCTTAGCACAGCGCCTAGCTCATGCCGGATTAAAGATCGCCAGATTTGAATCAGAGGGCGGCGTCCACGCCTCGCAGGATAATCTAGGCTGGTGGTCTGATGTACAGCAGCAAGTTGTCATCAGTATTTCATAGCTTCGCTGCTGGTAAAACAACGTCTTTCGCTAACAATTTTTTAGATCTTTTTGGATAGCAATCTTACCCAAAGTGTGCTATAATAGAAGTAGAGTTTCCTCTTTTCGGGGCGCGCGGTGGTTTGAATGTGTACAGACCGAATGCTCGGCAGAAAAGGTATAGACACGGGGCGGAGTTGCTGAATCCAAACCGTAGGCGCTAAGAGAAGCTGGTTTTTGCGTGCAAAACCGCACCAGCCCACTCTGCGCTACCAGGCGAATTGCCATAAATCACTAATTCAACCAAGGAGAAATTGGATGCCAACTATCAACCAATTGGTGCGCAAGCCGCGCCAAACGGCTAAGAAAAAGTCCAAGTCGCCAGCACTGGGTCGCATTCACAACGCCCTGAAAACGCGTTACTATGACCAAAATGCACCGCTCAAGCGTGGTGTATGTGTGCGTGTGACGACCAAGACGCCAAAGAAACCAAACTCAGCTTTGCGTAAAGTTGCCCGCGTGAAACTAAACAACGGCTATGAAGTCTGGGCCTACATCGGCGGTGAAGGCCATAACTTGCAGGAGCACGCTGTGGTCTTGATCCGCGGCGGCCGCGTGCCTGACCTTCCGGGTGTGCGTTACCACATCGTCCGCGGTGCGTTGGACCTCCAGGGTGTCAACAACCGCAAGCGGGGCCGTTCGAAGTACGGTACTAAGAAAGGGGATAAGTAATAATGCCTCGTAAAGTTACCAAGAAATTACAACGGCAACTACAGCCTGATCGCCGCTACCAAAGCGTGCTGGTGCAGCGCTTGATCAATAAGTCAATGTTGGACGGCAAAAAATTGGCGGCCGAGCGGGCTGTTTACACCGCGCTGGAAACTGCTGCCAAGAAACTGGATTCAGAAGATCCATTGGCAGTGTTTGAGAAGGCGTTGAAAAACGTCAGTCCAAACTTTGAGGTGAAGAGCCGCCGCGTCGGTGGTGCTAACTACCAGATTCCATTCCCAGTTCAGGGACATCGGCAGTTGCACTACGCGTTTAGCTGGCTGGTACAATCAGCTCGCGCTCGCAGCGGTATGCCATACTCACAGCGTTTGGCATTGGAAATCGTTGACGCCTACAACGAAGCTGGTGCTGCCTTCAAGAAGAAGGAAGACACCCACAAGATGGCCGAAGCTAACCGCGCCTTTGCGCACTTTGCTCGCGGCTAATTTCGGTAAAATCTAGCTGAGAATTTCCCTGGATTAGGTTTATCTAAAATCTATATTCAAGGTAATTCAAATTTGCCGAAATAATACCGAATAAACTAAGAAATCGCTCTATAAAAGGGCGATTTCTTGATATAATAAAGCTTATGGAACAGAAACCTACGAAAAAGCTAAAGCTCATCGCGATAATTTCAGGCGCACTATTTGTTATTTTAATAGCTGTTTGGATTTTTATCGCCACCAGACCGCAGGAAACTGGCAACGTTACGCGGACTGCCCGCCAAAAGATGAAAAACGCGCTGCTCGGCGACGGCAAATCAGGCGTTCAGACAGTTGTCTCCAAATACGGTTTTACCGTAACATACGACACAGCGACGTTCAACGGCTCAGCGCATGAAGTTACTAAGGAGTCAAACGATAAAAAATACAGCGCAAAAACTTACAATAACGACGAATTGAAAGAATCGCGCGGCTACAACTTGGTGGAAATTGCTTTCAAGCAGGCCAGCGATGCTATCAAGGGTAAAGACGGCAAGATATCCAGCAGGACAATCCGGCCATATTTGACAATCAACACCTCGCGCGCCCGCAACTATTTTGACCGCTCAACGATGCCGGACAAATATAAGGATAAGAAGAAATATTCCGATTTGGACCTGCTAGCTGAAGTTGACGTTATGAAGGTAAAAGAAAAAGAACCTAACGCCAAGCTTACCGTCTCGAAAATCACCATATCCGGCAAAGAATTCCGTAAAATCGACCAAACACTTACCTACACTAACAACGGGACTGTGTACGAAACTGGACACGCTTACAGTTATATGACCGTGCAAAACGGTCGGCCGTACTGGATGAGATTTAACGCCTACAAAGGAGTTGGCGTCGAGGATTACGTAGCGCAGTTGGAAAGAATTATCGCTGGCGTTACATTCCAGAAACCGGACAATAAGCTACTGGTTGGCGCTAGTGAAAATACCGGCGTTGTCCTAGCCAGCTCTTCAACTAATAGCTCGCTAAACAACCAGGACACGATGAACACGCTGGAAAACCTTGATACCGATTCAATCATCAACGTGGTCGCCAGAAACCAAATAGCAACCGTGCGGATCGCTTCCGCGCGCTGCGCCGACATAAAATACACTGCAGATAACGGCGCATGGCTGCAAATACAGAATGCTTGCGCTGGCGGCATCGGCAGCGGCTCGATTATAACCAACAACGGGCATGTGGCCACCAACGGGCATGTCGTCGAATGGTCAACCGACACTCTGTTTTCTAGCGCCATGTCGCAGGCTGGCGAGGATCTATGGAAGTCGTATTTCGAATTCGTCATTAATGCTGGCTATATTTCCAGAGCAGATTTAGCATCCTTGGCAGCCAAAGCTCAGGAGGGCAGTGCCGACGCCATAGCAATTATCTTCAGCCTGATTAATAAAGTTCCCGAGCATAACGTCCAAGTTGCAAACGACGAAAGCGATTACGTCGTGCAAACATCCAGCGACCCGATCCGAATCGACGGAACATACGCCCGCTACAAATGGGTAACCACCAGCACGAATTATTCGGCGAAAAAAATCGACTCCGAAGTTAATATGAAAAGCTTGCGTCTAGATATTAATAACAAAGAAACCGATGTCGCCATTTTAAAAATCGAAGGTAACTTTCCGGCAGTCGAATTAGGCGATAGTACACTATTAGATAGCGGCGACCGGCTGACAGCAATTGGGTTTCCAGCGGTTGTTGACGACGGCCTTAACACGAAGAAAGAAAAAACCGTGCCTACGGTCACGCAGGGTAATCTGCAGCAGACAGTACTTGATGGCGGCGGACATAAGCTATTCCTTATGTCAACGATGATCGCCTCCGGCAATAGCGGCGGTCCAGCCTTCGATTCAAAGGGTAAGCAGGTCGGCATCAACACCTACGGCGGTGCCGCGTGCGAGGATGGAAAGAAAGGCAACTCCTGTTTCGGCAAAGGCATCGCCAGAGATATTTCCGACCTAAAAGCCATGGCTAAAAAGAACAACGTCGCCATATCGGCAGACGGCGAACTAACCAAGCTTTGGAAAGACGGCTTAGCGCAATTTGACAAGGGTAAATACTCAAAGGCCAAGGATTATTTTAGCGAGCTTAACCGCCTGTATCCTCAAAACTATCTGGTCGCCAAGCTGCTAAAAGTCTCTGAAGAAACCGCGGACGACTACGTTGACGAAGACGTGGCGAAACAATACGGCAACTCGCCGGTCGATAATAAGAGTAATAATACTGCGCTTGTCGTGGTGGTAGTCTTAACTATTACTATCGGTTTACTGTTCATCGGTACGTCAGTCGTAGTTATCATAGTAACGTCCGACAACAAACGTAAAAAACAGGAATACGACATGCTGTACGAGGTTAATACTCAAACGCCAAAAACGCCACCGCCGCACTTCCAGAGACTATACGAGGATGAGCCTGGATACGCTAACTATTCATATCCGCAGCAGACACCAAACCAACCAACAGCCCAGCAGCCAACTTACCAGCAGAGCCCAGCCCAACAATCTGCCGGTTCGCCGCCGCAGCCGCAACCTCAACCGACTCAGCCGCTAAATACGCAGCCGCCTCAACCATTCCAGCAACCGCCAGCACAAACACCAATGCAGCCGCCACAGCCGCCACAATACTCGCAGCCGTACCAGCAACCGCCGCAAACGCCGCCATATCCTCAGCAACAAGCATCGGCTCAACCGCCAAACCAGCAGCAGCCGCCAATGAACGGTCCAACTGCGCCGGGAAGCTAGAAAAACCCGCGAACATCTGCTATAATCAGCAGCAAGAGTAGTTTTTTGGTGGCAAAAAATAACACTGAGAATCTCGATAAATTAACGTAACAAAGGAAAGACGAATGGCAGCAAACGTTCCATTACAAAACTTTAGAAATATCGGTATTATTGCTCACATTGACGCCGGTAAAACGACGACAACTGAGGGCATTCTATACCGCACTGGCTTGACGCATAAGATTGGCGTAGTTAAAGGCGATGGCGATGGCGCCACCACCGACTGGATGGCTCAGGAAAAAGAGCGGGGTATTACCATTACCTCGGCAGCGGTGACCTGCTTCTGGAAAGGCCACAAAATTAATATCATTGACACCCCAGGGCACATCGACTTTACTGCTGAAGTGGAGCGTTCGCTGCGAGTGCTCGACGGTGCAGTTACTGTGTTCGACGGTAAGATGGGCGTTGAAGCACAATCTGAAACCGTCTGGCGCCAGGCTAACAAATACGGCGTGCCGCGCATTTGCTTCGTTAATAAGATTAACCAAACCGGCGGCGACTTCTACAAATCTCTGGAATCAATTCACAATCGCCTCAGCAAGCAAGCCTTTCCAATTCACTTGCCAATTGGTTTTGAGAAGACTATCAACGGCGTGGTTGACTTGATTGACATGAAAGCTTACACCTACGACGACTACACTGATCACGAATTGAAGGTCGGCGAAATCCCGGCTGACATGTTGGAGAAGGCGAAGAATGCCCGCAGCTTACTGGTGGAAAATGCCGTTGAAGCTGACGACGAATTGATGATGAAATTCCTTGATCAGGGTGAGGAAGCGATTACTATCGATGAACTGAAGATGGCGCTGCGCAAGCGCGTGCTGGCTGGCGACTTCTATCTGGTGACTGGCGGCGACGGCCGCGGCGTCATCGTGGAGAAGCTGCTTGACTTGATGGTTGACTTCTTGCCAAGCCCGCTGGACGTTGACGAAATTTGGGGTAAAAATCCAAAGACTGGCGACGAAGTGAGCCGCAAACCATCAGACAAAGAGCCGCTCTCAGCCCTGGCGTTTAAGATTGCTGCCGATCCGTTTGTCGGTAAATTGATTTTCGTACGCGTGTATTCTGGCGTGCTGAATTCAGGCAGCTACGTCCTGAATACCACCACTGGCGATAAGGAGCGTATCGGCCGTATCGTGCGCATGCATGCAGACAAGCGCGAAGATATCGATAAGATTTCTGCCGGCGACATTGCCGCGGTGGTTGGCTTGAAGAATACCGGCACAGGTAACACTTTGACTGACCCGGCACACCCAATTGCCTTGGAAAGTATTGAGTTCCCAGAGCCGCCAGTTTCCATCGCCGTTGAGCCAAAGTCAAAGGCTGACCAAGAAAAAATGGCGCTGGCTTTGCAGCGTTTATCCGAGGAAGATCCAACCTTCCGCATCCACACTGATGAAGAAACCGGCCAGACCATCATGTCTGGAATGGGTGAGTTGCACTTGGATATTTTGATCGACCGCATGAAGCGCGAGTTCAAGGTTGAAGCTAACATCGGTGAGCCGCAAGTGGCCTTCCGCGAGTCAATCAAGGGCAAAGCTGAAGTTCAGGGTAAGCACGCCAAACAATCTGGTGGTCGCGGTCAGTACGGCGACGTCTGGGTACGCTTTGAGCCGAATGAGGCGGGCAAGGGCTTTGAGTTCATAGACGAGATTAAAGGCGGTGTGGTTCCTCAGGAATATCGCCCAGCTGTCATGAAGGGTATCAAGGAAACCTTGGAAGGCGGTGTGATCGCTGGCTATCCAGTGGTTGACGTCAAGGCAACTCTGTACGATGGTTCATACCACGACGTCGACTCTTCAGAACTAGCCTTCTCACTAGCAGGTTCATTGGCAGCCCGCGAGGGTATCAAACAGGCCAATCCAATCTTGCTCGAGCCGGTCATGAAAGTCGAAGTGACCACTCCAGAAGAGTTCATGGGCGACATCATCGGCGACCTGAACTCACGTCGCGGCCGCATTGACGCTATGGAAGATCTGATGGGCGGTGCCAAACTGGTCAAGGCCTTTGTACCGCTGGCAAATATGTTTGGCTACACCTCGGACATCCGCTCAATGTCGCAGGGCCGCGCAGCCAGCACCATGGAGCTAGCGCAGTACGAGGAAGTACCGCCAAACGTGGCGCAGGAGATTATCGAAAAGCGCAGTAAATAGCCGGTAAATCCGCAACAAACAAATATCCCCGGAATGTTAACCTCCGGGGATATTTTAGTGAAGCCGTGCGGGCCGCCGCGCCTACCTCTTACTGCTTACTATCTACTGCTTAACTTCTTCAATCGCCTCTTGCCGAAACCTGTGAATAAGCCACCGTCGAATCGGCCGTCCAATCATATTTCCCAGCGACGCGCCAGCCGCCACCGCCAAGCCAATCATCACCGCCCTCATTAGAATCGCTAGCGCCGTCATAAACAGCGGATCGCTCGGCGGATGTAGCACGACGCCCATCAGCCCGTTATATAGCGACAATCCCGGCACTAGCGGCACGATTCCAGCAGCGATAATTGCCATTGACGGAAATCGCCACAGCCGCGATGTCAGCACCGCCATCAAACCAATCACTGTCGCAGCGATACCGCTGGACACCACGACATCAAATCCCGCGATCAATAGCAGCCGCGAAATCCACCAACCAAACACGCCGATCAATCCGGACACGATCAGACCAGACCACCTGGCGTGATTGCCCACCGCGAAAGCCGCCGCCACGATCAACGCCCCCAAATATTGAAGATGTTTATCCGCCAGCGACAATCGATCTGGCGTCGCCGGAAAAGTAATGCCAAATTTGGTAGCGACATACAGCCCGATCACCACGCCGACCACGATGCCGCCAGTCGCCATAATCACTTTTAACAACCGCGCATTGGCCGTAATATAAAATTCGTCAATCGCATCCTGAAACGCGCCAACCGTCATTAAACCCGCCACCAGCAGCACGATACCGCTAATCACTAAAAGTGTCGCATTGATATCCATCCGCAAGCCGTACATATTTGCCCAAGCAATTCCCGCCGCCGCCAACGTCGCGAAAAGCGCAGCCGAAGCCTGGGAATAAAACGTCGTCATGCCAACGCGCCACAGCCAGCGCAGCACAATCGTCGCTACAAATCCCATGATAAACGACAGTCCAATCATCAGCAGATCGCCGTCATACATCACAATCACCCCGGCGCTAATCAATCCGCCGGAAGCACAAATCATCAGCGGCGAATGCCGTTTCGGCTGGCTAAGAATTTTCTCGACGCGCTGCTCGGCGATATGCAAAGGCAAATGCTTATTACGAATTTCCAGCGCCAGCGACTGCAGCGCCTGAATCTGCTGATAATTAGCATAATCCGGCACCATCACCCTGATCATCGTTAACGGCTCGCGGTCAACGCCGCGGTCTTGAGAAATCGTAATCAGCGTATAGCACACATCCATATGCACCGGCCGCCGGCAATACGTCTCAGTAATACCCAGCGACAGCCGCACCACATCATGCGCCACCACGCCCATACTCAACAGCTGTTCGGCAATAGTCATCGTCAGCCGAAGCGCCCGCATATTCGGCGTCAAACTATCATCAATTTTTTCCAAACTATGCATCGGCTCGACGCTGTAAATACTAGCAATCCGCGCCAGCGACTGTGTAATAAACCGGGGAACTTTTCTTTTCACATATTTAGTGTAACAAATTTCTCAGCAATGAAAATAGCCCGCCGAGAAAGCTCCAGCCGAGGCTGGCAAAAAGCCTCAAGGCGAACTATTTTCACGGCGAGCTTATGCCCGCTCAGAGATCATCAGAGGTCCAGTATTCTCTTCTTACCGGAGGAATTCTGGCAGGAGGAGATATATACATCGAAGATCTTCCTTGCGGAAGATCCCAAGGTATAGTAAGCGACCAAGAAAGTCGCGATGCCGACGAGAGCCTTAGGTGTCTCAGACATCGAAATGACAGTGAGAGCACACATAATGAAGACGCACTGGATGATAACAAAGAGCACAGTGGTAATCTTCTCTAGCATTGTTCTCTCCTTTCGAGAGAGATTCACTCAAAGCAGGGACTCTTCCGTCCCAGACAACTTTGGGCGAAAGCTAATATTATTTATATCACGCTTGAGCGAAAAAGTCAATAGTTTTTGCCAGAAAAAGTGTTTTTTCGCCAGAAAACACCGCCAAGCACAGCCATGCCCCACATGGCAAGGGTAAAATTTACCACGATTTTGCTCCGCAATCTGTTCGGCCTGTGGAAATAATCGTTATTTTGCCGTTAACCCGCCAGAAAATGCTTGCCTAAAATGAGGAAGCGTGATATATTGTGAATAGTCAATTTAGCGAAAATAGACAAGGAATGCGAGCCATATGTCTGAATTACCAGAGAAACAAGTCAAGCGCCTCCGGACGCTCATCCAGGAAGCAGAAACCAATTTAGCGGCAGCCAAGGAACTGCTAATCAGCATCGTTGGCGACGACGGGCAAGTCGTTACCCCGAAAAATCCATCCGACGAAGTCGCCGGTAAGGTTATTGAGGGCGTGTTTGACGGGCAAATGATGCTTAGTCCTGACGGAAAGAATTATCCGATTCCTGCCAATTATGCCTCGAAATCTAAGCTGGTTGAGGGTGATTTGATGAAATTGACCATCGCCGAGGACGGCAGCTTTATTTATAAGCAAATCGGCCCAGTACCGCGCAAACAAGTCATCGGCACGCTTGTCCAGCACGACGGCGTCTATTACGTCGAGGCTTCCGGCCGCGAATATCGCATTTTGCTCGCCAGCGTCACTTATTTCCGCATTAACGTCGGCGACCAAGTCACCATCATCATCCCGGAAGACAATCCTGACGCCACCTGGGCAGCTGTCGAAGCGGCATTGTAAAGTAGTTTCCTTTTTAAAGCCGTCCGTGCCTGCGGGCGGTTTTTGATATAATTGTGTTATGCCAGACGATTTTTTACTCGCTTATGCCAGTTTTAATGCCGACAACCAGCCGTTTATCGACTGTCAAATCGGCGATGAGATTAAGCGGCGGGAATTGTTTGGGCAAGATTTATCGCTCGAGTTTGACTTCTCGACCAAATATTGTACCGGCTGGGTGGATTTTGACAATCATTGCAGCCAAATTTGTCCAGATTCCGCCACGGTTGATGGCAAATATGAAAACTGCCTGAAATGCCGTGATCGGACTGGTTTTAATCCAGCATTTTATAACGCCGATTCGGTATCGGCGCAGCAGGAAAAGATAAATCAAAACCCTCACTTCGTCTATCTGGCATATTTCGCGCCGGGAGTCATTAAAGTCGGTATCTCGCAGGAAGAGCGCGGAATTCGGCGGCTACTGGAGCAGGGAGCGCGCCTGGCGTTGAAGTTGGAGACGTTTTCTTCGGCGCTGATCGCCCGGCAATATGAGGCGAAAATTGCCAGGCTGGACGGCGTCGTTGAGACTATGCCAATTCATAAGAAACTTGAGCTTATAAAACAGCCTTTCAATCGCGCGGACGGCGAGAAGAAATTGCAGCAAAAACTACTTGAAATTGAACAGAAGATTGGCGTATCATTTCTGAGATCTGAGCTAATTCTTTGCGAAGATTATTTTCATACCACTGGAGCTGATCTAACAAGAGCAGTGCTAATGAAAGATCAGAACCAATTGGCTGGACGCGTCCGCAGTATCATCGGCCCGATCCTCATCACCGACTACGACGGACAGCTACTGGCGTATAACGTGAAAAAATTTATTGGCTACCAGGCGCAAAAAATTAACGGCGCCATTGACATAGAAATACCCAGCACGCAGCTGGCGCTGTTTTAATGCGTGTTCGCGAGGCGAGTCGTCTTTAGATCAACCGCCAAACAGCTTACTAATCCTGTACTTTGCGCTATAATATATAAGTAATGAGTCAGGCACTGTACCGCAAATATCGCAGTCGTAGCTTGGACGAGGTGTTGGGGCAAGATCACGTGACCAACATTTTGCGCCGAGCGCTGGAGCAGGGGAAAATCGCCCATGCGTATTTGCTGACGGGCCCGCGCGGCGTAGGAAAAACATCGGTGGCGCGAATTTTGGCGCATGAGATCAATCAGTTGCCGTACGACGAGGAAGCCTCACATCTGGATATCATCGAAATTGATGCCGCCAGCAACAACGGTGTCGACGACATTCGGGCATTACGTGAAAAAGCGCAAGTCGCGCCCGTTTCCGCACCAAAGAAAATCTACATCATCGACGAAGTTCACATGCTGTCCAAGCCTGCCTTCAATGCGCTGTTAAAGACGCTGGAAGAGCCGCCAGCGCACGTGGTATTTATCTTGGCGACCACCGACGCCGACAAGCTGCCCGCCACCATTCTCAGCCGCGTCCAGCAATTTTTCTTTCGCCCCATCCCAGTGGACATCATGGCGCGTCAGCTGATGACTATCGCTGAGAAAGAAGGCTTTACCATCGAGGCAGACGCTGCTCGGCTGATTGCTGAGCGTTCGCGCGGCGGGTTTCGCGACGGCATCAGCATGCTGGATCAATTGTCGGCATTAGCCAGCGCTGATAAGCCGCTAAGCGCGTCGGACGTTGCCCAGTACCTGGGGCTGAGCGCTACTGAGACGCTGGAGAACCTGCTGGAATTGTATCAGCAGCACGACGCGCCTGAGGCGCTGAACCTGCTGGGCGAGCTGGAGCAAGCCGGCACCGATCCGGTCGTTCTATCACATCAATTACTATCGCTGCTGCGAGCACGCTTACATCAGCGGCCAGAGTTAATTACATTGGTCAAGCAGCTAATTGAAGTCGACCGCCATCCGCATCCGGATTTGAAATTATTGACGATATTTATGGACAATGGGGAACAGACGGCTGATACATCGCCCGAGCTGATATCGCCGTTGATCGCCAGCCCCAAAACTACAGCCAAACCGCCAGCCACCATCTCTAAATCGCCCGTAGAGGCGCCAGAGTCACCGGCAGCTACTCCAGAAGCGCCAGCCCCAGCCGCTCAACCAGCAGAAAATTCACCAAAAACCATCCCGAAACAGGAGCAAACTAATAACTCTGCAGATAAAACAGCATCAGACACCGCCCCGGCAGGTAGTCAACCGGCATCAGACAATCCAGTAAACTCCGCCACAGACATCGACTGGGATAAGGTTATTGCTCTGGCCAAAGAGCAGTCGTTCGCTATTGCAACATTGTTGCAACACTGCAGCTGGCAGCTAGATGGCAACACCTTGACTCTGTACGCCGGCAATGCCTTTGCTAAAAAGAAGCTGGATAATGCGAAAAATCGCCCGCTTATTGCGACAATTGTGCAACAAGTCGCCGGCACCGAACTGGATATTGTGACAATCGGACAAAAAGCCCCGCCCAAAGACGCCGAGCTTGCGAAGATTGCCGAGCTGATGGGCGGCGGCGAAGAAGTTAACCTGGAGGAATTATCATGAGCGAAAAAACCCAAACTGAGACCATAGCGGGCAAGTTGCCGCCGCAAAATCTGGACGCCGAAAAAAGCCTGATCGGCGCAATTCTCATCGACGAGGAAGTCCTAGCCGATGCCTCAGAAATCGTCAAACCGAACGACTTTTACGATAAAAATCACGGTCTGATTTTCGCTGGTATGATGCGGCTATTTGAAAAGCACAAGCCGGTTGACCTCTTGACCTTGACTGATGAGCTGAAGCGCAAGGACGAGCTGGAACTCATCGGCGGCTCGGCGTATTTGACGGAACTCACCAACTACGTGCCGACGGCAGCGCACGCAGCGGCGTACGCCGAAATGGTAGCGCAAACAGCGGTGCGGCGGCGCCTGATCAAGGCCAGCAGCGGCATCACCGAACTCGGCTACGATGAATCGACGACGACGCAGGAATTATTAGAAAAAGCCGAGGCCGAATTATTCAGCGTCTCCGACCAGTCATTGAAACAGGATCTGGTCAGCCTGGAAAGCATTTTGACCGACAGCTTTGACCGTATCGAGGAGCTGCATCGCAACAAGGGCAGTCTGCGCGGCATGCGGACTGGCTACCGCGACCTGGACGCCATGACGGCGGGGTTGCAGAAGTCGGATTTGATTATCCTGGCGGCGCGTCCAGCCATGGGTAAGACTGCGCTGGTGACTAACCTGGCGTACAACGTAGCGACGATCGAGAAAAAGCCGGTGCTGTTTTTCAGCCTGGAGATGAGCAAGGAGCAGTTGACCGACCGTATGTTATCTGACGCGTCGGGTGTCAATAGCTGGAATATTCGTACCGGCAATCTAAGCGGCGATGACTTTGAGAAGCTGTCCGAGGCCATGGGCGAGATGGCAGAAGCGCCGATTTACATTGATGATACGCCGGGCCTCAGCATTCTGGAGATGCGCACCAAGGCTCGCCGGTTGGCACACGAGGGCGAAATTGGCCTGATCATCGTCGACTACTTGCAGCTGATGCAGGCCACTAATAATCACAACGGCAACCGCGTCCAGGAGGTGTCGGAAATTTCTCGTGGCCTCAAACTGATCGCTCGCGAACTCAACGTGCCGCTGATCGCCCTGAGCCAGCTGAGCCGTTCGGTCGAGTCGCGGACGCCGCCAATTCCACAGCTGGCCGACCTGCGTGAGTCCGGCTCCATCGAGCAGGACGCCGACATTGTCAGCTTTATCTACCGTCCAGGCTACTACGAACCAGACAACCCAGAAGTCCAAAACATCACCGATCTAATCATCGCCAAGCACCGTAACGGCCCGGTCGGCAAGATTCAACTCTACTTCCATCCAGAGCGCCTGCGTTTTATGAGCTTGGATCGCAAGCATGACTAGAATTGTGATATAATCATGGCAGTGAAAAAGCAGCAAGTTACTGATATCTTTGTATACAAATGGCGCTATTTTTTTGGCTATATTGTGCTTGTGCTGTTATATATTGGCGCAGTGGTCACTTCGGCGTTATATGCGCCAGGCGGATTGACACAATCAGAAATCGATGCCATTAGAACGACTAACGACCTGTCGCTCAGTATTGACGGTTTAGCAGTCGCCAATCTGCCGTTCCACGCTTTGCAGCTGGTTTTTTTCAAACTATTCGGCGTCAGCCTACTAACCATTAAAGCGCCAGCCATCCTCCTTTCGATCATCAGTTCTATCGCTATATTCTTCCTGCTCAAGCGCTGGTTTAAGCCGAGCGTCGCCATCCTATCCATGCTCATCATGATCACCACTGCCCAATTTTTGTTTATCGGCCAGAGCGCTACGCCGGCAATTTTATACGTGTTTTACGCGGCGCTAATTCTATTGTTCGCCACATTAACGCTGCAAAAAGCCAAAATTACTTGGTTGTGGCGAATATTGCTAGCTATTACCGCCGCAGCGAGCCTACTAACACCGTACTTTTGGTACATTAACCTAGGACTACTATTCGTTGCCTTACTACACCCGCACCCGCGGTATTATCTTATTTCCAGAAAATACCGCCGCCGCTGGCTGATACCGTTTCTATTATTCTGTCTGGCTACTGGCGCGGTTGCTTATCTATGCTTAAAATCCGACACTCTCAGAAGCAGTCTGTTGGGATTTGGGGCGCTGAATTTCAACATAGCAAGCAACCTGAAGGTGCTGTTTTACTCGTATCTTAGGATTGAACCGTCAGTTGTAGATGGACAAATTACACCGATTATGGACTTTAGCGCGCTTATCCTAATATTCCTGGGGCTCGCCAAAAGCTTCCAAAAACGTGCCAGCGCCAGATCGTCCATGATTTGGTCATGGCTATTTTTAGCGTTAATTTTAATTATCTTCGACCCGCAATTAACCGCCATCATCGTCGTGCCGCTGTTCATCTTACTGGCAGTCGGCATAGAGACGCTAATGAACGAATGGTACAAACTTTTCCCGAAAAACCCATATGCTCGCGGCACTGGCTTAGTATTTATTTCAGCGTTAATCATCGTTATGGTACTGGGCGGCAGTTTCCGCTACGTTGACGGCTACCAGCATTATCCACTGGCTGCCCGCGAATTTAACAGCGATTTATCATTATTAAAGAAAAAACTTTCCGCCGATAAGGAAGCCGCGTTGCTGGTTAGCGAAGCCGAATTGCCGATTTATAAAGCCCTCATTAAGCACAATGCTAAGAATTTGCACATCGTCGATTCTATACCATCTGGCATACGTCAGCCGCTATATATCAGCCGCGCCGCCCGACAAAACACGCCTAAAGCCAGCCTAAAAAAGCTATATCTATCATCAATCCTAGTGAATAGCTGGTCGGAAAACGGCGACCGGTTTTATCTCTACACATCCAGCGAAAAATAAGTTATAATAACGTAAGTAATAAAGGAGGAATATGGCGTTTGACCAGGTGAAAATGCTGCAGCAATTGCGTAAGGCGCAGAAACAATTAGGCAAAGAAATCATTGAAGTTGAGGCTGGCGACGGCGCAGTCGTTGTCCAGATTACCGGCGAGCTGAAGATTAAGTCGATTAAAATCAATCCGAAGATGGTGGATTTGGATAATATCGAGCAGCTGGAACACTGGATTAAGATCGCGATACGCGACGGCATGGCAAAGGCGCAGGAAATTGCTGCCGAGACCATGAAGCCGCTGATGGGCGGACTGGGCAACTTACCGTTTTAAGTTATGCCTCTACATATTTTGCCAAAGGCCTTAACAGCGCTTATTGACGACTTTGGCAGTTTGCCTGGAGTAGGCGCGCGAACAGCCGAGCGCTATGCATATGCCGTCCTGCGGCGTAATCCCAAGTCAGCCAAGCAGTTAGCGCAATCGCTCGACCGGCTGCACGATCGGGTAAAAACCTGCCCGAAGACATTTGCGCTGATTGACGCGAGTGAAGAGATATCGCCGCTGTACGCTGATAAAAGCCGCAATAAGCAGCTTGTTTGCGTGGTTGAAGAACCGCTAGATATTGTCGCCTTGGAAAGAACAGGGCAGTTTACCGGGACATACCACGCACTAGGCGGCGTCATCTCGCCGATTGACGGCATTGGGCCGGAACAGCTGCACATTCCAGAACTGATCGACCGGATCAAATCAGACGACGTCCAGGAAGTTATCATCGCCACCAATGCTTCGGTTGAGGGCGAATCGACTGCCTTGTTTTTACAGCGGTATATCCAAGAAGCAGGACTAACTATTACCGTATCGCGCCTAGCGCGGGGAATTCCAGTCGGCGTTGACCTTGAATATGCCGATCAAATTACCCTAACGCACGCTCTGGAAGGACGAAAGCAGTTATAAGAATATAAGAATTACAATAAAATACCCGCCTCGTATTAGGCGGGTATCGTTTTGCTATTTTTATATTACATCTGGCGGCGGGAAGCTACGTAAGCGATGATGGCTGTGGTTAGTCCGCCGAGGCCTAATGCTGACATAACGATGTTGGTAGTACCGGTTTTTGGCAACTGATTTGGAGTAGGAGTCTCTGGGGTTTTCGGAGGGGTTGATGGCGTCTCTGGAGGAGTAACCGGCTTTTCCTTACACTTGCTCAAATCAGTTGTATGAATCTTCTCGTTAAACTCTTCTTTCTTGATTTTCTTGATTTCTTTAGATTCAAGTATACAAACCTCGAGCTCTTCCGGAACTTCCTTACAATCATTTGGGTTCTTAGAATATTTTTTCTCGTCAAACTCTGACTCTTTGATGGTTACCGGATATTTCTTATCCGACAAGCGGCAAACTTGCATTTCTGGCTCTGGTTTGACCGTAATTTGCGTCTGGCAGCCCTGGCTAGTCTTTTGAACGTCAGAACCTTCTTTGCCGTTAACCGTCACAGTAACTTTATAATTACCCGGCTTTGCATAGGTGTGCTGAATCTCAGATGACGTTGTAGTTTGCGTCGTGCCATCACCGAAGTCGTATGTATAGCTGGTAACGCTAGCGCCGTCTTTGGCAGTTGCTTTGGTGCTAAATTTGAAAGTATCCCTGGAAACTTCAGTCTTTTGCAGAGCGTCGCAAGTTAACGACGGCTTTGCTGGCGGCGGGGTAGGATTACCCCAAATCGGGTTGCCGCAATCCTTGATGACGCCGGCGATGAACTTGCCGTTGTCGTCAAACCAAGCAAAGATATCGAATTGGTTATACACAAAGCTGTTCTGAACGTCAAACTTGTAATATTTTGTACCGCCGACAACCTCAGTGCCATACGACGAAGCAGGATAACGGGTATTGCGCTGGACAGTTCGCGCGCCAGTTGCTACCACGCGGCCGTCAACCACCACGCGGCCGTCTTTATAGACGACACCGTTTTTCATATTCTTACCTTCGATCATCGCGTCATTGGTATTATTCCAATTCATCAAAGACCGAAAGTCGCTGCGGCTATAATACGTACTTTTCAGCTCCTGGTGGCTGCGCGTACCGCACTCTATTACGTTAATCCACTTGTCGCAAACAGCTGCTCGCGATGGCGAAGCCAGCCAGACTCCGCCGATGATAGCAATTCCCAGGGAAATAGCTATGCCGATTCTCTTTAGTTTGTTCATAAAAACTCCTCTTACTGCCTCTATTAACGAGGCTTATACATCCACGTTATCACAAACTTTATGTATTGTCAATAATAATTCGTAATCTTTTATGCTTATTTTCATTTTTTCTTTTTCCCAAGATTTGTCGGCTAATATATAAAATACCCGCCTTGGATCAGGCGGGTATCATGTAGCTCACTATTTTTATATTACATCTGGCGGCGGGAAACTGCGTAAGCGATGATGGCTGTGGTTAGTCCGCCGAGGCCCAGTGCTGACATAACGATGTTAGCAGTACCGGTTTTTGGCAGTTCGCCTGGAGTAGGGGTTTCTGGGGTTGGAGGAGTAACAGGGTTTTCTTTACACTTTGACATATCGGTTGTGTATTGGCTGTTATTCAACTCTTTGCGCGTAACTGTAACTATCTGCTTGTCAGAGATGCGGCACACTTCAGCTTTATCGCAATCATCCTCGTTCTTTGAGTGTTTTTTCTCGTCGTATTCTTTTTCCTTGATGGTGATAATCTTGCCAGTTTTCAACTCACAGACCCTTGTCTTCTGGCAATCTGTCAAATCTTTTGAGTGCTTCTTACTATCAAATTGCTTCTCTTTAATTGTAATGATCGTGTTGGAATCCAAGTCGCAAACTTTCGTTTCTTTACAATCTTCGAGGTCTTTTGAATGCTTTTTGCTGTCGTACTCGTTTTCCTTAATCGTCACGATCTTTTTGCTTGTCAAGTCGCAAACTTTGACATCCTTAGCTTTCCAGGTAGCTTGTCCCCAAACTGGGTTGCCGCAATCCTTGATGACGCCGGCGATGAACTTGCCATAATTGTCAAACCAAGCGTAAATAGCGTAGGTAGTCGTTCCGTCGATAAAACTCTGGCCAGTGGTGTATTGGTAGTAATTATATCCACCATAATTAACCGTCTTCTCCGGCGAAACTTGGCGCGTACCAGCTTTTGCTTGATATGTACGAGCGCCAGTAGCAACCACCTGGCCGTCAACGACAACGTTACCGTTGGCATCAACCGTACCTTGCTTCATGTTCGCGCCGTTATTAATCATGCTATCAGTGATACCGCTATGATTATATAGGCTCTTCACATGAGGCCTGGCGTAAGCAGCTTTCAGGTCGCCCTGGCTGTGCGTACCGCAGGCAACGACGTTAAAGTCGCTACATTTTGCTGCTTTTGACGGCGAGGCTAGCCAGACTCCGCCGATGATAGCAATTCCCAGGGAAATAGCTATACCAAATTTCTTTACCTTATCCATAAAAACTCCTTTTCCCAGCCTTATTCATAGGCTTTATGTTGTCATATTAGCACAAACTTTATATTTTGTCAATAATATTTTAGTACAAATTATGTTTTAACTAGCTTTTTGATTATTTTTGCCTGATATACCCGTCTAGCTTATATTGTTCCGGCTCAAATACGCCTGGCGATAAGCCTGATTAGCGTCCCGAATTATTTTATCTTGCCAATTTAATACCGCTTTTGCTACAATACAACCATGAAACCAGAGGTGGGGAAGGCACGCGCTGAGGATATCGCGGCATTTTTAGCGAAATTTGACGACGTCGAGGAAGCAATTGACGCAATCCGCGGCTTTGCCCAGCCAGCTGTTTCGGCTGGTTTAGTTGACTTGCCTCCAACCGCCAAATCCAATTCAGCCGCTAAGGTTATGACGCCGTCCGCTGCTGCGCCAGAACGTTCCGGCCGCTGCCACATCGCCGTAACCGACCTCGCCAAATCTTACCGCGTCGGTCGCCAAACCATTCCAGCGCTCGGCGGCGTTAGCCTTGATATTTTCGCTGGCGAATTCGTGGCCATCACTGGCGCTAGCGGCTCGGGCAAAAGTACTTTGCTGCAGCTCATCGGCGGGCTCGACAAGCCGTCCACCGGTCAAATCCTCATTAACGACCAGCCGCTCAGCCGCTTGTCCGACCGGCAACTGTCACGGTTCCGATCGCGTGAAATCGGCTTTGTCTTCCAATCATTTTATCTGCAGCCATTCCTAACTCTGTCCGCCAATTTGGAAATACCCGCCATGTTTGCCCGTGTCAAGCCCAAGCAGCGCCGCGCCCGTGCCCAGGAACTCGCCGAATTGGTCGGACTAGCAGACCGAATGCACCATTTGCCGCGCGAACTTTCCGGCGGTCAAATTCAGCGCGCTGCCATCGCCCGCGCCTTATTCAATCGCCCGAATATTTTACTCGCCGACGAACCGACAGGCAATCTGGACAGCGCCAATTCCGACCGCATCATCGATCTATTTCACCAAATTCGCCGCGAACTCGGCACCACGGTCGTTATCGTTACGCATAATCCAGACATCGCCGCAGCAGCCGATCGTGAAATCCGCCTGAAGGACGGGAGAATAGCCGATGCTTAGAATCACCGATTCGCTGCGGCTGGCTGGCACCAAACTCCGAGTGCGGCGTATTCGCTTGTCCATCACCGTGGTCGTATCCGGGCTGCTTTTCGCGGCGCTGCTGGCGGGGCTGACTATGCTAATGGGTGCTCAGCGGAGCGTCGAGGAATTTGATCGAGGCAGCCTGAATAGCCGCTATTTAGTAGTGCAAACCGCCATTCGGCCAAATAATATTGAATTTACCTCAAATCTAACTGCTCGCGCCGAAGCCGAACGCACGCAAATGATCAAGGACAAGCAGGCGCTGGCTGCCCGCCTCGGCCTGCCATACGACCCAAAATCCGAACCACCAATTATGCAGTCGTTTCCTGATAGCCAGCCGTACCCGAACAACCAGAGCGTCATTGTCCAGCGGCTTATTCGCCAGGAGACCGCCAAATTACCGCGCCTCACAGCGGACGCGCAGTGGCAATTTGCCCGCACCCACGGTGCCGTGCGACAGTTTAGTATTCAATCAATCGCCACCAATGGCATGCTAAATTATATGGAGCGAGGAATTGAGTCGTTTGACGACAAGCGCCAGCAAAACAACCAGCCGACACCGCTGGAAGAATTTAAGCAGCAATTCGGCAGTATAACCGCCATCGACCAATCATTGCTGGGCGGCTATCTGCTAGCAAACGCTAGCGCCAAACCCAATGAGATCCCGCTGATCATCCGCTACCAGGACGCTGAAGCGCTGCTTGGCCTCAAGCCGCTTGATAAAAATGCCAGCAATGACACGCAACTAGCACGGCTCAAAGAATTGCGCCAAAAAGCTGGGCAGCTGACATTCAGCGCCTGTTATCGTAACCCGGCTTCGCAAGAATTACTGCAAACCGCCAAACAGCAAATCCAAGCCGCCGCCAATCAAGCTAAGAAACCGTCCGCCGATTATATCAAACCAGACCGCGAATACGCCATGCCGTCCGCTGATTCCTGCGCTGCGCCGGCCGTCGTTAAAGATAATCGTTCAGCCGAAACCAAGCGTACCGAGGCCAACCAGCGCTATTTTGATCAGACTTTCGGCTCAGCCCAGCCCGAACCTGCCCAGGCTAAATTCACTTTCCGCGTCGTCGGCCTGATGCCGGACGGTATTGAAGCCGCCCAAAGCGACATCGGCAGCTTCTTACAGCAATTTTTAAGCACCCGCCTGTCATACACCTGGATCATGCCGCGCGGCTCAATGACTACCGCAGCGCAAACGGCATTTGAATCGACTATTCAAACCGCCAACAATGATCAAGGCGGCGCCAATAGAGACGAGACACTAGCTATCTATGAATTCAGCGACCCCAATAAAGCTCGCAGCTACCTGGCAGCCGCTTCTTGCGGCGAAGGAGCTTCTGGCGGTACGGAAATAACCGATTTATCCGCGCAACCCGAACCCGCTGAAGCTTCCAAAACCCAAAAATCTAATAAGTCAATCTGCCTGCCGCACTACGTAGTATTCGCGTCGCCCACCGGCAGCAACTCGCTCGTCAATTACGACGCCATGGAACGCCTCAAGCCGATCATCATGTGGACATTCATCGGCGTGACGATCATCGCCGCCTTTATCTTGCTGATTATCATCTCCCGCACTATCGCCGACAGCCGCAAAGAATCCGCAGTTTTTCGAGCGCTCGGAGCAACGCGGCTTGATATTAGCCAAATTTATTTCGTTTACACCATGATCGTGGCGCTGCTTACCGCGCTGTTTAGCATCGCCGCCGGACTAATTGTCGTATATATCGCCGACAATGTGTTCGCTAGTCAAATCACCGCGACGCTGCGCATCGCCATGACGCCGAAAGATTTGGCGACAACTTTCCATTTCTGGACGATTGACTGGGCAATTATCGGCGCGGTCGCCCTCAGTATCATCGCTGCTGCTGTACTGGCGTGCCTGATACCGCTCATCCGCAACACCCGCCGCAACCCGATCAAGGATATGCGCGACGAGTAGCCCGATCGATATTTTTAATGGCGCCGTCATTATCTTGCCTAGTTCAAACTAAAATCAGCTAATTTTTTTACGAGTCTATGAACTCGGCAGTTCAGGATAGGCGACCCGAATCGAACTAGAAAATAATTGCTCTGCCCTTGCTATGGAAGTCCGCTTCCGCTTCGGATCGATCTGGTATCGTTCGCTTGAATACATCGCAGCAGTCATAAGTCCTATTGTCGCTATAGTTTTCTTCCTAATAGCCCAGCCAATTCTCCGGACAGGATCGCTATCTTTTGATAACAGATGAATTTTTCGCGCCGCAACCGCCATATCAATGTCGCATTCCGTCTCCATGAGAGCGTTGTCAATTGCCACCCGAAGAGTCGGATCCTTATTCACCTCGGGATATTTTCTCTCCAAGTATTTTAATATACACGGTCCAAGTATTTTTCCCGCGCGCTCCTCATAGGCATCAGCTTGATCTTGCGACTCAATTCGTCTCAAAGCGTCACCAGTCGGCAACGACGAATAAAATTTATCTAACATACGCTTATAGTCTGGGTCATCTATAGTTGGCGTATCTAAAGGACTACCCTCCTCGGGTATTTCGAAAATTGAACCCGGTACGCCTCCATTTTCCAAGGCGCACCTGGTATCGCGATATGCGCGCACTATCGGTCCAAGCACCCAGTCGTTTGTTTCTGGATACAACGCCACTTTTCCTATAACCCGCGGACGTCGGGTAAGCGGATGTTTATTTTCCGGGTCTAAAATCTTCCATCTTGGACAAGCATCTATATAACATGGAAGCCCGTTCTCGCGTTCACCCTCAAGAGTAATCATAATATTTAATATGTTACCAGTTTAATTACCTACAATCAAGCAAAATTAAACGCTATGTCAATCAATTTTCGCCTCTGCTATAATAAGACTATGTTTGATACCGCCGAGCAACTCATCCAATCCGCCAATAACATCGTCATCATCCAGGCCGAAAACCCTGACGGTGACAGTCTGGGTTCTAGCTTGGCGCTGGAGGAAGTGCTGAGTGATTTGGGTAAGACCGTGACGTTGTACTGTCCGGTTGATATCCCCAAATATCTGCGCTACATCCATGGCTGGGACAGGGTAGTTGGCGATTTTCCGACCCGCGCTGACCTAGCTATCATCGTTGACACCAGCGCTGATATTTTGCTCAGTAAGGTTTTGGAAACACCCGGCGCGCGGCATTTTTTGGAAACGCATCCGGTGCTAGTTATCGACCATCACACCGCCGAATCAACGCTGAGTTTTGAGCATACCATGCTCTCTGACACGGTGGTAGCGACCGGGGAATTGTTATATCAATTATTCACGCACGCTGGCTGGACTATCAACCAGCAAGCTGCCGAAAACCTCCTCATCGCCATCATGTCCGACAGCCTGGGCCTGACCACGCCAAATACCACCGCGTCAACCTTCCACGTGGCGGGCGAATTGACCGCATTAGGCGCCTCCAATGCCGAAATTGAAGAACGGCGGCGCGAATTTATGAAGAAATCGCCGGAGATCTTAACATACAAAGGCAAGCTAATTGAGCGAATCGAATATTT
This sequence comes from Candidatus Saccharimonadota bacterium, assembly GCA_905372305.1. Classification (GTDB taxonomy): domain Bacteria; phylum Patescibacteriota; class Saccharimonadia; order Saccharimonadales; family Saccharimonadaceae; genus Nanosynbacter. The sequence continues at coordinate 562,133 of CAJPOP010000001.1, forward strand.
ACTGGGCGGGCAATTGGCGCTGGTGCACGTGCCATTTGAGGAGATTCAACAGTACAGCGACGCCTACAACCCCGGCGCGCTGATCGGCGACGAACTGCGGTTGGTCGAGGGCGTGGCGCTCAGCTGCGTCATCAAAACCTATCCCGACGGCAAACTAACCGCCCGCCTGCGCGGCAACCTACCGATAGCCGACACCGTGGCTGGTTACTTCGGCGGCGGCGGCCATCCGTACGCGGCCGGTTTCCGCGTGTATGAGGATTATGACGAAGTCGTGCGGGAATTGGTAACGGCGACGGATAAGGCTTTGCGAGAAACAGAACAGAGATAAAGTTTATTGCAACCCTTGCGCACAACTCGCCCATCTTTATGAGCATTTGCTTGTTACCACAGTCGCCGATTACCTTTACCGCCACGGACAATACAAGCTAAGTGGATTACGCGCTCAATGGTGCTACCTATGATTCCGGCGTGATATCAGCTAGCGGCGGCAAATCAAATATTAAACTACCTCTTTATATATACGGTCTAACCCGGCTCGCCCTATACGATACATCAGATCATCATGCACCTCAAAAGCACCTTCGGAGTCAACAGGACCGTTGACCTCTCTCCGAATATTCTCAACCCTGTGCGAGACGGGCATAGTACGACGACCTATGTTATACAAATTAGACAGACAATCTTCTACATAGTATCCAACAGCATAAGCCCGTAGCTCCCCTCTAAGTTTGTCGCGCAAACTGTCTTCTTCAGTCATAAAATCTGTAATTGCTGTCTGTTGGATATCTAGCGCGTGGGTCGTTTCATGAGATAAAGTCGCAACATCAAAGATTCTAATTCTGCTTGAAAGCATACCTACGTAAGGACGACCATAGAGTTGAAACTTTCCTCCTGATTGGAAAATAGCATATGAACATACACCTGTACGATTCTCACTGTCCACCCTGGTCGTCAATAAGTCTTTACAAAGTCTATACAAACTAGCTTCCATAGTATAAATTTCATCTTTACTATAACCCCTCCGGAGAAGCGTTTCTGTTATAATCTCACGCTGCGCTGGCATAGGAGCGACTGCTGCAGGCGCAGTAAAATTCACATCTCCAAGAAGCGGTATAATATCTTTATCTCGCCAATCTAAAGCCTTACTGGTATCTACCTCTCCGTCATTTTCACCAATAGCTTCTGCCGGCTCCAACAGTTGAGCAGTTTCATGCAATTCTAATGCTAATTCGCCGAGCTTATCAGTAATCTCGGAACGTTCCAGCGTACTTAATAACTGCTCCTGAGTATATTTAGATTATCTAAAGAGGCGCGCCTGTACGTAGGATCCGCCAAATATGGCCGCATACTTGGACGCGTATTCCCAAATTTACCTATATAATCCGCCGTTATCATGGATCTTAATTATATATGATATTTTATTTTTTGTCAATATTGTATTTTTTATATAAATCACTCTTCTACACATAAACCTATGATTCACAGGCTATATTCCGCCTACAATCTACCAGCCGACCATGATGTCTGCCATTTGTTTGAGCATTTGGTTATTCGGCGGTTCTTGCGAATGGTAGAAAAATCTTTTGTGATTATAACAGGGGTGAGGGAAATATTACACCACATTTTTGCCTGAAATCCATTGACTTTAACATTCAGATATGATATATATATATCAGCTTTTGTTGACGAGTTGAGTGAAAAACTCCTTGTCCGAAAGTGTATCATTGACAAGCAGATGTAAGCACGAGATGAGATCTTGGTTGGCGAAGAGAGGTATTATTAGGTTTCTTTGGCGGTTGAGACCTCGTCTCGTGTGATATAGAGAATCATACGTAGCCTTGCCCTCCAGACGGAGAGCACAGGCGGCAGCCGCCGCGAGGAATTGGAAGGGAGACGACAATGAGAATCGTCATCGTCAGAGTTGAGACCGTTGACGCCGACGGCGACCCCGTCGGCGAGATTGAGATCATCGACACCGAGGCTGGGACTGTCACCGAGGACGGGGCTATCGACGAGGATATCGTCGAGTACTACAAGAGGAGACTCCCACTCACCGTCAAGGCGATGGGTCTCTAATCTCAGCGATGTGGCAAGCGGAGACGATATCTGTAGAATTGATGTCGTCTGACATCGTGTTTCTCTATATCACCATCTGCTTGTCGCATTCGCTCCATAGATGCGTGTCTATGCTGATGAGTCGGAAACGACGAAAGCGAACTTTGAAAAAGCGGCCTGTCTGCCGTACAATAGAGTTGATGATACAGCTCTACAACACCCTCACTCGCCGTAAAGACAAACTGAAACCGCTCGACGGGCAGACGGTTCGCATGTATACCTGCGGGCTGACGGTGTATTCGCAGCCGCACATTGGTAACTGGGTTGGCTATATTTATTGGGATGTGTTGGTGCGGTTGCTGCGCTGGCAGGACATACCAGTGATTCGCACACAGAATATCACCGACGTTGGGCATTTGACCAGCGATGATGATAATGGCGAGGATAAGATGGAGAAGGGAGCGCGCCGCGAGGGTAAAACCGCCTGGGATATCGCTGAGCAGTACATCGCCATTGCTGAACACGAAGCCTACGAGGTACTGAAGCTGGTGCGGCCCGACCATCTAGTGCGGGCAACGAACTATATCCAGCAGCAAATTGACTTTGCCCGCGGGCTCGACGAGAAGGGATTTTTATACAAGATTGACGGCGACGGCATGTATTTTGACACGTCACTTTTGAAAGATTATGGCAAATTAGCGCGACTGGACGTGGCGGGCCTAGAAGCGGGCGCACGGGTCAGCGTCGAGAGCAAACGCAACATTACCGACTTCGCTGTCTGGAAATTTTCACCGACCAACACCAAGCGCGACATGGAATGGGACAGCCCGTGGGGCGCCGGCTTTCCGGGCTGGCACTTGGAATGTTCGACGATCGCTCGGGAAACGCTGGGCGATAGTATTGATATTCACACCGGCGGCATTGACCACATTCCGGTGCATCACACCAATGAGATTGCTCAGAGCGAGAGTTTGACCGGGCAGCAGTTTTCTCAAATGTGGCTGCACAATAACCACATCAAAGTTGATAGCCGCAAGATGAGCAAGTCGCTGGGCAACATCATCACCCTTAGCGACATTACGGCGCGCGGTTTCAGCCCGATGGCCTTCAAGCTGGCGATTCTCAGCAAGCATTACCAAACCGAAGGCAATTTCACGTGGGAAATTATGGAAGCAGCCCAGGCGCGGTTGGATCATTGGCGTGGCTATGCGGCGCTGCGGCACCAGACGCACGACACGCTGGATGATGACGATGAGAAGGATGAGCAGGAGGGCACGGTGTCGCTATTAGCAGCGCGGCAGGCGCTAGTTGAAAAGTTGAATGATAATTTAGATACGCCAGGAGCGTTAGCGCTGATCGATGAGGCGTTCTCACGGCTGGATCACGCACCGTTGGAAAAAATCCATCGTGGCGGCTTGCTGCAGTTGATTGAGATTATTGACGAGGTTTTGGGCTTGGATTTGGCGGAATCGACGCCTGATATTACCGACGATTTGAAGAGATTGATTATCCAGCGCCGCAGCGCCCGCGCCGAAAAAGATTGGCAAGAATCCGACCGCATTCGCGGCGAACTGTTGGCGGCAGGCGTCACCATTCGCGACACGCCAAGCGGCAGTGTTTGGGCATGGAAATAATGGAAATAGCCCGCCGAAATGACCGAGCGAGCTAATTTTCACGAGGCACACCAGTTAACTCTCGTTTTTCAATTTCTTCACTAATTTGCTTAGCGGTTTTTCACTCTCGACGCGGTTAGCTTTGGCTTGCTCCAGGTAGTTTTCCAGTAAAACTTTCGCAGCGCCAGCCGCCGGAATAGCGACCAAACCGCCCAAAAGACCGCCAACGTACAAGCCGATTGTCACTGCCACCAAAACCGTCAACGCCGACAATTCAACTTTCTTCGACTGGATTGACGGCGAAACGAAATTATTTTCAATTTGCTGGTAAACAACGAAATAAATAGCGTAAATAATACCAGCAGTTACGTCGTTAAACAGCAGCAGCAGCGATATCAGTGCGCCGGCTATCGTCGCGCCGAACATCGGAATGAGCGTTAAAATAAACGTCGCCATGACTGTTAACATTGCCAAATTCGAATTGATGACAGGGAAAGTCAAGCTCAATACAAACACCACGAACCCTGACAGTACCGCATCAATGCCCGACACTGTCAATTGCCCGGAAACATAGCCCGTCACCACATTATACATGCGGCCGACCAGTTTCTTATGGCGCTCCATTTTCTCTTGGTCGTTATACAGGCCCCACAGCCGCCTGACCCACGTCGGACCCTCCAGCAGCATAAGGAACGACAAAACCAGCACCAAAAACAGCGACGTTAAGAACGAAGCCAGCGAGCCGACACTACTTAAAATATTCGTACCGACGCTAGCCGCCCACGCCGAAGATTGCTGCTTGAGGTTCTCCAGCATGGCATCAACCTGCGGACGCAGATTATTCTTATCGATAAAACTATTAACGCCGTGCCATTGCGAACCAGCTTGATCAACTAAGCTCGGCACGCTTTCGACGAATTTAGCAGATTGCTGGACAATTGGCGGCACCACGAACCACACCACGCAGCCCAGCAGCAAAATCAGCGTAACATACGCCAACGCCGTGCCGCCGAGCCGGCTTTTACCGGGCAATTTTCTAGCAATTGCCGCCACCGGACGATTCAGCGCCAGCGCTAAGAACAGGGAAACTCCCAGCAAAATCAGCGCATCCTTCGCCGAATAAATCGCCAGTCCCGCCAGCCCAAATCCGATAACCACCAGCCAAAACCGCACAAATGTTTTAGTGTCTATTTCAATGCGTACTTTCATAATCTAAACTTTATCAGCTTTTCGCTTCATCCGCAATGCCGACAGAGATAGCTTGCTGTCATACGACATCGCGCCGTAGCGGAAGATCCGCACTGCCAGCCACAAGACAAACACTGCCGCCACGATCAAAAACGCCACCCCCAGCAGACCTTCCCAAGCCGGCAAATTGCCAACCGCATTCCTGAGCAGCAGCGGAATCGGCGCCGTGAACGGAAACAGCGATAAGAACTTGACAAATGGCGAATCAGGGAAGGAAACGAACGCCGTAATGCCGTAAAACGGCCCAAATATTAGCATAATCACCAAGCCAAACCACTGGTTGGCTTCCTTGGCAGTCGGCATCATCGCGCCCAAAGTCACCAGCATGCCGGTAAACATCATAAAGCTTGCCAGGAAAATCACTAGCGCCAAGCCAATCCGCACCGGATCAAATACCAATAAACTTAAATCCATATTCGGCAGCTGCAGCTTTGAACCGAACGCCAAGTAGCCCGCCGCCACCGGCAGAATAATCACCAACATCTGAATCAGCGCCAGCACCATCAGCGATAAAATCTTGCCGGTGATCAATGTGTCGGTTTTTACCATCGTCAGCAGCATTTCCACCGTGCGGTTTTCCTTTTCCTCGGTGGAGCTGGTTAGCATTTGGTTGCCGAAGAAAGTAATCAGCATAAAGAAAATCACTAAAAACAGCCCCGGCGCAATCATCTCGTTAATACCGCCGTGTTCCTTGCCGTCCAGATAAGTAGTTGACGATAATTGGACTTTGTTTTGTAGAATGGCGACTTGCGCTTGGCTAACGCCGCTAGCTACTGATTGGCTTAATAAGCTTTGCGCCACTGCGCCGTATTTGCCGTTCTGAAACAACCCGACATCCTTACCGTAAACTTCAACTTTTTGCTTGCTAATATCCTTCGGGAAGTAGATATAAGCGTCAATCTTGCCGTTTTTTACTTCGTTGATTCCAGCCTCTTTCGACTCGACAGTTTTCGTCTTAGCCGCCATGAGTAGCTCTGGTCTGACGAGTTTTGAATAGTCGGTAACCGCCAATGAAAATTCTTGTTTCTCTAACTCTTTCGCTGCTTGCATCGTCGTGATTTGCGACCAAAACACGATGCCATATAGCGCCGCAAACATCAATGGAAAACCCAGCGCCATCAGCCAAAACGTCGGCTTTTTCAGTACCCGGATAGTTTCAAACTTGAAAACCGTCCCCAAATTATGCATTTTACTCATCGCCTAACTCCTTTGCTTCGCCGCCGTACACTTTAACAAAAATATCATCCATCGATGCGCCGCCGAACTGTTTTTTCACCTCTGCCAGCGTGCCGTACGCCGCTGCCTGGCCGTCTTTTAATAGAATCAGCCGGTCGCACAGCTGCTCGACTTCTTCCATCTGGTGCGTCACGTAAATAATCGTCGCGCCAGCCTTGCGCCGCTCCTCAATGATATTCATCAGCAGCCGCCGATTAACCGGATCAAATCCCTTGGTCGGCTCGTCCATGATTAGCAGTTCCGGATCGCCCATAATGGTTACGCCCAGCTGAATTTTTTGCTGCTGGCCGCCGGAAAGCTTGTCCAGCCGCACGCCAGCCTTATCGGTCAAATCAACGCGCTTCAGAAAATTAAGAGAAAATTCCTTCGCCTCGTCGCGGCTTAGACCTTTCAGCTGGCCGAAATAAATCATCACATCCAGCACTTTTTCCTTTTTATACAGGCCGCGCTCTTCCGGCAAATAACCGAGGTTAATTTGGCTGTCTACCGCATACGGCTTACTGTCAATCAGCAGCTCGCCCGCCGTCGGCTCGTATAGCCCCAGCAGCGCCCTGAGCGTCGTGGTTTTCCCCGAACCATTGCTACCCAGAAAGCCAAACACTTCGCCCTGAAAAACATCAAAACTCAAATCTTTAATAACTGTTTTATTGCCAAATTTCATCTTAAAATGACGAATTTCAACAATTTTTTTCCTATCCGGCATGTACTCTCCTTTTCTTTGAAGAAAATTATAGCACTATCCCGCCCGAGCTGCCAAATGGCGTATAATAATTAATATATGCGGCTGCTAGTTATCGAAGACGAACGAAAAATCGCCCGAGTTATCGCCGAGGCGCTCAAGCGCGAGACATACGCCGTTGACGCCGTACACGACGGGGAAGAGGGCTTTAATTTGGCAGACAGCCAGCCGTACGATTTGCTGATTGTTGACCGGATGCTGCCGAGTATGGAGGGCGTGGAAATTGTTAAAAATTTACGTAAAAACGGTAAAAGCATGCCGATTTTATTCCTCACAGCCCTGGGTACTACCGAGGATAAAACCTTTGGACTGGACGCGGGCGCGGATGATTATTTAGTCAAGCCGTTCGCTATCGACGAGCTGCTGGCGCGAGTCCGAGCCTTACTGCGCCGGCCGCCAATTCAGCAGCCGGATGTTCTAAAAATTGCCGATTTAACAATTGATAAGCAGCAGCAAACCGTGATGCGCGCTGGAAAGACTATTGACTTAACTAGCAAAGAATACGCGCTGCTGGAATATTTAATGCAGCACCCGAACCAAATTCTTAGCAAGGAAACGCTAATCGACCATGTTTGGGATTTTGATGCCGATATTTTACCGAACAATGTCGAGGCGTACATAAAAAACTTGCGCCAAAAAATTGATAAGCCGTTCAAAAAACAATTGATAAAAACCGTCCGCGGCTTCGGTTACCGGATTGAAGCATGAAAATTTTTACCTCGGCAACTATCAAATTGGCGGGCTGGTATTTACTGATTTTAATGGTCGTCAGCCTGCTGTTTAGCAGTATTATTTTTCAAGTGGCGCGCTCGGAAGTTGACGCGCAAATCCATAAAATTATCATTCAGCGCGGCAACGATTTTCCTAGCATTGACTTGTCGGAACGAATGGATGTTTCGACGCGCAATCTGCTGATTAGCTTGGGCTATATCAATCTCATCGTGCTGCTGGCGGGCGGCGCTTGCTCGTATTTATTGGCGAGGATTACGCTGCGGCCGATTGAGGCGGCGCATAAAGCCCAGTCGCGGTTCGTTTCCAACGCCAGCCATCAGCTGCGCACGCCACTGGCCATTATGAAAGCAGAAACCGAACTGGCGCTGAAAAACCCGAAAACACCGCGGGCGGAACTAACGGAAACGCTGGAAAGCAATTTGGAGGAAATTAACAAATTGACCAAGCTGACCGCTATGCTTTTAGAATTGTCGCGAACGGAAAACAGGCTGGCACTGGAAGATAAAAGTTTCGACTTGGCGGAATTGATATCCAATCTCATACGCGAACGAAAAGCCGAAACCCGCACGGAAATGAATTGCCCGGAACACACAAACATCTCTCTTCACCAAGCCGCAACGCGGGAATTGTGCGCGATTTTACTTGACAATGCATTAAAACACAGCCCGAAGAATTCGCCGGTAAAAATCCAGGTGCTACCATCGAAACAGAATATCACCGTGCATTTTACTAACGACGGCGCGATTTCCCAGCAGAATCTGCCGCACGTGTTTGAGCAGTTTTTCCGCGGCAACCAGCGGACGAAAGGCTATGGACTAGGGCTGCCGCTGGCGGAACAATTGACCAGGGCTTTGGGCGGACAAATCTCTGTTGCCACCGTAAAAGGCTCGACAGTTTTTACCATTTCTTTGCCAATTGTTTAGATTTTCAGCTAATTTTCAGAATCGGATGTTGTAATGGGATTGTTGATTGGTTGGATTGCCAGTCTGAAAGGGGAAGTATGAGTACAACATTTTTAAGCAAAAAAGGGTTTAAGGAGCTACATAAGGAGATTTCGCGTTTGGAGATGGAAGAGAAGTCGCTGATCGCCGAACTGAAAGAAATCGGGCGCGCCAAATCCCGCGATGACAAACTACATCGCAGCGACGTCATCATCAGCCTGGAGAACGTCCAGTCCCGGCTGAGTCTGAAGAGAGAGACTGCCAAAACCGCCAAACCGCTGCCGCGCAAACGCGACCGGCTGAAGATTGCGCTGGGTTCGGTGGTGGATTTGATGGATCAGCACGGGCAAATGTTCCGCTATAGGCTGGTTCACAGCCTGGAGGCTAATCCGCTGGACGGGCGTATTTCTGTAGACAGTCCGCTGGGTAAAAGCCTATTGAACCACAGAGCGTCGGAAACTGTTTCCTGGAAAAACGGCTCCGCCAGCCGCCAGTTGCAAGTATTGAATATCAGCTAAATCGTTCAAGTTCAAGCGCCTGTCTATATTCAGGCAGCGATTGTCCGCCGTAAAATCAATAGCCTCCGCACCTTGGGGGCTATTTTTTATTTTCTATTCATTTTCCTGCGGTTTTTCATGATTTTACTTATTTTTATAGCCATTTTTACCCTATTTTTGCCTAAAAATCAAGAAAATCGCCATAAACTATTGACCTGAGCGTTCAGATATGATATATATATCAGCTTTTGTTGACGAGTTGAGTGAAAAACTCCTTGTCCGAAAGTGTATCATTGACAAGCAGATGTAAGCACGAGATGAGATCTTGGTTGGCGAAGAGAGGTATTATTAGGTTTCTTTGGCGGTTGAGACCTCGTCTCGTGTGATATAGAGAATCATACGTAGCCTTGCCCTCCAGACGGAGAGCACAGGCGGCAGCCGCCGCGAGGAATTGGAAGGAAAGCCATCATGGCTACCGTCATTACTATCGTCATCGATACCGGAGACGAGACCATCACGAAGGAGGTGACTGTTCGCGGTGAGGTCACCACCGACGACCTCGTCATCAAGACGAGAACGGTCAATGCGCCAACAACAAAAAACCCGTTTCACCCTGACGCGATTTCGATCGCAGACCTGAAGGCGGGAGTGCGTGTCCGCATGCACTATACGGGGAGCAAACCCTACATTGAGAGCTTCTCTGCTCTCATAGCAGAGATTTTCGAGAACGACAACGGGGAAGTTGTCGTGGGTTACTATCGCGTGCGGACGAACACCAGACCCTTTGTATATGGATACAAGGAGCAGCTCGCACGAAACCTGGGGCTTTGCCCCTACAACTGGCGGCACTCATCAACGTGGGTGCTTGACTGGTACGTCACTGCTGAGTGACCTCCGCGATGCGGCAGCAAACGATATTAGATCTAACTGATGTCGTCTGACATCGTGTTTTTCTCTGTATATCAACCATCTGCTTGTCGCATTCGCTCCATAGATGTGTGTCTATGCTGATGAGTCGGAAACGACGAAAGCGAACCCTACATTCCCGCGGGACTATCCCGCAGAAAACCACCCTACAAGACGTTCTTTTTCATCAATTGAACGCGCAGATTCAGAACATCTTTCATAATATCCTGGTCGCGCTGCTGCATGACACTGCACAGCATCGCCGTCGTAGCAATTTGTATGCCAATGACCACGACAAACCCGGCGATAATCCACCAATTTTGCTTCAGTTTCTTATTCACATTTTTCACGTTTTTTCCTTTGCTGGTTAGTTTTATTTTTATTATATACTGTTTTTACCGCCAGAATACTAGCCATAAGTACAATTTACTGCCATTTCCGCACGCCCCCAGGCAGCCAAATCTCGACACCCGGCAGTTTTTCCCATATAATCAGCTTATGGTTTTTTATACTATTTCTGCCGATGAGGCGTTAAAAAAGCTGCATACGCGCGCTGGCGGGCTGAGCGCTGCTGAAGTCAAACGCCGCCAAAAACAATACGGATTGAACATTATCAATATCAAGTCTGAACCGCTTTGGAAAAAGATCTTAGAGCCGTTTATGGATGTGTTCGTGGTGATTTTGGCAGCCGCCGCCGCAATTAGTTTGCTCCACGGCGAAGCGATTGACGCAGTTATTATCTTTATCATCATCGCGGTTTCTGCCGTTATTTTCTACGTCCAGCGGTTTTCAACCGACCGGGTGCTGCGCAGCCTGTCGCGCCGCGACGCCCAAAAAATCGACGTGCTGCGCGCCGGAAAAGTTACTGCCGTGGACAGCTCGCAGCTGGTGCCAGGCGATATCGTCAATTTGTCCGAAGGCGAGAAAGTCCCCGCCGATATCCGCCTAATTAAGACCGCCAATTTGCGGGTTGACGAGGCACAGCTGACTGGCGAATCTGTGCCAATTTCTAAAAATATCGAGGCGCTGGACGGGAAAAAAGAAATTTACGAGCAGACCAATATACTATTCCAAGGTTCGTTCGTAGTATCCGGCACAGGCACTGGTGCGGTAATCGCCACCGGCAATGATACGGAGTTTGGCAATCTGGCAATGCTATCCAAAAAAGAAGCCTCTAAAAGCCCGGTTCAGCAAAAAATCGACAAGCTAATTACCAAAATTATTGCGGCGGTGGGCAGCATCTCGCTGGTGGCGTTCGGACTGAGTTTGCTGCGTGGCATGGATTTTTTGGATAGCCTGAGATTTGTCATGGCGCTGGCAGTCAGCGCCGTGCCGGAAAGTTTGCCGATTGCTATTTCCGTAGTATTGGTCCTAGGAATGCGGCGGATGGCTGCTAAAAAAGCGCTGGTTCATCAAATGCGGGCAATTGAGACGATTGGCGTCATTACTACCATTGCCACTGATAAAACTGGCACGCTGACGAAAAATCTGCTGACAGTACAGGATACCTGGACGCTGGAAAAGCATAACAATTTGACGAAGTTGATGGCGTATTTCGTCAATCGCGGCGATAGTAAAAGCCACGATCCGCTGGATATCGCGCTGGATAATTTTGCCCGAAAAAACAATGCCGGCGTTCGCGGTCTGCCAGCGGCGGAATTGCCGTTCAACCAGGAATTCTCGATGTCGGCGACGGTTTGGCATCATGGCGCGGATTATAAAGTGTATTACAAAGGGGCGCCGGAAGAAATCATCAAGCGTTGCAAATTACCGGCAGCGGAAGCCAGACGCGCCAAGCGGGCGATTGGCGATTTGACTTCGCAGGGCTACCGCGTCGTGGGCCTAGCGACCAGCGACACCTCGGAAATCTTGGCAGATTTTTCGCAAATTTCGCGCCAAAAATTGCGGTTCGCCGGACTGGCGGCGGTGGCAGACGTACTGCGTCCAGAGGCGGCACGAGCTATCAAATCAGCGCTGGCGGCGGGCGTTTCCGTGCGCATGATCACCGGCGACCACTTCGAGACGGCATACCAAATTGGCAAGAAACTTGGCATGGTAAAAGACAGGGAAGAGGTTTTTGATTGCCGGGAAATGTCGAAGATGACTGACGACGAACTAGACAAAATCATTGAGCGGACAAAGGTTTTCTCGCGCGTTATCCCGGAACAAAAATACCGAATTTTAACCATCTTAAAGCGCCATAATATCACCGCCATGACTGGCGACGGCGTTAACGATGTACCGGCGCTATCCGGCGCGGACGTCGGAATTGCCATGGGCTCAGGCTCGCACATCGCCAAAGATGCTGGCGCGATAATCCTGCTGGACGACAATTTTAAGACGATTATCGACGCCATGAAAGAAGGCCGCACCATTATCGCCAACGTCCGGCGAATGCTGTTTTACTTGCTATCAACCAACACCGGCGAGCTAATCACCATGATCGGCGCGCTGCTAATCGGCATTAAAACTCCGCTGGAGCCGGTACAGATTTTATGGGTCAATTTGGTAACCGACACGTCGATGGTCATTCCGCTAGGACTGGAACCGGCAGAAAAGAACACCATGAAACAGCCGCCAAAGCAACCCGACGCGCCAATTCTGGAACAAAAAATGATCTGGCGGATGTGTATTGTCGCCTTTACGATGTCGTCGCTGGCTCTCGGCGTTTATGTCATATTTGAAAAAAGCCGCGGCCACGACTACGCGCAGACACTGGCTTTCGTTTCACTGGTGGTCAGCCAATGGGCTAATGCATTCAACGCCCGCAGCGACCAAGATTCGATATTTGTACGCCTGAAAGTAATGAACCGCAGCTTTTACTTTGGCATGATCTTATCCGTGGCTCTGCAGATGTTGGCGCTATTCGGCCCGCTCGGCGAGGTGCTTCATATCAAACCTGTCGAACCAATACACCTGGCGCTAATAAGCATAACTGCGTTCGTGATACCGATCGGAACATGCGAACTGCATAAATTGCTTAGTAGACGCCAGGCGAGGGGGTTTGGTAGATAATATGATTATCTAGTTATTTGCTGTTTTCTAATGTGATTTAGGGTCGGGGCTTTCAGGCTCGCCAGGTGTTACCGCGCTGAATTCGGCGGCAGAGCCAGGAAACGCTGTTGCGCTTTCTGGCGAACTATAGTTAGTGCTTACACCGCTTTCTGTTACACAGAAAGTGACTTCGGTACCGGGACCAAATATCTCAGCCCCTTTTTCTGAAGACACCATCGTTCCACCAACAGGAGTATTCTCAACCTGGTATCCTCCTGGCAATTCATTAAGAGCGGCTTGAGCAGCCTGCCTATCTTCTTTGCTAGCTGTAACAAGACCGCCAGAACGCTCCGGACCACTCATTGTAACCGTCTGGCACGCCGGCGCGCCTTCCCTTTTTTCACTACTTACACCGTCTCGAAAAGCGTTGCCTACACCAACCGCTATAGTTGCACCAAGAAAAACCGCCATCACCTTTCCACCAACTTTTTCTCACTTTTCCTAGAAATCGCTCTCTATCTCTACTACCCTCAAGTTGTGGACTAGGCTGCTCTCCACGCTGATATTGTACGCCTGGACCTACTACGATAACTGGTTTTTGCAAATTCTCCGAAACCCTAGCTGCGTGCTGTTGACTAATAACTCGGGCTTGATACAGTTGCTTACGTTCAAATGATGGTGGTAATTTTCCCATAAAACTCCTTCTTACTCCTTATGTTTAAGATTGTAACAGTTATCTATAATACTCCTATTTTCCTAATTTGTCAATAGTATTTGGCCATAATCTTTATAATTCAACAAAAAAACGCCCTTTTACGAGCGAAAGCTTGATAATTAGCTAAAATGGCTGGGACGGCAGGATTCGAACCTGCGAATGCTGGGACCAAAACCCAGTGCCTTACCACTTGGCGACGTCCCATCAAAGCCAGGACATTGCTAATTGTAGCACGCCCAATAAAAAAATTCCATAATCGGTCTTGCAACCAGACGCCAACATAACGTATAATCTAATTATGAATAACCGTAAGGGTTTTACCATCGTTGAGGTATTGATCATCATTGCCGTCATCGCTGTTCTGGCTACCATCGGCGGATTAGCGTGGCGGGCGGCTCGTAATAGCTCCATAGATTCTAAGACTAAAACCGACTTGAAAATCATCGCCAACGCTATTGACCGATATCATCAAGACAACGGGCAATATCCGGCGCCGACTGGCTGCTATACATCAGGTTGCAGCGGCGGACAATTGGCTGGGGTTTTAATCCCAAAGTACATGAAAGAATTGCCAAAGGACTATAAAGATAATAATTACCATTACATCGCCAATGGGACGGCGGACAGCTATGCCATACAGGCATATAAGGCAGATGGCAGCGTATGTAAATCTGGCAAAAATATGCAGTCTTCTTGGTTTTCATCAGCACCAGAGTGTAATTTCTAATTTGTTATAATAACTCTTGATGAGACGGCAGATTTTTGAGACGCTGACACTGGAGAAGATCGTTGGCGGCGGGCAAGCCCTAGGGACGCTGGCTGATGGCCGCAAATGTTTCGTATGGGGCGGACTGCCTGGCGAGACGGTTACTGTTCGCGTTACCAAAAAGAAATCGCACCTCGTCGAAGCAGTTGTCGAGAAAGTAATCTCGCCGAGTCCCGACCGTATCCAGCCGCGCGATCCGGATAGTTATCTTTCAACCAGTCCTTGGCAAATCATGCCGCTCGAGATTGAACAGGCGTGCAAAAGGCAATTGATCGACGACGCGTTCGCGCTGCATAATGTTACATTACCAGCAGCGATTGACATTTATTGCAACAATGTTGCATATGGTTATCGCAACAAAGTTGAATTTAGTTGGTATAGCGAATCAGTAGTGTCTCGAGCGGTATCTCAGAAAAAATCTGGGCTGGCTTACGTGGGTCCCGGATTATTTTCTGATGATACCCGAAGGATAGACTCGGATAGCGACCGTGAAGAATTATCTGGCGATACACTTGACTTGGCATTTTTCCGTCGCGGCAGCAAAGGTAAGATTGTCGTCAATGGCACAAGTTTGGCACACCCAGAAATCAACAACTTGGCGCGGGCTGTCCGCGATTTGCTGCGCCATAAACGCGTCGCGGCTCGCCAGCTCAAGACCTTGCTCGTCCGCTGCGATCAGTCGGGAAGTTGTGTATGGCAGTTGTATCTTAAGGATCGCTTGCCTGAGATTATTACCGCTGATGAAGCCGCCAAATTACCGGCCCAGGGCGGGGAAATTATCTATTCCGATCCGCGCTCGCCAGCCAGCCGCATCACCGAGCGCTTAGCGCATTTCGGCAACACCACCTTGACCGACACCATCCTGGGCATACCATTCCGCTACGCCTGCGAAGGCTTTTTCCAAGTCAACATCCCAGTTTACGAACAGGCGCTGCGCGATATGAAGGAGTGGGTGCCGTACAATAAGGCACGCCAAGAGCGCCAGCTGGATCAGTTGGCGACACATGGCTACACCGATAATCAACAGCGAGCAATATCTCAGAAAAAATCTGGGCAACTTCACGTGGGTCCCGGATTATTTTCTGATGATATTCGAGCTGTCAGATTATCAACTCTCGACCTCTATGCTGGCGTCGGCACCATTGGTCTGACTATTGGCGGCGGCAATGTCACGCTGGTGGAAATTAACGCCGATGCTGTCCGCGAAATGCAGCGCAACATCACCGAACTTGACCGCACCGGCGCCCGCGCCGTCCTCGCTCCCAGCGAACAAGCTCTCAATTATATTACAGGCAAGGAAATAGTCATCGTTGATCCGCCGCGCGCTGGTCTGCATCCCGACGTTATTGCAACATTGTTGCAAAAACTGCCGCCGCGCATCATTTATCTCAGCTGTAACCCTGTCACCCAAGCCCGAGATGTCAGTCTGCTTCAGGAAAAATATGAAATCATACACCATCAGGGCTATAATTTTTTCCCAAGAACGCCGCATATTGAGCACTTGGTTGTTCTTGATAAGAAATAAATCGACTGGCGTGTTAACACTTAATACGGAACATCAGTAAATTTGACACGGACTCGTGCCGCTGATACAGTGTTACTACTAGTATAAAGGAGGAGTTTTATATATCATGACAGAAATATCCAAATCACCAGAACAAGAAGTGTCAGTCAAGCAAAAAGCAACTGGCTGGGAAAGCTTAGAAAACTATGGCGATGGAAATGTTGAAGACGGATCCGACTACACTCATCACAGCCCACTTGAAAAAGTTCCAGCAGTTAACGGAAACGATCTTCTTAGAAGTAGAGTATTCTTCGGCGATGCAATAAAGCTGACACAGAAATACATTCCAACCAGCCCAGAAACTCCAGAGGAAAATCAAGCATTATTAGATCTTGGCGGCGTTCATGTACTAGTGAATAAAGATTCTGATCCAAAGAAACTAGAAGCAGCTTGGGCGCGAGCTATGCGCGGACACCATAATCAGCAGATAACTGTCACTGACAACCTTACTGATATGGTTATTGGAAGTTATCCGCTGGTAACAGACACCCTAGACAACATACCAAAAGAAATCCTTGAAGCTGAAGCAGCGGAAGACGAAGCAAAGCGCCGCGCCGGAGATGAAAAAATTCAGCGAGCAGACGCTATCATTAACAGGGAAGAAACCTACCGAAGATTGAAAGATGAGGTATGGGATGTAGAGCTTACTTTTGGTGAAGGAGACAAAACATATACAACCAACGTCTACGGTGACAAACAAAAGCAACCAGATGAGAATCCGTTTGACTCGGCAGATGAAGCTAAGATTTTAATGAAGCGCGCTCATGCCATACTGTGGGCAAAACTTATACAGAAGCGCCTTAATGAAAATGAAAACAAAAAAGTAGCTGACGTAGCAGAAGAATCTCTTAACGAGATGGGTATCACTCTTTCTAAAAAACAGGAAAATCTATTTGTTAAAGATATCTGTTATGAGCTAGGCTATGCCGTATACAATTGGGAGCATTGCGCCGAGCTGGATGATTGGTATAATAAAAGACATTGCGAACTGTTGGACATAAAGCCGCTTCCAGAAGAAGCTATATAAACCAGGACTGTCAAGAATGATCCGGCAGGCATACGATATTTGCCTGCCGGCGTTTTTTATGGCGATTATACTTTTTTCTGGCATTCATTAGCAGTTAATTTTTTGCCAGCGCGGCGGGCTAGCCACCACTGGACTAGAGCGACGATGACAACCACGGCGATGCCCGGCCAGAGCAGGATAATATTCGGCACAGTAAAGTCAAAGAACTGCCTGAGCGGCTCGACACCAAAACTCACCAAGGTAACAAACAGTACGCCTGCCATGTACAGCGTCCGCGCCAGATGCGCTCGCTTGTCCAAAATTACACCGAGCATCGGCCCGACCAAAAACACCAGATAAATCCCAAAGAACGTCGCCGTCAGAACTGTCATCGTCGCTGCCTCGGCCGCTTGATGTGGATGCAGCGTCACGCCCGACCAATAGGTAAACGCCACCGTCAGACCCGTCAGCAGCGCGATCGGCGCCACCGCCTGCAAGGTGTCGCGCCAGAAATGCGCCGGATTGACCCGGTGGCGCGGACGCGGCGGAAACAGCGTCCACATAATTGTCGGCATGGTCACCAGGAAAATATTGAGGAAGGTGATGTGCCGCGGCGCGTACGGATAATTCAGCCCGACCAGCATAGTACTCAGCAGCAGCACCACGCCGTAAATAATCTTGTGAAAGAACAGCGTGGCGATGACTTCGATTGCTTGCATGATCCGATTACCCAGTTTCATGCCGATTGGTAGAGACGTAAACGAATTGTTGAGTAAAATAATGTCCGCCACTCGCCGCGAGGCTGGAGCACCGGCGTACATCGCCACGCCGAGGTCGGATTTTTTCAGCGCCAGCGCGTCATTGACGCCGTCGCCGACCATGCCGGTGAACTTGCCAGACTGCTTGAAATGAGCGATCAGCCGCTCCTTTTGCTCTGGCAGCACGCGAGCAAAAATTGTGTGTTCATCAGCAGCTTTGTCGAAGGCCTTGTCGCTGAGACCCGCCAGCGCCGAGCCGAGAATGGCCTTGTCTGGATTATCGATGCCCGCCTGGCGCGCGATGTGCTGAACGGTGCGCGGATTGTCGCCGGAAATCACCCGAATGACCACGCCTTGCTCCTGGAGGAACTTGACCGTATCAATCACGCCGTCGCGCAGGGAATTGCGCAAAATCACCGCGCCGATCGCCCGCCCAGAACCGTCTGGCAAATCCTTCAACTTCGTCGTTTCATCGTCAAATTCCGCCAGCATCAGCACCCGTAGGCCGCTGTCCGCCCACTCGTCCAGCTGGCACTGCAACATAGCGTCAACCGGCGCTAACTTGGCCACAAACTCCGGCGCCCCCATCATCAATGTCCTGGTTTTCCCGTCAATTTTTGCCCGAACGCCCGCCATCTTGCGCGCCGAGGAAAAGGCCATCACCTCAATGATTTCCGCGTGCTTGGGCGGCGTGATTTCTGCGAGGATCGCTTGCCCGGTGATATTGCCGCCGCTAGTTTCATGGGCAATGAGGGCGGCCAACTCGGCAATGTCTGAAGCAGCTTCAGACAGTTTTGTCTCCGAAAATCTATGCGCTGGGCTGCCTGCGGTCGCTTGGGCTGCGGATTTTTCTGAGGTATCCGGCACTGAATTTTCCGGCATCATCTCATCAAACGCCACCACTCGCTCCAGCGTCACTTCGTCGCTGGTCAGCGTGCCGGTCTTGTCGACCGCCAACAGATTGAGCAGCGCCATCGCCTCGATCGCCGCCAACTTTTGCGGCAACACCTTGGCCTGCGCCAGCCGCAGCGAGCCGAACGCCAGCAGCAGGGAACTGGCCAGCAGCAATCCCTCCGGCACCACCGTTACCGCCGCCGAAGTAATCGTCTTTAATATAATCACCACGTCATCGCCCGAGAAATAATACACTATAAAAATCAATGTCGCCAACACAATCGCGCCATATGTCAAGAAAGTGATCGCCCGCCAAATCGCCACCTGCAGCGGTGTCAATTCCGGTTTGTAGCGCTTGAGGACTTGGCTGATGGCGCCGGCCTTCGTCTGGTCGCCGACTGCCGCGACCCGCGCCGTACCTTCGCCCGCCAGCACCGTGGTTGCCGCCAGCACCGTGTCGCCAGCCACTTTCTCGACCGCCGCCGACTCGCCAGTGAGCATGCTTTCATTCAGCTCCAAACCCTTCGACACCGTTACTTCTGCGTCCGCCGGCAGCTCATCGCCAGCCCTAAGGATAATCTCGTCACCCACCACCAGCGAATCATACGACACCTCCACCGCCTGGCCGTCGCGCAACACCCGCGCCCGAGGCGCACTCATCAGCTCCAGCCGGTGCAGCACCCGCTTGGCACGAATTTCCTGAACGATGCCGATCAGCGAATTGACCACGATCACCACCGAAATAAACCAAGCATCACGGTACTCGCGCACATAAATCAGCGCCCCGGCCAGCAGGAAGATTGCCAGCACAATCGGCGACAGCAAATTCCTCTTGACAATATCCAGATAATCTTCCATCAATCAGCCTGAATCCTTTTATATCGAAACCGCGCGCCAATCCGCCAGCCGCCGCGTGCATCCGGATCAAACTGATAAATTTCGCCGTTTTTTACCTCGGAGATAATGCCCAGCGCTGGATTGTACGGCGCCAGCGTCCGGTAATACAGCAAATCGCCGCTTGATATAATTTTCATGCCAGGAAATACGCTCTGAAAACGCTCGCGGCCGATGTCGTCAAAATAATTCGGCTGTCCTTTCGGCGGTAAAAATTCCTCGACCTTCAAACCCATACGACGCACTATTTTTTTAATATCGGCAAGCGTAGCCGACGACGACGCCTCGACATACACCGCCAAATGATTTTTACTCGTCAAGAATACGCTAGCCGCTGCCGTCCGGCCAACATCGCTCATCGGCAAAATTATCGACTGAATCTCAACCGAAAAATCAAACTTTTCCTTGGCAATTTCTTCCAGCGCTAATACGTCATACGTCGTCGTATTCATAATTATATTTTACCACCAACGGCGAATTGCCGCTAATTTGCCGGTAAAATCCGTCGTCAACTTGCGGCCGGAATTTCTCCGACGAGTCGTGCGCGCCGTTCCATTCGCGTAATTTTTAGCCAACGCCAGCGTTATGCAGTAAAATAGTTATATGGATTTTCAAACTCGCTACGCCAAGCTGAACGCTAATCAGCGCCAAGCGGTCGATTATATTCACGGTTCGCTCCTGGTGATCGCCGGGCCGGGCACGGGAAAGACCGAGCTGCTGAGTATGCGCACTGCCCAGATTTTGCGCCAGACCGACACGCTGCCGGATAGTATTTTATGCCTGACGTTTACCGAGAGCGGCGCTGCCAACATGCGCCAGCGCCTGCGCCAGATCATCGGCGAGGACGCTTATAAAATCGCCATTCACACTTTTCACAGCTTCGGCACGGAGATTATCAATCAGCACAGGGAATATTTTTTTCATGGCGCTGATAGTCAGCCAGCGGACGAATTGACACAGCACCAAATCGTAACGGGGATTCTGGAGGGGCTTGATTGGCGTAATCCGCTGAGCGTTAAAAACAACGGTGAATTCGTCTACACCAGCGAGCTGATCCGAGTCATTTCCGAGTTCAAGCAGAGCGGCCTCACGCCGGCGGAACTGCAGGCGATTACGGCGGATAATCAGCGGGTGATCGCCGACATTACCGCTGACGTCCAGCAGGTGTTCGCGAGCAAAATTTCTAAAAAAACCATTGAATTATTTGCGCCGCTGGCGGAGAAAATCGCCAAAATTACCAATGGAACTACTGAGAAAATCTCTCATGAAACCACTAGGAACGCCACAGAAGCTCCTAAAAATTCCACTAATTCAGCGCCGCATAACCTTGCGGCCGTCGCCCAAAATCCCGCCAATTTACCGCCGTCCGTCACTCCGTATGCCAACGTCCTGGCACTCAGCATCGCCCACGCCGCCCAAGAGGCGATCGACGCCAACTCCACCAAACCACTGACCGCCTGGAAAAACAAGTGGTGCGAAAAGAACGCCGCTGGCGAATTCGTCCTGAAGGATTTCGCCGCCAGCGAGAAACTATCCGCCGCCATCGACGTCTACGAAGCATATGGCAACGTGCTGGCCGAGCGCTCGCTGTTTGACTACGACGACATGATTTTATCGGTTATTCAAGCTTGCGAATCCCACCCGGAACTACGCGCCAACCTTCAGGAGCAATTTCAGTTCATCATGGTCGACGAATTTCAAGATACCAACCTGGCGCAGCTGCGGCTGCTATTCGATCTGACTGGCGATGAGGACAATCCCAACATCATGGCGGTCGGCGACGACGACCAGGCGATTTTCAGTTTTCAGGGCGCGGACGTTGGCAATATCCAGCGCTTCCGCCAGCACTATCACGACCCGAAAATCATCGTGCTGACGGACAATTACCGCTCGGCAGCTGATATCCTGACAGTGGCACGCGGAGTGATTACCCAGGGAACGGATCGCCTGGAGGACACCATTAACGGCTTGTCGAAACAATTGACCGCGCACGCGTCTGGTAACGGCGCGCGGGTTGAAATCCAGGAATTTGCCTCGGTGAGCGAGGAGCGAGCAGGGGTGGCCCGGCAAATTGCCGAGCTGATTAAACGCGGCAAAAAACCAGAACACATCACCGTCATCGCCCGCCATCACAAGGAGCTGATCGAGCTGCTGCCATACCTGTACCGGGAGAATCTGACCGTTAATTACGAGCGCCACGACGATATTTTAGAGCAAGACATTATTCAAGCGCTGGACAAACTAGCACGAGTGGTCATGGCGATTCATCAAAATAACCTCGACGCCGCCAACAGCCTGCTGCCAGAGGTCATCGCCCATCCGGCGTTTGGCTTTTCGGCGCTGGATATCTGGCGGCTCAGCCTCCACGCGTATAAAAATCGGCAGCTGTGGCTAGAGAGCATGCTAGCGAATAGTACCTTTCAGCCATTTGGTGAGTGGCTGCTAGAGCGGGCGAGGGACGTGCCGAATTTGCCGCTGGAGGAGCAGTTGGATAAGTTGTTGGGGTTGGAAATAGACGCTGGAATTACTCCAATCGACTCCGTACAGCGATTGCAATCAACCGGCGAGGAGCTTTCCTCAGAACTCC